>JAZRLR010000001.1:0-36005 GCA_045646965.1 Bacteroidaceae bacterium
GCTATGTCTTGCCACATGTGTGCTAAGGTGCTTCTGAATTCCGCAGACATCGGCAATCTCTTTTAGGTAGCTGTTCATATTCTGATTGCAAGGAACGGGCAGTAATATGCCACGTTTGATGCAAGTCGGGTGGTTCTCGTATTTCTTGAGAATTGCCAACGGGATATCCAACAGCGGGATATTACACATATTATTTGTCTTTTGGCGCGTCTTGCGAATCCAATAGTGTCCGTTGTTGTCTTGCACGATATGCTCGGCAGCGAGTTGCTGAACATCTATAAATGCCAATCCCGTAAAGGCGGCGAAGATAAATACATCACGCACCAATGCAAGGCGGGGTAGTGCAAACTCCTTTTGGTATATTGTCATAAGCTCATCCATAGTCAGAAACTCGCGCACGACCTCTTTTTCGTGGAACTTGATGCCCGCAAAAGGATTTTTCTCTATCCACTCGTTGGCAAGTGCGAGGTTGATAATCTTCTTCAAGCACTTCATATAGCGGATAACGGTATTCTGCTGACAATTCTTCTCGCTTTTCAAATAGAACTCAAAGGCTCGCACAAGTTCGCCATTTACCTCCGTAATAGGCAAATCCTCCTTGTCGTATTTCAGTTTGATAAGTTCAGCAAGATAGCGGGTACAACTTTCGTATCGCCTTACGGTGATTAGGGCAAAATCTTTACCCACCAATGCTCGGCATTGCTCGTTGTGTTCATGCATAGTTCCGATGATGGTGCGTACTTGCTCCACCTTTTTGTCCACTCCAAAGAACTTTTCCTGTAATATTCGGGCAGTGATAAGTTCCCCATTTTCTTGGAGTTGCGTGTAAATTCGGTGGAGTTTGATGCGACTCTCCTCGATGTAGTTGTTGAGCTCGGTTGATTTGCGGCTTTTGCCCCTCGCACACTCCTTTGCTTGATTCCACGATACTGGCTCAATGCTTTTGCGAATGTTTGTTTCTACTCTTGCGCCATTGACTGTGATACGCATACATACTGAAGCCTCTCCGTTCTTCAGCAGCTTGGTTTTCTTGATAAAGAAAAGCACATTAAATGAATCTCGTCTCATTTTTTCCTACTTTTAAGTTAAAGTTTTATTTGGCAAAAGTAGGAATCTGGACCCGTTTTGACGCTATGCAAAATGTTGTGAATCAGCGAAAAGCACTCTTTCAGGGTGGAGATGTTTGGAACACCCGTTTGCTCCACCTCTTGCTCCACCAAAGGCGGTCGTGAACCGCACTTTTTTGCGTTTTTAGGGAAAATAAAAAATCTCTATTTTCATTGAAAATCAGGATTTTACGTTGTTTTGCTTTTCTTTGCTGTGTTGCCACCAGGAATCGAACCGGGGACACAAGGATTTTCAGTCCTTTGCTCTACCAACTGAGCTATGGCACCGTTGCTTTTGCGAGTGCAAATGTATGGCAATAATTTGAACTGTGCAAATGTTTTTGCAAAAAAAATATGTTTTTTCAAAAAAAAGTCGGTTTTTTGTGAAAATCCCGCGAATATCACTTATATTTGCAGTGGAAAACGAGCGAGTTGTGCTTTTTTGTGCATAACATTTGAAATGTGATTACCTGCGAAATTAGCTCAGTGGTAGAGCATTGGCTTCCCAAGCCGAGGGCCGTGGGTTCGAATCCCATATTTCGCTCTGTTTTTTTGGTGTACGGAATGTAGCGCAGTTGGTAGCGCACTACGTTCGGGACGTAGGGGTCGGGCGTTCGAGTCGCCTCATTCCGACACAAGGCGACAAACAGTGAAAATCGTTTGTCGCTTTTTCTTTTTCATTTTTGTAATTGCTTGAAAATAAGCGCATAATCTTGAATACTTCGTTCTTATTTTCTGTTCGATAATTACAGCCACTTGGTATATTTATTTTTTTTTGTTACATTTGTACAATATTTAAAAAAAACAATTATGTATAAAGCAAATAGCCATAAGGAATTAAAAAAACTTTTAAAAGAGGACAAATTCCCAATTTATATTACAGACAATGACACGATTAAGGTTGTGGAAACTTTGGAGTCGCTAAAACAAAAAGGTGTTGTCGTTACAGTAAAGGATAAACTTAACAGTGCAATACTTGATAGAATTATAGAACCGACTCAAGAGCTTGCTCTCGCAGAAACGGCAGTAGTAGCTCTTGCCATAATAACTGCTGCGGCTTTAATATCTTTGTTTGCATTATGGATGAAAAAAAATATCAAGGTGATTTTCAATCCTGATGGCACTGTAATAATTGAAACTCAGGATTAATTTTCCCTTTACATTCTATAAACTCAACAATGCGTTGCATATCCTCTATAAACTTGTTTGATAATTTATAAGAAAAGGCGACACATTTTTTACTTGGGCGACAATGTCGCCCTTTCTTTTTTTTATCGTTGTGTAAACTTTGAAAAGATTCGTTTATTTGCGCAATGCTTATTTTTGAGTTGCTATGATTGACCTTGGCCATATACAGAGAAATAGAACCTCTTTGATGGGGTTTCGATTTTGTGGGTGATTTCGTTTCATTATTCGTTTCTTGCGGGAACTACGTTGGGGTATTTGCCGCGGGTGGTCACTTGGGGGTTGATACTTTTGTGATTTTAAGTGCATTTGGTCTTTGCTTCTCGTTGTCCAAAGATGGTGGCTATTTGCATTTTATTAAGAAACGGGTTTTAAGAATTGTTCCAACTTGGTGGGTGTTGATAACCGCGATGCTTTTGGTCACTGTTGTCTTGGGGCGTAACAACTATCCGCAGTCTGTGTTTCAGTATCTGTGTTATTACAGCGGGTTAGGCTGGTGGTTTTATTATGATAAACACCCGGGGGCTATTTTTATGAGTGGTATATCCCGACAATCTTGTTGTTTTATCTTTTTATGCCGTGGCTCTATAGGTTGAGTAATAGGAGGTTGCTTCTGCTTTTCTGTTATGTGGTTTAAATCAAGGAATTGCTCTCTTTGGGTGGTTGTGCAGGTGAGGCCGTAGAGAAGGGAGATGCGCGAGGCTTTTCTCGCGTGCGTAGGTTATATTTATTTAAATATTTTTAAATTCTTTGTTTTTTAAGTAATATTTCATTTCTTTGTAGAATCGAAAATTAGTAAAATTAAAATTCTACATAGATATGAAGAGGTTTTTACTTTCATTAGTTGTGGCTCTGCTTGCGTTTACAGGTGCCGGAGCACAGGAGTGGGTTTCGTTGTTGTCAAACATCAACGGATTGCCCGGAGTGCTGAACACAACGGCGAGTGGTGAGTATTACAAATTCACTTCGCCGCTTTTCGACCTTGGCGTTCTGGCGACACGCAGGGTGCGTATCACCGTGCTCGACACGCAGACACACGAGAGACCCAATGGTAACAATTACTGTTTTGCTCTTTCGGAGCTTGCCATATACGATGGCGACGGCAATCCCCTTTCCTATTCGCCCATCTCGAATGCCGACCATAATTCGTTGTCTTCCTTTTTCTCGAAAGATGGTGAGGGCCTTGACGGTCTTTATGACGACAATTACAATACCTACTTCCATTCTATGTGGTCATCGATCAATGCGGTTGCCGATTATCACTATGTGGAGCTCCAGCTCGACAAGGCAATCTCCTCTTTCCGCCTCGAGTGGGGTACCCGTATGGGGCAGTCCAAGAATGCCCCCACAAAGGTGGCCGTAACTTTGGGAACCGATTACACGGGTGTGGGCACTGTCGCAGAATTTGAGCTTGGCGAGGCTGTTGTGTCGGCCGATGAATTGAGTGTTGAGAACCGCCTTTTTGTGATGCAGAGCAATTCGCTGCAGTATCACTATGCCAATGACGGTATGATATACTGGGGTAGTGGCCCCATTTTTATGCTCTGCGCCGAGCAGGGTACCGAGGAGCCCGGCTTTGAGAACCTGATGCAGCTTATCGACACCGGTGACGGTGGATACTATGTTTATTGGCCTGTGCAGGGACTCTTTCTCAAGGACTCGGGCGAGGAGTATAACGGCAAGAACGGTTGGCAGGAGAGCACAAGCAATATCGACGAGGCCGCCGTGGTCAAATTTACCCCTCTTGCTTCGGGCGACTTCGAGATGTCCTATGTAACGACATATAACGATGCCGATGCGGGCGAGGTGACAGCCCCCTTGTATGTGGGTGCAGAGCTGCGCGACAATGCAATGTCAAAGATGAAGACCTTTGCGCTTGTCAAGAAAGAGGCGCTTGATAGGGGGGATTACACTGCCGGATACTCTCTCCCCGTAGCTTTCAACTGGAGCATCTATGGCGCTATAATCGACATAGAGACAGTGAAAAACCTCTCAATATCTGTTTCGGACATCGCAACTATGAAACTATCCTCTCTCGTGCAGAGTGCAAACGCCTACAGAGAGCAGTTTGGCGATTTCGATGGTGCCTGCACGGGCAGCGAGATTAAAGACCTCGAAACAGCGATAGCAGCGGCCGAGGCTATGATGGGCGGTGCCTCTGTTACAATTTCACAGATAGAAAATACCGTCGCAGAAATCTCGTCGGCACTTGTGAAATATGTGGCTTTCAAGCTCGATATCTATGAGCAGCTTGTAGACAGCATCCTTGAGAACTCTACATTCAGCAGCTATCCCTATGTGACCGACACATATCCCGAGAACTCGCGCTCGATACTCGTGGCTGTGCGCACAAGCATAACCGATGCGAAACAGAAGACCGGTATCTACTCGGCCGACCAGTATGCAGCACTTTATAGGCAGATAGAGGCCGATATCGCCCTGTTCCATTCAACAAAGATAACCTACCAGAACTTCCCCATAGAGTATGGTGACGCAGCGGGCCTGCCCGGTGTCAAGGAGAGCTATGGCGGATATGTATGGACAAGTCCCATTGTAACCTTGCGCAAGGGCGTCGAGGGCATCAGGCTCACATTCGACCGCAGCACCGACGACGGACAGCTTTTCGACGGCTATCCTATGATAAGCCTTGCCGAGGTGAAACTCTTCGATGCCAACGGCAGCAAGATTTCTCTCAACGCAGCAGCCTTCTCCACCAACTCACAGGAACTCAGCGAGGGCGATATAAGCGGAATATGTGACGGAAGCACCGGCACCTACTGGCATTCTATATGGAAAAATGGTGAAATGAATCCCGTGGGCAAGGTCTACCTCGACATAGCCTTCCCCGCGCCTATGAGCTCGTTCTACATAGAACTCTCGAGCCGTGACAACGGGAAACTCTTCCCCACCGAGATAACCCTCACAGCCAAAGGCGAGGTTGGCGAGGAAGAGGGCGCTGCCGATGAGGAGTGCATCTATGTCTACCTCACTGACGGCGGCGTGGACGCCTTCCCCGTGAGTGAAATAGACGGTGGTTACTACACAGAGGGCGATTTCCTCTGCGTGCCTCTCACATCGGGCGACGTGCTCTACTACACAAGTCAGGAATATGACAGCATTTCGGCCGTAGTACCGCAGCTGCCCGAGTTCAAGTCGTACAAGTTCAACAATAAATATAACCCCACACTCAATGTCGATGCCGAGGCAGGTGAGATAAGTGACGAGATGGTCTTCTCGCTCAACGCAATAGGCAAATGGCTCACCGCAAGCTTCCAGTTGAGCGACGACAGAGCTGTGGCCTATGTGGATACCGTGCTTCAGGAGTCCAAGGTGACACGTCAGAGCTTTGCCACTCCCAAGGTGTACACCGTCACATATCCCGGATACAAGAAAATCCTGGGCAAAGTGAAGGTGCAGGACGAGGTGTGGGAGTATACCGACGAGGTAGTTGAGGAGATTCCTCTCGAAGCCTCTATGTTGAGCACAAACAAACCCTCCACCTCTTTGAGCGAGGGTGTAGGCAGCCTGCTCGACAACGACGTCTACACCTATTTCCACTCAACCTGGGGTAGCGCCAACGATGCCACAATCAATGTGAACGCATATATCGACATAGCTCTGCCGCAGCCGACCGATATGATAAAACTCTACTACCTCTGTCGTCAGCAGTCGGGATATGCACCCAAGACACTCGAGATATATGCCGGTGACAACGCCGAGTCTCTCACCCTTGTGCGCACCCTCACATCGGCAGCCGACGGCCTGCCCACAGGTAGCGGATGGGGCGAATACACCTCTCCCGCGATATCCCTTAACGGCAACTACAGCTATCTGCGTGTGTTGCAGAGTGCAGGCGAGTATGCAAAGAATCATATGGCACTATCCGAGTTGAGAATCTACGATGTGACACCCGGCGACTCGGTGCTTGTGAGCGAGGCCGAGTATGCGCAGAAACGAGTGCCCTTCGGCCGTCAGTACAAGGTGGCAATCGACTGGCTCACCGACAACGCAATATCTGTGCCCCGCATTGACATCGACATAGTAAACGGTGCCGAGGTTGTGAGCAAGGAGAAATACCTGTCGGCTAAATTCCGCATCACAGGCTATGGCGTGTACGACAATTTCGAGGATTCGGTGCAGATAAAAGGTCGCGGAAACACCTCGTGGGGTTATTCAAAGAAACCCTATCGCCTGAAATTCTCAAGCAAGGTGAAGCCCTTTGGCCTCACAAAAGGTAAGAGCTGGGTGCTCCTCGCCAATGCGCAGACCTACTCTATGATGGCCAATGCCGTGGCAATGAAGATAGGACAGATGGCAGGTGCAGAATACACCAACCACATCATCCCCGTGGAGCTCTATATAAACGGAACCTATCGCGGCAGTTATATGTTTACCGAGAAGGTGGGCCTTGCAAACAACAGCGTAGATGTAGACGAGGAACTGGGCTGTCTGCTCGAGCTCGATACCTATTATGACGAGAACTACAAGTTCAAATCGATGTTCTATAATATGCCTGTGAACATCAAAGAGCCCGACCTTACCGAGTACACATCCGCAGCAGCGGCAGAACGCAAGGCGCTTATACAAAAGGAGTATAACGCCATCGATTCAGTGGTGTTCAACAGCCGTGGTGTGGATAAAATCCTCGATATGGAGGCCCTGTCGCGCTTTATGCTTGTGAACGAACTGGTGTGCAACCAGGAGATAGGCCACCCCAAGAGCACCTATCTCTTCAAGGAGGAGCTTGGCAACCCCGAAAGCAAGATGAAATTCGGCCCTGTGTGGGACTTCGATTGGGCGTTTGGCTACGAGAGCACAAGGGACTATTGCGTTGCGAACATATCGCAGGATGTGCTCAAGAGTTCTATGGCTACGGAGCCCGGACATACCTTCTTTACAGAGCTGTATAACATCACCGTGGTAAATAAATACTATCACAAGGTGTGGAAGGAGTTCCTCGACAAGAAATCGCTCGACGAGCTCAAGGACTATATGGACAGCTATTACAATTTTGCGAGTCGCTCGTTTGAGAACAACTCCACAGTGTGGGGCGACGGATATGGATACGACGAAATAAATACCCGTATGCAGGCCTGGATAAACGACCGTGCTTGGTATATCTATGGTAATCTGCGCAAGTTCAACCTCGACGAGTTTGCCTATCCCTATGTGGGCGATGTGAATAAAAACAACCTGCTCACTATTCACGATATAGCCTTGACAACAGCCTATAACAACGGAAACACACACGCATCGTTTACATTTGCCAAAGCCGATGTAGATGGCGACAAGAGCATCACTACCGATGATATTCTTGCGATAGCGAGCGAGGTGAAGGCGGCACAGCCCCTCACTGCTATGCAGATGTACAAGACTCCTATGGCGCTTGGCGAGCTCTATGCCAACGACTTCGAAATGGTTATGGGAGAGGCAAGCACGTTGCCGCTGCTTGTAAGTCGCTACGACGGTGAAGAGTACAAAGCTCTGCAGATGGACATTGAGATACCCGACGGCGTGAGCCTCACCGCAGCCGAGGCCGCAGGCTCATTGAGCGACCACAAGGTAACCCTTTCCCGTAGCGGAATGACATCGTATCGTCTGCTTGTCTATTCCGAGGGTGACAACCTCTTCAGCAGCGACGAGGAGGCTGTGGTAAATCTCACCTTCGTGAGCGACTATGTAGTGCCCGAGGAGAGCCGTGTGATAAGCCTCTCTAACGCTCTTATCATAGACAATGAGACAAACGAGCTGCGCCTCAACAACTACGTGGCACAGTTTGGTATATCGACAAATATCCACGACGCTACACAGCCCACAGCATCTGTCACAGGCGGCGATTACCTCACAATTACATCGCTCACCTCGCAGAACGTAAATATCTACAGCGTGGACGGTCGCCTCGTGCGCACCTTGAGAGTGAAAGAGGGCACCACCCGCGTAGAGCTCCAGGCAGGAGTGTATGTGGTGCTTGGCGCAAAGGTGGCAGTGAAATAAATCTCACACACTCATAAAACACAAATTGCACGGATAGTTCCGTGCAATTTGTGTTTATATAGCTCTTCCCGGCTTTGGCGCTGTGTTATAACTTCACGCCGGGCGAAAGAATAAGTTTCTCATTAGAATATTGGGGCATTGTTACTACGAAGAGCTCATCAAGCTCGAAACAGGGTTTGGGAGAGCTCAAGGTTATGGCATCCTCTGTAACTTCGAGAATAAGTCCGTTGTATGCTCCTCGCATATATTCCACCTCCTCATCGGTGTTCATATAGAAAAGCCCTATAACGTACTTGCCGGCAGGCAGATAGTCCTGAAAAAATAGAGGACTATTACTTCGTTGTAAGGGCGTTGAAATAGCTCCACAGGGGTGTAAAAAAAGACTGCCGGATAAATGACAGCCTTTAATTCTTAAATATTGGTTACTTATTCCATAGGCTTCCCCACGCCCCACGGTTTTCATTTGCGAACGATTGTTCAGCACTGGTTTCACCATTGCCAATTGAAATAGAAGCTGCGACCGCTACATAAGGGCCTATTTTGATAATCTCCACATCAGGAGCAATATATAATCTTTTGTTCATAGTTTTAAAAAGCTACAGTTACTTAACAATTTTTTTACCATTCATAATATACATACCCTTGCCGATATTCTTCACACGGCGGCCCATAAAGTCGTATATGAGCGCAGGCTTCTCTGAATCGAGTTCGATACCTTCGATGCTTGTAATGCCATTTGCAAAACTTATACTTATAGTCTGCTGTGCACTCTCGAGTTGCAGATATGACTTGTTTGCTGACAATGTACCGCCTGCGCAACGGTAGAAACCTACACCTTGCGCACCGTTGGTAAGCAGGTATGCGTTAGAGATGCCTGTCATCGATTTGTTAGCGCCTGCCGAGTGACCAAAGAGGTTGGTGCTGATTGTGGCTGCAGTCTCACTTGCTGCAGGGAGCATTACGGCATTACCATTTTGTTCAGCTATAAGAATTACGCCGGTATTAGCGGGGATAGATTCTTCTGTGCTAATCGCATTAAGGGTTACATACTCATTCTCTTTTGTTGCATAGTATGCAGTTACGCCCTCGGGTGCAACAGTGGGAAAAGGCGCACTGAATGTAGACATATAGGTGTTATGCAGGTCGTTCGACAATAACTCGCTTTGACCAACGCTGTTGAGCTTGGGAGTGTTGGCGTATGTGGTTTCCTCCATAATGAATGCAGAAGAGTATGCGTCGGTATAGTAAGGAGCACTTGATTTGTCAAAAGACAAATCGCTCTTCTTGATGATAACGCAACCATCACCGTTGGCATTACGGCGAGCATAGATATTTACATAGCAAGTATTGGTGAGGTCGCCTGTAATATTGCTGCCTGTTGTCATCTTTGATATGGTAACATCGGTGTACGCAGCAGTTGTGGCGTCGTACGCATCTCTAACGCCTGTATTACCCGAGTCTCCACCACGCCAGGTCATATATTTGCCGTCGTTGCACACGAATACATATTTGCCGTTCTGCAATAGGCGGCACACGAAAGGTGTTGCATTGGCCTCTGTGGTTGTGGTTTCTATAAGTCCGCTTGAGGGATTATAGGTGAGCCAGCATACGGTTGTACCATCCTTCTGTACATTTTTGAATGTATAAGCCTTACCGCTTACGGGCATATTACGCTCTGTAGAAGCTAATACCGCAGCCTTTGCTGTGGCAATTTGTTCAGCAGTCATAGCAGCGGCGGCAGCCTCCTTATAGGTTGCGATAACAGCGTCGGTGTAGTAACCAATTTTACCGGCCTCTGCATCGAAAGCTGTGAGATCTGATAGCTTGGCAGCCTCCACAAAACCAAAGTTACAACCTGAATCGTTCTTGCGGGCTCCTGTACCATCGCCAAGACTGTTATAACCCCAGTTTGTGAGTGCTTTGGTCTTCAAGGCGTGCATCTGACAGGGTACAGAGCCGTTGAATATTACTTGCAAACCCTCGGTCTCTGACTCTTCGATGCTCCAAGCAGCAGAAGGCTGTGTTGTGCTTGTGGTGATACTACTCGCAGGTACCAGGTATTTTCCGGTTTTGCTTATGATATGGAACGTCCCCTCTCCTGTGGGTATCGTTCTCCACAGCTGGGTGTCGCTCTTTAACTGTGTATCCGAAAATTGAAGGTTATCACCAAGATAAGCCCAAGAATTTACTGCGAAATTAGAGCCACTGCGTTTTTCTTGAAAACGGATGTAATACCAAGCCTCGTCACCCTCCTCTGTAACAGCCTTAAGGTTGTATAGGTTGTCAATCTGCTGTGTTGTGGGCTCGGGGCTGAGAGCATCGAGGGCGTTAGCCATCGCTGCCTTTGTTTCATCGCTTGCATCTGCTGTAATCGCAGTAAAGTAGTTTCTTATATAAGTACGACGGTCTACGTTACGTTTGATGCTGTATGCACCACCTGTGAGGTATTCAAGGTCGTAAGCTACATAAATGTTATCGAATCCGTCGAAGTTGTGCTGTCCCTCGCCATTGGGGAAACAGGTTGATACAGGGTTGTTTCTTTTGCCCCAACCTGTGAGAGTCTCCTCGTAAATGAAGCCGATGCGGTTGTCGGCCTGCAAATCCATAGAGCTGTATGCCGATGATTTGGTGGTTACCTCAAAGAAACCATCCCATCCTGTAGCCAAAGCACTTACGCTATTTATATCAGAGGCATCGGCGAGTTCCTTGTAGAAGATACCGACATTGCTACGGCCACCACCTGTGGGGAGTGACTGCAGAGCAAGGTACATCTCGCTATTGTCGCTATTACGTACAACGGGCACGATAAGCATCTCACCGTTGGTTGAGTTGCTACCGGCAGAGTGACCTGCACCTTCGAATGTGCTCATCACATCACCCTCCCACGAGCCCTCGGCTGTGAGAGTGTTTGTGTATGTATATATGTTATAGATGCGTCCACCTGTTACGCGGCTCGAAAGTATCACACGGCCGTCGGGCAGTTCCTCACATTTGGGCTCGTCACCACCGGGCGCGGGAAGAGCCGACGCTCCACCAAGAGCGTGCCAAGTACGGCCAAAGTCATCAGAATAGATGACGCGATTACCATTGGGGCGGGCACACATAGCTGCATAGAGACGATAATATCGGTCCTTTCTTACGATGCGGCTCTGAAAAACTTTACCACCACCCACAAAAGCCGCCTGCATAGGATTGCCACTGTCGAAAAGGCTGTAAATGGGCTCGGTTACATCGACAGGGGTTCCCCAAGTGTTACCGTTGTCGGTACTATGAATGGTGGCAATCATATTGGGGTTCTGGCGGGTAGTGCGGCTGTTACCATATTGAGTACATCCGGCAACAGCAATAACCAAAACCTCGCTGCTGGTGCGGTCGGCTACGATAGCGGGGTCACCAAAAGCTGTCTCGAAAATATTACGTTCTGCCGACTCCTCTCCTGTACCCACAGCCACCTCAATCATATCGCTCCAAGTCTCGCCGTTGTTGTCGCTGGTACGGCACACAACATCCACCTGGCCAAAACCAGGGTCGGTACCACATACAAGACGAGCTGCAGCCGTGATGAGACGACCGTTGTTTGCTGTTGTGATACCGGGAATACGGTAAGGGGGGATTACACCGTCGCCCTTACTGGTGTTGTAAAGGTCTTGTTTTACAATGCGGGGTTTTACGCCTGTGAGGGTAATGGTATTGCCCTCGATAGTAATACGTGCACCGTCTTTGAGGTCGTTACCTACGATAGCACCCGAAAGCTGTGCCTCTGTGATAGCTCCATCGGTAATAAAGAAACCGCCATTAAAAGCGTTCTGCACTGTTGTGCCATTGTTATATACTACATATCCGTCTGCGTGGTCAATCTCCACCTGATAGATAGTCTTGCCCTCGACGTTTACAGGCTCGAAGCGCCATAGGTTGTCGTTTGCTGTTGCAGGACCTACCGCCCAGGTTGTGAGGTGATGTACGCCACTCACGCTGTATGAGCTGTTTGCACAGTTAAGTGCCGAATCGAAATAGTAGTAGCATACACCATCGGTTTCTTGTGTGCTGGCGATGGTGAGCCGGGTGTAAGAGCCCATAAGGGATGCACCGCTACCACCTGCCACGATGGGGTTACCATCTCCGTTCTTGATGCCAACCTTACCACCTCCGAGAGAAGTAATATACCAAATACCGTTGTTTGTGTTTACCATTGCATCGGACTGCAATGTTAAGCGATTGCCGTTACCCGAGAGTGTCGCATCGTTATAAAGGTGCTCACGGCGGTCGGTAGCCTTGCTAATCATATGATAATAGCCAGTTGCGATAGTGGGAGCTGCGGGCACCTCAACATCTACACCATTGAGGAACGCCTCAAGGTCATCGACAATGGCTGCACACTCCTCTCCTGCAACATTTGCAGCATCGAAGCGATTGAGAAGGGTGTTCAGTGTATAGGTCTTGTCAAGGTCGTTGCTATACTCTTCACGCAAAATCTGAATTTTCTCATATTGGTGAATACCCTCGATAAGACGCTCAAAACGTATGCTTGAACGATTACCGGGATAGTAGCAGTATGTGTCGCCTGAACCAAACTTGCGGAAACGGCTGTCGGTCAAGGGGTGTTCGTCCCAGTTCATCCAAGCCCAGTGGAGGTATCCGTCGAGGTTCATCTTGGCTGCGTAGATAGGCAAGAAGGCTGCCTCTGCGGGGTATGAGTTTGAATAGATGTTGGGCTCATCATTTGCGCAGCTTGTGTACAAGGTGCTTACCCAGCCTTTTGCTTTGCGGTCGGCAAGCTGGGCGGCAGTGAATCGGCCCTCTTGACCAAGCTGTACACACAGGTCTCTGAACTTGTCGCACAACGAGCTGTGATAGTTACCTGCAAGAGCCATATTGAAGCCTAACGCATTCGCTATATTATAAGCGTTGAGCATATCTGCCTCTTGACGCTCGTCAAGAGCGATGTTTGTCTTCTCGAACCAACCTTTCTCAACGAGGTGTGCTTTGAAGGCTGTGAGGAAGTTGCTCCACAAGTCGCGATACTCCTCTGTAGATGTGGTTGTAGTGAGGCTGGTGTAGCTCTCGCTCTCCTCGTCCCAGTAACGGAAGCTCATATCCCAGGGAACCATAGAGAAACAGTTGATGTACTTGTCTATGCCACATTCCGCACAGAGTTCTACATATTTGTCAAATACAGTGTAGTCATAATCCCAAGAGCCGTCAGCTTTTTTGATGGTCTCAACCATAGGGTCAAAGAGGTCGTGTGTCTGCTCTCCCCAAGGCTCATAGAAAAGAATTGTAGATACGACACGCTGGCCTGCACGACCAAGAGCCTTCAGGTAGGGGCGTAGAGCCTCAATGTGCTCATCGCTCCAACGCTTTGCACTATAGTAACGGCTTACCGCATAAGGCTGTTGCCAGAAGTCGAGGTGGAATTTCTGCTCCGCAACAGTGGGGAGTGAGTGGCTGTCCACAACGATTGTGAGCGCAAGGCTCTTTACTACGTTGCCTTCCTCGTTCACAACCTCGAGTGCTGTGGTGTACTCGCCGGCAGAAATCTCGCGGGGAACCTCGATAGTACACCACACAGGGCGTGTCTCCATAGCAGGAACAGCGTGAGGCTTGTCCTGGTCTATAACATCTGCCACAAGCCAAGTAGGATAACTCATACTATGGTTGCCGCACGAAGCGAAATCGTCGGTAATCACGTAATTTACAAAACGTGCATCGCCCGCTTTGTCGATACCTGTGGCAGCCCCATTCTTTTTCCATTCGGTCATACGAACCGAGAGAGTGCCCTGGTCTGTCTTGCTGTAAAGCACAGCCTGTATGTTTGCACGCTCGCCTTTCCACGCTCTCAATGTAGCAGCATCCTGCTGTACGTGCTCGGGTACTTCGTGCAGCTTGTAATGAATGTCGCGTGAGCCCCACGAAGCAATGAGGCCGTCAGGCAGGGCGTTCCACGATGCAGCATCGGGTGTAGTACCTACGCGAGGTTCGGTGTACTCATTAATAGGGTATTCATACAAATCGTCACCGCTTGCAATGCCTGAAATTTTCAATGTAACATCGATGATAGAAGCTCCGTCGGAGATATAATTTGCATAGCTTGCTCCTGTGGGGTCAATGCAGTTCCACATAATACAATATCGCATACGATATGTAGACCCACCTCAAGGCCTTCGGGCACGCGGAAAGAACCGGGAGTCAGGACATCGCCACTTACAGCGAGACCTGCACTATTCCAGCCCGAGTTTCCGTTGCCACCTTTGTCATAAAGCGACCAACACATAAGCTCATTGTCATTTCCCTTGATGTAGGGGCCATCGCCTGTGAGATTTACATCAAACAGGCCATTCTCATTCCAATCGACATATACATATCCGTGCATCCAACTGCCGTTGATTACGATTTGGGGAGTTACTGTTTCGCCACTTTTTACCTCAAATACGGTGTCGGTTTTGTCAAAGTAAGCCTGGCAGCGGGGAGCCGAAGCAATGTTGTTTATCGCCTGCTGGTCGCCACGCACATTGCTTACGCCCACCATAATGGGGTAATGTTGATTGTGATTCACAGTCACATCCGCACCATACTGAACAAAGTAGTTGCCCTGTTCTTGAGCCCGAGCAACAAAAGCCATTGCCATTACGAGGAGGCAAAATAGGCTTCTCATAATTGTTTGTTGTTTCATTTTGTGATGGTTTATAATATTGATAATATTTTATTTAAAATACAAATATATATATATATATATATATAATTTAGGCATATTTTTTGCTAAAATTTGCATTTTTTTTGTCTACTGTAGACAAAAAAATATCCCCACACACACGAAACGCAGTCCGTCCTCTCCCAAGCTCCACTCAATAAAAAAGCGGATAACTTTTGTTCTCCGCTTCGTGGGCCATCTAGGGCTCGAGATTCGTCTCGTGGAGACCCATCGACTTCGTTGTTTGCTGTCAGCGTAGCTGGTGCAAACGAATAGAACGAAGGAGATAACCGCAGGTGAAAACAAAACCTAATGGCGAAGTTTCGATAACACTGACAGCAGATAGTCGCAGGTAGCGTGGAGCAGTCACGCCCTGCGGGATGCGATAAGGCAGTGTTTCAAAGTCCTATACAAAAAAAGAGAACCGCAGAAAGCGATTCTCTTCGTGGGCCATCTAGGGCTTGAGATTTGTCTCGTAGAGACCCATCGACTTCGTAGTTTGCTGTCAGCGTAGCTGGTGCAAACGAATAGAACGAAGGAGATAACCGCAGGTGAAAGCCCAACCAATAAAAAAGCGGATAACTTTTGTTATCCGCTAGTGGGCCATCTAGGGCTTGAACCTAGGACCTCCAGATTATGAGTCTGTTGCTCTAACCAACTGAGCTAAAAGCCCGAGTATCTCTTTTTTTGAAATACGATGCAAAAGTAATACATTTTATTTTCCGAAACAAGGTTTTTGAGAAAAAAAATATATCTTCGCAGTTAGAAACGGGGCTCCGTTGCTTTTTTTAGACGAAATAGGTATGGCAAGCAATAAAAAAAATCTCATTTTCGACCTTGGCGGTGTGTTGCTCGATATTGAGCCGAGTCGCTCCTTTGAGGCTTTTGCCGCGCTCGGCGTCGATGCCGCTATTCTCACAGAGTCGATGACTCTTGCCAACGAGACTATGCAGGCCTTTGAGGCGGGTAAAATTTCTGCGCAGCAGCTCATCGACTACATCGCGGAGCTGTTGCCCGTGGAGAAACGCTCGCAGCCCCGTGAGGTGCTTGACTCCTCGATACGTGCTGCCTGGTGCTCTCTGTTGGGAGAATTTCCTTTGTGTAAGTGGCGTGAGATTACCCGTTTGCGTGCACTCGGCCACAAGGTGTTTCTATTGAGTAATACCAATGCAATTCATTGGGAGTGCATTGCCCGTGGTATTGCGCAGCTCGAGGGGCGTGCTGTGGAGGATTATTTCGACGGGGTGTACCTCTCCTTTGAGATGGGGTTATGCAAGCCCTTGCCCGAGATTTTTGAGCAGGTGTTGCAGCGCGCGGGTATAGCTGCTGCCGACACCATCTTCTTCGATGACTCGCAGGCCAACTGCGATGCTGCGCGCAGCGTGGGCATAGATGCAGTGGTGATTGAGCGAAATGCCCCCTGGACAGAGATTATTTAAAACGATATGGAGATAATTACCGATATAGACAGTGTGAGGGTGATACCCACGGCGGCCACGATAGGGTCGTACGACGGGGTGCACCGCGGGCACGTCGCAATGATTAAGGAGATACGCGAGAAGGCCGCTATGCGAGGCCTGCCGCTTACTGTAATAACTTTTCTCAAGCATCCGCGCATAGTGTTTGGCGCCGAGTGTGAGCCTTTCCTTCTCACCACAAACGACGAGAAGATGCAGCTGCTCGAGCAGCTTGGCGTGGAGCGTTGTGTGCAGCTCTCGTTCGACAGCCTTATGGCCTCTATGAGTGCCGAGCGTTTTATGAACGAGGTGCTCAAGGAGAAACTCGGCGTGGCTATGCTTGCCGTGGGATATGACCACCATTTCGGATGTCCGCAGGAGGGCGAGGGGCTCGAGCAGTATATCGCCTATGGCGAGAAGGCGGGCATCGAGGTCGTAGGTATAGGTCAGTATGCTCCCGACGGTTGCAAGATAAGCTCGTCGGCTGTGCGTCGTGCTCTTGCGGCGGGTGAGCCCGACATTGTGCGTTCTCTTCTTGGGCGCCCCTACACCCTCGACGGCACGGTGATGCACGGCGCTGCACTCGGTAGGCAGATAGGCTTCCCCACAGCAAATATTATGCCCTCGGAGGCGATGAAGATGCTGCCTCGTGACGGTGTCTATGAGGTGGCGGTAACCGTGGCGGGCAACCGTTACAAGGGGGTTATGAATATAGGTGTGAAGCCCACTTTGCAGGGTGTCGATTTGCGCACCCTTGAGGTGCATATACTCGATTTCTCCGAGAATATTTACAATCATCGCATATTGGTTTCGTTCATACGTCGTCTGCGCGACGAGATACCCTTTGCCTGCATAGACGACCTGCGTTTGCAGATAGGGGTGGATGTGGCGCGTGTGAAGCGCGGTATATAAAACTCTCTTTTATGTGGAAAAAAACAACAGGTTTAAGCCTTTTTTTGAATATCGTCAGGCTGATTGCCTATTTTCTCATTTACCAGTATGTTTTTGTGGTGGCGGGGCAGTTTGGCGGCTATCTCTTTTACGAAGCCGCTGTGGAGCCTGTCTCCTATGCCACATATAGCTCGCTTGCGGGTTCGGTGGCAGAGAACTGTCGTGCGGGAGGCCTGGCGGTGGGTATGCTGCTCTCGTCGCTGGCGATGATTGCGCATCTGCTTTTCTTTAAGTATGTGCGCATAGGTAAGGGCTTTTTGCGCGAGGTAAAGGGTGGTGTGCTCTTCTATGCCACGCTGTTTATAGGCTCTATGATGGTGCTGTTCAATATTTTGGCGGCGTGGTCGGGCCTCGAAAATAATAACGAGAAAGAGGTGGAGATGCTGCTTGGCAACCCTGCGGGGCTGCTGGCCGTGGCTGTGGCAGCGCCCATTCTCGAGGAACTGCTTTTCCGCGGTGCCATACAGGTTGCTCTTATGCGCTATTTCAAGAGGCCGTGGTTGGCGATAGGCGTTGCGGCGCTGCTCTTTGGCGTGATACACGCAAATCCTGTGCAGATATTTTATGCGGCCTGCCTGGGCGTTGGCTTCGGGTGGCTGTATTACCGCACGCAGAGTCTTCTGCCTGCGATAATAGGGCACATTGTAAATAACTCCATTGCGGCCTATTCAAATATTGTGTTTGGTGCCGATGCCACAGACACTGTGCAGGGCGACACTGCCGGGTATGCGACTTTGGCTTTCACGGCCGCACTGTTTATGCTCCTGTTTGCTCGTGTAATAAATAAACGCCTCCCCGCTGTCGTCTCTTCGCAGCACGAGGAGGGTGGCGTGTCATAGAGTCATAGATTACATTTATATTTCCTCAACGCAAGGCGCAACTGCTTGGAATCTCTCCCTGTGAGTGTGTCGAGCTTGTGCCAGAAGCGGTCGCTGTGGTTCATTTCGAGTGTGTGGCACAGCTCGTGCAGCAGCACATAGTCGATGAGCTCTGCGGGCAGTGTCATAAGGTATATGCTCAAGCTTATGTCGCCCCTGCTGCTGCAACTGCCCCAACGTGTGTGGCTGTCGCGTATGCTCACCTTGCCATATTGCAAGCTGTGCTTTGTGGCAAGCTCGTGCAGGCGTTGCGGCAGAGTCTCCTGCGCTCTGCGGCGCATAGCCTCCTTTATCACCTTTTTCAGCCACTCTCGGCGTGTGGCGAGCTCGGCTCCTGCGGGGCACAGCAGGGTGGCCTCGCGCCCCTTATGGCGCATCACAAAGCGGTTCTGCGCGTGCTCCTCTATGCCAAAGGAGAAGAGCTCCCCGTCTATTCTAAAGCCGGCGGTGATGGCGGGTGTCTGCAGCTCTGCTTTCTGTGCGGCGAGCTTGGCGCCGTATCTCTCTATGGCTTTTGCGAGGTCCTCTTTTGTGGCGCGTGTGGGCAGGGTGATATATATGGCATCGGGGCGCGCTCGCAGTATGATGCGGCGCGCCCTCGGGTTGCGTGTTATCTCAATATCCCCATACTCGGGGTGAGTTATGCGGCTCTTTTTTATCATTGTCAGGCAACGATGTGTGTTCCTGCGATGCCGTCTATTGCATCGGCTTTGGTGATTATCACCTGCGAAACTCCGTTGTCTATGGCGTTGAAAGCGTTGTCTATCTTGGGTATCATACCCCCGCTCACAATGCCGTCGGCAAGCAGCCGGCGGTAGCTCTCCTTGTCGATGCGGGGGATGAGGCTGTCGCTTTCCTCGGGGTTGCGCATCACGCCGGGGAACTCAAAGCAGTAGGTGAGTGTCACGTCGTATATCTGCGAGAGGCCTTTGGCTGTCTCGGCTGCCATAGTATCGGCGTTTGTGTTGAGCATATTGCCTTTGCCGTCGTGTGTGAGCGGTGCAATTATGGGCACTATGCCTTGCTCTATGAGCTTGCTTATCATTTCGCCGTCGGCGCTGTCTACGTCGCCCACAAAGCCGAAATCAACCTCGCCTACGGGGCGTTTGTGTGCTCTGATGATATTGCAGTCGGCTCCTGTGAGGCCCAGGGCGTTTACCCCTCTTGCCTGCAGGCCTGCCACGATATTCTTGTTTACAAGGCCTCCGTAGACCATTGTCACCACGCGCAACATAGCCTCGTCGGTGATGCGTCGTCCGTTTACCATCTTACTCTCTATGCCCAGGCTCTCGGCTATCTTTGTGGCCGAGCGTCCGCCGCCGTGTATGAGCACCTTTGCGCCCTCAACGGCTGTGAAACGGTCGAGCAGTGCGTCGAGCGACTCCTTGTCCTCGACAATCTTGCCGCCCACTTTTATAATTGTGATTTTTTTCTTCTGCATATTCTGTTTTTATGGTTCGAGATAGGTGTAGCCGTACAATCCCGAACGGTAGTTCGAGAGGAACTCTTTACCTTCCTCGAGTGAAATTTTTCCAAGCTTCACCGACTTTGTCACCCAGGTCTCCAGGGCACGCACAAGGCGTTTGGCATCGAACTGCACATAGTCGAGCACATCGGCCACGGTCTCGCCGTCAATTATCTTGTCTATCTTGTAGCCATCTTTGTCCACACTGATGTGCACGGCGTTTGTGTCGCCGAACAGGTTGTGCAAGTCGCCCAGAATCTCCTGATAAGCTCCTACAAGGAACACACCTATGTAGTAGGGCTCGTTCGATTTCACCTTGTGCACACACAGCGAGTTGGCCTTGCCGTTGTAGTGAATGAAATCGGTTATCTTGCCGTCGCTGTCGCAGGTCATATCCTGTATGGTGCAGGAACGGTCGGGGCGCTCGTCGAGGCGGTGTATGGGCATAATGGGGAAGAACTGGTCTATCGCCCAAGTGTCGGGGAGGCTCTGGAAGAGCGAGAAGTTACAGAAGTACTTGTCGGCAATGAGCTTGTGCAGCTTGCGGAAATCCTCGGGAACGTGTTTCATAGTCTTTGCTATGGAGAGAATCTCGCGTGTCACCGACCAGAACATACTCTCAATCTGGGCGCGTGTCTTCAGGTCTACAATTCCGTGGCTGAAGAGCTCGAGTGCCTCCTCGCGTATCTGCTGCGCGTCGTGGTAGGCTTCGAGCATAGTGCGCTGGTTGAGCTCGTCCCATATCTTGTAGAGCTCTTTCACAAGGTCGTGGTCCTCGGGTGATACCTCCCAGTCCTCGTCCATCTGCGGCAGGGCTGCTGTCTCGAGCACCTCCATAATGAGCACGGCGTGGTGAGCCGAAACGGAGCGTCCGCTCTCGGTGATGATATTGGGGTGGGGGATGTTATTCTTGTCGGCGGCATCGACCATAGCATACACGGCGTCGTTCACATACTCCTGTATCGAGTAGTTCACGCTGCTCTCGCTGCTCGACGAGCGTGTGCCGTCGTAATCGACTCCGAGGCCTCCGCCTATGTCGGTAAACTCCACCTTGAAGCCCATCTTGTAGAGCTGCACATAGAACTGTGAAGCCTCGCGCAGGGCGGTCTTTATGTGGCGTATCTTTGTCACCTGGCTGCCTATGTGGAAGTGTATGAGGCGCAGGCAGTCTTTTATGTCATATTTCTCGAGCAGCTCGAGTGCCTCGAGCAACTCGCTCGATGTGAGGCCGAACTTGCTTGCGTCGCCGCCGCTCTCCTCCCATTTGCCACTGCCTTCCGACGCAAGTTTAATGCGTATGCCGATATTGGGGCGCACGCCCAGGCGCTTGCCTATCTTGGCAATGCGTTTGAGCTCGTTGAGTTTCTCGGCTACGAGGTAGATGCTGCGTCCCATCTTCTGTGCGAGCAGTGCGAGTTCAATATAGCTCTCGTCCTTGTATCCGTTGCAGATGATGAGAGAGTCGCTGTCGGGGTTCATTGCGATAACCTCGTGCAGTTCGGGTTTTGAGCCGGCCTCGAGTCCCATATTGTACTTCTTGCCGTGGCTCATAATCTCCTCTACCACGGGGCGCATCTGGTTCACCTTAATGGGGTACACGATAAAGTGTGTGCCTTTGTAGTTGTACTCCTCTGATGCCACCTTGAAACAGCCCGAAATTTTTTCGATGCGGTTGTCAAGGATGTCCGGGAAACGTATGAGGACAGGTGCTGCCACGTCGCGCAGCTGCAGCTCGTCCATCAAATGTTTAAGGTCTATTTTAACACCATCTTTTTTGGGGGTAACGGCTATGTTGCCCTCCTCGTTGATACTGAAATACGAAGCACCCCAACCGTTTATGTTGTAGAGTTCTTCGGAATCTTCAATACGCCATCTTCTCATTGTCTGTGGTATTAGCTGTTATTATATGTGTGTGTCAAGGTAGGTTAAACTTTTGGCAAAAGGCTTTAACCGATGATTCTATTTGTGTTATGTCTTCGAGCTTGTCGGCCTCAAAGGTGTGCTGTGCCTTTGAGTAGTGGAGCTCGCGCTTGGCGAGCTGCTCGGCAATGAAGGCCTTGAGCTCGTCGTCGCTCTTGTCTTTTATGAGCGGGCGCTGCTTGCGCGCAATGCTCAATCTTATAAAGAGGCGTTCCACCGGCACCTGCAGGTAGACGGTGATGCCTTTGCTGTTCATAAACTCGATATTGTCGAAGAAACAGGGGGTGCCGCCGCCTGTGGATATGATGACATCCTCAAACTCCGCCACCTCGTGAAGCATACGTCGTTCAATGTCGCGGAACCCCTCCTCGCCCTTCTCGGCAAATATCTGTGAGATATTCTTGCGGAATCTCTGCTCAATGTAGTTGTCGAGGTCGATGAAGGTGATCCCGAGCTTGGCGGCAAGAGCGCGTCCGAGCGTTGTCTTGCCCGCTCCCATATATCCTATGAGCAGAATGCGTGTCATTACTTCTTCTTTGTATATCGACGTGTTGTCTTGGTTGTGTTCTTTCCGCCCTCTTTCTGCTTGTTTACTATCGCTATACACTCCTCGAGTGTGAGTTCTGCGGGTGTCACGTTCTTGGGCAGTTTGTAGTTGCTGCCGTCGTATGCGATGTAGGGGCCGAAGCGTCCGTTGAGAACCTGCAGTGCGGGCTCCTCGTCAAATTTCTTTATGACGCGCTCGGCCTCGGCCTTGCGTTTCTCGAGAATGAGCTCTGTGGCCTCCTCGAGCGAAATTGTCAAGGGGTCGAAGGTTTTGGGCAGGGTTACATAGGCTGCTCCATATTTTATGTAGGGGCCGAAGCGTCCTGCGCCTATGGTGACGGTCTCGCCCTCGAAGTCGCCCAGTGTGCGGGGCAGGCTGAAGAGCCCGAGTGCCTCCTCCAGGGTTATGGTCTCGAGTGTCTGACCGGGTTTCATCTGTGCGAAACGGGGTTTCTCCTCGTCGGTGGCCGAGCCTATCTGCACGATGGGGCCGAAGCGTCCTATCTTCACCGACACGGGCTTGCCTGTTGTGGGGCAGGTGCCGAGCACGCGCTCGCCCACCTTGTGCTCGCTCTTTGTTTGCACGATGTTTTCTATCTGGGGCTCAAAGTCGGCGTAGAAACTCTTTATAAGCTCCACCCAGGGTTTCTTGCCGTCGGCAATCTCGTCGAATACCTTCTCGACATTGGCTGTGAACTTGTAGTCCATAATGTCGGGGAAGAACTCGAGCAGGAAGTCGTTTACCACAATTCCTATGTCGGTGGGTATGAGCTTGCCCTTCTCGGCGCCTACGCTCTCTTTTCCCTCTTTTGTGGTTATCTTGTTGTTTTTCAGTGTCAGGATGCTGTACTTGCGGCTTGTGCCGGTTTTGTTTCCCTTCTCCACATATCCGCGCTGCTGTATGGTGCTGATTGTGGGGGCGTAGGTAGAGGGGCGGCCTATGCCGAGCTCCTCGAGCTTGTGCACAAGGCTTGCCTCGGTGTATCGCGGGGGGTGCTGTGTGAAACGCTCTGTGGCGATTACCTCAACGGCTTTCAGCTGCTCGCCCATCTTCACTGCGGGGAGTGAGATGGAGTCGCTGCCGCTCTCCTCGTCGGTCGATTCTTTGTACACGCGCAGGAATCCGTCGAATACGGTCACTTCACCTGTTGCCACAAAGCTCTCCTCGTGTCCGCTGATGGAGATGTTTACCGTTGTCTTCTCAAAGGCGGCGTCGGCCATCTGTGAGGCGAGGGTGCGCTTCCAGATGAGCTCGTAGAGACGTTTCTCGGGCATAGTTCCCTCTATTGAGGGGTTGCTCATATATGTGGGGCGTATGGCCTCGTGTGCCTCCTGCGCTCCCTTTGACGAGGTGGAGTAGTTGCGACTCTTCAGGTAGTCGGCACCGTATGTGTCGGTGACTACGCTCTTGCAAGAGCCTATGCAGAGTGCCGACAGGTTTACCGAGTCGGTACGCATATATGTGATGTATCCGGCTTCGTAGAGTCGCTGTGCAACCATCATAGTCTGCGACAGGGTGAAGCCCAGCTTGCGGCCGGCTTCCTGCTGCAAGGTCGATGTGGTGAAGGGTGCTGCGGGGCTCTTCTTCAAAGGCTTTGTGCTCACATCGTCGATGGTGAACGAGGCGTCCTTGCACGACTTGAGGAACTCCTCGGCCTCCTCTTTGGTCTTGAATCTTTTTGAAAGCTCTGTGTTCAGAATTCTGGCCTCACCGCCGTCGCTCGGCAGCTCGAACTGCGCTGTCACGCGATAGCTGGGCTCGCACACAAAACTGTTTATTTCGCGCTCGCGCTCCACAATGAGACGCACGGTAACCGACTGCACGCGGCCTGCCGAGAGGGCGGGCTTCACCTTGCGCCAGAGCACGGGCGATAGCTTGAATCCCACAATGCGGTCGAGCACGCGGCGTGCCTGCTGTGCATAGACAAGGTTGGTGTCTATGGCTCTGGGGTTCTCTATGGCTCCGAGTATGGCGTTCTTTGTAATCTCGTGGAATACAATGCGCTTGGTTTTCTCGGGCTCCAGGCCGAGCTCTGTGAAGAGGTGCCAGCTTATGGCCTCTCCCTCGCGGTCCTCATCGGAAGCAAGCCACACAGTGTCGGCTTTCTTTGCTTCGGTGCGCAGGGTGTTTACCAACTTCTCCTTCTCGGCGGGAATTTCATACACCGGCTCAAATGTGTCGATGTTTATGCTGAACTCCTTTTTCTTTAAATCGCATATATGTCCGTAGCTCGACATCACCTTGTAATCCTTACCCAGGAATTTCTCGATAGTCTTTGCTTTTGCGGGGGACTCTACTATTACTAAATTCTTCTGCATCTTGTTTAGCTTTCTGAAATTTGCGGCAAAAGTATTAAAGTTTCGCGTATAAACGAACCAAAAAAACTAAAAAAATAATAATTGCCGCGGCTCGTTCCCTCTTAAAATAATATATTATTTTATATAGGTGTAAATTTTTTCTCGCTCCAATGTGCCGCAGGGGTTAAAACGAGGCGCTCACGCCCAAAAGCAGGTTGATGCCCTGCTCGTAGTATCCCGCGTACTTCATATACTTGCCGTTAAAGAGGTTGTTTCCCTCAAAGAAGGCGCAATAGCGGTCGAGGAATCTGTAGCTTGTGCGCAGGTTCAGCTCGTTTTTTGTATGCGAGGGGGTGTTATAGGTATATGTCGCAAGGCTGTAGGTGAGGTTTACATATAAATCCTCAATGAGACGGGCCTCGGCGCAGAGGTTGAGCTCGAAGCGGGGCTTCATAAGCAGCAGGGGCTTGTCGCAGCCGCTGTATGCGTTGAGCCTTGTCTCGGCGGTGCCCTTCAGCCATCCCTCGTAATCGTATGCGGCACGCAGGCCTATGCAGGCCTTGCCAAGATTGTCTTGTGCAATGAGAGCGGCAACGCCCTTGTCGTTGTCGGCTGTTGCAAATGTGGGCAGCAGGGCATCTTTTGTGTAGGCATATCCTATGAAGGCCTCGGCCGAGAAGGAGTCGTATGACATTCTTATGCCTGCCGTGATATCGGCAATGGTATATTGTGGTGCAAGGCTGGCAAAATTCCAGTAGGGGTTAATCTGCCCGAGTGTCTCTATGCCGGTCGCTGTGCGTCCGCCTTTTATGGATGTGTAAAAGGTGAGTCTCTCGCCCACGCCTGTCTCTGTGGCGATGTCGGGCGCGAGGGCAAGGAGTGCGCCGTGCTTTGTGATGAGGCTTATGTTGAGCCCCGCTCTTATCTTGGTGCCGAATGCGCGCGCGCTGATATAGGGGTTGAGCTCAAGCGAGAGCATATTGTCGAAAAGGGAGCGACCTGCGTATGTGTAGTTGTCGGCTTTTATGCCCAATGCTGCATCGCGCAACACCTCCTCGGTCGATTCATATTTAAGCAGCGCCGAGAGTGAAATTTTATTCTCGGCAACGTGGCCACCTATATTCTCCTCGTTCAGGAACTTGTAGGGTGAATATTTGTAGTTGAGACGCGAGAAGGCTGCACCGAACTCATAAGAGAACGCTCCTGCGAGGATAGATTTACCCTCGATGCCCACCTTGCCCTGTTGCAGGTGCTGCTTGTCGGTGGGTGTCCACGCTTGGTAGTTGAAGACGCTGCCCGCATAGTTGGCTGTGGTCTTCAGTTGGAGCGCGTCGAAACGGTGTGTGTAGCCTGCACCCACGGCTGTTGTGTAGAAACGTGAGTCCCATTTGCCATCGACACCCTTCAGGTTTGTGTTATAACCGTTGAATGTGGCCTCGGCGCTCACTTTGTCTCTCTTGCTTATGTCATATATATAATAGAGCTTTGCATCGGCGTTGTGCCCGGTGCCATAGGCTGCGCGGGCATAGGCGGGGAGGCTTCTCTTGTGTGTGGGCAGAATATCCTCAACCTCTCTCTCGCTTGTGAACTCGGTGAAGGGTGTCGCCTGCTGCGAGAACTCGAGCTCCAGAGGGGCTGCCACGGTGTTATCTGTCGTGGGGGTGAATCCTTTCTTCGTTGCCTTTGTGACAACGGGGCTGTAGCTGTTCTCCACCTGTATGACGGCGTTCAGCGAATCTTTCTGTGCACATACAGCGCCCGCCGCTACAAGGGCGGCCACCGTAAATAATATTTTTTTCATATTGTGATGTATCATTGTTCTTTAACCGAAATTTTTTCCAATCTGTCTGCAATTATATCTTTGATATTGTCGTCGGCTGTGTAGTTGTTCTGCAGCGACAGCAGGTATTGCTTTGCCTCGCTGTCGCGTCCCTGTGCCGAGTAGAGGTCGGCCAAGAGGATGAAACTGCGTGCAAGCCAGTAGGCGTGGGGTGTGCTCTCGTCGATGTATTCAAAGATTTCTTTCTCACATTCGTCGTAACGTTCTCCTTCGTACATAACCTGTGCAAGCAGGAACTTTGCCTCGGCGCCATATATGGTGCGGGTGTCGCTTGCAAGCTCGACGAGTATCTTCTCGCTCTCGGCGGTGTTTTCGTCGAGCAGGCTCTTGGCAAGGTAGTATTGCACTTCGCGTTTGTCCTCGGGCGAGGGGGCATCTTTTGCAAGAATCTCGCGTGCCGTGGCTGCCGTGCAGGCATCTCCCGTGTTATAGGCGCAGCGCAACAGGTTCATACGGCAGGCGGCCTTGCGCTGTGTGTCGCTACTCTTCTCAATGAGCTTGCCATATAGCTCCATAGCCTTTTCCCAGCGTTCGCTGCGGAAGTGTATCTCTGAAGCGTGTGCCATAGCTTCCTCGCTGTATTTGTTGTCGGTGAAGGCGGCTACCTGCTCAAAGTGGGCTACAGCCTTGTCGCTCTGCCCTGCGTTGTAATATATCACACCCAGGTAGTAGTGGCTGTCGAGAATGAAACTGCCCTCGGGGAATTTTGTGAGGTACTCCTCGAATTTTGTTGCGGCGGCATCGCTCTCTCCGCGGCCGTAAATTTTCTCGGCTGCAAAGAAGGTGAGCGTGTCTATCTCGCTGCTCTCCACTGCCTTCACACCTGCTGTGTTTGCGGCATATTGAGCGTATGTCTCCACATCGCCCTGCTCCACATAGATATTCTTGAGGTCTTGTGCCGCGGTGTGTGCCTCCTCGCTGTGGGGGTAACGTGCTATGATGTCCTTATATGCGTCGATGGCTTTTGTGTGGTCGCCCGTGCTGTTGAGAAGCATAGCTCTCTCTACCGACGCAACGCGTGTGAGGTCGCTGTGGGGGAATCTCTTTATAAGTTGCTCAAAGGCTGCTATGGCCTTTCCGTTCTCCTCGAGCTCAATGTATGCGCGTCCTTTCTCGTAGTAGGCCTGCTGTATATAATTGCTTTCTGGGTGGTCGGCGATGAGGCGTGTGAGAGTCTCGGTCTTGGCGGTGTAGTCCTTGCGCAGTCCCTGTGCTATGGCAATGCGATAGAGGGCGTAATCGCGGTTGTCGCGGTGTGTATCGGCGGCCCTTTGGTAGTAGCTCTCGGCCGAGCGGTAGTCGCGGCTGTAGAAATAGCAGTCGCCTATGCGGTTGCAAGCGTCGGCACACAGCTCCTTGGTATTTGCGCTCTTCAGGAAACGTGTGAACTCTTTTCTTGCGTTGGCCATATCTCCGCGCTGGAAATATGTGTAGGCGAGGCCGTATGTGGCATTGTCGTGGTTGTGGTCGCCCATTGCAATGACGCTCTTGTAATTGGCTGCCGCTGTGGTGTAATTGCTCTTGTCGTAATAGGCTTCTCCTCTCCAATAGAGGGCGTCGCTGTGTGTGCCCTTGTCATACTTCGACAGTTCTATCGAGCGGTCAAAGAAGTTTATGGCGCCGTTCATATCTCTGTTTATATAGGCCTGAACACCAAGGCGATAGAGTACCTTTTGCTTTGCTGTGAGGATGAGCGGCGACGGGGCTGTAATCTTCTCTATCGATTGCAGTGCCACGTCGTAGTTGCGGGTGTTCATATATACCTCCACAAGGTATTTGTTCACCTGGTCGCAGTGGGGCGAAGCGGGGTATTCGTTGAGGAAACGCTCAAAGGTCTTTACGCTCTCGGCAAAGGGCGAGTAGCGTGTGCTGTGTATGCAGAGGGCGTAGTTGTAGAGTGCCTCCTCGCGTATGAGGTTGTCGCAGTCCATATTTGCCGCACGCTCAAATGCCATACGCGCCGCGTTCATATTCTGCTCTTTGCGGTGTATTATACCTATGTGCAGATAGGCGTTCTGTGTGATGGCATCCTCGGGGCCTGTGCACTCGTTGAACCACGCAGCGGCCTTGTCGGTCTCTCCTGTCTCGAAGTAGCTCAAAGCCAGCTGGTAGCAGGCTATGCGCTGATGTTTGTCGGGTGCTGTGCCGTCGATGTACTCCTCGAGCGGTGCTATGGCGTCGGCATATCTTTTGAGGCCGAAAAGGGCGGCTCCCTTTATCTGTTTCATTGCGGTGCCCTGACGCTTGTCGCTGTGGTCGGCGATGAAGAGGTCGGATATTTGCAACGCCTGCTCACATTTGCTCTCTTTCACATATATGCCGGCGATGTAGTAGGGTACTTCGAGATAGTATTTGTCGCTGAACTCCACTTTCTTGAACCCCTCGTAGGCCTGTGCAAGCTCGTCGGCGTGGTATTGTACTACGGCCAGATGAAACTGTGCGTCGTCGGCATATCTGCTGCTCGTGAGGCAGAGCGACGCGAGGGTGTTGCGTGCCTTCTCGCTCTCGCCACACTCCTGCAGGGTGAGGGCAAGGCAGAGTTCTGCGCGTTCGCGCTCGTAGGTGTCGAGACGCTCAAAGTCGGTCTCGTCGAACCACTTGCGTGCAAGCTCAAAGTTGTGTGCATAGTAGTACGACTCGGCTATGAGTGCCGCCACTGTGCTGCGATGTGTCGTTTCGGGGTAGTCGGCAAGGTATTGCAGAAGCAGGGCGCGTCCCTCGAGGTAGTCGGCGGCAAAGGTGGCCTTGGCGCGCAGCAGCTCAATCTCCTGTCTCTCTAATGTGTTGAGACTCTCTGTCTCAATCTTCTCTATGGTGCCGAGCAGCGGGCTGTACTCCCTGTCGGAGTAGAGGCGGCGGCTCTCTTTCAACAAATTGTCGTTGCTCTGTGCATATATGGCTGTTGTGGCCGTTGCGAGCATTATGGCAAGGACTGTTTTTTTCATTTTATAGTTCTCTCTTTATAAATTGTCTTCAGTTTTTCTATCGCTTTCTTTATTGACGAGAGCCCGAAAAGGTCGGGGTTGAGCTCATCGATACTCATCCATTGCAGCGCCTCCACATCGTCGCGGGGGCACAGGGGGCCCTCCTCGGTCTCACACAGGAAAAAGAGGTCGAGTGTGTGCACCTCAAATCCCGAGTATAAATACCTGTTGGGCAGCGAAAAGAGGTAGCGTGCCTTTGTGAGGCGCAAGCCCGTCTCCTCCATAACCTCGCGCGCAACCCCCTCCTCGGCTGTCTCGAGGCTGTCGGAAAAGCCGCCTGGCAGGTCGAGCGTGCCCCTGGCGGGCTCTTTTGCCCGTCGTGCCACAAGAATCTCGCCCCTCTCGTTTGCTATAACGGCAACCGTTGCCGCCGCAGCGTTAAAGTAGTAGACAAAGCCGCAGTCGGCACATCGTTTCGACTTGAAATCGTTTGTGTCGAAGGCGCGGCTGCCACACTTGGGGCAGTATCCGAAAAGTTCCAATGGGTGTTTCATTGCAGTAAAGGGAGTATTCCGCTTGCGAAGATACGGCTTTTTTTGGGTGGGCACACCGCTAACTCCTTAAAATTATCCCATAATTTAGATAATTTAATCAATATTTATCACATAAAGCACGCCGCAGAGGAATCTTCGGGGCAAAATAGTGAATTTTATCCC
The DNA here is from genome assembly GCA_045646965.1 of Bacteroidaceae bacterium. Lineage (GTDB taxonomy): Bacteria > Bacteroidota > Bacteroidia > Bacteroidales > Bacteroidaceae > HGM04593. The sequence goes on from JAZRLR010000001.1 coordinate 29,969, forward strand.
CGATGATTGCCGAAATAAGGAATAAAAGTTCTATTTTTGCAACAGAATGCGTGTGTGCGTCAAGGAGGGCGTGCCGCGCCGGTAAAATGTGAAATCTTAATTCGAAATATTATGGCAAATAAAGCATTATTGGTAATTCTTGACGGTTGGGGCATTGGTAACCACGGCAAAGGTGACGTTATTTTCAATACTCCCACCCCTTATTGGGATCATTTGGTGTCGGTATATCCTAACTCACGTTTGCAGGCAAGCGGTGAGAATGTAGGTCTTCCCGCAGGTCAGATGGGTAACAGCGAGGTAGGTCACCTGAACATCGGTGGCGGTCGCGTGGTTTATCAGGATTTGTTGAAAATCAACCGTGCAATAGCCGACGGCTCAATTGCGCAGAACCCCCAGCTCGTATCGGCTGTGGAGTATGCAAAAAAGAACGGTAAGAAGCTCCACTTTATGGGACTCACCTCAAACGGTGGTGTACACAGCTCACTCGAGCACCTCGAGGCAATGTATAAATTTGCGACAGAGCAGGGCGTGGAGAACGCTTATGTGCACTGCTTTATGGACGGTCGTGACACCGACCCCAAGAGCGGCGCAGGCTTCATCGCCGACCTCACTGCAAAGAACCTCAAGCTCGCAACTATCGTGGGCCGTTACTACGCTATGGACCGCGACAAGCGTTGGGAGCGTGTGAAGATTGCCTACGACCTCATCGTTAAGGGCGAGGGTAAGGTTGCCGATGATATGGTTAAGGCTGTTGAGGAGTCATATGCCGAGGGTGTTACCGACGAGTTCATCAAGCCCATTGTAAACAGCGCATACGACGCACGCATCGCCGAGGGTGACGCAGTTATCTTCTTCAACTACCGCAACGACCGTGCAAAAGAGCTCACAGTGGTTCTCACACAGGAGGATATGCCTGCCGAGGGTATGAACACAATCCCCGGTTTGCAGTACTATTGTATGACTCCCTACGACGCAAAATTCACTGGCGTGTACATCCTCTTCGACAAAGAGAACGTGGATAACACACTTGGAGAGTATGTGGCAAAGCAGGGTATGAAACAGCTTCACATCGCCGAGACCGAGAAATATGCTCACGTTACATTCTTCTTCAACGGTGGTCGCGAGACTCCCTACGAGGGTGAGGAGCGCATCCTTGTACCCTCTCCCAAGGTTGCCACATACGACTTGCAGCCCGAGATGAGCGCCTACGAGGTTAAGGACAAGCTCGTTGCCGAGATTAAATCGGAGAAGTTCGAGTTCATTGTAGTGAACTTTGCCAACGGAGATATGGTGGGACACACCGGTATCTACAGCGCTATTGAGAAGGCTGTGCTTGCAGTGGACGCTTGCTTGAAGGATGTTATCGAGGCTGCCCGTGCACACGGTTACGAGTCAATCATCATCGCCGACCACGGTAACGCCGACAACGCAGTGAATGCCGACGGCTCACCCAACACAGCGCACTCATTGAACCCCGTGCCCTGTGTGTATGTGACAAACAAAGAGAACGCCACAATCAAGGACGGTATCCTTGCCGACGTAGCTCCCACAATCTTGTCGATTATGGGCTTGCAGGCTCCCGCCGAGATGACAGGTACTTCACTCATAGGATAAGATATTATGGTGCAGATAGGCGACGCAATAGTCTCGTTCGACCTCTTTCAGGAGTATTTCTGCTGCAACCCCTCACACTGCAAAGGTATCTGTTGCGTTGAGGGCGATGCAGGAGCTCCCGTGCTGTTTGACGAGGTGGAGAAACTCGAAGAGGCGTTGGAGACGGTGGCACCCGAGATGACTCCCGAGGCACGCGCCATAGCCGATGAGCAGGGCGTTGTGTACACCGACCGCGACGGCGACCTTGTGACCTCCATCGTAAATGGCAAGGATTGCATATTTGCTTCGCGCGACGAAAAGGGTTGCTGCATCTGCCTCATAGAAAAGGCCTACAACGAGGGACGCACCGGCTGGCGCAAGCCTATTTCGTGCTACCTCTATCCCGTGCGTCTGCGCAAGGTGGGCGACCTCACTGCCGTGAACTTTCACAAGTGGGACGTGTGCCGCAGCGCTGTGGTGGCAGGCCGCCGCAAGGGTATCAGAGCCTACCAGTTTCTCAAGGAACCGCTTATAGAGCGTTTCGGCGCCGAGTGGTACGACGAGCTTCTGGTTGTGGCTTCAGAGCTCGAGAAGCAGGGATTCATAAAATAAAAGCCTTGAATATAAAATAGCAGCCTCGGGTGCGTAATGCACCCGAGGCTTTTTTGCAATGCCGAGCTCTCTTTCGGCTCGGGTTGCTCTGTAACCTTATTTTATTTTTTTCTGTTTATCCAGTGCTTATCGATGAGCTCCTGGTACTCCTTGGCATCGCCGAGCACCGACTTCTTACACTCGCCTATAATGTAGTCGCGCAGCTCGCTCGGGAAATTTGTGGCTTTCTCCCAATATTCGGTGCGTCCCATCCAACTACCGTGGAAGTTTGTGGGCGAGGTGAGGTTCAAGTTACCCTTGCGGCCACATTCTGTGTATTCGCCGTTGCGGTATATATACACTCCGTAGGCGTGAGGGATTATCTTGTATGCTCCGCTGCGCAGCTTATACACTTGTGCACAGCAATACTCCCCGTTCTCGCCATATATTTTTAAAGAGGGGAAATCGTTGTCGAATGTGAGGTTACCCGCTTTGTACGAGGTGTAAATCCACACGCCCTTGAGCTCTTCGTCGGGGATGGCGGGCGATGTCTGTGCTGTGGCCGAAACTGTTGCGGCAATTGTCACAAAAATTGCGCAAAGTGATTTTAAAAGATTCTTTTTCATAATTCTGTCTTTTTGAGATTTAATACTTTTTGTTGAGAATTCTCGCTGCAATATTAGCTTTGCGCTGTGTGGCGTGCAAGTTTTTGTGTTTGCACATAGTTTGCATTTTATGTTTGCAAAGGTTTGCAGGCTATAGCGTGGCAATGAAAGCGTCCCACTCTTTTGAACTTCCTTTCTTGCCGAATACCTTGTTGTAGAGCCTGCTGCGGGTGCTGCTTATGCTGCTCACCTCTTTGCACAGCACGCTTGCTATTTGCGAGGGTGGTATGTTTATCTTGAGCAGAAGGCACACCTGAAACTCGTGCAACGACATATTGTGCAGGTTGTGCAGACGGCTTGTAAAATGTGGATAAACGGGTTTAATCCTTTCCTCGAGCTCTTCCCAATCGCACTCCTTGAGTGTCTCGCCGCTTTCTATGCGGCTGCGCAGAGTGCGGTAGTAGGGCGATGAAAAGAACTCCTGTTCTACCATTTTTATAGCTTGTGTCACGGGCTGCGGTCGCAGACGGTTCTGCTCGTTTATGAGCTCGAGCTCACGGCGCATAGCTCTGTTCTTTTTGACGATATGCCGTGTGTTTGTTATGAGAAGTATGGCTACCAAAGCAAGAATCACGGTTATGTAGAGCATCTTGCGGTTTTCCTCTTGGAGGCGTTTCTCACTTGTGGAAAATATAAAGTTCTTTGCATCGTCTACGCACGAATCTATATTGTTTTTTACTATGTCGCATATCTCCTGCCTGCGTTTCTCGCTCATATTGTCGGTTCTTGTCCACAGCTCTTGCTCAAGGTTGTTGTATACCGTGTAGGTGGTGTCGTCGGTGAGCCGGAAGTGCATCATAAAGCGTCCGTTTTCCACGAGCAGGGTGTCGCTGCTGTCGTGTATAAGGGTGTAGCGCTCCATCTCCAAAGGTATGACCATAGTTTCGCTGCCCACCGACAGCAATTCGGCGTGGTAGAAAGTGCTGTCGCTGTCATATATCTTGCAGCGAGTGTAGCCTTGTGTGTTGGGATAGGTGACGGTGTATCCCGTGGGAAATATTACTTTGCGCAGTGTCCACACGCCTGTCATTGTAACATCGGGGTTGTCTCTGTCGGCACTGCACCCAGCAAATGCAAGCACTACAGCGAGGAAGATTGTTCCAAGATTTCGTATCATAGTTTTTTGTTTTATGCAAATTTAGCGATTTTGTGCCGAGAAATGGTTGTAAAGCTGTTTGCAAAATATTTGCATTGTATGTGCAGGGGTGGTAGTTATGCTGTTTGGCGAAAAAGTTGTATCTTTGATAATCTATCGAAAATAGTCTGCACTCGCTGTGAAATACGCTAAAGTGTTACTATCTTTGCATACAAAAACTTAAAGGAGGGAAGTAAAATCCCTCTTTTTCATCGAATAATTAAATTAAATATATGGTATCTGTAGACGGACTCGCCGTGGAATTTGGCGGCACTACGCTTTTCAGCGATGTTTCATTTGTTATAAACGACAAGGACCGCATAGCCCTTATGGGAAAGAACGGTGCGGGCAAGAGTACCTTGCTGAAAATTCTTGCAGGCGTGCGTCAGGCTACGCGAGGTACGGTGTCGGCTCCCAAGGACACGGTCATTGCCTATGTGCCGCAGCATCTTATGACCGAGGATGGTCGCACGGTCTTCGAGGAAGCGTCGCAGGCCTTCAGCCACCTCTATCAGATGGAGGCCGAGATTGACGAGCTCAATAACCAGCTTGCCACACGCACCGACTACGAGAGCGACGAGTATATGGCGCTCATTGAGGAGGTTGCCACAAAGAGCGAGAAGTTCTATGCCATAGATATGACACATTTCGAGGAGGATGTGGAGAAGACTCTCCTGGGTCTCGGCTTCGAGAGAAAGGACTTTAACCGTCAAACAAGCGAGTTCTCGGGTGGATGGCGTATGCGTATTGAGCTCGCAAAAATGCTCTTGCGCAACCCCGACGTGCTGCTGCTCGACGAGCCCACTAACCACCTCGACATAGAATCTATAGGCTGGTTAGAGGATTTCCTCGTGAGCAACGGCAAGGCTGTTGTGGTTATCAGCCACGACCGTAAATTTGTCGATAATATAACTACACGCACCATTGAGGTGACTATGGGACGCATATACGACTACAAGGTAAACTACTCGCAGTATCTTGTGCTGCGTGCCGAGCGTCGCGAGCAGCAGATGAAACAGTGGGAGGAGCAGCAGAAGATGATTCAAGAGACCAAGGATTTCATTGAGCGCTTCAAGGGTACATATTCAAAGACTTTGCAGGTGCAGAGCCGCGTGAAGATGCTCGAGAAACTCGAAATCATTGAGGTGGACGAGGAGGATACATCGGCGTTGAGGCTCAAATTCCCCCCTTCGCCCCGCTCGGGACAGTACCCCGTGATTATGGACGGCGTGGGCAAGGCCTTTGACGAGAAGCGTATCTTCGGCGGGGTGAATCTCACCATTGAGCGCGGTAACAAAGTGGCTTTCGTTGGACGTAACGGCGAGGGTAAATCGACTCTTGTAAAGTGTATTATGAAAGAACTTGAGCACGAGGGTTCGTTGCAGCTTGGTCACAATGTGCAGATAGGATATTTTGCGCAGAATCAGGCGTCGCTGCTCGACGAGAACCTCACTGTCTTTCAGACTATCGACGACGTGGCAAAGGGTGAGATTCGTAACAAGATACGCGACCTCTTGGGTGCGTTTATGTTTGGCGGCGAGGCAAGCGCAAAAAAGGTGAAGGTGCTTTCGGGAGGCGAGCGCACCCGTCTTGCTTTGATGAAGCTTCTGCTCGAGCCAGTGAACCTTCTCATTCTCGACGAGCCCACTAACCACCTCGACCTCAAGACAAAGGATATCCTGAAGCAGGCGTTGCAGGACTATGACGGCACGCTCATCTGTGTGAGTCACGACCGTGACTTCCTCGACGGCCTTGCAACCAAGGTATACGAGTTTGGTCAGGGACGTGTGCGCGAGCACCTGTGCGGCGTGTACGAGTTCCTCGAGACAAAGAAGATGGAGCATCTGCAAGAGCTCGAAAGAAAAGCGTAAAAGAGCGATATACACAAAAAAGGCAAGCACCGCGGTGCTTTCCTTTTTTGTGTATATGGTGCTCTATGAATTTAATAGAGCTGCTCGTACTCTTGTATGATATTCTTCCAGGTGTAGTGGCGGTCGGCAATTTTGCGCAGGTCGTCACACTGCAAATCGTCCTTTTCGAGCAAGGCGATGAG
>JAZRLR010000002.1:0-84419 GCA_045646965.1 Bacteroidaceae bacterium
CCTTTTTTGTGTATATGGTGCTCTATGAATTTAATAGAGCTGCTCGTACTCTTGTATGATATTCTTCCAGGTGTAGTGGCGGTCGGCAATTTTGCGCAGGTCGTCACACTGCAAATCGTCCTTTTCGAGCAAGGCGATGAGTTCCTCGCAGGTGCTGTAGAAATGTGCCTTGCCGTGAGTTGTCTCGCGGTTATACACCACATCGTAGGCAAGTATGGGACGGCCAAAGAACATAGCTTCCACAAGCGAGGGGTTTGTACCTCCTGCGCTGTGTCCGTGTATGTAGCAGCGTGCGTTACCGCGCAGAACGTGCAGTATCTCAAGGTCGTAAATGCTGTCGAGCAGCAGAATGTTGCTGTTTACCTGATATTTCTCTTTGAGCTTGCGGCTGTACTCGTTTCGGTTCCAGTTACCTACAAACACAAGCTGTTTGTTACATTTAGAGAGTGCCTCGAGGGTGATGTGGCAGTTGTTTTCGGGCTCTATGCGACAGAGCGACATCACATACTCGCCGCTTTTAAGGCCATATCTGTCGAGAATTTCAAGCTGTCTCTCGGGGGCTGCGGTCTTTGTCACGTGGTCGCCGCCATAGGTTATGAGTTCCGTTTTTATGTTGTATTTCCACCCTACATAGTCCGAGATACCTTTGTTGTCGGTAATTACGATGTGAGCGCATTTCACTGCAAACACCTCGGAGAGAAGCAGGAACTTGCGTGCAAAGCGCGACCATTTGTCGCGGCGGTGCTCCAGGCCGTCTATGTTTACAATTATCTTTGCTCTGCTCAAAAGCTTGAGGATAGGGAGGAAGATGCAGCCCGACACGCCCAGAATGAGCAGTGCGTCGTAGCCGCGTATAGAACGCATCATAGCCACGATGTCATAGAAGACGCTCTGCAGGCCGTTTGCACGCAAAGGGATATATTTGAGCTTCGCCCCTTTGTGCTCCTTGACCTTTGTGGGCATATCCTTACCGCTGCAATAGACAGTGTATTCAATGTCTTGTGAGCGGTGCTCGCCTATGATATTTTCTACAAGTGTTTCAAAGCCGCCGTAATTGGCAGGAACCCCCTGAATACCTATTATAGCGACTTTTTTCATTGTAGATTATTGTTTGAAATTTTCAAAATATATTCAACTATTGCGTTTGAATCGTAATTCTTCGATTGTCTTAAAGAATTATTGCACAAAGATAGATATAATTGTTTATTCGACAATATATTTCTTATACTATTCTTTATCGATGTTAAATTTTGTACATCTATCTTAAAGCCGTTTACCCCGTCGTGTACCATTTCGGCAATGCCTCCCACGGTGGGTACTATCACAGGCAGGCCCGCGCTCATAGCCTCGAGTGCGGTGAGGCCGAATGTCTCTATGGCGAGCTCTTTGTTTGTGAGGCTCACAACAAGTGAGGCGCGGTTGTAGAAGGTGCTCACTTCCTCGTGGCGGGGATATATCTCGAGGTTTTCTGTCACGGTGACGCCGTTCTCCTGCAAGAAAGATTCTATGTTTTTCTGCTCGTCATTTATCACCATTTCAAAGTTATACTCTGGCAAATCCCTTGCTATGGATATGAATTCCAGCGGGCTCTTATACTTTTTCAGCGAGCCGAGCATAAGCACGCGCTTGCGCTCAAAGGCCTCGGCGGGAGCGGGGAGCAGTTTTTCGCGGAACTTCTCTTCCAGGGTGTTTGGAATTACAATTACCCCTTTCTTTCTTTTGAGGAACGAACGCTGGTACTCGCTCACGCATATAATCTTTGTAGCTATCTGTTGCATAACCCACGCCTGCAGGCGGTAGAATGTGCTTTTCACCGCAGCGTTCTCGTGGTAGTGGTAGATAATCTTTTTTCCCATTATCCACGCTGCTATGGCAGGGGCCGAGGGTAGCAGGGTGTTTATATAGAAGACCGTCCGCCTGTCGAACATATATCCCAAAGCTACAAAGAAAGTGTATATCTGTATTATGCTGTAGCGCAACGTAGTCACAAGGCAGTTGCTGCTGTAGGCGTAGTTGTACCACCTGCGTTTGAGGTTTTTTGAGGGGGGTAGCTCGTCGAGTACACCGCCTCTCGAGGTGATGAGCTCTACCTCTATATCCTCTTGTAACAGCCTGCACAGCACATTCTTCAGCACTCTGGGGCTCCCGCTGTAGTCGTTAAAGAGATGAAAGCAGATTATTTTGTTCTTCATAGTGTGCTTTGTTTCGTTATAAATTTTTGAGTACGCTGCACCAGATGTGGAGCGAGCGCAGCACATCGCCCCCAGGCTCTCCTTTCTCGCGTAGAGTGAAGCGCGAAATCATATCGAGGAGGTATAGCGTGAGCAACTCCTTCTCCTCATTGCTTCGTTGCGCGCAGTGTGCGACAATCTGTTCTGTAGTATACCTCTCCTCGAAGATGAGCCGTTGCAGCTCAAAGTGGCATTTGTCTATGCCGTCGGGGTATGTGAGTGCCCCATATTCAAAGTCGAAGACAAAGAGCTCACCTCTCTCCACAAACATATTCCACGGGGTGAAATCGCCGTGGCAGGCCGAGAAATTCACCTCCCTGCCGCAGTATCTCTCCAAAACCCTTGCCAATGCAGATGCGACAACCACCCTGTCATCGGCAGTGGGCAACCAGGCGAGGTGTTCCTGCAGGGCTGTGAGGGTTTTGTAATAGTCGCTTTGCTCAAACAGAATCCTTTGCCCGGTTTTTCTGCGCAGGGTGGCAAGGAAATTCTCTTGCAGAGTTCCCCATTTGTGTGGCACGCCCGACCGCGCTGTTTTCTTCGTGCTCTGCACAAAAATATGTGTGCCGTTTCTCAATGTGCCGCAAAATAGTGGGCGGGGAATGTTTTCCACTCCCTTGTCGTGCAGCAGCTCAAGCAGTGCGCTCTCCCGCTCAAAGAGCGTGAGTATCTCGTTGTTGTCGCTCGCTTTGCAATATCCAAGTATGTCATTTCCAAGGCTCAACTGCATAGTCGCTTTGCGGTGAACGCAGGGCGTGCCCTCGAAAATGGAGAATTCAATGCCCTCCACTCCGAATATTCTGCACAGGAGTTCTTGCAGCTCGGGTTGCAGCGTGCAGTCGAGGCTTTCGGCTCTTATGGCTTTGCGCAGCGGTTGCAGGCGGTGCATCCACGGCAGCAAGTTTTTTACAAGCCTACCCTTTGCACTGCTCGGCTGGTATAGGTTCAGCGCTGTGTGCATATTCCTTATGGGCACAACCCAACTTTTACCGTCGCTGTTGCCGAAGCGCATATACTTCGTGCCCTGCGATATATTTATTATGCCTGCAATTGTTTCTTTCATTGTTTCGTTCCTATCTTCTTCCAGATGGCATTGAAGAGAACTATTCTCGGTTTGTCAAGAAGTACCGAAATTATGTATATGACGGCAGAGTAGAGCGTCATAGCTGCGATGAACTCCGGTCCCGAATACTTCTCTATAAAATACTCGCAGCCCTGCCTGTAGTATGGGAATATGCAAAAATGCATATGGGTGAGAAATACCGCAAAGCACGACGATGCCACCCAGTTTACAGCCTTGCTTTTGATATTCAGTTTGCTGAAGAAAATGACAAGCGCCATCGGGCCGATGATATTGAGCGGGTTTAGGTATGTATTAACAAAACTGCTTAAATTAATATTTATTCTTGAGAAAATAAAGCCGCAGTTTATTATAACGCACGCCACATATATGGCAAAATAGATATATTTGTTTTTGATATTCAACGGGTATTGTTTCATATATCCTGCAAGCAGATACAGCCCTATAAATGGAGCGAAGTGATAACCTCCTTTGAAAAAATCGACTCTTGTGAAGACTGCAATAATTGTTTGCAAAGTAAAATAGAGTAGAATGGTTCTTCTAAACGTCTTTTTGTCGGTATTTTTTATAAAACTATTAAGTACAGGGGCAAGAGCGTATAAGAGAAGATATGCCCACACAAACCAATCTGAATTATTGTAGAGCGCGAACGACGAGAGAATGTTTATTTGGCTTATATCCAAATCTCCGTTTATGAAAAAAGGAAGGGTTAAACCAATGGAGAAAAAGAGAACCTGAAATATAAAATTAGCGAGTCCTTTGTAACTGAATTTTATACCGAACCATCCCGAAATGAGCACAAAGATATTCACGCAAACGATATTTGTCTCGTGTGTCACAAGGTTTGCCAACGATGTCAATAGCGGGGTGTCGGCGGGGAGGGAGTTATATATTGGTAATGAATAAAAAATATGAACTGCAAGCACCATTGCCATTGCAATTATGCGAAGCAATTCGAAATTTGATTCCCTCTCTTTCTTAAATTGTTTCATAGTATGTTTACAAATTGTCGTTTATCTTTTCTGTCAGCAGTGCGTGGTACTCTTCTCCTCTTGCCTCCCAGCTGAATGTCGCGCCTGCCTTCTTTGCCTTTCTGCCTGTCTCTTTTCTTCTCTCTTCGTCGCACATCAGGGCTATGGCTTTGCTCATCTCCTCAATCACTTCGTTGCGCGAGCGGCGCGGAATAACCACGGCATAGTCGTTGGAGAAATATCGGGTGTAGCCTGTTGTGTCGAGGCATATAAGTGGCTTGCCCATTGCCATAGAATCGAATGATACGGTCACCGCACCCTCCTTGAGCGAGGCGTTCACAACCACGTCGGCTTTTGCAAGCAGGCTGTAATACTCCTGCATCTCCACCTTGCCCGTGAAGGTTATCTTGTCGGCGATATGCAGTTTCTCGGCGATGGCTGCGAGGCGCTTTTTGTCGTCGCCTTTGCCCACGATGGTGAGGTGCAGGTGAGGGTGTCGCTCGGCAGCCTTTGCAAAGCTCTCAATCACAAGGTCGAACCCTCGCCAGGCGTCGAGCCGTCCCACGGTGATAAACTCTGTGGTCTCTCCTTTTGTGCTGTCGGCACCGGAGCGTTCCCGGAGGTTCTCTACCGCCACATCGGTGAAAAGCACGCTTTTCCCGCGGTACTTCGCGGGTATGAGGTTGCGCGTGATTTCTGTTTTGCACAGTATGAGGTTGGCCTGTTTGCAGCGCTTTACAAAGCCGCGGTTCACGGGCAGGAGCCCCACGACGGTGCGGCGCAGCCACTCCACGATGCGTGCTTTGCGCGGGTAGTGACGGCTGTACTCTGCGGGGATGGTCTCGAGGCCTCCCACGGGGCCCCACACAAAGAACTGTTTCTGCCCGTAGCTGCTCACGCGCCACAGCACGTTGCCGTATGTGAGGTGATGAAATATCTTTATGCCGTTGGCCTGCATAGTGCGTTTTACTATGCGGTTGGTCATCATCTGCCACAGATTATAGTATGTGCGCACCCCGCGCAGTCCCTTTTTCCAGAAGCGTGCCCATCGGGGCAGGTCGTAGTAAAGAAAATGTATATTGCGGTATTCGGGGTGTGCCTCCACCCACGGCTCTATAGTGTGGCGGTTGCTCTCGCGTGTGAGCACCCACAGCTCAAAGAACCGCGACATTTGTAGCACCCAGTGCCACCCCACGCCTATCTCGCTGCCCAGCCCGGGCTCGCAGGCGTATGCCGATACAAATATTTTATCTTTTTTAGAACTCATTCTGCTTTTTTTCTTATAATTCTTAAATCTATGAGGAACGGCGCATATCTCGCTATTAGAAAAACGGCAAGGCTGCTCAATGCAATGGATATAGCCAATGCCGCGGCGTAAAGTACCAATCCTTCTAAATTGAACATCTGCAAGGCTGTAGATACGCTCGCCGGCACAATTCCCGACAGGAAATAAAAGACTATGGAGTATTTGCTGTGTAGAACCCGGCGTGACCGATGTACACGCACAGCATACAAATAGCTTTTGTTATATCAATCCAATGTTTTTATAAAGAACCTTTTTTATTTGCAGTCATCTTATCAATTGCACGGCCTATGATTATCGGCAGGGCTACACCTGCGAGGGTATATCCAATCCACAGGAAATCATTGCCTGTATAAATTACTGGGAAATCGGCAAGTTGCTTAATGGGCAGGCCGCAAAAAGCGATGACAAGCAGGCTCACCATCTTGAACGAGATAAAGTGGAATGTGAGTATCTCCAGCGTGTATTTACCCACATAATCCATAATGTGCATAGCTCTCCCCTTTATCGATTTTGAAATATAAATGGTAGATATAGAGGCAATTACCGAGATTGCGAAATACTTGAACAGTGCAATTCCCTTTACATCGGTGTTTTCATTGAAAAAGAACGAAGTAATAATTGTGAGCAGAATTCCCGCAATGCCCGTGAGCAGGGTGCGTGAGTTCTCGAAGTTGATACTTTTGAAGGCATATCCTGCGATAAAGTATGCTGTGGCCAAGAGTGTTTTGCTGCCTATAGTCGGTATCTTAAAAGGTGCGATGCTCGCAAGGTATGCCAGAACCGTGAAGAGCAGAGATAGCGAGATGAGAGTTTTGTTATCGAGCCTCTTTTTCAGCATAGTTATGAGCTTCATCGAGAGAATTGCGATTACCGAGGCATAGAGCAGCTCCTTCAAAAACCAGAATCCTCCAAGCAACTGCTCGCTACCCGTGAGGGTGAAAATTTTGAACAGGCGCAGCGCGAAATCTTCAATGCCATATTCTACCTTGTAGAGTTTGAGCCTGTAGAACAGGTTGTGCAGGCACAGGAATATTAAAGACCACTTTACAAAGGGAATGTAAAGCCCTTTTATCTTTTTGACAATAAAGCCTTTAATGCCTGTCAAGTATCTCTCGTTAAAGAGGAAACCCGAAATGAAGAAAAAGCAGGGCATATGCATAAGATATATAAAATTCACCAACTCGGTGCAGACGTCTGTGTGTCCTATGACCACAAGGGTTATAAGTATGCCTTTTGCTACGGAAATCTCGGTGTAGTGTTTCTTGCTTCCGTCTTTGCTTTTCATTTTTTATTCATTTCTTTGCTTTTTGTGGCAATCAATGGTATTTAACCCATCGGTAGACAATCATTGCGACTTTGCACAAGGGCGAAACAGCGTTCGACAGTGCGGAATAGAGGCGCGGGTGTCTCTGCGCAAAGCGCACGATGGAGTTCCCCCCTGCAAGGTCACCTATAGAGCGTTGTATGTGCAGTGCTTTGGTCGTGGTGCTGTCGCTAAAGAAGAGATAGCTTCTTATACCTATGAAAGCCATCATCCTGCTTATCCTTGCAATCTCGGCCTTTACCCCCTCGCTCGATTGTGCAAATGTGCTTGTAAGCATCTCGTTCATTCTCTGTGCAAGCCTCAATGTGCTGTATACCGTTTCGCACGATTTGTACGAGGTCATTGTGGTGGAGATGTTACTTTTGTTGTAGTGTATAAAAAGTATAGGGCGGTACTGCACTCGTTGTGCGTGATGCACGAGCTTGTGCACCCAATCGACATCCTCAATTCTCTCGTTCTCGGCAAAGTAGAGTTCGTTACTTGTCATAAACTCCCGCAGGAAGATAAACTTCCACGGGGCATAGGGAATTGAGTTTTTTTCAATTATCTCGTCGCCTGTCATCACCTCGCGGTGCGGGAAATTGTGTTGCAGGGTGTTGCTCTCCTTGCCCGGTGACTGGTAGGCGCAGTCTACCACAAGTATTTGCAGGTCGCTCTCTTTGAGGTGCTCATATACCTGCGTGATTGCTTCTTTGTGATAATAGTCGTCCTGGTCAATGAAAATTATGTATTTACCATTTGCGGCTCTCACTCCTTTGTTGCGGCTGCCGCCCTGTCTTATGTTTTTCTCGTTCTCTATTATGCGCAGGTTGGTGAGGCTCTTTTGCTGCTCCTTGAGCCAGGCACGGGTGCCGTCGGTGCTGCAATCATCTATACAGATTATTTCGTAGAGATTCTTGTTGAGCGACTGTCCCACGATGCTGTCGAGGCACTTAGGAAGGTCGTGTGTGAGCCCGTTGTACACGGGTATCACTATTGAGAAGAAAGGGGTGCTCATAGCGCTTTATTTTATTATGTCCTTTTGTGCGACAAACCACGGTATGTATTTTAGACAGAGTGGTATGCACAGGGTGGAAAGTAGCATAGTAACGACAGCCACAGCGTAGCTGTTATTTAAGAAATCTATCTCTGTAGCTTTGAAAGCGACCGCCACAGGGCGGTATATGAGATGGTGTACGCATAGCGGAATGAGAGAGTATTTCCCAAAATAATTTATAAACGGAATTTTGTTTATGCACAAGCAGATAAACAAAATGGCAAAGGCTATTGTAAAGGCTGCGATATAAGAGTGTATCCCCTCGATTATATTGTAGTGTAACGATATTCTGTGTGGCAGATATGCAGTAAAGACTATAAGTATAATACCGGCTGCGGCATATAAGATTTTTTTTCCTTTAAAGATTGCTCCGCTTTTCATATAATATCCTGTGGCAAAGAACGGCAGCGATGTCATAGCTGCATCTATAAACATAGGTGCAAACAGACCGCAATGCCCCGCGTACCAGCCGAAGGCGCCTACAGACAAGATTATTGCGAGCCTTGCGATGTGGCTTTTTGTGCAGCACGTAATTGCATAGAGTATTATATTACACCAAAAGAGAGTTATTATAAACCATATGGGGCCGTTGAAGAATTGTCGGTTTGTGAACAAATCCCAAATACCACGCGCGTCGGTAATGAGGTATTGTGGTGCGATATATTTTATTCCGTAGTATGCGAGACAGCCCACAAGGTAGAAAAAAAGAAAAGGGATAAGAATATTGTTTGTCTTTTTTATAAAGAAGGTTCCGGGCGTCTCGTTTTCTTTAAAAAACATTCCGCTTATAATTATGTATAAGGGAATTGTGGCATTGCCTGCGACGCTCACTCCGCAGTGCCCTATAACTATAACAATCATACATATACCCTTGGCAAGGTCTATGAACTCTATTCTTTTTGCAGTTGATGTGCTCATTTTATTTTTCTCGAATGGGGGTTAAAGCAATCTTTTCAAGTTCTTGCGGTGCTGCTCCTCAAAGATGTAGGAGAGTATCTCTCCGGCTGTGGCTTGTGGGCTCTTTTCGTTGAGCACCTTGCGGTGGCCTCTTTTGGTGCAGAGGAAATCTATCTTTTCGTTTATGGTTCTTATGCCCTCCTCGTCGAGCTCGCGTTTGCGGGCAAGAATGGTGTCGATGCCTGCCGTGAGCAGAATATTATAGTTGAGCGAGGGAATGAAGAACTTGCCCCAACGGTAGAGGAACGAGGGGCTCAAATAGATGCGCGAGCGGCGGCTGTCGCATATTATGTCGGTGTAGTAGCGGTCGAAAATAACGACGCGTGTGATGCGCGTAACGCTCTTCACCTTCACAAAATAACCCACGATATAGTCGGTGGAGTAGTAGAGCAGGCGTGCGAGCGAGCTCGCCTTGCTTGTCCTGCCGCCGCGGTGGGGGTTGCTGTAGTTGCGGTCTACCTCCTTTTTTATACCTGCCGAGTGTGCCACCTCGCCCAGGTTGCCAAAGAGCGCGGGGCGGAAATGGTAGTATTTGTGTGCCGTGCCAAACACGGGGGCAATCCTCTGTAGCAGAATCTCAATCACAGTAGTCTTGCCCGAGCCGTCGGGGCCAGTGAATCCCACACTGAAGCCGGTGCGCGACACTATGTAATTGCCTATAAATGTATACAGGAAATATATGATGCCGCAAATGAGTGCTATGGGGCGTCTCTTTAAGTTGCTCCACGCTGCGCGTGTCACAAGGGTGGCGCGGCTCTTTGTGTCGCACTCTGCCGCTGTGTCACACCCGAAAATCTCTTTTATCTTCTTCGCTACAGCGGGTGAGTGCTCGGCAGCGGCGCGTGTGGTGCTGTATTTCTGTGGGTAACTGCTTCCCACGGCTCTGTTATAGAGGTATTTGTCGAGGAACTGACACTCTACATCGAGGTGGTAGAGATAACCGTTGAACTTCTTGTGTTGCAGGAACTCCTCGGCGCTCATTAGCTCGATGCCCCACACCGATGTGTCGAAGAAAAAGTCCCACTGCACTATCTCGGTGCTTTCGGCGTCGTTCCTTGCGCACACATAGCTTATGAGGCGGTCGCTGTGCAGGTAAGTGACTATGTTCCAGTCGCTTTGGTCTATCTGCTCCACAAGTGCTTTTTTTATCTCCTTGTAGCTTTTGCGGGTTATAATTATGTCTATGTCGCGGCTGCAGTTACTGCTCGGCAGTCCCTCGAAGTTACGCAGCACTGCGTAATCGGCCTTTGCGTTGAGCAGCCCTATTATAGCGTCTATGTGTGCCGTTGTGTTTTGCATAAGATTTTGTTTTGTTTTTTATACTTCCTGTCGCGGAGGGTGTTTCGTGTGAAAAGTTGCTCACTTCCCAATTCCCGAATTGTGTTTTATCTTATCCCAGATATATAGCGGGCGGTAGTAGATGCACTTTGTGATTTCCCACGCACATTTGAGGATATTGCCTTTTTTTAAGTAGAAAGCGCTGTTGCGCAAAGCATCGGCGGCCTTTGCGTCTCTCTTGTAGCCGTTTAACTGTTTTTGTGGCAGCGAATCGTAGAACTCGGTAAATGTGAGTTCCCGTTCCCCGTTACGGCGACGCAGAAGGTTGCACTTTGTGTAGCGCATCTTTATTATCATATTGAACGAATTGCTCGACAGGCCACCTCCCTTGCGATAGTAGTAGAGTACCTTGGGCAGAGTAATAAGCGCTTTGCCTTCGCGATAGAAATCGCTCATACGAGTCCACATATCCAGCTCCTCGCAGTAGTCCTGCATTCGTGGTTTCCCTGCAGGGAAACCCTCGATACATATTCCGCCGGCTCTTATTGCCGTTTCTCTGTGGAATATTGTGTGTATGGGGAGAAATATCAGTTTCTTGTTTGAGGCCTTCTCGATAAAACGCACCTTCGACTTTTCTCCGAGGAAAGTGCCGCCGTGTATCGGCTCTCCTTTCTCGTTGATATATTTCGACCAGCAAGAGACACCCATCAAATCGCTGTCGGATATTATTTTAGTATATAAATCTTCAATCAGCGTTCTTTCAAAGATGTCGTCGCTGTCGATAAAAAGGAAATATTTTGTTTTTGCGTGGTTTATTGCGAAATGCCTTGCATAGCCTATTCCCTTGTTATTGTCAAAGGAGACGAGCTCGTGCTGCCGAGGATTTTCCTCGAAATACTTCTCTATGGCTGCCACAGAACCGTCGGTGCTGCAGTCGTTTACTATGAGCAGGTGAAAATCCTGCATAGTCTGCGCTGTAACCGATTGCAAGGTCTCTTCTATGTATTTTTCAGCGTTATAGACACAGATGGCAAGAGTGAGGTCGTTCATCGTTTCAGTCTTTTTTGTGGCAAATAAAAAATCAGATTAGTGCAGAAGGTATTTCCTTGAACAGAAGTTCCATATAAGCGTAATTGCTATAGCCACCATCTTCGACAACATAAAATAGCACTCGATGAGGCTTGTGAGAATCCACAGAATACCGAGGTTCAGCCCAAGTCCCACTATGGATACAAAGAGGTAGAAAAGGAATTCAACGCAGCGGTTTTTGATTTTCGATTCTGTAAAAACCCACTTTGTGCACATAAAATAGTTTGCAGTGACTCCTGCCGAGAACGACAACGCACCCGATAGAATATAGTGCACACCCAGGTGTTCTGTGAGCAGGTAAAGAAGCCCCATATCAATGACCGTGCAGAGACCGCCCACAAACAGGTATCTCACGGCCTGTGCCTGTGTGCTGTCGTTCTTCAGGAATTGTACTTTGTCCATAACCCCTCTTTTAGTAACCACCCCTCGTCGGCATATCCAAGCATTGCGGTGTCGCCTTTGCTATCGCCGTATGCGGTGAGCTGTATCTCTTCTCTGTTTGTAATATAGGTCGCAATTCTGTTTACCTTCTCCTCGCCATAGCAGTTCCTCGATGCAAATCTCCCGGTGAGTACCCCGTTCTTTTCCTCGAGCTTTGTGGCGAGCACAAGAGTGAACCCCGACTCTGTGGCCCACGGCTTTATCCAGTTTTCGGGCGATGCACTTACAATTATCAGGGTGTCACCTTTCTCTCTGTGCCCGGCGATGCGCTCCATTGTAGTACTGCGCAGAATTTGGGGTATTCTGGTGCGTGAGTATTCGGCACACATCGCCTCGAATTGCTCCCTGTCAATCCCTTTGAGCAGGCTGCCGAGCATCTTCTCTTTTGCTTCTTCGTTGCTTCTCATCTTCAGGGCATAAAGTGCGAGGTTGAATGTGTTGAGAAACAGGCAACGCAACAGCGCTCCCCACCCAAATGTGTAGATGATAAAGTCGAAAAGCGTGTCTTTTGTGGTTATTGTGCCGTCGAAGTCAAACGCTGCAAATCTTTTCATTTCAAGGAAGCAGGTATATGATAAATACAAAAGAGATTACCCACCCAAGAACGCACAGATGGATAACTCTGTCTTTTAACACAATGTTTGTGGGGCTGCCGCTTTTGGTGTCCACAATGGCAAGCTGCAAATACCGCAGCATACCAAGCAGCACAAAGACCGCCGTAATATAGAGATGCTCACTTCCAAGGCGCTCGATTACGTCCTGCGACATAGTCCACATAATATAAGAAATCATAGTCATCGCCGAAATTATCGAGATGGAGTTATTCAGGAACTCTATGTTATATCGGCCTATATTCTTGCGCATCTTCATTCCGCTTGTGTTAAATATTATAACATCGTCGCGTCTCTTGGCAAAGGCAAGAAAGAGCGAGAGAAGGAATGTCATCAGGATAATCCATTGCGAAATCCATATTCCGGCCACAATACCTCCCACAAAAACTCTTATAACAAATCCCGTTGCAATGACAAATGTGTCAATTATCGCAATGTGCTTCAGTTTTACACAATATAGTATGTTCAGAATGTAATATCCCATCACCGCGGCTATGGCATTGTACCTCACTGTCGAGGGTAGCAGGTACAGGCCTGCGACCGCCGCCGTAATGAGCACAAACATTGTAGTGTATGCCTGCGGCAGAGATACCTTTCCGCTCGCTATGGGGCGCTTGCACTTCTTGGGGTGCAACTTGTCGGATTTTACATCTAAAATATCGTTGAAGCAATATATGGAGCTTGCTGCAAGCGAGAATGCAACAAATGCACACAAGGTTTTCAAAAGCTCGTTTGCCGAGAAAAGCTTTTCATCGAAAAAGAGCGGAAAGAATATAAATATATTTTTCACCCACTGTGCCGGCCTTGCCAAAGAGATTATATTCTTCATAGTTTTATATAAATGTTACAAAATATTGAGCCAGTTTCACAAGATTACCTATTACCGATGAATATATGGCTTCGGGAATTGCAAATCCCATAATGGGGACAGGTATAAGACAAGCAACCAAAATGTAGAACCAGTTTTTTCTGAATACCGCCGTGTTGCAGAAGAGGGTGCTTGCCTTCTCGCCTAATCTCGAAAACAGCGACAGCTTCTCCTCTTTTATGTACGCAAATATAAAGAACGAAGAAAAAGACCAGTATGTGAATATTCTTCCGAGGTCGCACGAGAGCACCGAAAACAGCGGTAGCAACGAAATAAATTGCACCGCCAGCACCGTTGCCAGGTGTGAGTTGTTTATATCGGCTGTCTCATACTTGAACATTTTTATTTTGTTTGCGTTTGACATAAGGTAGAAGGCTGCGAAATATATCAAAAGCCAGGCAAAGAGGCGCGGTACACCACCTACAAGTGGCAGTAGATAGTTCTCGTGCAGGTGAAAATCGGCAGCGTAGGCTGTTGTCCAGGTAAGAGCTCCCACGCCTCCTGCAACGGGCAGCATTTCGCCAAATTTTTCATTGAAATAGGGCGCGTAGGAGTTCCATATAGTGTTTGAAACCTCTTCGTTGCCCTTGAATATGCACACCGCTCCCATAGCCGCAATAAAAGGCAGTGATATGAGCGCGGTGCGAGCGGCCTTTGTTAGGAATCCCTTGCCCTCGCAACTGCAAAAATAGTGAAGCATTATAAATGGTGCAAAGCAAAAGAAACTCGCCTCGTGGGTGAGCACTACCAAAATGGCTGCGGCACTCATCGAAATATAGTATAGGCTGTTGTCTCCTTTCGCCTCACGCCATTTCTTGTATAAGTACAAAACCGTAAAAACCATCAGCAGCATAAGTGCATCGCGCTTATGTGTGGTGATATTATTCATCGCAAAAGAACCAAGCAATATCACGTTGGGCAGCAGAAAGAACGACAACCCCTTCTTCCTAAAGAAATATATGGTAAACAAGATGAGCGCCGTAGTTGTAACGATAGTTATCCAAATAATAGATTCTGCAATGTCGATATTGTGTACATCGTATAACCATTTGAGTATCTCGCCTGTAATTCCGCGTCTCACAAATCCCCCTTCGTAATTTATGAGCCAGTCGGTAAAGGTAAATGTGGTGAACCTCTCTTGCTGTTGGTCGAGAATGAAGTTACCCTTTATTACCGCAATGAGCAGGTATTTCACAGCAATGACGATACTGTACGCAATAAATGCGAGTTTAATAATCTCTTTGTTTTTAAAAGTATATTTCATAGTATAAGCTATTTCTCTTCGTTTAATGCCATTTCGCAGGTCTCTTCCTCCTCCTCTTCTTCTTCCTCCTCGTCGTCATATATGCGGGGGTCGAAGCGGTTGTCGTAGAAGTATTTCACACAGGTCATTATCATCATCAGCTCCCACGCATACTGGATGTTTGTGCCGCAACCGCCGCCTACACCCGCCAATATGAAAAGCGCTCCCAGCGACCAGAAATTATAGGCGCAGGTGAAACAGAAAATCATAGTTATGAGATAGAAGATGAGGCCATAGTCATCGAACATAGTTCTTTTGAAACGTCCTATTTTGTGTCCCGAATCAATTCCGTGCCCCACCCAGGTCTCAAGTTTCGAGAAGTCGGCGTTCAACGAGTTTAGCACAGGAGTGATGCGCACAGCAGCTGACGTGTCGGTCTCTTTCACCTCTTCGACATCGAGCGAGGCTGTAGCCTCGATTGCGTTTATCGCTCTGTCGAAAGAATTCGTTCCCGAAGATTGCATCAGTGAGTATGCGACAAAGAGGCAGGGAATCATATAGTACCAGTTGTGCTTGCGCACGAAATAGAAACTTAATACAATGAGGCAAATGAACGCCGTACCGCTACCCATAGTGAGCATCATCCACAGGAAACGTATAGTAACCCACTTGTGCTCACCGCTAAATAGCTCTATGACAGAGAAGGGGCCTTCACCGCGTTTGTACTCGTTGCATTTTATATAGGCATAGTAAAAGACAAGCATAAATCGGCCGAAGGTGCTCGGCTCCTGACACAGCGAGTTACAACCTATTCCGCGGTTAAATATCTGGCACAGGTTCACAATGGGCAGGTATTTCACTCCCACAAGCAAGAAAGCCTGTTGCACAATGCACACAACAAAGTAGGCCATCATCATCCATTTGCATAGTTTGATGAAATATTCAATTGTGAACACCTTCTTAACCGTCACCATATTGTAGAAACATACATAGGTGTACACCAGAATTGTGGAGTAGAGCAGTGTGCTCCAACGCCACGTCTCGGGGTGGAAACTTACCGACAGAAATTGAAATATAAGGTATACTGTGCCCAGCACCATCGCTTTAGTCATATAGAGGCAGCGTGTGAACAGCGTAAATAACGATAACGCAACCAAAGTGAGTTTAACAGGGCCTATGCTTATTCGTCCGTCGATGGGTATATAGTATATGCCGTATAGTACGAGCATCACAGTTGCAAACTTTGCAAGGCCGTTGCTTGTAGCAAATTTCTGCATAAGAGTTTTTTATTTTTTACCAATCATAAACTTGAGCTTGCCGTTGAAAAGGCTCACAAGCGGGTAAGTAAGTATCAGGGTTATGATAAAATATATTATGGTTATCCACCCTTCGAACGGACGGTGCATAACCTCTTTGTTGAATGTGATAAAAATCTCTTGCAATATGCTGTAGTGGGTACACATAAGCACCAATGAGTTCACGCCCCAAAAGACAAAGAATCTCTTTATTATATTTTGCGCGCAGGCGGCAAAGAGGCACATAAAACCAAGAGCCGGCAGGCAGTTACTTAACATATCGTTTACAAAGAATATTCTGAACGGGGGTTGCAATATAAGCAGTATGCTAAAAGCAAGCACGCCACATCCTATGAGCGCAAGCGCCACGCTTCCAAGAGAGGACATTCTCTTCCACAGATATTTGGCAGTCAAGTATCCTGCGGCAACCACAGGCCACGCTGCAAGGCCTTTTACTATGGGCTGCATAGGCGAGTCTATAAGTTTGTAAAAATCTGAAATCCCGCGCAAGGGTGCCCACAAGTTGTAGTAAAGGTGCGAGACGCCAAATGTCACAAGTGCGCCTACAATGGCACGCAACCACCATCTGCGCCCGTTTTTTATGTAGTTGAAGAGAAGCTCTCCTATAAACAGCACGGGCAGGAACCACAGCGTGCCTATGCCGCGCAGTGTAATAGTCTTGTATATGTCGCGCAGCACAATGCGGCTCTCCATATACCCTGCGGCGCACCAGATGAGGTCGAAAAGCAGTATCAAAAGGCTGAACCACAGATAGGGCGCGCCAAGCTGCTTTATCCTCTTGTGGCATAGCTCTTTGCAACTTATTTTCTTGTCTTGCAAGGCTCTCACCCATCCGGCTGTGAAATAGAACGTTGTAATCATAAACAACCCTATCCAGATGTTGAGCCAATAGGGTATAACCCCTTTCTCAAAGTGCAGAAAGGCAATGCAGAGTATTGCAACGCCCTTCGCTGCGTCGATATATGTGGCGCGTTTGTTTTGGTTCATCTTTTAATGCGGTGTACGAGAATTAAAAATTCGGTGTGTAGTATAATTGAGAGCCCCGCCATAAAACGCCCGAAGGCGCTGTCGCCGCTGTATCTCTTTATGAAGTAAAGTCTTGAGCGTCTCCACTGCTTGAAGCGTGCTATGGGGTTTCCCTTTGTGCTTTTGCGGTGTGCGTGCACGGCCTGCGTTTCGGCGGTGTAGTACATTTTTTTCCCGGCTTTCTCCACTTGGCGCGAGAGGATTGCCTCCTCGCAGTAGAGCAACGGGTACTCGTCAAAGAAGCCGATGCTCTCGATAAAAGGCAGGTGAACCAGCAGGCAGCAGCCGCTCACCTTGCTGCAATAGTGGCTGTGGGCGAAATCGTCGATGAAATCGTCACTTTCGGCATTTCTTTTCTTGAAAAAGGTGGTGAGCCACCCCCAGCAGCCGTGCCAATCCCCGTCGCGGAACATAGGGCTTTGGTGACGTCCGTCGAGCCCTGCGATGTCGCTGCCGCACACTACAATATCTTTGTCGGAGTTCATTGCATTGAGCATTCGTGTGAGGTAATCCCTTTGCGGGAATTCCATATCGGGGTTTGCTATGAGGGCGTGGGTGTATCCTTTCTTTGCAGCGTAGCGCAGGCCTATGTTATTTCCGGCGTTGTAGCCGTTGTTTGTGCTGTTTGCGATGAAAGTGACACCCGCCTCTTCACATATTTTCTGCACGGCGGTGTGCTCTTCGTCGCGTGAACAGTTGTCCACTACGATGATTTCCTGCTTCACACCCTCCTGACGTTGCAGATGGGCGATGCATTTGCGGCAGTCCTCTGCGCTGTTATAGTTGAGTATTATGGTGGCTATCTCCATCGGTATATAAAGGTTGCGACGCTGTGACGCATCTCGGCTGTCAGTTCGTGTAGTTTGTACAGTGCTTTAAAGAGGCAGCGGGGCACCGACATTGCGATGCTTCCCTTCTCGTAGAGCGACGAGCGCCCGCCAAGCAGCAGGCTGTTTATAAGCTCTTTAAAGCCAAGCTTGTGGCTTATGCCTCTCTCGGCAAAGGGGGTGAGATTGTGCAGGTGCACATTGTCGTATATGACCGCCGCAGAGCCTTCCCACCACTCACGCATTGCTTCCACAATGGCTTGGGGTTGCTTTGCAATCTCGGCCGCGAGCCACATTGCCACGGCACAGTTGCTTTCGACCACTTTGTCGTAGTTCTCTTCACCCGCGAGCTCTGCTTTCACGCTCTCGCCCTCGTATCGGTATCCTTTTGTAGTTTGGTAGGGTGATGCCGAGTAGTACTCCTCCACAAGAAATGTCGTTTCGGTCTTTGAGGTGTCGGGGGTGTTGTATGTAACGTATTCGCCGTGCTCTGTGCCCAGAACGTCGCGGCGCACGCCATAGTAGAAGAATAGCGTGTCGTTGTGCCCCTCCTCACGCAGTATGCTGTTTATCATCAGGCGGGTAGTGCCCAGCCACCCCACATCGACCATTGCGCTTTTTGTGCCGTCGAGCAGCCCCTCCTGCGCAAAGTAGTCGTTGAGGAGGTTGCGTTTTTCTGTTGCCATCTGTTGCAGATGAGGCTTGAACTCGCTCTCCTCGCCAAATATTCTGTCGAGGAACTCGTTCTCCTCTTTTTTGTTTCTTATCTTGCCAAATCCGAACTCTGTGGAGAATCTCTCCTTCATCTCGCAGCTGCTTGTGCCCAGGCTCTTCAAAAGCTCCTCGACGCTCTGCCCCACGATAGTCTGCTTGTCCTGCACGGCAAGGAATTTCTGCGCCGTGGGCTCTTTGAGATAGGGGAGAAGCAGGGCTTTGCGCGATACAAAGAGGTATTTCAGTTCTATGCCCGGGTAGAGTGTAGTGCTCTGCTCGGCAATTTTTTGCAGTATGTAGCTGTCGCGCGACAGGAAATAGAGTCTTTCTACGCCCCTTTCCACTGCTTTCTGCATAATAAAATGCAGGTAGGGTATGTAGGAGGGTGCCACAAAGTCGGCGGCGAGAGCGGCGTGTGCTCCACAGCCCGCCGTTATGCGTGCGGCACGCTGAAGCCCGGCGAGGCAACGCAAGGAGTAGTTGTCGCTTCGGGTGAGCATCTTCTCGGTCGCGGTGTAGCAGGTTTGCACAAGGTGGGCTTTAATCCCCTTCTCCTCTGCACGACGTATGTCGCTTATGGGGTGATCGCCGTAGTGCTCCCACGCTGTGGGGCGCCACAGGTCGTACACTTTCGAATACAGAGCTCCGCTCGATTTCCTTGCCCACTCCTCGCACGACACATATACAATTTCTCCCTTTTGCAGGCACCCCTCTCTCTCGAGAACCGTGGTAAGGAATCTGCGGTAGAGGTACATATCCGAAATGAAACAGATGGTGTCTCCCTGGTTTCTGTGCTTCTCGATAACTGCTTTTATTGCGGGGTTTGCGGTGAGGTTCTCGCTCTCCACGGCTTCTTCGGCATCAATGAGTTGCGGCAGAGTGTACTCCTTGAATTTCTTACCTCCTCCGTACCAGTATATATCCCCTATGGTTATCTGTCGTCCGTTCACGAATGGGGCGGCAGCTCTCTCGGCGCCTTTGCGCCACAGGAAAAACTCTTGGCATTTCTCTTCGTCGTGGGGGTACAGGCGATGCGCGAGCAGGTAAAAGATATTGTCGGGGTTACCGCATTTGCGTATCAGCGTGGTGTCGAATATGTCGAACGATGCTATCTTCATTATATCTTGAGTGTCTGCAGGAGTCTCTTGTAGGAATCCTCCCAGTTGAACTTTTTTATTCCGTTGTGCCCGTTTGTGGCGATTCTCTGTCGCAGGGCGTCGTCGTGCAGCAGGCGCATTATGTTGCGGGCAAGTTCCTCGGCGTTTTCGGCGGGTGACATAAGGGCGTTCTCGCCGTTTGTGGCCATCTCGCGGTAGCCGGGTATGTCGGTGCACACCACCGCCGCGCCGCAAATCATCGCCTCGCCTATGGTGAGCCCCCAGCCTTCTGCTGTGCTGCAGGCGAGGAATATACTTGCGCTGTTGTAAATGTGGTTGTGCTGCTCCTTGTCGGGGCTTTTGTGGTAGCTGTACCACGCGGGCAGGCCGTCGGGCTTTTCACAGGTGCCAAAGAGGTTTACCTTCAGCTGTGGGAAACTTTTTTTCACAATCTCCAGCGCCTCCAAGCCGCATCGGCACCCTTTGAGCTTCACGGGGCTGTATTGCATTGCTATGGTGTAACGCTCTTTTCTCTTTACTTCGATGCTTTTTTTGAAATACTCAAAGTCGAATCCGTTCTTTATAACGGTGCAGTCACACCTCTCCTCCTGCATAATCCCTGCAAGCCAGTCCGAAATTACAATCTTCTTGAGCGGGTAGTGGTATGTGGCTCTCAAATCCTTATGACTCAACCCACCCCAGTTCTCATATCCCTGAATGAAGTAGAATTTCTTTTCTGTGGGATAATCTTTTACATACATCGCTGTGTAGGGCGATGTGCAGATGTAAATATCGCTCTGCGGCACGTGGCGGTAGTTGAGTGAGAGAGTAAAATGCTCTTTTACACGCTTGTCGAGTGGGAACCATCCGCGGCACGAGTATCCTTTTATGAGCCTTTGCACATATCTCACACAGTTGGTCAGCTTGTAGAAGAGTCTTTTTTTGCTCCAGAATATCGAGCCCGAATATACGATATTTACCTTGTGCCCGTCTGCGACAAGGCGGTTGGCATACTCGTATGCCACCTTGTAGCCTCCGGTGGGGCCATCGACGGGGTGTGGAAATATAAATGATATTGTGCTCATTGATAAATAGTCGCGGTAAACGGCTTATGCCACTTTTGCTTTAATCCTCTTTATAAGTTGTTTTACAACAAATATGACCGAGCGTTTCTTCCTCTTGAATAGCAATGTGCATAGCCCGAGAGGCGATGTGTATCTGCCGTTTGATACAATAGTCAAATTATTTATATTCTCTCCTTCGAGCAGCCCTATGTAGGTGCTGAAAGAGTCGTCGGCGCTGAAATAGATTCTATATTTATCATCTTTTATTATGCACGCTCTGTATAGCCATTCCCCATAGAAAGAACCGGGTACCGAGGGTGAAAGCAGTTCTTTATTATAGGAAAAGTTTATTCCGTCGCTGCTCTCCCACAGAGTGAGATTGTTAAAATCGTACATTACAAGAAAGTATTTGCCGTCGATGTAATTCACATCTATGTGCCACGGCATATTCTCGCCCCCGCAGAGTGTGCAATCTTTTTTCTTTTCCCACTTGAATCCATCGGGCGATTCAGAATAAGAGAGCCCTCTTTTTGTACGTGATTCACTGTCTACATACCACATACAGTATTTCCCCTCTTTGTATAGTATCGCGGGGCTCACTACCATATTACCCAGGGCGTTACCCTCCTCTGTGGCAAGGTCTACAAGAACCTCTCTGTCTCCCCAGGTTATTCCGTCGCGGCTTTTCTTTCTTATGAGTTGCAGATTGTGGAATCTGTTTTTTATCCCCTCTCTGTGTGTCAGGCGATACCAGCACTCCAGCACCCCGTCGGCAAATACAAGATGTGTATCGGAGAAATAATCGAGCTCGCTTATCTCCTCTATTGTGAGGTTGTCAATGGGGTTATGGGCTGTTTCGCACCAGTTTACTCCGTCGTCGGAGCAGTGTATCGACGGGCACTCATTTCTGTCTCTGTAGGGTTTGGCAAGTGGTGAAAACGGCGTTTCGCTCATCCAATATCTGTAACCGTTCCATCGCTCGGCAAAGTATAGAACCGAGGGGTGGTAAGGGCTTTTATATCCGTCGAAAGTGCTTATATTCAGCGGTTTTTCATTGTGCTTCTGCAATCTTGTCCACGAACGCACAAAGTATGCAATACCTGACAATAATATAAAGAGTAATATAACTACTATAGTTACCATTGTCCTATTTGTCTCGAGATGCTGTTTTTTATTGATTTCAGTTTGATAAGCAGCTTGCGCAAGGTTTTGCCGCGTGCAACCAGGAGCATACGCTCCAAGGGGAGCTTGCGGTATCTGTATTTTTTTATGTCGGCGAGCAATTCCTTGTGAAAGTCGGAGCCGAACCATTCGGGTGTCTCCGTCGCATAACCGAAATTGTACTCAAAAGACATTATTCTTGTTTTTATATATGCGGCGTAGTGCTTCTCTTTCTCGCAGTCGGGCACCGAGTCCCATATATACTTAACAAGCCTTTCCTCGTCGTGGAGGTTGTTCCTGAAAGTGTGCATACAGCTGTCGGGGTGCTGTCTGTAGTAATAGACGCAGGCTGTGCTGATTGCCACATTCTTGCAATTCTTGAAAGCAATTCTGGTGTTTGCAATTGTATCCTCCCCCACAATAATCTCTCGGGGTACATCAAATGTGTGTGCATCTATCAAATCTCTTCTTATGAGCTTTGCCCATAGATTTGAGTCGCTTCCTTCAACTGTGTTATTTCTAAATTTAGTGCTTGTAATAATTTCTCTTTGTGCCTTTTTATTTGTGGGGCAGTGGTGCTCTTTGAGGTCGTTGCTTTTGTGGAAAGAGAGCATCCCTCCTATGGAGATGTCGCAGTGCTCGCCCATTGCGTTGCGCAGTGTGCTGAAAGCTGTTGGGGGGAGGGCGTCGTCGCTGTCCACAAAGGTTATGTATTCGCAGTCGGCTGCCTCCTGCACGCCTCGTGCTCTTGCGCGTGTCACGCCTGCGTTCTCCTGGTGCACGACTGTTATGCGAGAGTCCTTTGCGGCATATTCGTCGCAGATGGCTCCTGCACGGTCGGGGCTTCCGTCATCTACGAGGATAAGACGGAAGTTTGTATATGTCTGTGCAAGAATGCTCTCTATGCACTCTGCCACATATCTTTCGGTCTTGTATACGGGAACTATTACGCCAATCATCTCTTTAGTGATTTTTTGTTATAAGGTTTTGTATCTTTCTTATATTGACTGCTATAAACCTTATTATAGGGGAAGTTTGGTAGAATAGAATCCTTTCAATTATACCCAATTTGTATTTGGTTTTTTCGATGTCTCTTTTGAGGTCGTTGTAGAAAGTGCTCGAAAGCATTTCCTTGCAAAAGTATTTGTATCCCCAGAACTCTCTCCATCTCAAAAGTCTCACATCTATAGTGTATTCAAGTAGGTATTCCATATCCTCGGGCGGTATTGAGATCATCTTCTGGCGATGAATCTCCACCTCGTTCTCGGGTGTCCTGTTATATGAATGTACCGTGCTCTCGGCGTACTCGCGGTAGTTATACACTCTTTTCGGAAGAACTTTTATATCTTGCGCACTATTGTATGCGATGCGGATATTTGCGATGAGGTCTTCGCACACTTTTATCGAATGGGGAATCTCAAATACATTCTCTTTTAATACAGAGCGCTTGTAGAGCTTGCCCCAAATTGCTACACACATAGTTCTGTCAGTGAGAAGCATCTTCAAATATTCTATCCTTTTTATAGTGCTTTGCTTGGGGATAAATACTTTGTCGTAAATTGACATTACAATGTCTGTCTCTTCACCGCAAAGGGATGTTAGCTCTTCGAGATATGTGGGCTCAATAGTGTCGTCGCTGTCCACAAAGGTGATGTATTCACAGTCGGCGGCTTCCTCCACGCCTCGAGCTCTTGCGCGTGTCACACCGGCGTTCTCTTGGTGAACTACTGTTATGCGTTCATCCTTTTTGGCATATTCGTCACATATGGCTCCTGCACGGTCGGGGCTTCCGTCATCTACGAGGATAAGGCGGAAGCGGGTATATGTCTGCGACAGAATGCTCTCTATGCACTCTGCCACATATCTTTCGGTTTTGTATACGGGAACAACTACGCCTGTCATCTCTTTGTTTTAAAGTATATTTTAAAAAGTAATTTACCCAAACAGCCGCTGTTGAAGCAGAACCAGTAAAAAGCCGACACAAGGAATGTAAAATTGAAATTTGAGAACCTCTTGTGTGCGTAAGGGTAGCAGCTGATGGCCTTTTCTATATCTTTTTTCAGGAGCCCTATCTTGAGTGTCATTGCAAGTTGTGCAAAATCCTCTTTATATCTCTCCCAAAGCCCTTTCTCTTTGAGCCAGCGATAAATATTGTCAATGTTTCTTTGTGCCTTTATGATTACATCTGCGCCGGTGGCCGCGCTTGTGCTTATGTGGTTGTAGTTGTATAAATAGCTCTCTATATTATTTATTTGAGGGTTGTGTGCATATAGCTGTATCGATATATATGCGTCCTCCATTATCACACCCTTTTCATCGGTTGTGATATTGCATTTGTCCCAGAACTTTTTTCTTATAAGTTTATTTGCCAGCCACCCGTCTAATTTGTTACTTAATAACATTCCGATGGCTTGGGCTCCGTTCTCAGCTTTGGCGACATTTACTTTTACCTCCTTCTCGGTGAATATAATCTTTATGTTGCAATGTACTATGTCGAGGTTCTCCTTTTCGGCAAGTGTGAGCATCTCCTCGAGCATAGTGGGCTCAATAGTGTCGTCGCTGTCTACAAAGGCGAGAAAGTCGCCCGTGGCAGTTGCGATGGCTCTGTTGCGCGTACTCACTACGCCGCGGTTTTCCTGATGTATCACCCTAAAACGCTTATCCTTTGCTGCATATTCGTCGCAGATGGCTCCTGCGCGGTCGGGGCTTCCGTCGTCCACAAGTATGGCTTCCCAGTGGGTATATGTCTGCGCAAGAACGCTGTCGAGACATTCGCGTATATATTTCTCGCAATTATATACCGGAATTATAATTGAAATCAAAGGCTTTTGTAACATCTTTTTAATGTGCGTTGTGTGCAAGTGTGGCCAGTTTGTTTTTTACTTTGCGCAAGGTAATGAGAATGAGCCTTGCAATGCGATTCTCTGTTTTCAGAAGCAAGTGCTCTATTGTGCCTATGGGGTATTTGTATATTTCTATGTCGTTAAGCAGGGCTTTGTGATATTCGCTCCCGGCCCACAGAGGCTTTTGTGCAGAGTATCCAAATAGCCTATCCCACAGCGTAATCCTTTTTTTTATGAGCGAATGTGTGTATGTGCTCTTGTCCTTGCAATGTTTTTTTATAATGTTTTCAACTATTGAATCGAAGAGAGTTTCATATTCGATGCTGTTGTAGAAATGATGTAGACAACTATTTTCGTTATTACGGTAGTTGTATATGCATTTGTCTATGATGAGTACATCTTTTGTGTTGTTAAACGAGATGATAAGGTTCATCAAAAGATCTTCTCCCACAACTATTTCACGCGGAATCTCAAATGTCTCTCTTTCGAAGAGGCTGTGTCGGAATAGTTTGCCCCACGGTGCGCTGAAAGAGCCTTCTATGATGAATTTGCGCCAGTTTACATAGTCGCAACAGATGTCTTCGCTAACCTTGTAATCGACAATCTGATATGCTGTGATGTCGTTCTCGCCTATAGTCCCGAGCATAGTCTCAAGGGCGCAGGGAGTTAAGGTGTCGTCACTGTCTACAAAGGTTATGTACTCGCAGTCGGCGGCTTCCTGCACGCCTCGTGCTCTTGCGCGTGTCACCCCTGCGTTCTCCTGGTGCACGACTGTTATGCGAGAGTCCTTTGCGGCATATTCGTCGCAAATGGCTCCTGCACGGTCGGGGCTTCCGTCATCTACGAGGATAAGGCGGAAGTTTGTATATGTCTGTGCAAGAATGCTCTCTATGCACTCTGCTACATATTTTTCTGTTTTGTATACAGGAACTACAACGCCTATCTTTTCGTTCATTGTGGTTTAGTGCCTTATGATGTGGAACGGGCGGTTATAGAGCATAGAGGCGGCATAGGGGAAGCCGCTGTTATACATATCTCCTGTGATGAACAGGTAGATGCTCTGTGCGTTGGCAATCATAAAGAAGTCGGTGAGTGTTTTGTCGTGTGCATTACCGGCCTCTGTGGTGCTGTTGTCTACGTGGCTGATTTCGCCCGGTATAACGTAGGTATAGGGGAGGTTGTCGGCCGCCTGCAAAAAGGTGATGCTGTCGCTGTTCACAAGTATCTTTTTATCGGGGAACTGACGGTGTAGTTTCTCAATCTGTGCAATGTTTGCCGAAATGAGTTTGAAACCCTCCTCGGGTGTGAGGGGAATTCTTGCGCAGGGCTCGTTGAAATCGCCAAGCAGGTTGAGGAAACGGAACGAGGTACTTATGTACTCCTCGCCAAGTATCTCCTTCTGCTTGTCGATGAGGCTCTTGAGCAGGGGAGTGGGTTCGAAAATCTCACAAAAGAGTTCCGAGAAATTGTGCTTATAGGAGAACATCGCATTTGTTCTTATGTGAAACTCGTGGAACTTTCTGCCAAGCTCCCGACGGAACCACTTCTCCTGTTTCTTTATCTCGTAGTCGCTGCCTGTGGCTGTGTAGATGTAGCAGAGGTCGGTCTCGTTGGTGTTATAGTTGAGCTCTTGAGGTGTAATTCCCCAGTCTACTTTTGCAGGCTGCAGGTAGCGGTTCAGGTTGAAGGGGTGTGTGAAAAGCACCTTCAACTCAATATCCTGCTCTTTGCATATCTTGTATATCGAAACGATGGCTCTCAAACGGTCTACAAGGCCGCCTACCCTCAAGTTGCACTCGTCGTATATGCAGACGGCTCTTTTCTTGCCGCTGCGCTTTGTGGCAGGAGCGGTGTAGTAGCCCTCTCCGGCTCTGTCGGGGTGCTCTTTGTATCGTTTGTTCTGTATTTTTACATCGCGCCAAAGAAAATACTTGTGTCTTATGTATAGCCCCACAACTTTTCTCTTCAGCACTTTAAGGAAATAAGGAACTTTCATTTTTTTGTTATTTTTATGAAACGTAATGCGAATGAACGCAGGCTGCGCGATGTGATAAGCGTCAGTCCGCCTGCCGCGATTGATATAACTGTCGTAAATACCACCGACAGCACTATCCAGTGAAGCCATCTGTTTTCAATGGCTGCAAAGTCGAGTATCTGTTCTGCGCTGTAGCGTGCAATAAAATAACCTGCAAGCAGGGGTACTGTGTGTATTGCAACTAGTACAACGTGTTTATATAACGGTTGCTTGAATCCTTGTGTGTAGAGGAATATAGGTTTCCATATATGTATAATCACGCATTGCGCGATAAGCGGGCCGCAGAGCACGCCCAAATAACCCCATTTCAATCCGAGCACGACTGAAAACGTTACAAGGATTGCTGTTTCCACAAAGGGCGACCATACATCGTGGAAAAGCCCGTGCCCCTGCAGGAAACTGTGATAAATACCTGCAAAGAGTGTCAGGAAAAATTGCAGCGACACAATGAAGATAAATGTATCGGAGAGCATATACTCCTCGCCCAACCATATACCGATGAAGGGTGTTGAGAGGTAAAAGATGCAGAGCGAAATCACTCCCACAATGAGGAAGCGCATAGCAAAAAGCTCTTTATATGTGTTGTAAATGTGCTCTTTCTTTCCCTCTGCAATGAGGTTGCCTATGCCTGCTGCGGCGCTGTCCACTATACCGCCTAAAAAGCTCTGTACTTTTTGTGTTATAAGAGTGTAGTTGCCATATAATGTAACTGTGGTGAGTGAGGCAAATGCGTATATGAGAAAGGGTGTTATCTGGAATTGTGCAAATGTACCTATCTTGTGTATAAAAATCTGTTTTGTGTATTTGATGATTTCGGGGTATTTATCAAGAAGTTTGCGTCCGAGCTTTATCTCGCTCTCGAGCCAGGGGTAGGTCTTGCGTATTTTGTAGTTGAGTATGCTCGAATTAATAATTCCGAACACAATTTCTATGGCGAGGTAGAGATAGAAATTATGGAAATACATCGCAAACACCATCTGCAAAATAATTTTTGAGGTGGTGGTGAACTGGAAGTATCCTGTTACAATGTAGTTGCGCTGGTCGGCTGCAAGGAGCGACATCTTGTAGTTGGCAAAATAGCCGAGCAGCGAAGCGAAGATATATGAGTAATAACCAAAATAGATGACGCCCATCGAAATAGGTGAGTCGGGGAATATTAGCGGCAGGAAAAACGAAACTACGATGCCAACCCCCAGTATAAAGAGACCTATGCAGCGATAGAGGTACCCGAGCAGTGAAATAATCTCGTTTATTTTGCATCGGTCTTTGTCGAAGAGTGGCTTGTAGAGCGTATAGCCTATGGCCGAGCCTACGCCCAGCTCTGCAAGGTTAAGGAAGCCCAGGAGGCTGCCAAGAGCGCCTGTGAGTCCCAGGAAATCGGCTCCCAGGTTGTCGAGCAGCACTTTTCTTGTGAAAAATGCCACAACCAGTGATACCATATAGCAGATGGTGTTTATGCGGGCGTTGAGCAGTGTTTTTTGTGTTCTTGTGTCGGATGCCATTATTCTCTGTCTCTGTTTTAGCGTTTTTATTTTCAATGTTTAGTTCGGGATAACCCTGTTATGCTTTGCTCTATTCGTCAAAAATATTACATTTTGCCTTGAGAACACCGCCCAGCTTTTCTATATGTCTCTTCATAAGCCACGAGCGTGTCTTTTCGAGCACTATGGCCAATGCAAAGAGTGAAACGGTGTATATGACGAGCGTTGCCACATAGGTGCTTCCCTCGAAATTCTGCTTTGCGCCGTATGCGTAGAGGTCGCGGTATATGTTAAAACCTAAAGGGCTGTTTTGCAGCAGGTATACGGGAAACATACATTGCGCAATGCTGTTTATCGCGGGGCTGTTGTGGCTTTTCATCTTCAGGAATAGCCCGAAGAGTGAGACGGCCGCAATTATGAGCACAGGGTTGTTGTATGAAGGGAATTTGTAAAAGTGATGATATACAATGAGTGCTGCCGTGCTCATAGTGTATGTGACAGCGAGGTGCGTGGTTTTAATTCTATCGGCTTGCATATATCTTTTTATGCAGCTGCCTATCATATAAATGAATACAAAGTTAAACAGATTAAATCCGTTTATATTGATGTCGTTTTTAAACAGATAGCCCGACACGCAACTCAAATATGCAAGCACGCCAATTATGTAGAGTATCTGTTTTTTACTGCTTTTTTCTATTATCAGATTTATTGCGGGGC
The DNA here is from genome assembly GCA_045646965.1 of Bacteroidaceae bacterium. Taxonomy (GTDB): domain Bacteria; phylum Bacteroidota; class Bacteroidia; order Bacteroidales; family Bacteroidaceae; genus HGM04593. The sequence goes on from JAZRLR010000002.1 coordinate 28,718, forward strand.
TCAAAAGCATAAGCATCAGGTAGTTTCTCACAAACCACCACCACGAATGGCCCAACGGCAGGACAAGGCTTGCAACGTCGCCTTTCATTGGCGTGTAGTCATATATTGTACACCTGAATACAAGTGTTATCGCATTGAAGAATAGAAGAATCGCTACAAGGTTTAGCAGTGAGCGCCACTTGAGCCTGATTCCGAAATATCCGCTGATGAGTATAAAAAGATTTACTCCCGTGCAGGTTATTCCTGTGATGTAGGGATGTGTAACGAGGCTGCCGCCTTGAGCGTGTATCGATATGTGGTAAATGACTATAAAAATCATAGCCACAATGCGCAGGAGTTCGATGTTTGAGTCTCTTTTCATTGTTTGTTTGTGCTATAGTTTGTTCTTCAACAGGTTGCGCAGTGCTGTGCTCTCCTTTTTGCCCAGGGGAGTGGCGGCAATCAATTGCAGAGCATCGGGGCTGTGCAGGTCGCTTCCCGCCACGGTGTAGAGGTCGTGTGCTATGAGCCACTCGGCTTTTTTCTGTGCTTCGCGGCCATAAGCTCCTGCAAGCGACATAATATTTAACTGAAACCTTATCCCCTTTTCGTGCAGTTCTTCATAGCGTTCCTTGCCCATATAGGCATAGCGCTCGGGGTGGGCAAGCAGGGGGTGATACCCTGCCGACTGTATGCGTTGCAGAGTGCTGTTGAGGTTCATTGGCGGAGTGAAATACGACGTCTCCACAAGCAGGTGGTTCTTTGTCTCTCCTATGGGAAGAAAATCCTTTGTGCGGAGCAGGCTGTCGAAGCTCTCGTCGAGCATATACTCTGCTGCGAGGTGCAGGGCAATCGTGCCGCTGTATGCGGCTTGCAGCTCCTCGAGGCGCTGCTGCAGTTTCTCTCGCCCGTTGGGGTAGTCCTCCATAATGTGAGGCGTGAGCCACAGCTCGGCTATGCCTGCTTTCTCATATTCGGCAAGGGTTTCAACGGCCTCGGCGATGCTCTCTATGCCGTCGTCTACCGCGGGCAGCAGGTGCGAGTGATAGTCGCATCCCCCTGCAAGGAGGCCGCTCTCTTTAATGCTTTTCTTTCTTGCAAAAGGCCACATCGGGTGGGTTATTTCTGTTTGTATCCGTATTTGTAACCGTATCGGTAGCCGTAGCGATAGCTGTATCTGTAACCGTATCGGTAGCCGAACTTGTAGTAGTGGTTGTGGCTGTATGTGCCGTTGAGGATTATTGCGAGATTCTTGAATCGCTTATCCTCGTGCATCTTCTCGAGGTCGGTGAGCATAGAACGCTCAAGCAGGCCTGTGCGCACTACAAAGAGTGTGTGGTCGGCCTGCAACTCAATGATGTGTGTGTCGGCAACTATCTCCACGGGCGGGCAGTCGATGAGTATGCAACTGTATCTCTTGCGCATCTCCTGCATAAGCTCGGCAAAGCGTGAGCTGTTGAGCAACTCGGTGGGGTTGGGGGGGATGGTACCCGCAGGGAGCATATCGAAATTTTCGTATCCGGGGTAGGCTGTTATGCACTCGTCGATGTTGCCACATTCTCCGCTCAAGTAGTTGCTCAAGCCCTTCTTGGGCGATGATATATAGGCCGATGCCGATGCGTGGCGCATATCGCCGTCGATGACGAGTATTTTTTCCTCCTTGAGCGCGAGGGTGGCGGCAATGTTCATTGTGAGGAAGGTCTTGCCGCTACCGGGGTTGAATGAGGTGAGTATAATTACGTTGCAACCTTTGTCGGAGAGTGTGATGAAGCGCAGGTTGGTGCGCAGCACGCGAAAGGCTTCGTTAATTATGTCTCGTCCGTGGTTTTTCACAACCAATTTTCTCTCTCCTTTGTTGTTGAGAACTTTTTTTGCCTCTTTTCTGTCTTCGGGCAGGTGCATAGGAATTTCTCCGACGAGGGGGATTGAGATGCCGTCAAGGTCTTTGCGTCCGCGCAGCTTCTTGTTTGAAAGCTCTTTGAGGAATATTATGATTGTGGGGAGCAGCAGTCCCACTGCAAGTGCCAGGTTGATGGCGTTTTTCTTGAGCGGTGCCACGGGTGTCCACGAGCTTGACGGGGGAGAAATTATACGTGTGATGCTTGCCGTGAACTCCTTTGAGAGCCTGTTTTCCTCGCGTTTCTGTAGCAGGAAGAGGTAGAGCGCGTTCTTCACCTTCTGCTGACGCAGGATGTGTTGCAGCCTCTTTGCCTGCTCGGGGCTCGACTCAAGCGCCTGCGTGCTTTTGCTCTCTATTTTTTTTGCGAGCTTTATTTGCGAGTTTATGGCGGCAATCTCGTTGTCGGCAGCAGTTATGATGTTTTCTTTCAGCTTTTTGAGACGGTTGTCGTAGTCTTTTACAATGGGGCTTTCGTCGCTGCTGTTTCGTGCAAGCGAGTTTCTGCGTAGCAACGTGCTGTTGTAATCGCCAATAATTGATTGCACGTCGGCATTTTGTAAGCCTATGTTATTGGGTAGCAGGTAGTTCTTTTTCTCTTGCAGGAGCTCTTTGAGATAGGTCACAATCTGCTGCTGATTAGCGAGATCGAGTAATTCTTTTTCCATAGCCTCCTTATCGGTAATCATTCCGCCTCTCGCTTCGCTTACCACCTCTCCGGTCTTTTGTGTCGAAATCTGTCCGTCGAGTGCCCAGAGCTCTTTCTGCAACAGGTCTATACGGCGGTTGAGGAAGGTGTCGGTGCTCACCACAATCTGGTTCTTGTCTATGAGCCACTGCTCGTTGTAGATATCGATAATTGTCTTTATGATATCGCGACCGCGTGCTGTGGAGTAGTCTGTCATATGAAGTTTTGCAATTGTGGTATTTGAACTTTCGAAATAGGCAGCGAAGCGTGAATAGAAGTTCTCGGTTGTCTCGTTTATGCTGCTTCGTTTTACAAAGATATTTTTTCCGCGGTTTTTAGTAGATTCGCTGTTAAGATTTGCCACGATGCGGCCTGCGCAGGTGTTTACGGTGTCTCCGTCGGCAGCTCTCACAAAGCCGTCGATAGACTCTTCATCCCCTTTTCTGATATTCCACATACAGATTTCGCCACCCTCGGTAACCTGCATTGTGAGGCTTGCGCTGACGCTTTTACCCAGGTCGATGAAGTGGAGCTTTGCGGGAAGGGCTTTCTCATAGATTACAGGGTTGTAGAAATATCCCTCTTCGGTGTATTCCACATTGAGTTCAAGCCTTTTTATTGCCTCAATCATCATTGCAGGCGATTGCATAGTTTTCAACTCCTCTTCGGCATTGCTGCGGTAGTTGTTGCTGAAACCTGTGAATGTTTTGTCGGACATTCCTTTTTTGTCGTCTTTTATGAGGATTGATGCACTACTCACATATACCGGCGGGGTTGTGAGAATGTAGAGCGCTGCCACGGTAAAGGTGGCAACCAACGACATAAGGAACCAGTGCCAGTTGGCAAGGCACAGGAAAAGGAGGTCTTTTATAGGCAGTGTATTGTCATTTTGCAGATGACTTTTCTGTTTTTTTGCCATTGTGTGGTTTTTAACGATTCCCGATAAATGTTGTAAGCGACATTACCAAAGATGCCAGCGACATCCAGAACGATGTCGAACGCAGTGTGTTGCCGTTTATACTGCTCTCGCCTGCGCGTTTGCTGTTGGGCTTCACATATACGATGTCGTTTTGCTGTATGTAATAGGCTGGTGATGAGTTTATGCTCTCGGTTGATGTGAGGTCTATTTCGTAGAACTTTTGCTTGTCGCCCTCCTGACGTATAACTGTAACGTTGTTGCGGAGACCGTTGATATTTAGGTCGCCCACCATAGCTATGGCGTCTATGATTGTGACAAGGTCTTTCTCTATTTTGTGCTTGCCGGGACGGCCCACCTCGCCGAGTGCCGTGAACTCCTGGTTGCCGTACTCAACGATTACCACGGCGTCGAGTATCAGTTTTCTGCTGATTATTTCGCTTTTTATGTACTCGGCAACCTCTTCGCGTGTCTTGCCTTCGATGTTTAGCTTGCCAAGCTCGGGGAAGTCGATGAATCCAAAGCTGTCGATGGTATAGAAGGCGCTGCCTCCCGATGATGTGTCACTTCCTTGTCTGCTTGTGGTGAGGTTGTAGGGTGCGGCGAGTTCTGCGTCTTTGCTGTGCACGCTGATTGAGATTTTGTCGCCGGGTTGCATCTTGATTTTGTTCACCAAAGTAGTGACGTTTTTGCTGTCGCCTGCTTTTGCATCCTGAAAGTAAGTGATTTTCTTTGTCGATGAGCATCCCACGAGCATCGTGGCGATGACGAGTAGTGTAAGTAATTTCTTCATATCGTCTGTTTTTTTTGTTTTTCTATGCTAAAGTACCTCTATGAGGTCGGGGGTAATCTCTGCGTTTATTGCGACAGCGGCAAGCCCTTCGATGAGTACCACGACGCGACGGCGACGTTTGCCCTTTATTTTCACAAAAACACCCTCTATGCCATCGAATGTGCCGCCGTGAATGCGCACTTTTGTCCCTTTTGTGAGGTCGGCCTCATCGGCCGATAGGTAGCTTATGTCGTCGATGCGTGCCTGTGTGACGCTTATGAACTGCTCCATTTCTTTGTCGGGGACGGTGATGGGGAGGTTTTTGCCGTTTACGGGGCGTGTGCAGAACTGCAGAAAGTCGGCGCCTTGCTTTACGCTCTTGATTATCTCTTTTGTGGTGTGGACAAATATCAGATTATGCACCGCGGGAATGAGCTCTTTGCGCTTTTGTCCTTTTCTTTCAACGATGGCTTTTGTCATCGGGACAAAATTTTCGATACCTTTTGCGTTGAGAAAATCTCTGGCCTTGAGCTCTCTACGATAGGGGGCGCTCATTGCAAACCACTCAATTTTGCTCTCTCCGTTATTTGTCGCCGTAAAGGGTTGTTCGCTGAAGGGCATACTTCGGGCTCCTCAATGTATGATTAATACATTGAGTTATAATTAGTTAGGTTGTGAAAGATTGTTATGACGAGGGAATTTGCAGGGAAATGCTCTTGTGAGGTAGCGCTCTTTGAACCTTGTGAAGCGACAATCCCGTCAAGCGTTTTTTGCGGTCTCCCCCGTTGCAATCTGTATATGCAAAGATAATCAACTTGTTGTAAATAAACAAATATTACGGGTTCTATTTGTGGTGCGCGTAGTTTGTGGGGAAAGTGGCTTTGTAAAACTTTTTTACAGGAAAATTTAGAAATATTACGCTTTTATGGTAAGGCGGGCGAGGTAGTCGTAATGTTCTCCGTCGAGGCATTTCTCGCAGTTGAAACCGTGCTCTTCGGCATACATAGAGAGTGTGTCGAAGTCTATGTAGAGCCAGTCGAAAGGCTCGCTTGTGGTGTTGCGGTAACGCATCTTGTAGTCTACCTCGCCATAGTAGCCTGCGGCAAGGTTTATATCCATAGAGCCGTCGTCGTTCATAAAGATATATCTTATGTCCGACGAGTCGAGCAGAATCTGTCCGCCGGGCGCAAGCAGGCGCTTTGCGCTGCGGAAGAAACTTGCGAGGTTCTCGGTTTTGCCCACGATGCCTATTCCGTTCATAGCGAGGAGTATGGTGTCGAATTTCTCGCTGAATCTCTCGTCGAAGAAATTGATTGTGCGGGCGTCGATGCCGCGCTCTTTCATTACATTTGTAGAGAGTTCCGAGATGTCGATGGCGACCACTTCGTGGCCGCGGCTTTTCAGCTCTACGCTGTGGCAGCCCGAACCCGCCCCCACGTCGAGGATGCGCCCTTTACAGAGTTCTATAGCTTTCTGCTCCTGCGGCGGCATCTCGTCGATACTCCTAAAGAGTGTTTCCACGGGTATCTCGTCTTCGTAAAACATCGATGAGAAGACGCGCAGTTTGCCGGCTTTGTCTTTCTTGTAGTACTCTTCGATGGCTCTGCCCATCGCGTCTTTCTCTTTTTCGATGATTGTGCTGCTCATAATAAATTGCCCGCTATGATGCGGGCTTTCAATGGGTTATAATCCTATTCTTTTTAAAATTTTCTTTGCGACCTCTGCAGGGGCAATCTCCATACAGGGGTAGTTGCCGTGTATGCAGGGTTTGTTTCCAAAGATGGAGCAGGGGCGGCAGGGTAGCGGCAACTCTACGCAGTCCTCTGTTTTTTGGTTCCACCCCAAAAAACCAGCAAGAGGCGAGGTGGCGCCCCAAATGGATATCGCGGGCGTTCCTGTGAGCGATGCCATATGCATATTTGCCGAGTCCATACATACCATTGCGTCGAGGTGGCTTATGAGGCGCAGCTCGCCGTTGAAATTTGTGCGGCCGATGAACGAAATGACATTGGGGAATTCGGCACACCATTTGTTCACAACCTCCTCCTCTTGTGCTCCGTTTCCGAAGCAGAAGATCTTCACTCTCTTCTGTTGTGACAATATGGCGATAGTCTCGCGCATCTTCTCAATGGGGTATATCTTGCCACGGTGCGCAGCAAAGGGGGCTATGCCCACCCACTTGTGGTCTCCTTTTGGGGGAATTATGTTTGAGAATTCCGAGATGTCGCCTTTTCCTTTGCCGAAGAGTGAGGTGAATTCGGGTGTGAAGGGCATTCCGAGGCGTGTGAAGACATCGCGGTAACGCTCAAAAGTGCTCTTCAGCTGCTCTTGAACTTTGTTCTTGCGACGTGTGAGTCTTTTCTTCTCGCTGCGCCCTTTGATAATGTTTGCAACCTTTGCGCCGCCAAGCACGGCAAAGTATGTGCGCAGAATCTTTGTGCGAAGTACGTCGTGCAGGTCGGCAACGCGGTCGGGGGCGTGCTTCGAGAGCTCTTTGTAGAGCTTGAAGAGGCCGCCCAGGCCTTTGTATTTGTCTAAATTTATTCCGATGAAATGGAGGTTTTCGGGCTTGTCGATGAAGAATTGGCCGAATCGCTCGCGGCTCACAAAAATGAACTTGTCATCGGGGTATGTGCGTGCAAGCGAGTATAGCAATGGAATTGTCATTGCTATATCGCCTACCGCTGAAAATCTTGTAATAAGTACAGTGTGTGGTGCGGAATTATTTCTTGCCTGCGCCATAGAGTACGGGGTTAAGAGCCGGGTCGTTGTACATCTTCATCTGACGATATACTTTCATATATTTGCGGCCGGCCTCGATGTCTTCGAGCAACTGTCCGATTGAAATTGTCATATCTTTATACTGCTCAAGAAGCACGTCGAGCTTTGCCTGGCACTTTGCAAGGTGCTCTGCATCAACGTCTGTGCGGTTTACCTCCTCCTGCATATGGTATATCTTGAGCGAGAGGATAGAGTAACGGTCCACTGCCCAAGCGGGGCTCTCGGTGTTGATAGTTGCGTTCTCGGCAACTTTTACATCTTTGTAAAGGTCGAGGAAATAGCTGTCGATAAGCTCTACGAGGTCGGTTCTGTCCTGGTTCGACTTGTCGATGCGGCGTTTGAGTGTAAGCGCCTCTACGGGGTCGATGTTCGGGTCGCGGATAATATCCTCAAAGTGCCACTGAACTGTGTCTATCCAGCACTTGAGATAGAGGTAGTACTCGATGCTTTTTACGGGATAGGGGTTGTTTATGGGAGTATCCACGTTGTCGGTCTTGTGATAATCCTCGATAGCCTGATTGAAGATAGGCCAGCTCATTTCGGTGAACTTTTTCATAATTTATCTGTTTATAGTCGGTTAATTCTTATAATTGGTACAAAGTTCCCAATTTTACCTAAAATAATCAAGGCAAAACTAAAGAAAGTTTACGATATAGGCAAACTTTATCCCAAAACTATTTGCGCTTTGGCCGAATATCTGCTTTGTGGGGCATAAAAAAACGTGCAGACTTGTTTTTGTGCGTTCACTTTTGTTTCTTTGTTGCGGCTTTGAAAAAGGACAATTTATTGTAACGACGATGAAAGTAGTAATAGACGAAAAGATACCTTTCTTGCGCGATGCGCTTGTGGATATGGGGTGCGAGGTGCTTGCTTTGCCGGGCAGTGCGATAACCCGTGACGATGTGTTGCAGGCCGAAGCGCTCTTTGTGCGCACCCGCACTATCTGCGACGAGGCTTTGCTGCAAGGTGCGGCCGTGCGCTTTATAGGCACTGCTACAATAGGTTACGACCACATCGACACCGCCTATTGCGAAAGCAACGGTGTCACGTGGACAAATGCCGCAGGCTGCAACGCCGACGCGGTGCTGCAGTATGTGCAGGCGGTTGTCTACACCTGGGCAAAGGAGAAAAATCGCTCTCTCGCCGGTCTTACGATGGGCGTTGTGGGCGTGGGAGAGATAGGTTCCCGTGTGGCGCGCTGGGCCGCCTCCGAGGGTATGCGTCTTGTGCTTAACGATCCGCCGCGTGAGAAACGTGGCGATGATGGTTTTTCTTCTCTTGCCTCTCTTGCCGAGCAGAGCGATATTATTACTTTTCACCCCACATTGAGCGTGCAGGGCGAGTTCCCCAGTTATCATCTTGCCGACGACGCTTTCTTTGCCTTTTTGGGCAGGTGCGCCCTTTTTATAAATGCGTCGCGCGGTCCCGTGGTAGACAATGCGGCTCTGCTGCGTGCCCTTGAACGCAACGGCGAGTTGTGTGCAGCGCTCGATGTGTGGGAGAACGAGCCTGCTATAGATATCGCGTTATTAAATAAGGTATATATAGGAACACCGCACATCGCGGGCTACTCTGCCGAGGGTAAGATAAACGCTACAACCATTGTGCTTGAGGCATTTGCACGTTTCTTTGGCTGTACAGAGCAGGTACCATCGCTCTCGCTGCCGGCTCCCTCGCCCTCGGTTGTGCAGGCGGCTTCCTTTGCCGAGGCGGCATTGAAGGTCTATTCGCCCCTTGCCGATTCGCAGCAGTTGAAGAACAACCCCGCAGAGTTTGAAAATCTACGCAATAACTATAATCTGCGGCGCGAGGTATCGGCCTACAAATTGCAGCTTGACGAGGAAAAATGTTAAAAAATGACGAGAAAAGCGTGGTTTTTGCACAAAAATCATCAAATGTGCAATAATTGTGCTAAAAAAACTCCTTCTTTTTTTGTGGTTTTTGTTTTTTATCATACTTTTGTAGCAAAATAATAATAATTTACAATTTTCTAAATATTACAACTATGTCAGAAATTGAAGCAAGAGTAAAAGAGATTATCGTTGAGAAATTCGGTGTATCAGAGTCAGAGGTTACTTCAGAGGCTAACTTCACAAATGATTTGAGCGCAGACTCTCTCGACAGAGTAGAGCTTATTATGGAGATTGAGGACGAGTTTGGTATCTCTATCCCCGAGGAGCAGGCCGAGAGAATTGCAACAGTAGGTGATGCTGTTAAGTATGTAGAGGAGAAGGTTGCCGAGGGTAAGTAATCGACTCTTTCTCTCCTAACAATTCTATAATGAAACTTAGAAGAGTTGTTGTAACAGGTCTTGGTGCCGTTTCGCCATTGGGCAATAATGTTTCTCAAGTATGGGAAAATGCCGTAAATGGAGTGAGTGGTGCAGGGCCTATTACTCATTTTGATACCTACCTGTTCAAGACGCAGTTTGCGTGTGAGGTAAAGGGTTTCGATCCTTCTACGCTGATGGAGCGTCGCGAGTTGCGCAAGCTTGACAGCGTAACCGTGTTCGGTGTGGCTTCGGCTGTTGAGGCCATAGCAGACAGCGGCCTCGACTTTGAGCAGGTTGATTGCAATCGTGTGGGTGTTATCTATGGTGAGGGTATCGGCGGTATCACTGCGTTGGAAGATGAGATACGAGCCTATACTTTGAGCCAGGAGGGAGGGCCTCGTTTCTCACCCTTCTTGGTTACCAAGATGATTTCTGATATGACAGCGGGTATTATCTCTATCAAATATGGTCTCAAGGGCCCCAACTATGTAACCACTTCGGCTTGTGCGTCGTCGTCTAACGCTCTTATCGATGCGGTAGACCAGATACGCCTTAACAGAGCCGACGTTATATTGGCCGGCGGTACCGAGGCTCCTATTTGTCCCGTGGGTGTGGGCGCATTCAATGCGATGCACGCTTTGTCTACACGCAACGACGAGCCCGCCAAGGCTTCACGTCCTTTCAGCAAGAGCCGCGACGGCTTTGTAATTGCCGAGGGAGCTGCCTGCCTGGTGCTCGAGGAGTATGAGCACGCTGTGGCTCGTGGTGCAAAGATATATGCCGAGATTGTGGGCTCCGGTCTCACAGCCGACGCTTATCACATTACAGCTCCCCATCCCGACGGAGACGGCGCTATGCGTGTGATGAAGAACGCTTTGGCCGAAGCAGGTCTTTCTCCCGAAGATGTCGATTATATCAATGTTCACGGAACATCGACATACGCAGGCGACATTGCCGAGGTTAAGGCTATAAAGACACTTTTCGGCGAGCACGCCTATAAGTTGAACATCAGCTCCACAAAGTCGATGACAGGTCACCTGATGGGCGCTGCAGGAGCCATAGAGGCTTTGCTCACCGTGCTTGCCATAAAGAACGGTATTGTGCCTCCCACAATCAATCACGAAGAGGGCGACGAAGACCCCGAGATTGATTATGCGTTGAATTTCACTTTCAATAAGGCGCAAAAGAGAGAGATAAACGTAGCCATATCCAACACCTTTGGATTCGGTGGACATAATGCATCTATAGCTTTTAAGAAAGTTGAAGGCTAAAAGATTATTACAAAGGATTATAGATAAGATAAGGCTCCTGTCTTGCAAAGACAGGGAGTCTTATCTTTTGTTATATTCCATACTTGGTTTTATGCCGGGCAGTCTGAAGCCCTATAAGATGGCATTTACCCACAGCTCGTCGGCGGCGGGCAGCAGCGGTCGCAAGCTTGTGTGCAACGAACGTCTCGAATTTTTGGGCGATGCGGTGTTGAGCTCTGTGACGGCCGATTTCCTTTATTCAAATTTTAGAAAAGAGCGTGAGGGGTTCCTCTCAAAGTCACGTAGTAACATAGTTTGCCGTGAGCGTCTCAACAGCTTGGCGCTTGAGATAGGTATAGACAGGCTTGTAAAGGAGTGTGGCACCTCGAATCAGCATAACAGCTATATATATGGCAACGCCCTGGAGGCTCTCATAGGTGCCGTGTACATAGATAAGGGGTATGACCGCTGTCGTTCCTTCCTGCTCGAAAAGGTCTTCTCGCGTCTCGGTGATATAGATTCTGTGGTGCGCAGCGACAAGAACTATAAGAGCCGTCTCCTGGAGTGGGCGCAGAAAAAGCGTCACGAGGTGGTGTTTGAGCTCGTGAGCGAGGTGGTGCGTCGCGACGGTGTGTACTTTGTTTCGCAGGTGCTTGTAGATGGCGAGCCTTGTGGCAGGGGTGAGGGCTTCTCGAAACGCGAGAGTCAGCAGAACGCAGCGCAGGAGGCTGTGAACCGTCTTATCTTATCTTGAGGCTTTAAGTGTAACAGCCGAGCATAGTCTGTCGCCACCCATAGGAGGCGTGTCCTTGCGCAGCGTAATTTCTATATTTTCTATTATCGCAAAGGTGGCAAACAGCCTTTTGATAATTCTGCCACATACATTCTCGAGCAGGTTCGAGGGCGTGCTCATCTCCTCTTTTATTATCTCGTAAATGTCGGCATAGCTCACGGTGGCCTCTATATCGTCGCTCTCGGCCGAGCTGCTGTCTGTAATGTGCATTGTGGTGTCTATGGTGAACCACGCACCCACAATTTTCTCCTGCTCCATAACGCCGTGGTGGGCATATAGGTGTATGTCGCGTAACTCTATTGCGTAACTTGTTATAAGCATACTTTTTTACTTAAAAACGCCTGCCTGACGGCACTGTCAGGCAGGCGTTGGGAATTATATATAGTTTAAAGAAGTTACCCGCATTTTGAATATCCGCAGGTGGGGCAGTGCAGACAGCCCTCTTCGAATATCAGCTGGCTCTTGCAGTTGGGGCATTTCTCGGCCGAGGCGGAGCCGTCGGCTATGTAGCGTTTCAGCGCTCTCTCCACACCGTTTTTCCAAGTGTTTATATTGTCGGAACCGAGCTGCAGTGTCGAAATGAGCTTTATAACCAGCTCGATGGGCATCTTGTAGCGCAGCACGCCCGAGATGAGCTTTGCATAGTTCCAGAATTCGGGGTTAAAACGCTCCGAGAGACCTTCGATGGTTGTCTTGTAGCCTATCTTATTCTCGAACTGGAAGTCGTAGCGTTTACTGCCGTCCTCGTTGGTGTGTTTTATGATTACGCCGTGGGTTACGTTTTTGGGCAAGGGTATGCCGTCCTCGTCGTCCTGCTGTCCGGTGAAGATTTCGTAGGGCTCTCCGTGCAAAAGGCCAATGAATGCCACCCATTTCTCTTTGTTATTCTGGAAACGTACCACATCGGCCTCGAGAACTGTGGGACGCACCTCTGTGATTGTGGGTTTCATCTCCTCGCTCTTCTCCTCTTTTTTGCTGTCGGCCGACACGAGCACACCGGCGCGTGAGCCGTCGCGGTACACGGTGCAGCCCTTGCATCCGCATTTCCAGGCTGTTATGTAGAGCTCGTTTACGAGCTTCTCGTCTACGCTGTTGGGGAGGTTTATAGTTACGCTTATCGAGTGGTCTACCCATTTCTGTATGCGTCCCTGCATCTCAACCTTTGCAACCCAGTCGATGTCGTTCGACGTGGCTTTTGCGTAGGGTGAGCGTGCCACGATGCCGTCTATCTCCACCTGTGAGTAGCGTTTTGTGCAGTCTATGCCGCTCTTCTTCATCCACTCTACAAATTTGTGGTGGTACACGATGTACTCCTCAAATGTGTCGCCGTTCTCGTCGGTGAAATCTACGTGCACCTCGGGGTCGTTGGGGTTTACCTTGCGGCGGCGTTTGTACACTGGCATAAAGACGGGCTCGATACCCGAAGTCGTCTGTGTCATAATGCTCACGGTGCCTGTGGGGGCGATGGTGAGACAGGCGATATTGCGTCGGCCATATTTCTTCATATCCTCGTAGAGCTGGGGCGATGCCTCGCGCAAACGGTTTATGAAGGGGTTGTTCTCCTCGCGTTTGTAGTCGAATATTTCAAATGCTCCGCGCTCCTTGGCAAGGTTTACCGACGAGCCGTAGGCTGCGAGGGCTACCTGCTTGTGTACTTCCTCCGAGAAATCTATGGCCTCGGGGCTGCCGTAGCGCATACCCATAGCGGCAAGCATATCTCCCTCGGCTGTGATACCCACACCGGTGCGGCGTCCCATACTGCTCTTGCGGTATATCTTCTGCCACAATTTGCGCTCGGCCTCTTTTACCTCCTCAATCTCGGGGTCGCTCTCTATCTTTGCTTGTATAGCCTCAATCTTCTCGAGCTCAAGGTCGATGATATCGTCCATAATGCGCTGTGTCTTCTGTGTGTGCTCGCGCAAAAGGTCGAAGTCGAAGCGTGCCTCGGGTGTGAAGGGGTTTATAACGTATGAGTAGAGGTTTATCGCAATCAGGCGGCAAGAGTCGTAGGGGCAGAGGGGAATCTCACCACAGGGGTTTGTCGATACGGTCTTGAATCCGAGGTCGGCATAACAGTCGGGGATAGATTCGCGCTCTATGGTGTCCCAGAAGAGCACACCGGGCTCTGCCGACTTCCAGGCGTTGTGTATGATTTTTTTCCATATATCGCCGGCGTTCACCTCTTTGGTGTACAAGGGGGTGTCTGAATCGATGGGGAATTTCTGCAAATAGGTGGTGTTGTTTGTCACCGCTTGCATAAACTCGTCGTCAATCTTCACCGATACGTTGGCGCCTGTAACCTTGCCTTCGGTCATCTTTGCGTCTATGAAAGCCTCTGCGTCGGGGTGCTTAACCGACACGCTGAGCATAAGAGCACCTCGACGGCCGTCCTGTGCCACCTCGCGTGTGGAGTTTGAATATCTCTCCATAAAGGGCACGAGGCCTGTAGATGTGAGGGCAGAGTTCTTTACGGGTGAGCCTTTGGGGCGTATGTGTGAGAGGTCGTGGCCTACACCGCCGCGACGTTTCATCAGCTGCACTTGCTCCTCGTCTATGCGTATGATACCGCCGTATGAGTCGGCTTTTCCGTCGATGCCTATCACAAAACAGTTCGAGAGCGATGCAATCTGGAAGTCGTTACCGATACCGGTCATAGGGCTGCCCGAAGGAATCACATATTTGAAGTGGTCGAGGAGGTCGTAAATCTCTTGTGCCGACATAGGGTTCTCATACTTTTGCTCTATGCGTGCAATTTCGTTGGCAATGCGCCAATGCATTTCCTCGGGCGATTTTTCATAGATGGCTCCGAAAGAATCCTTTACGGCATATTTGTTTACCCAAACTCTCGCAGCGAGTTCGTCGCCGTTGAAATAATCTAGTGAGGCTTTGAAAGCTTCGTCGTAGGTGTAGGTTTGCTTTTTCACTTTGGTAGGTTATTTTGTTTTTAATTAATCTTTCGGAAGTCTGTTTTTTTAGTGAACGCAAATTTACAGAGCATTTGTTAAATAAACAAATATTTTTATTTTAAGTTATGAACAGCCAGCAAAGTTTTCCAAAATAAAAATTAGTTGCCTGAAAATCAACGAAGTAAAATTTTGAAAAGGAGAAAAAGTTTTCCAAAAGAAAAATCGTTACAAAACCGCGTTTGTTTTTTGTGGCTATTCTCGTGTCTTGTGAAGCGTGTGGTGCTTGTTTGTGTTTGCGTGGTGTTTACGCTGCTTGGTTTTCCAAAATGTGGGCGCGCTTTCGATTGTGGCATAAAAAAACCGCAACCCGATGTGGGTTGCGGTTTACTATTTGGGATTTTTTTTTATGCACTTTGCAGTGAAAGGTCTATCTCGTTGAGTTCGTTGCGGAACTGCTTGTCTGTCTCTGCAAGGTTTGCAATGGTCTTGCAGGCGTGGAGCACGGTCGCGTGGTCGCGTTTGCCTATGTACTGACCAATCTTTGAGGTAGACATATCGAGGTATTTTTTTGACAAGTACATTGCCACCTGGCGCACAAGTACTACCTCGCGTTTGCGAGAGCGGGTGTTTATGCTCTCTGCCTCCACACCGTAATAGTCTGATACTTTTTTGATTATATCGTCTATTGTGATGGTGCGCTCCTCGTAGTCCGAGAAATTGCCGACAATTTTCTTTGCAAGGGCGATGTCTATGTCGGTGTTGTTGATTGTGGAGTGTGCCATAATCGAAACAACGATACCTTCGAGGTCGCGTATGCTTGCATTGACGTGCTCGGCGATGTAAGATATTACCTCCTCGGGGAAATTGAGACCGTCTTTGCGTATCTTGTTGCGAAGGATATTTTTGCGCAACTCAAAGTCGGGTTTCTCAATCTCTGCGGTCATTCCCCATTTGAAACGGGTGATGAGGCGCTCTTCCATTCCCTGAAGCTGCGCGGGTGAGCGGTCGGAGGTCATAATCAACTGTTTGCCGTTGAGGTGCAAGTGGTTGAATATGTGGAAGAATGTGTTCTGTGTTCTCTGCAAGCCTGCAAATTCCTGAATATCGTCGATTATGAGCACGTCGATACTCTGGTAGAAACGCATAAAGTCGTTGAAGTTCTTTTGCAGGATAGAGTCGGTGTACTGTACCTGAAAGAGATGTGCCGATACGTAAAGAACGCGCAGTTCGGGGTGCAACTCTTTTATTTTGCTACCGATGGCGTTTACAAGGTGTGTCTTGCCCACACCCGATGAACCGTGGAGGAACAGGGGGTTGAAGGCTCTGCCCGGGGTGTTGGCAACGCTCACTCCCACCGAACGTGAAAGGCGGTTGCTTATACCCTCGACAAAGTTGTCAAATGTGTATCGGTTGATAAGCATCGAGTCGAGTTCCTGTGAAGGCTGGGGTGCCTTGTTTCCCGAATTGAGCGGGTGGGCTGTTGTTTTGTTGGCGGTGAAACTGTCTGCGCCAACCTCGACGCTCTGGTTATTATCGATGTCGGTGAGTACGCTGTACATCAGCTTTGTGCCGTTGCCCATCACTTTGAAAAGTGTTGAACGCAACAGGCCGACATAGTTCTCCTCAAGGTGTTCGCACACGAAATTGCTCTTGACTTGAATGGTCAAGGTGGAGTCGGCATACTTGATTGGCTTTATATCGGCGAACCAAGTAGCAAATGTAGCCTCGGTGACATTATCGCGGATAATGTCAAGGCACTTGCTCCATTTTTCTATCAGGTGTGAATCCATTGTAGGTTGTTTTTCTTTATCATTTTCTTTGAGACTCGAACAACCATCGGTTCTTTGTTCAAACGATGGTTGCGCAAGTTGCATCGGGGGCTCCTTTCGGGGTGCCGGGTAATGCTCTCTCTGTTTCAATTCTTATGCAAATATCATAAAAGAAAAATGAAAAAACAAGTGAAAAAAAGTCGCGGAAATTAGGTACTTTATAAAGGGTTGTTTTTCAGGTTGTTATAGCTGCGCTTTTTTGCAAGGTTGCTTATTTGATAAAATTTTTAAAAAGGTGATATACAACGATTTAGGTGTGTAAAAAATAGTTACAAAAACCTTGCAGAGCACCCTGTAATCAACGTCTGGAGCAGGCTGGCAAGGGATTGCGTGTTTCCTTGCGCTATCTGCTTTTTCTTACTTTCTTAATTAGACCGAGTCTATATAAGGCCGAAAATTTTTTTATTTAATATTATTTGCATAGGTGCGAAATTGCCACTTTTTTTCTGAAATTTTTCTTTGATTTTTTTGTTTTTTCGCAAAGAATGAAGTAGGGAAGGTGGGGCCTGAAGAGAGCCTTACCTTTTGCGGGCTGTGAGAATTCCCGGGCGCAAACGCAATTTTCTTGTTAATTTTTTCTTTCAGACAAAACGACTCCCACTCCGAAGTTTGTGATATTTATAAAAAAATCTCCCGAAGGAGATTTTTATGAAAGTTCGAGGTTCAGTGCCTCGCGCAATTTTGCAATTATGTGGTTTTTCTCTTTGAGAATCTCGAACTGCTTGGTTCTGTCGTATACGTGTCGCTGCACAACCACTTTGTTTATCTTCACCTTCATTGTGGGTTTTATGCCGTTGAGATAACTGCTTATACCCGATGTGATGCGCTCTGCCTCCTTCTCAAACATATCGGCAACCATCTGGTTATCTACCGAAATGGAGAAGGTAGTGCCCTCTGTTATGGCAGGGGTGATAATCTTCATTCTGTCGGCGATGGCTCTCTCCCTCTCGGGCAGTTTAAGCGCAAACGATGTCCAAGCCTGCACAAGCATCTCGTTTGTGATGGCTGCGGGTGTCTCCTTTTTTGCCTCAACTATGGGCGTGGCTGTGGCTTCTGCGGGTTTTTGCTCGCTCGACAATATGGTTCTCGCCCCTTTGAACATTCCGCCTATCTTGCGTGCACTGCCTTCGCTCTGTCGCAGGGCCTCGGGGCGGCCTTGCATAACGGTGGGCTGCTGCGGTCTCTGCGGTGCAGGTTGTGCTGGGGCGGGCGTAGGCTGCTGTGGTGCAGCGGGTTGTGGAGTGGGCACGGCTGGTGCGGGAGCCGCCGTTGCGGCGTTCTCCTTGCTTTCAGGTTCTTCTACCTTGTTAAAAATGGGTTTTAATATTTTGGGGCGGCGCCCACCATCTTCGCTGTCGTCACCGTCTCCCATTTGTGTGAGCTCGATGAGCGTCAGCTCTACAAGAAGGCGTTTGTTGCGGCTTGCCTTGTAGTTGAGTTCGCAGTTGTTACAGAGCTTTATGGCGCGGAAAATCTGCTTGGGTGTGCAGCGCGAAGCCTGTTCTATGTATCTGTTGCGCAGTTCGTCGCTACCCTCGAAGAGCGAGGCTGTGGCGGGGTCGCCGTTCACAAGCAGGTCGCGCATATGCGATGCTATGCCCTCGACAAATATGCTGCCGTCGAAGCCTTTGCCCAGGATTTCATTGAAGAGCAGCAGTGCCTGCGACACTTTGCCCTCTAAAATGTAGTCGGTGAGTTTGAAATAGTACTCGTAGTCGAGCACGTTAAGGCTCTCAATTACCTTTGAGTATGTGAGGTCGCCCTGTGTGAAGCTGCTCATCTGGTCGAAGAGCGACAGCGCGTCGCGCATACAACCATCTGATTTCTGTGCAATTATGCGCAGCGCCTCATATTCTGTATTTATCCCCTCTTTTGTAGCGATATTCTGCAGATGGGCAACGATGTCGGCCACGTCGATGCGGCTGAAATCGTAAATCTGACATCTCGACAGGATGGTGGGGATGATTTTATGCTTCTCTGTGGTGGCGAGGATGAAAATGGCGTGTGCAGGCGGCTCCTCCAAAGTTTTAAGGAAGGCGTTGAACGCTGCCTGCGAGAGCATATGCACCTCGTCAATGATATATACTTTGTATCGGCCCACCTGTGGCGGCACACGCACCTGCTCGTTGAGTGAGCGTATATCCTCTACCGAGTTGTTACTTGCGGCATCGAGCTCGTAGATGGAGTAGGAGCGCTGCTCATTGAACGACTTGCACGACTCGCACTCGTTGCAGGGCTCGCCCTCGGGCGAGGGGTTGAGACAGTTTATTGTCTTTGCAAAAATTCGGGCACAAGTTGTCTTTCCCACTCCGCGAGGGCCGCAGAAAAGGTAGGCGTGCGCCAGCTTTCCGCTGTGTATGGCGTTCTTCAGCGTGGTGGTGAGTGCTTTTTGTGCAACTACCGTCTCAAAGGTGTCGGGGCGGTATTTGCGGGCAGATACTATATAATTTTCCATTCTTCTATTATAATAAGGGATGTGCGCGTGCGCGGCGCGCTCTTACATATTGCAAAAATAAGGCAATCGCCGAGCTTTGCAAAATAAAAATTGCATAAATGATACTGTTTTTTTCAAACAGCAGAGCAAGCGTTGCAATATGAATAATTTTTTCTACCTTTGCGATGTGTAATTATTAATGAAGCAAAGCAATGAATGACAGTATAGGTTCAATGATTGGGTGGATACGCGGGCACAAATATATCTTTGTGACGGCCGTGTTTCTTCTCATTTTGTTTTTTTTCGATGAAAACAATATGATTAAACATTTCTATAACCAGCGCGAGATTGCAGAGCTGAAGGAGGAAATAGGTGAACTGCAACTGCAGATAGATGACTACAACTCTCGTTTCCGTGAATTGCACAAGGATATCAATGTAATGGAAAAGGTTGCCCGCGAGCGCTATGGAATGCACAAGGAGGGCGAGGAAATTTTTATAGTAGAGTAATATGAAAATGGTCGATATATTGAATAAAGTGAGTTGGGTGCTGCTGCTCGCAGGTGCCGCAGGAAAGATGTTCTTTGGCGAGGTGGCTTCTTATGTCTACCTGGTTGCGGCGGTGCTTCTTGTGGTGACACAGTTCCTGAACAGAGTGCGCGGCGGCGGTTTTGTGTTGCGACGTCTTGTGGTGCAGCAAACCATAGGCGGGCTTGCTCTTGTGGGTGCCGGTGTGCTTATGTTTACCCACCCGCGCAACGAGTGGATTGTGGCAATGCTTGTGGGCGCTCTCCTTGAATTGTATACGGCATACAGAATTCCGCAGGAGATAGAAAAAGGAAAGTAATTCCTGAATATCATATAGGTATAAAAGCAGGCCTCGGCCTGCTTTTATACTTATATATCTGTGTCGCCCGGTGAGGGCGCGGTCTCTGTCGTGGCGACAGAATTATTTGTTTACAAAGTGTACGGTCTGTCCGCTCTCGCCCATATCGCGGGTTTTTACAACGAGCTTGGCTGCGTCCACTGCGTAGCGGCTCACAAGAATCTCCTTTACGATGTTTGCACGGCTCTCGGCAATCTCGGGTTTTGTGCTGTTTGTGTTACCCACAATCTCCATTACATACTCGGGATGCTCGTTTATGAATTTCGCTGCGTTTGAGATGTTTACCATCTGCAACTCTTTGTTGAAGGTGTCCTTGCCATCGTGGAATACTACATAGGGGATGAGGAGGTTGTCCTTCTCGGCGGGCAAAACAACCACTTTCTCCTCGGGCTCGCCCTGCTCCATCTGCTTTGTCTTTACCATTGCGAGGTAGTTGCTCAACGCGGCATACCGCGACGAAGAAATGGCGTATGAGGTCTTGAAACCACGCTGTGAGATGTTCCAACGGAAACCAACTTTGGCCGATGTGATGAAGTCGATGCTGTGGTCGCCCTCGATGTGGCCGTCAAACTCGGATGTGACTAGTGTGGCTCCAAAGTCAAAGAAAAGGTCGAAATATTTAGAGATGTCGTATGTGACGTTTGCACCCACTCTTCCTGCGAGGAATGTGTTGCCGTCTACGCCCTTTCGCTCGAGTTTCTGCAGGGCTGCGACACCCACGTAGCACTCAACCTCTATGTCGTTGTTGCACTCTCTGTTGCCTGTCAATGCGTTGTAGAGGTCGAGCATAAGGTCGGCGTTGTAAGAGTAGTATCTTATGTCCTGCTCATAGCCGTTGCTTGTGTCCACGCCCATAGACTCGAGGTATTCTTTGCGGGGGCAGGTCAGGCCGTTGGGGTAGTGTCCGCCTTTGTTGTCGTTCCAGCCTCTCAAGCTGTTACCCTCGATGCCCACTCTTGCTCCGAGCAGGGGTGTGATTTTCTTTCCAAATGAGAAATAGAATCCCGGTCTCAATCTGTCGCCGAACGAGAGTTTGTTGTCGTCCTCGCCCATAAGAACGGTTCCTGTGAGTGCTCCCTGAATGTAGAGGTTGCTCAAAAGGGGAGATTTGTATGTTGTCTTATATTCTACGTTCAGGTTTTCTGTTTTTGTGGTGGTCTCCACGCGTGCCTCCTGTGCCGAAGTTCCAAGTGCGATGGCCGCCATAAAGGCCAATATGCTGATCTTTTTCATTTTATTGCCTGTTTGTTTTTTGTTACTTTTCTATAATGGTCATCACAACGACGCGGTTCCATCGGAAGTCTTCGTCATACACACGCTCGGTATCACCCTTTGCATCGGTGTCAATTCTCTCCTCTGCAATGCCGCACTCGTTCATAAGGTATTTCTTTACCGACTCAATTCTCTTCTTACTCAAGCGCATATTGTACTCGGGGTAGGCGGTCTCTTTATCGGCGTAACCGGCAAGCATAATTCTTGTTTCGGGGTTTGCCTTCATATACTCGGCAATCTTGTTTATGTGAGGTTTCTGTCCCTTTTCTATATAAGACTTGTCGATGAAGAATCGTACAACGAAGGGTTCTATAATCTCTTTGGCAGGTGCCTGCACCTCTTTTATGCGTTTGGGCTGGGGGATGTAGGTATCCTCGTAGATTACGGGCAGCTGCAGTGCGGTTGTGGCGGGGTTGTCGTTGAAATAGTAGCTCACACCCATAGCTGCGGCAAGATATCCCTCGGACACCTCGTAGCCTTTTGTACCCTCGCCGCCCACGATACCGTCGAACGCCTCGCTGACGAAGTTACCCTGAATATCGGCCATAATAGAGAAGTGCTCGCTTATTCGGTAGTCTATCTGGCTGCCCACCTTGAACCCGAATCCAAAGTCGCTGCCAAAGCCTTGTGAGTTAAAAGAATATGTGGCAAGGGGGCCGCCGTATAGCTTCACGCTCCACAGATTGTCCTTGTCGAACCATCTGATTACGTCGGTCATTGCCGACACGTTAAGGTCGATGTATGTGAATTTTCTGCGGTAATATGCAAGCCCATTGTGGTTTATTATGTGCTGCTTGTGGTAGTCGGGGTAGTCGAACGAGTTCAGCGGCTTGCTGAAGATACCTCCCGCAAGGTAGTATGCGCTGATTTTTCCGATGCCGAACTGTCCTTTTACTCCTAAGAATCTGTTTACCCAGTAGTCGGCCGAGAGCTGCAGTCTCGCTCTGCGGCGCTCCCATAAACTGTTTACATTGTCGTTACCTTCGGCCTGAATGGCGTTTATTCCCACGCCGAGTGACATTGAGATTCTGTTCGACTCAATGAGCTCGTCGTCGGCCACAATTTCGGCCTCTTTGTTTCCGAGAGCCTCGAGGAGGGCGCCAAGACGCGACTCTCTAATTGTGTCCTGCTGCAGAATCTGTGCCTGCAACTGCTGTGAATCAAGGATTTGAGCGCAGCAAAAAAGAGCTGCAAAAGCAATCAATGCCTTGAGAAAATTATATTTCATAAGGTTTTTTGTTTTGTCTGTTTAAATAATGCGCATATTTCGGGCAAAATTATGTAAAAAAATAGACATACTGAAATATTTGTTAATCAAATTTACAAAACAACAGCCTGGTTGCTTGCGTGTGAGCCTTTTGCGCGGCTTATCGCAACTTGATAATATCGCCTACTTTTATTCCGTTTTGAGCTTTTTCCTCGTTGAATTTGTAGAGTTTCTCGAGTTTCACGCCATATCTCTGCGAGATGGAGTGCAGGCTCTCTCCCTCGCTCACCGTGTGGGTACGATATTTTTTATCGGCTTTGTTTTTCTTCTTTTCGAGGTAAATTATATCTCCTGCCTTTATGTTGTACTCCTTGTATAAGTCGTTGTATTTTATGAGTTTGCTTTTTGAAATATCCAGCTCCTGCCCCAGCGATTTAAATGTGTCGCCCGTGTTTCCTATGATATAGAGCAGGTCGTTGGAGCGGTATATGGTACGGGTGCTGCGATAGCTCTCAAGAGCTACGGCGCCCTCGCTCTTTTTTATGTCGCGTGTCTTGTATGAGTCGTATTTCTGCAACTCGTAGCGCTCAATGAGGCTGATGAGCTTCGAGGGATAGGCTTTGTCTTCGGCATATCCTGCCTGCTTGAGCCCCTTTGCCCACCCTTTGTAATCGTTTTTCTTCAGTTTGAAGAGCGAGGCGTATCGCTGTCGCCCCACAAGAAACATCGAGTGGTCCTCGTAGGAGTCTCTCACGCTGTCGTATTTCCTGAAATAGCAGAGCCGCCCGTTGTCCATAGAAGATGTGCGCTTGCCGTTCCAGCTTTTGTCGGCTTTTATGCCGAAGTGGTTGTTCGACGTGCGTGCCAGCTTGCTCTTGCCTGCTCCCGACTCCAGAAGTCCCTGTGCCAGAGTGATGCTTGCGGGGATATTGTGTCTCTCCATCTGCTCCACGGCTATGGGGTAGTATGTGAGTACATATCTCTCGTAGTCGTCTTTTGCCTGCGATATGCTTTTTGTGCTCTGTACCTTGGCACTTTGCTTGCTGCTTGCGCATCCGGTGAGGGCGAGCAGCGCCAGAATAATAAAAAAGTGGGCGTTTCTCATTTTGTAATCTATTTCGCCACAAATTAAACCAATAAATTGCTTTTACGCAACAATTTGTTTATCTTCGCATAGCGAAAGAGGCAAATTTTCAATTATTGCCGCACACCTGTCAGTTTTTTGCGGGCGGGGCAGTTGTTTAACCCTTAAAAGAGTACATTATGAAGGAGATGCTTTTGCAGACGAAAGTAAAGGTCTGCACCTATGACGAGATGTCTGCCGAGGAGAGAGAGGTTGTGGACGCAGCGCGTGCCGCCACGCACAACAGTTATGCCGTGTATTCGAAGTTTAATGTGGGGGCGGCTGTGCGTCTTGCAGGCGGAGTGATTGTAAAGGGTAGCAATCAGGAGAATGCGGCCTACCCGTCGGGTATCTGTGCCGAGCGCACCACGCTCTTCTGGGCCAATTCGCAATATCCCGACATCCCCGTGCTCACACTTGCCATTGCAGCCCGCACCGACGCCGGTGAACTGCCCGTTCCCATCCCTCCCTGCGGCGCGTGCCGTCAGGTGATTCTCGAGACCGAGAAACGTTACGGTCAGGTGATAAAGATTATATTGTATGGTGCAAAAGAGAGTTACATAATAGAAGACGGCATAAAGGCCCTGCTTCCCCTCTCTTTTGATTCAGCTTTTCTCGACGAATGAAAAAGATTCTCTTTGTGTGCCACGGAAACATCTGTCGTTCTCCGATGGCCGAATTTGTGATGAAAAATATGGCCTCGGCGGCCGATTTATATGTGGAGTCGGCTGCAACGAGCAGCGAGGAGATTGGTAACTCGGTCTATCCGCCTGCAGTGCGCGAGCTTGCCCGTCACGGAATATCGTGCGAGGGTAAACGTGCCCGTCGCATCACTGCTGCCGATTTCTCTCACTTCGATATGGTGATTGTGATGGAGGATTACAATATACGAAATATGCGCTCGTTGCCCACGCAGGGTAAGGTGTGGAAACTGCTCGATTTTGCGGGTTGCACAGCTGTGGGCGCTGCCGAGCCTTTGCAGGGCGGCGATATTTCCGACCCGTGGTATCACGGCGATTTCTCCCTCACATACAGGGAGATAGAGAATGGTTGCAAGGGGTTAATGTGCTATCTGGGGCTGTAAGGTTATGCAGACATCTGTGACTCCTTCCACCGACGACAGGGTTATTATGGGCATAGACCCGGGAACGAACCTTATGGGCTATGCCTTCATTGGAATTAACGGGAACCGCGCCCGTCTCATTGCTATGGGTGTTATAGACCTGCGCAAGTGCCACGATAGTTACATAAAGCTGGGCGAGATATTCTCTCGTGTGCAGGGGCTCATAAAATCTTTTCTCCCCGATGAACTTGCCATCGAAGCTCCTTTCTTTGGAAAAAACGTGCAGAGTATGCTCAAGTTGGGGCGTGCGCAGGGCGTTGCCATAGCCGCCGCCATAAGCCGCGATGTGCCCATTCACGAGTATGCCCCGCTAAAGATAAAGATGGCTATAACGGGTAACGGCGGCGCGTCGAAACAGCAGGTGGCCGATATGCTGCGCCGTCTGCTCAATATCTCGGCCGACGAGATGCCTCGTTTTATGGATGCCACCGATGCGCTGGGTGCCGCCTATTGTCATTTTATTCAGCGCAATACTCCCGTCACAGGTACCAAATACAGCAGTTGGGCCGACTTTGTGCGTAAAAACAGCGACAAGGTAAAAAAATAGTCTATTCGTAGAGGTTATATGTGGTGCGCAGCACCTGGAACTCTGTGCGACGGTTGAGGCTATTGCATATCTCGCGCTGCTCTTCATCCTGCAAAGCATTTATATAGGCCTCTGTGAGCACATCTCCCTCATTGAGGAAGGTGTACTGCTCGGTGAGCTTCTTCGCAACCACCTTGGGTGTGCTCTCGCCATATCCTTTGGCTGTGAGGCGGTCGGCTGCAATGCCTTTGCCCACAAGATATTCTACAACCGACTCGGCGCGTGCCTGCGACAGTTTCTCGTTGTATTTGTCGCTGCCTTTGTAGTCGCAGTGCGAGCTTAACTCAATTGTCACGTTGGGGTTCTGGTCGAGCAGCTCGGCAAGTTTGTCGAGCGAGCCTTCCGACTCTTTTGTGAGTGTGGCCTTGTCAAATTCATAGAAGATATTGTCTATGAGCACGGGGCGGCTCACAGAGGGCAGCACAAAATCGCGCTGATAAGTTCTGCTCTCGTCGGTGCTGTCGGTTGTGAGCTCCTGCATAGCGTTGAGGTAGCCCTTGCAACTGCCAAGTAGCACATATTCCACTCCGGGTGTCACGCGTACCGAGTAGTAGCCGTCTTTCATAACACCGATACTGCTGTTTGTGCCGTCTTTTCCCACTATGTGTATTATGCCTTCGGGCAGTTCGTAACCGTCTTTCTCATATATCCAGCCGTAGAGTGTGTGCACCGTCTCGGGGAGGTAGAACGAATATATGTGGTCCCAGCCGCGGGCATCGCCTCTGTTCGAAGAGAAATATCCGCGATAGAGTCCCGGTGCAAATGTTATGCCGAAGTCGTCGCCGTTTGAGTTCACGGGCGACATAAGGTTGTTTATCTCCCACACGCTGTCGTTTTTCTGTGTGGCGCAGTAAATGTCGAGGCCTCCCATACCCGGGTAACCGTCCGACGAGAAGAAGAGCTCGCCCTTGGGGCCGAATGAGGGGAACTGCTCGTCGCCCACGGTGTTTATTGCGCTGCCCAGGTTCTCCACAATGCCTTCGTGGGCTTTGCTTTCTCCTATGTAGAAGCGCCAGATGTCGAGGCCTCCCTCGCCGCCTGCCATATCGGATGTGAAGTAGAGCCACTCTCCGTCGGGCGATACTGCGGGGTGGGCGTATGAGGATAGCGTGTCGCTTGAAATCTCCACTCTCTTTGCTGCGCCCCACGAGGCGTCGCTGCGGCTGCTGCTGAAAATCTCGGCATAGCGGGGCGACTGGTTGTCGGTGGCACAACGTGTGAAATACATTGTCTTGCCGTCGGGGGTAAATGCGCAGGCGCCATCTTCGTACTCACTGTTTATTTCGCTCTCAATTATTTCGGTCTTTTGCCAGCGTCCTTTGTCGTCGCGGCGGGTGAGGAATATGTCGGCGCTCTTTTGCCCCGTGACACCGCTTAAATCGTCGCCTTTGGCCTCTTTGCGGGTTGATGTGGTTACAATCATTGTGGTGTCGCCGCCCACATACATAGGGCAGTAGTCGCTGCGCTGTCCGTTCAGCTCTTTCGATTTTTTTACGATGTAGCGTGTGGGGTTCTGCTTCCACTCGAGCGACTGACGTGCGGCCTGTAGGCCCACCTGTGCGAGCCTGTCCTCGCCGTTCAGCTGCAGAAAGGCCTCGTAGTTCTTTGCGGCAGCCTTGTAGTCGCCCTTCTCGAGCTGTGCGTCGGCAAGGTGGCGCAACGCAAGAGAGTCGGGGTAGTTGTATCGCACGGCGTTCATATAAGCACCCACAGCACGCACTGCGTTGTTACTTTTGCGATAGCACTCGCCGAGCTTCCACGCAACCACGGCGCGCTTGTCCTTCTCTTTGGGAGATATTTTGCGATAGGCACGCTGATACTGCACCGCAGCCTCGTGGTACTCGTTCACGGCAGCAAATTGGTCACCTTTTTTGATGGCCTTCTCGCTGCCGCACGATAGCGTGACGGCTGTCAGCAGCAGTAGCGTGATGTTAAAAAGTATGCTTTTAATCTTGTCGGTCATAAAATATATAACTGACTTTTTGTGCGGAAATTGTATGCGTCACTCTTTTTTTGCAAAACTTTCCATAGTGCTGTTATCCTCGAGCACCTCTTTTATCACCTTGTCGAGCATTAGTTTCAGCTCCTCGATGAATGTTTTTGCTTCGTATTTCTGTTTCTCTATGTCGCGCAGTTTTTTCTCCCACTGTCCCGTGAGCTCGGCGCTTTTGAGAAGGTCGTTCTTTATGAGGCCTATGAGCTCGATGCCTGTGGGGGTTGCCACGATGTTTCTCTTTACCTTCTGTATGTAGTTGCGCTTGTATAGAGTCTTTATAATTTCGGCACGGGTGGCGGGGCGGCCTATGCCGTTCTCCTTGAGTGCCTCGCGCAGCTCCTCGTCATCGATGTTTCTTCCGGCAGTCTCCATAGCACGCACAAGGGTGCCCTCGGTGTATGGCCTTGGAGGGGTAGTCCACTTCTCTATGAGTTCGGGTGTGTGTGGCCCGCTCTCACCCTTTGTGAATTGTACAAGAGGCGTGGCCTCGGTGTCGGCTGTCTCTTCCTCCTCTTTGAATACAACCTTCCACCCGGGCTCGACGATTGTTCTTTCCGATGTCTTGAAAAGCACATCGGCGCTTTCGCCTGTCACCGTGGTTGTGCGATACTTGCACTCGGGGTAGAACGCCGCAATGAAACGGCGTGCAATGAGGTCGTACACCTTTTTCTCTATGTCGGTGAGCCCCTGCGGATATACTCCCGTGGGGATAATGGCGTGGTGGTCGGTAACTTTTTTGTTATCGAAAACTTTCTTTGATTTTTGCAGAGTCTGCCCCATAAGGGGTGCTGTCAGGCTCTGGTAGTCGTGCAGTCCCTTGAGTATGCCGGGGCATTTGGGGTAAATGTCGTCGCTCAAGTATGTGGTGTCCACGCGCGGATATGTGGTAAGTTTTTTCTCGTAGAGCGACTGTATGGTCTGCAGGGTTACGTCGATGGGAATACCATATTTCCTGTCGCACTCGCTTTGCAGGGAACCCAAGTCGAAGAGCGAGGGTGGCAGCTCCTTGCCATCTTTTTTCTCAATAGAGGTAACGGTGAACGGAGCCTCCTGCAGGCGTGCTATGAGCGCAGTGCCCTCTGCTTCGTTTGCTATGGGTTCTATGCCGGGGTTTGCAGCCTCGGCTTTTTTGAACGCCTCAGCTGTGTCAAAGGGTTGTCCCTTTTTTTCGGCCTTCTCCTTCAGCTTCTCAATTTCGGCCATAAGCTCGTCGTCACTCTTTTTTATTACCGCGTTGAAAGTGGTGTCGCGGTATGTGGTTTTCAGTACCCAGAACTGCTTGGGCACGAAATTCTCGATTTCGAACTGTCTTTTGACGATGAGCGCGAGCGTGGGTGTCTGCACACGTCCTATGGAGAGTACCTGGTGGTTCTTTCCATATTTGAGCGTGTAGAGACGGGTGGCGTTCATTCCCAGGAGCCAGTCTCCTATGGAACGCGAGAGCCCCGCCTCGTACAACGGGCGGTACTCGCTCTGGTCTTTCAGTTGTGAAAAACCCTCGCGTATAGCCTCCTCGGTGAGCGATGACACCCACAGACGTTTCACGGGGCACTTTGCCTGCGCTTTCTGTATCACCCAGCGTTGTATGAGCTCTCCCTCCTGGCCGGCATCGCCGCAGTTTATTATGTATTCGGCACTCTGCATAAGTTTCTCAATAGTGCCAAATTGCTTCTCTATACCTCGGTCGCTAATTAATTTTATGCCAAAGCGCGGTGGCACCATCGGCAGGCTGCCGAGGCTCCATCGTTGCCACATAGGGGTGTAGTCGCCCGGCTCTTTCAGCGTACAAAGGTGGCCGAAAGTCCAGGTGACACAGTAATTATTTCCTTCGTAAAAACCGTCGCGCTTGTTTCTTGCTCCCAGAACTTCGGCTATCTCCTTGGCAACAGACGGTTTCTCTGCAATACATACAATCATTGAGTCTTTTCCTTACTCTTCGCTTAAAAAAATGTTCATAAGCTCACAGGCAGCCTTGGCAACGCTTGTGCCGGGGCCGAAGATGCCTATCACACCTGCGCGGTAGAGGAAATCGTAGTCCTGCGCAGGAATTACACCACCTGCAAATACCATAATATCCTCGCGGCCGAGCTTTGCAAGCTCCTCTATGAGTTGCGGTATAAGTGTCTTGTGTCCTGCGGCAAGCGACGACACACCCACGGCGTGCACATCGTTCTCCACAGCCTGACGCGCCACCTCGGCAGGTGTCTGGAACAGCATACCCATATCCACGTCGAAGCCGCAGTCGGCATATCCCGTGGCAACTACCTTTGCGCCGCGGTCGTGGCCGTCCTGTCCCATCTTGGCAATCATCACTCGGGGACGGCGTCCCTCTCTCTTTGTAAACTCCTCGGTGAGACGACACGCCTCCTTGAAGGTCTCGTCCTCTTTGCTCTCTGCTGAATACACTCCCGAAATGGTTCTTATTATAGCTTTGTAACGTCCTGCGACAGCCTCGCAAGCGTCGGAAATCTCGCCAAGTGTGGCACGCACTCCTGCCGCCTCCACGGCCGCCTCGAGCAGGTTGCCCTCGCCGCTGCGTGCGCACTCGGTAATCTTGTCGAGGGCTGCCTTCACGGCCGCCTCGTTACGGTTTTTGCGGTTGCGCTCTATGGCCTGCAACTGCTCTTCGCGCACTGCGGTATTGTCAATCTCGAGTATGTCGATGGGCTCCTCTTTGTCGAGGCAGTAGGCGTTTGTGCCCACAATTATCTGTTTGCCGCTGTCGATGCGTGCCTGTGTGCGTGCTGCGGCCTCCTCGATGCGCATCTTGGGCAGGCCTGTCTCTATGGCTTTTGCCATACCTCCGAGCTCCTCAATCTCCTCGATTAGTTTCCACGCCTTTTCGGCAATCTCTTTTGTGAGGCTCTCCACATAGTAGGAACCGCCCCAGGGGTCTATCACACGGCAGATGTTTGTCTCCTCCTGCAAGTAAATCTGTGTGTTACGGGCGATGCGTGCCGAAAAGTCGGTGGGCAGCGCAATGGCCTCGTCGAGCGCATTTGTGTGCAGCGACTGTGTGTGTCCCATAGCTGCGCTCATAGCTTCAATTACGGTGCGTCCCACGTTATTGAAGGGGTCTTGCTCGGTGAGCGACCATCCCGATGTCTGGCAGTGGGTGCGCAGAGCCATAGATTTGGGGTTCTTGGGGTTGAATCGCTTGATTATCTTTGCCCACAGCATACGCGCCGCACGCATCTTGGCAATCTCCATAAAGGGGTTCATACCTATGCCCCAGAAGAACGACAGGCGTGGCGCAAAGGCATCTATGTCGATGCCTGCATTTACTCCCGCACGCACATACTCGAGGCCGTCGGCAAGGGTGTAGGCGAGCTCTATGTCGGCCGATGCGCCTGCCTCCTGCATATGGTAGCCCGAAATGGAAATTGAGTTGAACTTGGGCATCTTCTGCGAAGTGTAGGCAAATATGTCGCTGATTATGCGCATAGAGAATGCGGGGGGATATATATAGGTGTTGCGCACCATAAACTCCTTGAGGATATCGTTCTGTATGGTTCCGGCCATCTCCTCGAGCTTGGCTCCCTGCTCAAGGGCTGCGTTTATGTAGAATGCAAGCACGGGAAGCACGGCGCCGTTCATAGTCATAGAGACCGACATTTTATTTAGGGGTATGCCGTCGAAGAGTTGTTCCATATTTTCCATACAGCATATCGACACGCCGGCTTTTCCCACGTCGCCCACAACTCGTTCGTTGTCGGGGTTGTAGCCGCGGTGCGTGGGCAGGTCGAAGGCCACCGAAAGGCCTTTCTGTCCCGACGCGAGGTTTCGGCGATAGAAGGCGTTACTCTCCTCGGCTGTGGAGAAGCCTGCATACTGTCTTATGGTCCACGGGCGGAAGGTGTACATCATAGAGTAGGGGCCTCGCAGGAAGGGCGGCAGGCCCGCTGCGTAGTCGAGGTGCTCCATCTCCTTGAGGTCGTCGGCTGTGTACACGGCTTTTACTTTTATCTGCTCGGCAGTCTCCCACGCAATGTCGGCGGTGTGCTGTGCGGTGTTTGCAGCGGTACCTGCAAATATATCTATATCGTTGAAAATCTTTCTCATAACAAAAAACTTATATGCCCAGTTTAGCGTTGAGAGCCTTGAGCGTATCAAGCACGTTGGCTCTTATGTGTATGAAATTCTCTATGCCGGCTTTTTGCAACTCTTCGCTGCAGGCGGGTGCGCCTGCCACAATAAAGATTGCTTTCTCCTTGAGCGCCTCGTAGGCGGGCACGGCATACTCGGCGTATTCGTCGTCGCTCGAGCATATTACCACGATATCGGCTTTGGCCTCTATGGCGGCTTTTGCACCCTCTTCCACGCTCTTGAAACCTAAATTGTCGATAATCTCGTATCCTGCGGCGGCAAGGAAATTGCACGAGAACTGTGCTCTTGCCTGGCGCATCGCAAGGTTTCCTATCGTGAGCATAAAGGCTTTGGGGCGTTTACCGCTTCTCTCGGTGGCAAGGCGCAACTGCTCAAACTCCTCGCCCAAACGCACGGGACGCAGGCCGCCGCACTCCTCGCCGCTGCCTGTGCAGCCGCAGCGTGTGTCGATGGGCTGTTTGCCCTCGCTTGTCTCGCTGAAATTGGGGTATTGGTTTGTGCCGAGAAGTATCTCCTTGCGTCGCGCGAGGGCTTTGCGTCTTGCGTCGCCCGATGCGTCGGTCTTCTCCTTTATTACACCGCTCTTAACCGCAGCGTGGAAACCACCGCCGTTCTCTATCTCGAGGAAGATATTCCAAGCCTCGCGGGCGATTGATGCGGTGAGGCTCTCAATGTAATATGAGCCTCCTGCGGGGTCGCTCACGGCGTCTATATGGCTCTCGTGCTTTAGTATGAGCTGCTGGTTTTTTGCAATTCTCTCGGCAAATTCAGTGGGAGACTCAAATACCGAGTCGTAAGGTCTTACGGTTATTGATTCCACTCCCGCGATGGCTGCACTCATAGCCTCGGTCTGGGTGCGCAACATATTTACATATGCGTCGAAGAGGGTGAGGTTGAATGTTGTGGTCTCGGCGTGTATAATCATCTTGCAAGCCTCTTTGTGTGAGGTGTACTTCTCTACAATCTTTGCCCACAGCATACGCGCAGCCCTGAATTTCGCAATCTCCATAAAGAAATTGCTCGACACACCCATATTGAACTTTATAATAGATGCGGCTCTTTCGGGAGCGAGGCCTGCCTCCACGGCGGCGTTCATATATTCGTTACCCCACGCAAGAGCGTAGCCGAGCTCCTGTGTTATATATGCTCCGCAGTTGTTAAGTATCACAGCGTTCACGGCTGTGGTGCGCAGCTTCGGCAGTTCCTCGGTGGCTTGGGCTATGGCTTTTATCACTTGGGCATACTCCTCTATAACCTTGCCGTTGCACAACTCCTTGCTTATGGGGTCGTAGTTTATTGAGCCTTCGATGCTTGCAAGGTCGTAGCCGCAACCTTTATAATATTCCACAAGCTGTGCGGCAAAGTCGGTGGCGCGCTTTGCGCATACATCGAAGTTGAGCTCTGTTTGCAGGGCGTCGATGCCGTCGAGCAACTGCGGTAACAGCTCGGGGCACACCGCCGAGCCTTTTATCTTGAATCCGATTGCTGTCACGCCCTCTTTTATCATTTTTTTTGCCTTTGCATTGGCTGCGGCGATATTCTCAACCGCGATGTCTGTTCTGACGCGCCATCTGTTGTCGGTTCTGTTTCCTCGTGTGAAGGGGAACTCGCCGGGCAGTGAACCGGCGATGTCAGTGGTGATGTCTTCTTTTCTGTAGAAGGGGTTTACGATGAATCCCTCATCGGTTCTCCACACGAGCTTCTTGTCGTAGTCGGCACCTTTGAGGTCTTCTATTATCTTATCTTTCCATTCTTTGGCCGTGACAGCCTCGAAATCGCTGAAAAGTTTTTCTCTCTCCATTTCTGTAATATTTAGAGTTCTTTGATTCTATGCAATTTGCGAAAAGCAAAGTTATATATTTTTTTTAAATGTGCGTACAATCTAAAAAAAAACATAACTTTGTAACAAACTTATATAGGTATCTCTCCGTGCCGATGAATGTGGCTGGGGCTTTGTGGCATCTTCTGCACGGTGTGCGGAGGTTTGCGCGCAAATTAATTTATTTATAAAAAACTATTTGCTATGTGTAAAACCTTGTTGAGATTTTTTGCTTTTTCGCTTCTCCTGTTTACTATGACCATTGCTGTGGCGCAGGAGTCCTACTATGCCTCTATTGATAGTGTAAAAGGTGGTGCACCTCTCAAGGAGGCTCTTCATAATTTGCTCAAGAAACACAAAGTGATTCCTTATGGCCCGGGCGTTTCGTCCACTTGGGGTGCATTTTATGAGATAGATGTGGTTATAGGCACAGAAAATCGTGTGGCCGATATGTACTCTCCCACGGTGCGTTACTTTGGGAAAAAGGGCGATGCCGTAGCCGGAATGAATATAGAGCACAGTGTCGCCAAGAGTTGGTGGGGCAGTTCAAAGAATGTGAACGCCTACTACGACCTTCATCACCTGAACCCCTCCGATGCCGAGGCCAATTCAAACAAGAGCAACCACCCCCTTGCCAATCTCGAGAAGATTACCTGGGACAACGGCGTGGCTTTTGTAGGCGAGGCTACCATAGAGGGCAGTAAAACGAAAGCCTATGAGCCTTGCGACGAGTATAAGGGAGATTTTGCCCGCACCTATATGTATATGTTTACCTGCTATCAGGACTTGACGTTCAAATACACTTGGATGAACTACGAGAATAGTGCATATCCCACTTTGAAGCCCTGGGCGGTGGAGCTTCTGCTTCAATGGCACGAGCTCGACCCTGTGAGCGAGAAGGAACTGCAGCGAAACAATGCCGTGTTTAACATACAGGGCAACCGCAACCCCTATATCGATTTTCCGCAGCTGGCGCACTATGTGTGGGGCGACTCGGCCGATTACACCTTCTTTGTCGGCGACAGCTATTTCGAAGTTCCCTCCGATTCTTTGCCTTTCGGTACATACCTCGCCGAGAATTTCTCTTCCGATTTGGGAGAGTTTGCAAGCGTTGAGGTGGTGGGCAACTATCCGTGGAGCAATAAATATGGCTGTGCCTACGTGTCGGCCTATGATTCGGAGCAGAAAATAAACAACGCGGCAGAGAGTTGGCTTGTTTCTCCCACGCTCAACCTCTCAAAGGCGGGCAAGGTGAAGATTGCGTTCGATTATCTGTCCAAATATAACGAGGCGGGCACGGCTGCCGAGCGCAACTGCCTGATGGTGAGCACCGACTACACCGGCGATGTGGCTGCGGCAACGTGGCGTGCAATAGATTTCTCTATTGAGGAGAACGTCGTCGATTACATCTTTACACGCACCGGCGACATTCTTCTGCCTGCCGAGTATTCGGGTTGCGCAAATGTCACAATTGCCTTTAAATATGTGGCTACTGCGGCAAAGGCGGGTACCTTTGAGGTGAAAAACCTTGTGGTGGCCGAGTATGAAGACTCTGACGAGGATGACGAGACGGGCGACGACACAGATGACACTCCCGCCGATGAGGGCACAGGCGCAGAATACTCTTTCTACGACGAGTTCTGCCTGCTCACCGACCTCTCACAGCTTGCCTGCGGCGACTCTGTGATAATTGCCTACAATACAATTGTGCTCGCAAAACAGGCATCCAACTACCGCGAGGCGTTGGATGGCGCCGTGAAGGACGGCAACGCCCTGCTTTCCTATCCCGCCGATGCGCAGAAACTGATTGTGGAGGCCGGTGCCACCGACGGCTCCTTTGCCTTCAATGCCGACGGCAAATATCTGGCGGCAGCGTCGAGCAGCAAAAACTACCTGCGTTCTGTGGATGTGATAAATAATAATTCGAGTTGGGTTATAGAAATTGATACGAAGGGGAATGCTAAAATCGTGTCTCAAGGCAGCTACACAAGCAATGTTTTGCAGTATAACACAGGAGCCCCGCGTTTCTCGTGCTACAAGGGAACGCAGGAATCGGTAAATATCTATGTGAAAAAGCCAAGCGGTAATTCAAACACAGGTATTAACTTTGCAACCACAGAGATGCTTGTCGATGTATATACCCTCTATGGTGTGTGCGTGAAAAGAAAGGTGCAGCCCTCGCAGTCGCTCGAGGGGCTCCCCGCAGGCGTTTACATAGTGGAAGGAAAGAAATTTAATGTAAACAAGTGATTTATATATTATGTCGAGCAAAAAGGTGATAAACCCCGAATTTTCTCAT
Source organism: Bacteroidaceae bacterium (assembly GCA_045646965.1). Taxonomy (GTDB): domain Bacteria; phylum Bacteroidota; class Bacteroidia; order Bacteroidales; family Bacteroidaceae; genus HGM04593. Next base: position 63,652 of record JAZRLR010000002.1, read on the forward strand.
CTGGAATCTCGTTTGCAGGAGATTGTGGAAGGCAATTACACCCCCGACTTTGTCTACTGCAACAAGAGAAATGTGGTGGAGAGGGTTATTATAGAGGGAAAGGCCTATGTGGTGAAGAGATACAAACGCCCCCAACTGATAAACAAGATTGCCTACCGTTTCTTTAGAAAATCGAAGGCTCGTCGCGCCTACGAGTATGCGTTGCAGCTACTTGAGAACGGCGTAGACACGCCGCGCCCCGTGGCCTACTTTGAGACCTATGCCAACGGGCTTTTCGACACAGGGTATTTTATCTCGGAATATATGCCGCACCGCTTGCTAAACACTCTTTTTGACTCGGATGTGAGTGCCGAAGAGCGTCGCTCGGTGTTGTGCGACTTCATCGACTATCTGGGTGCGTTGCACAGCGCGGGCATTGTGCCTATGGACCTGAATGCTGGTAATGTCTTTTACCACAAGCAGGGTACGGGGTATAAGTTTGCCCTCACCGATATAAACCGAATGAAATTCAATGCCGTGGCGCAGAGCTGCGATGCTATGCGCTCCCTCGAACAGTGCTTCTATCCTATGCCGCAGCTCTATGAACTTGTGATGCTCTACTGCGAGAAGAACGACCTCGAACCCCTCGAGGTGATGCACGACGTGCTTGTTTTGCGTGTGAAACGTCGCCGACGCAACCGCTTCAAGCGCAAGATGAAAGCAAAAATTAAGAAATAAAGAAATGTGCGCCGTGTCATTTGTGAGGCACGGCTCTCGGAATATCGGCGTTTTTTTTAAGAGAGTTCTATGACCTCGAGGTCTTTGAACTTGTCGCCGTCGATGGTCACTTTTACAAGGGTGCGCACTTGGTGCCACCCTTGTTTTCCTGCTGCTCCGGGGTTTATGTGCAGGCAGCCCACAATCTCGTCGTACTGAACTTTTAATATATGTGAGTGCCCCGAAATGAATAGCTGCGGCCTCTCTGTGTATATGGCACGGCGTATCGATGCGTCGTAGCGCCCGGGATAGCCGCCTATGTGCTTCATAAGCACGTTGCAATCCTCTACTTTGAAACGCAGCACCTCTTTGAAGCGCTGTCTTATCTCGCATCCGTCGATATTTCCGCACACTGCTCTCACAGGCTTTGTAGCCTCAAGTGCGTCGATGATTACCGGTGAGCCGATGTCACCCGCGTGCCAAATCTCGTCGCAGTCGTTGAAATGCAACAGATATTTGTCGTCCCAGTGGCTGTGCGTGTCCGACAGGATGCCTATTCTTTTCATAGCTCGAAACGGCTCTTTATGAACTTGTGCAGAAAATCTACCGTGCCCTCTATGCCCAGGCGCGACGAGTTGATGCACAGGTCGTAGCTCTGTGCATCGCCCCAGCGTGTTGTGGCGTAGTAGTCGTGGTAGGAGCGGCGTTTCTTGTCGCCACGCTCCATAAGTTCTCTGGCGCGTTCTTCGCTCACCTGCTCCTTTCTGGCGATGCGTGCGATGCGGTCGCGGCTGTCGGCTGTTATATATATACTTATCATATCGGGGTGGTCGCGCAGTACATACTCTGCGCAGCGGCCTATGATAATACAGCTCTCGCGCTCTGCGATGCGTTGTATAGCCTCGCTCTGAATGAGGAAGAGACGGTCGCTCTCCATACAGCTGCCCGTGCCCGAGAAAATGTTTGAGATAGAGCCGTGTATGCTGAATACACCGCCCAGGAAACTGTCTGACTCGCGCTCGTCGGCACCCTCGAATACCGTGGTGTCGAGGCCGCTCTCTCTTGCGGCCACCTCGAGCAGTTTTTTGTCATACATAGGTATGTTTAGCAGGGCTGCGAGTTTCTCGGCTATCTGTTTTCCGCCGCTGCCCAATTGTCGTCCCAGAGTTATTACAAAGTTATTCATAATTCAATAAATGCTTTTAAATTAAATACTTCCCTGTTTCTTCCACGTTCCAAACTGGTTTCGCAGCATAGCAATTGTGAGCATAGCCGCCATAAGATCGGATATAGGTGCGCTGTACCACACGCCGTCCTCGCCGTAGAAGAGCGGCAGGACAAGAAGCAGGGGTATGAGGAACAGAATCTGACGGGTGAGGGAAAGCACGATTGATTGTTTTACCATACCGATGCTCTGGAAAAAGTTCGTTGTCACCATCTGGAATCCAATCAGCGGCATCATAACAGACATTATGCGCATAGCCTTTGAGGCACAGGTGATGAGAGTTGAGTCGGGGGTGAAGGCGCGTGCCACCTCGGCGGGGAAGAATTCGTTGAGTATGAATCCTATAACCATAACAATTGTAGCGCAGATGCAGGTGAGTTTAAAGACCTCTCCCACACGCTTGTACTGCTTTGCACCGTAGTTGTATCCCACGATGGGCTGCATACCTTGAGTGAGGCCAAGCACAATCATCACAAAGATGAAGGTGACGCGGTTTGCAATGCCGTATGCCGCAATTGACATATCGCCGTTCTCGCCATATCCGCGCAGTCCCTTGTTTACAATTATCACCACAAGGCAGGCGGCGGCGTTTATAAAGAAGGGCGACATTCCAATGCTCAAGATAGCCTTTACAATGTGTTTCTTCAGTGTGTATATGCCGCGTTGCAGGTGCAACAGTTCGTTGGGGTTGCCCAAGATGCGCATCTGCCACAGCAAGGTGACGGTTTGCGCAAGTATCGTTGCAAGGGCAGCTCCTGTTATGCCCCAGTCAAATACATATATGAAAAGCGGGGTGAGAATGATATTTCCCACCACTGTGATAATTGTCGCAACCATCGCCTGACGCGGGTGTCCTGCCGCTCTCAATGCCGCGTTTATACCAAAGTAGAGGTGGGTGATTATGTTACCGTACAGAATAACCTGCATATAGTCGCGGGCATAGGGCAGGGTGGCGTCGCTCGCGCCGAAGAAATAGAGAATCTCGTCGAGGAAGAGGAGCGAAAAACCCGCAAACAATGCACCCACGATGATATTCAGCGTTACGATGTTACCGAGGATGAGCTTTGCCGAGTCGTAGTCGCGCTGTCCCAACCTCACCGACAATTGTGTGGCTCCTCCGAGGCCTACCATAGCTCCGAATGCGGCCGACAAGTTCATAAAGGGGAATGTGGTAGCCAATCCCGAAATTGCCAATGCACCCACACCCTGGCCTATGAATACGCTGTCAATCATATTATAGAGCGAGGCTGCCGTCTGTGCAATAATTGCGGGTATGGCATATTGCGTGAGCAACTTGCTTATTTTTTCTGTCCCAAGTTCGGTGGGTGCCTTTTTATTTGTTTTCTCCATTGTCGTTTGCCTCTGTGGGTTAGGTTTCTGCAAAATGTAACAAACTATAAAATTATATATCGTTGCCCTATGTACGCAAAAAAATATTATCTTTGCGGTAAGCAGCATTGATTGCAAAAATAGTAAAAAACGAGCGAGAAATGCGAAACTTGTTTCAGCATTTTTTACAGCGAGTGCTGAATATTTTCGAGCTTTAGCTCAAAGATAGTAAAAAACGAGCGAGAAATGCGAAACTTGTTTCAGCATTTTTTACAGCGAGTGCCGAATATTTTCGAGCTTTAGCTCAAAGATAGTAAAAAACGAGCGAGAAATGCGAAAGTTATTTTACTTTTTTGTATCGGCCGCTGTGTGATTTCGAGCTTTTTTCTCGAAAATGACAAAATAACATATTGCAGAATACAAATAGATGAATAAAAACCAAAAAAGTGTACTTGTGGGTATGAGCGGCGGCATCGACAGCACGGCAGTCTGCTGTCTGTTGCAGGAAGAGGGCTACACCGTTGTGGGGCTCACTCTTGTCACTTGCGACTCATCGCTCAAGGCTGCCGACGACGCTGCAAAGCTTGCAGCCCGCCTGCAAATACCTCACTATGTGGCCGATATACGCGATGAATTCCGCAAAGAGGTTGTGGAGCCTTTCATCGCAAGCTATCTCTCGGGCTGCACTCCCAATCCCTGCGTGAACTGTAATCCCACGATAAAGTTCCGCATCCTCGAAGAGTGGGCCGACAAGCTCGGCTGCGATTATATAGCTACAGGTCACTATGTGAAAACCGTTGAGACAGACGGCTTTTGCCATATATGCACGGGCGACGACCATCGCAAAGACCAGAGCTACTTTCTGTGGCGTCTCACGCAGAGCCAGCTGCGCAGAGTGCTCTTCCCTCTGGGCGACCGCGACAAGGCCGCGGTACGCTCCTATCTTGCGGAAAAAGGCTATGGAGCGGTAAACGAGGGCGGCGAGAGTATGGAGGTCTGTTTTATAAGTGGCGATTACCGCGATTTTCTGCGTGAAAACATCCCCGATATAGACGAAAAAGTGGGCAAGGGCGCTTTTGTAGACAGCGCCGGCAAGGTGCTCGGGTGGCACGCGGGTTTCCCCTTCTACACCGTGGGGCAGCGTAAGGGGCTCGGAATAGCTTTGGGCTATCCCGCTTATGTGCTCAAGATAAATGCCGCAAAAAACACCGTAATGCTTGGTACCGAAGAGATGCTTCTCACACGTTATATGCTTGTGGAAACCCCCGAGTGGGTGGGGGCTGTCCCCTCGCAAGGGCTCACCGTGCGAGTGCGCTACCGCAGCCGTGTAATAGCCTGCGATGCACCCGTGGAGGTTGCTCCCGGGCTCTTCCTTGTGAAATTTGCCGAGCAGGTGTCGGCAGTCACCCCGGGGCAGTCGGCAGTGTTCTATGTGGGAAACAGAATCGTGGGCGGAGCTTTTATAGCTTCTCAACGTGGTATAAATCAATGGATAAAAGATTATGAATGAGAATGTGGAGCCGCTGTCGCTCTTTACGCTGAATAATATTGTGCGCGGTGCCATTGCCAAGGGAGCGCCCGGAGCCTATTGGGTGACGGGTGAGTTGAGCGAGGTGCGCGAGACGGCGGCAGGTCACTGCTATATAGAACTTGTGGAGCGCAACGAGATGGCCAACGACATCGTGGCAAAGGCCCGTGGTACCATCTGGTCGCGTATATATTCCCTCTTGAAACCTTACTTTCTTGAACAGACGGGCGAGCCTTTTGCGGCAGGCCTCAAGGTGCTGCTCAAGGTTACGGTGGTGTTTCACGAGCTCTACGGCTATTCGCTCGATGTGTGCGACATAGAACCCTCGTTTACCGTGGGCGATGTGGCGCGTCGCAGGCAGATGATTCTCAATCGTCTTGCCGCAGAGGGGGTGCTGTATCTGAATAAAGAACTCCCCTTCCCCGCGCTGCCGCAACGTGTGGCAGTCATCTCCTCCTCATTTGCGGCGGGATATGGCGACTTCTGCGACCAGCTTGCAAACAATCCTTACGGCTTTGTCTTCTATCCACGGCTGTTTGCCGCCCCTATGCAGGGCAGTAAGGTGGAGCAGGGTATTATAGCCGCGCTCGACAAGATAGCGCAGAATATCGACTTCTGGGATGTGGTGGTTATAATTCGCGGCGGTGGAGCCACAAGCGAGTTGAGCTGCTTCGATACTTACGACCTTGCAAATAACTGCGCACAGTTCCCTCTGCCCGTAATAACCGGTATAGGACACCATCGCGACGACACGCTCATAGATGCGGTGGCTCACACAAGGGTAAAAACCCCAACTGCTGCGGCCGAGTATCTTGTGCAGTGTATGGCTGCGCGCGCCGCAGAGGTCGATGAACTCGCCTCCTCCATAACCTCGGCGGTGAGAAGCTGTACCGAGGGGTGCAAAAGACGTGTGGAGAGCATCGCCCAGCGTCTGCCTGTGTTTGCGGCGATGTATATCGACAGGCAGAGACATTGCATAGACCTGCTTCAGAGAACGGTTGAGGCCGCCTCGCCCGAGCGCATCCTTGCCCTGGGCTACAGCATCACACGTCTCAACGGCAGGGTGGTGACCTCGCTCGAGGGTGTGGAAAAGGGTGCGCAGGTTGAAACGACCGTGGCGGGCGGAACAATTATAAGTGTGGTAACAGATAAAACAGATAAAAATGAAGAAAAATGATATAATGAACTACTCGCAGGCTGTGGAGAGACTCGAGGAGATAGTGACCGCCATTCAGGGCGGCTCGCTCGACATAGACAAGCTCTCGGTGCTGCTCAAAGAGGCCGACGGGCTCATAAAACTCTGTCGCGCCAAGCTCTACGAGGTGGACGAGGAGGTGAAGGCTTTGCTGCAGAATATGGCCGATGATTCGTCGGAAGCCTAAAAAAAACACGATAATAAATAAGATTTTATTATTTATGATTATCTTTGCATTTTGTGAAGATACCGCTCACGCATATCTGTATCTTTGCAGGCTACGTTGTGCGCAGGGCGCGCAATTTGTTTTAACCGCGTAAATACAAAAAATATAATATGAAAAATTTAGATTGGGCAAATATCGGGTTCGGATATAGAAAAACCGACTACAATGTACGTTGCTACTATCGCGACGGCGCTTGGGGCGAGATTGAAGTAAGCTCGTCAGAGCATATAAATATGCATATGGCAGCTACCTGCCTTCACTACGGTCAGGAGGCTTTCGAGGGCTTGAAGGCTTTCCGCGGCAAGGATGGCAAGGTGAGAATCTTCCGTCTCGAGGCCAATGCAGAGCGTTTGCAGAACACCTGCGACGGTATCCTTATGCCTCACGTGAGTGTAGATCTCTTCCGTCGTATGGTAGCCAAAGTGGTTGAGCTTAATAAAGATTATATACCTCCCTATGAGAGCGGTGCTTCGCTTTACATACGTCCTCTGCTCATCGGTACAAGTGCGCAGGTGGGTGTGCATCCCGCGTCGGAGTATCTCTTTATTATCTTTGTAACCCCCGTAGGCCCCTACTTCAAAGGCGGCTTCTCTACAAACCCCTATGTAATCATTCGTGAGTATGACCGCTCGGCACCCCTCGGTACAGGTAAGTACAAGGTGGGCGGTAACTACGCGGCAAGCCTCCGTGCAAACAAGCTTGCCCACGATTTGGGTTACTCTTGCGAGTTCTATCTCGACGCCAGAGAGAAAAAATATATCGACGAGTGTGGCGCAGCCAACTTTATAGGTATCAAAGACAATACCTATGTGACTCCGTTGTCTACATCTATCCTTCCCTCAATCACAAACCGCAGTTTGCAACAGATTGCCAAAGATATGGGTATGAAGGTAGAGATACGCCCCATTCCCGAGGAAGAACTTCTCACATTTGAAGAGGCGGGCGCGTGCGGTACAGCGGCGGTTATTTCGCCCATAGAGCGCATCGACGACCTTGAGACCGGTAAATCCTATGTCTTTGCAAAGGACGGCAAGCCCGGCCCCGTGTGTACAAAACTTTATGAGCACCTGCGTGCGATACAGTATGGCGACGAGCCCGACTTGTATGGTTGGATAACAGTTCTTGACATTTAATTCAAAACTATGGGAAAGATTAAATCATTCAGAGAGGCCGGTTGGGCACAGCTTGGTGGCAAATGGGGCTTGGCAGTCACGCTTACAATTGTCTATGTCCTTATAGCTATCTGTGCGACCGCTATGGAGAGCGCATTCTGGGAATCAAGTCTCATAAGCACGCTTTTGCTCGTACCTATGCAGTATGCCTACAGCATTGTTTTCCTCGATGATTTGCGCAGCGGCAAGAAACTTGAAGTTGCAAGCCTCTTCGAGGGCTATAGCGATTACCTGCGCATCGTGGGTACTTATCTTCTTGTCGGCATCTATGTGTTTTTGTGGAGCCTGCTTTTAATTATCCCCGGTATAATAAAAGGTCTCGGATACTCGCAGACGGTGTATGTGCTGAAGGATAACCCCGAACTCTCGTTCAACTCGGCCATTAAACGCAGCTGCGAAATGATGAAGGGCCACAGATGGGAATACTTCTGTCTCTATTTCTCATTTATCGGCTGGATACTTCTCGAAATCATTACCCTGGGTATCGCTTCTCTCTGGGTAAATCCCTATATGAACGCCACCTTCGCCAATTATTACGAGAAACTGAAAGCGGAATACGAAAACAATAAAATCGCTGCATAACTATGGGAAAAGGTAAGCTGAAGAAATTTGCCGATATGGCGCAATATCCCAATGTGATAGAGCACCCATTTTCTGTTGCCGATACTACGCCGTTTGAGATGCGTGGCAACTGGCATCGCGATTTCTTTAAGAACGACAATCCCATTGTGCTTGAATTGGGCTGCGGACGAGGTGAATACACCGTTGCGCTCGCACGTCGTTTCCCCGATAAGAATTTCATAGGTGTAGATATAAAAGGTGCGCGTATGTGGACAGGTGCCACCGACGCTCTGAATAATAATCTCACAAATGTGGGCTTCCTGCGCACAACCATAGAGATTATAGATCGTTTCTTTGCGGCAGGTGAGGTGAGCGAGATATGGCTTACATTTCCCGATCCCCAGATGAAAAAATACACCAAGCGACTCACTTCGTCACTGTTTCTGCAGCGTTACAGCCGCATACTTGCGCCCAATGCCGTGATACATCTCAAAACCGACAGCAACTTTATGTTTACCTATACCAAATATGTGACCGAGGTAAACAATCTGCCGGTAGTGAGCTGCATCGATGACATATATGCGCAGGAGGAGGTGAGCGACATCCTTTCTATACGCACCTACTACGAGTCGCAGTGGCTCGAGCGTTGTATAACAATCAAATATATATCATTCGGCCTCGACGGCAAAGAGTCGTTTGTGGAGCCCGACGTGGAAATAGAGCTCGACGAGTATCGCAGCTACAATCGTAGCAAGCGCAGCGGTCTGCTCACAAGTAAATAAAATATTATGCTTAAACATATTGTAATGTGGCGCTTTGTTGAGGGCGCACAAGGAAAAAGCCGCGTAGAGCACGCGCAGTGGATGAAAGAGCACCTCGAGGCGTTGGTGGGCGTTGTGCCAGAGATACGCTCAATGGAGGTGGGTGTAAACATAACCCCTTCGGCATCGAGCTATGACGCTGTGCTCATATCGACCTTCGACGACAAGGCTGCTATGGAGAGATATAAGGTGCACCCCGCTCATCAGGCGGTGGCTGCCTATTGCAAAGAGGTGCGCGAGCTGCGTGCCGATGTAGATTATGAAATCTGATATCTATGGCACTCTATCCCAAATTGATACTCGACGCACTTGCAAAGGTGCGCTATCCCGGTAACGGAAAGAACCTTGTAGAGGCCGAAATGGTCGATGACAATATACGCATCGAGGGAAACAAAGTCTCTTTCTCGCTTATCTTTGACAAACCCACCGACCCCTTCATACGCTCGGTAGTGAAATCGGCCGAGGCGGCGATTCTCACATATGTGGGCAAGGAGGTGGAGATTGCAGGTAATATCACCGTGGTCTCTCGTCAGGCGGCACGTCCCGAGGTGGGCAAGTTCCTGCCGCAGGTAAAGAATGTGATAGCAATCTCTTCGGGTAAAGGAGGTGTGGGCAAGTCTACCGTGTCGGCAAACCTTGCGATAGCCCTTGCACGCCTTGGCTACAAGGTAGGTCTCCTGGATGCCGATATCTTCGGCCCCTCGATTCCCAAGATGTTCAACGTGGAGGACGCTCGTCCCTACAGCGAGCACATCGACGGTCGCGACCTCATACAACCTATTGAGAAATATGGCGTTAAGATATTGTCTATAGGTTTCTTTGTAGACCCGGAGCAGGCCGTTCTGTGGCGCGGAAGTATGGCAAGCAATGCCCTTAAACAGCTCATCGCCGATGCCAATTGGGGCGAACTCGACTATTTCCTCATAGACCTGCCTCCCGGTACAAGCGACATACACCTCACAATTGTGCAGAGCCTCGCCCTCACAGGTGCCGTGGTTGTGACAACGCCGCAGCAGGTGTCGCTCGCCGCAGCCATAAAAGGTGTAAATATGTTTATAAACGAAAAGGTGGGCGTACCCATCCTTGGCGTGGTGGAGAATATGGCGTGGTTTACACCTGCCGAGCTCCCCGGAAATAAATATTATATCTTTGGCAAGGAGGGTGGCAAGCGTATGGCCGAGGCCTACAATATCCCCCTCATAGGTCAGATACCTCTTGTGCAGAGCATCTGCGAGAGTGGCGACGCCGGCATACCCATAGCGATGCGTCAGGAAACACCCGACGGACAGGCTTTTATGGAGGTGGCTGCCGAGCTTGTGGCAAAGGTAAACAAGCGCAACAGCGAGCTTCCGCAAACGGAGATTGTGGAGACACACAAATAACATAAAAAACGGTCGAAATTTAAATTTCGACCGTTTTTTATGTTTATGCGATGCTTTTTACTTTATAATAGAAAAATATCGCTGCAAATATAAAAACCACTCCGGCTGTGCCATATAGCAAGCGGCTCTTCCCTCGCCCCAGTTTTTTCACTACGGGCTCGGCGTTCCTGGTGGTGAAGAACCACTCCCAGTTGAAGAGGGCTGCCATAAGGGCTGTGGCGCCTGAAAGCAGAAAGATTATCTGTATTATATTGTGCAGAATCATTCTTCTTGCTCTTTAGTGCTCCAGCCCTGTGCCTTCAGTTCCATTTCTACGCCGTCGCGGGTTATGAGGGCAAGTCCCATATTCTCGCTCACAACGTGTCCTATGACTTTTACGTCCTTTATTGCCGAAACCTTCTCGTGGTCGGCGATGGGCACGGTGAAAAGCAACTCGTAATCTTCGCCGCCGTTCAGGGCGCAGGTGATTACGTTCATATTGAACTCTTCGGCCATAATTGCAGTCTGGTAGTCGATGGGGATGCGCTCCTCGTATATACGACAGCCTGTGCCGCTCTGCTTGCAGATGTGCATAAGCTCCGACGAAAGGCCGTCAGATATGTCAATCATAGAGGTGGGCTTTATATTCTCCTCACGCAGTTTCTCAATGATATCTTTTCGAGCCTCGGGTTTGAGCTGACGCTCAAGGATATACTCTTTTCCCGCAAAGTCGGGCTGAATGTCCTTGCCTGCTGTCGCAATCTTCTCGCGCTCAAGCAACTGCAATCCCATATAGGCTGCTCCCAGGTTGCCTGTGACGCATATAAGGTCGGTCTCCTTGGCACCATTGCGTCGTACGCTTGTGCCCTTCGGTGCAGTTCCTATTACGGTGATGCTTATGGCAAGGCCTGTGACCGACGCTGTGGTGTCGCCGCCTACGATGTCTACGTTGTGACGCGAGCAGGCGAGCTTCAGTCCCTCGTAGAAATCTTCAAGGTCCTCAATGCAGAACTTCTTGCTCAACGCCACAGACACGGTAATCTGCTTCGGTGTGCCGTTCATTGCATATATGTCCGAGAAATTTGCCATAGCCGCTTTGTAGCCCAAATGACTTAAAGGGAAGTAGGTGAGGTCGAAATTTATCCCCTCCATAAGCAGGTCGGTGCTCACAAGTACCTCCTCGTCGCTTCTAAACGCGAGGATTGCGGCATCGTCGCCCACCCCTGCCACAGTCTCTTTATTGGCGGGGGTGATGCTCGATGTCAGGTGCTCAATGAGGCCAAACTCGCCCAATGTCGATATTTCTGTTCTTGTGCCTGTGTTCATAAAGTCTTATGCTCTATTGACGATTTCTCGGAAAATGGTTGTCATACGGGGCTGTGCCTCGTCGGCGGCTTTCTGCACCTCCTCGTGGCTCACCTCAACTACAACGCCTTCGAGACCGAGGTCTGTGATTACAGAGATTCCGAATACTCTGATTCCGCAGTGACGTGCAACGATAACCTCGGGCACGGTAGACATACCCACTGCGTCACCACCCATACGGTGGAACATTACATACTCGGCGGGAGTCTCGAATGTGGGGCCCTGTGTGCCCAGGTACACTCCCTCTACCACTCTGATACCCTTCTCGGCGGCAATCTCCTTGGCCATAGCGATGAGCTCGGGGCTGTAGGTCTTGCTCATATCGGGGAAACGGTCGCCATAGGGGATGTTTTTTCCGCGCAAGGGGTGCTCGGGGAACATATTTATGTGGTCGTTGATAATCATAAGGTCGCCGATGATAAAGTCGGGGTTCATACCTCCTGCGGCGTTTGATACAAAGAGGGTTTTGATGCCGAGCTCACGCATAACACGCACGGGGAAAGTAACCTCTTTCATTGAGTAACCCTCGTAGTAGTGGAAGCGTCCCTGCATTGCCATAATCTCCTTGTCGCCCAGCTTACCAAAGATGAGCTTGCCCGAGTGTCCCTCTACGGTAGAAAGGGGGAAGTTGGGAATCTCCTCATATTTTATCTCATACTTGTCGGTTATCTCGTTTACGAGGCTGCCGAGGCCTGTTCCCAGGATGATGGCTGTCTCGGGTGCTGTAGTCATTCTCGCTTTCAAAAATTCAGCGGTCTCTTCGATTTTTTTTAACATAATCTTTAATTATTTGGTTAAACATATATTCTTCGTCGTTGAGAATCTTTATCTCTATGGGCAGAGCGAAGGTATTCTCTTTTATGCTTTGTGGCAGTGATGAGGCTCCGCGCAGCCTTGTCGCGTCTTTCTCGGTGGTGAGGATAAATTTCCTGCCCTCTATCGCGGCATAGCTCTTTGCAATGTCGGCAAAGTCTCTGTCACTGAAGTTGTGGTGGTCGGCATATTGCAGCAGGGTTACCTGTGCTCCGCGTGCCTCGAGCTCTTTCTTTAGCGGCGTGGGCTTTGCTATGCCTGTGAGCAAGAGAATGTTACTCTTGTCGTCTATGGCGGGAACCGTGCTGCCTCTCTCTTTGAAAACGGGGTAGGGTGTGCCATATTCCACCGTAGAGAAAAACACGGGCGTCCCCTCTTTTGTTCGCAATTGCTTCTTGAAATGCTCCATCTGCTGCCTGCCGATTTCTTTGCTGCATTTTGTGAAAATTACAACGTCGGCGCGGCGTGCTCCGCGGCCGCTCTCGCGCAGACGGCCGATGGGTAATATGCAATCGTCTCCTATGGGGCGGTTGCTGTCGATGAGCAGTATATTGAGCCCGGCCTTTATGTGCCTGTGTTGAAAGGCATCGTCGAGCAGAATCACCGACGGCTTATCCTCCTCTTTTAAAAGGTTTTCAACGCCTGTCACGCGCTTCTCGCACACGGCTACCGTGATGTGGGGGAATTTGCTTTTTATCTGAAAGGGCTCGTCGCCAATGAGCTCCATTGTGCTGTGGGCGTCGGCTTTTATGTAGCCGCGGCTTCTGCGCCCGTATCCTCGGCTGAGCACGGCCACTTTACCCTCACCGTCGAGCAGCCTGATAAGGTATTCTGTGTGTGGTGTTTTGCCCGTGCCGCCCACGGTTATATTTCCTATGCATATTATGGGAAGGTCGAAAGAGCGGCTCTCTATGCAGCCCCTGTCGAAGGCGATATTTCTTAACGCGGTTATCCAACTATATGGGTTCAGAATATCGGCCAGGTTCTTTAATATGCTTTTTTTCTCTTGCATTGTCACTTGTGTAATGTTATGCAAAATTAAACAATTAAATAAGAAAAGAGGAGGTTTTGCTTCAATTTCTCGGTCGGCAAGTCTATAAAATTGTTAAAATGTCGCTTATTTTCATATTTTTTGCCTTTTAATCAAAAGGAATCTTTATAAAAGTTTACTGATTAAAAAAAAAAAATTACTTTTGCCGTGAATTAGAGTGCGGGTGTAGATTTTTTTTGTATCTTGCACCCGATTAACAGGGTGTTGCCTGTAAAAGGAAAGATGCTCGAGTGGTTGAAGAGGCACGCCTGGAAAGCGTGTATACGTCAAAAGCGTATCGGGGGTTCGAATCCCCCTCTTTCCGCAACTTGGTGATAATATTAACTTAAAATATCAATTCTTAAAAATTACACACAATGAAAAAGCTTTTTGCAGTAGTTGCAATGTTGGGTATGTTTACATTCGGTACCCAAATGGTTTATGCACAGGACGCTGCTCCTGTTGCTACAGAGGTAAGTGATTCAGTTGCTACCGATTCTACAGCCGTAGAAGAGGCTCCCGCAGTTGAGGAGGCTCCCGCAGTTGTTGAGGAGGCCGCTCAGGAGGGTTTCCACAAAGCTCTTAAGACAAAGTTCATCGAGGGTGACGCTGCGTTTATGTCATTGGTTGCCATCGCTATGGTTATCGGTCTTGCTTTCTGTATCGAGCGTATTATCTATTTGAGCCTTGCTCAGGTAAACACAAAGAAATTGATGGAGTCTATCGCTGCTGCATTGGAGAAGAAAGATGTAGAGGCTGCAAAGGAAATCTGCCGCAACACAGCAGGTCCTGTAGCTGCTATCTGCTATCAGGGTCTTATGCGCATCGACGAGGGCTTGGACGTAGTTGAGCGTTCTGTAGTATCTTACGGTGGCGTTCAGAGCGGTCTTCTCGAGAAGGGTTGCTCTTGGATTACTCTCTTCATCGCTATGGCTCCCTCACTCGGATTCTTGGGTACTGTGATCGGTATGGTGATGTCATTCGACGAGATTCAGCGTGCAGGTGATATCTCTCCGACTATCGTTGCCGGTGGTATGAAGGTGGCCTTGATTACAACTATCTACGGTATTGTCGTAGCTCTTGTACTCCAGGTGTTCTACAACTATATCCTTGCAAAGATTGAGGCTTTGACATCAGATATGGAGGATTCTTCAATAGTTCTTCTCGACCTTCTTACAAAATACAACTTGAAGAAGTAATTTTAACCAGCTCTAAATATATTTAATTATGAAAGCTGAATTGATTGGTAAAATTTCGTCATACATATTTATGGCCTTGATGGCGTTTACAGCCGTTGTGCTTGTTATGTTCTATTGCGTAGACTATAACAATCAGTCGGTTGTAACAGGTGGTAGCTACGCTACAGACCCTGCCTATACAGACCTTCTTATGTATTGGATTTATGCTTTGTTGTTCATCGGCATCGTGTGCGTGGCTGTTTTCGGCCTTATGCAGTTCGTTGCAAAGATGAAGGCCGACCTGCTCGGTGCTTTCAAGAGCCTTGGCGCGTTGGCAATTATGATTGCGCTGTTTGCTGCGGCTTATGCAGTTGCTTCTGCCGAGCCCATCCTTATCAACGGTAAGATTTTTGAGGAAACAGCAACCCTGCTCGTAACAGACGTTTGCCTCTATGTACAGTATGTGCTTTTGGCAGTATCGGTTGTTGCGCTCGTACTCAGCTTGCTGGGTGTATTTAAAGGTGTTAATAAAATTAATGCAAAATAAGTAGTACTATGGGTAAAAGAAAAGTTCCGGGAATAAACGCCAGTTCAACGGCCGATATCTCGTTCATCTTGCTCATATTCTTCCTGGTAACCACATCAATGGATACCGACCGCGGTTTGCAGGTGCGTTTGCCCAACCCGCCCGATGAACAGGATTTGCAGGATCCTCCCAAGATTCGTAAACGTAACAGCTTGGTGGTGAATGTGAATATGAATAACGAAATTCTTGTCACTCAGGGTGAGAAGAAGCCTTACGTTATCCCTGTTAATGAGTTGCGCGCTTTGGCAAAGGAGTTCATCTCTAACCCCGACAACCGCCCCGACTATCCCGAGAAACACGCCGAGAAACTCCCCGAGCCCTTTGGTGTGCAGATGATTACCAGCAAGCACGTTATTTCGTTGCAGACCGACCGTGCGACAAACTACGATACCTATTTCCAGGTTGAGAATGAGTTGTATGGTGCCTATAACGAGTTGCGTGATGAGTTGGCGAGAAAGACCTTCGGACGTGCGTTTGCAGAGTGCAATGAGGATCAGCAGTTTGCTTGTCGTATGTACTATAAAACAATGATATCAGAGGCTGAGCCTAAGCAATATAACCAGTAACAATTATGAGTAAGTTCGGAAAAAAAGAAAAGGCGGAAATGCCTGAATTGAACACCTCGTCACTCCCTGACTTGATCTTCTCTATCCTCTTCTTCTTTATGATTGTAACATCAATGCGTGAAGTGGAGTTGAAGGTGGAGTTCAAGATACCCCAGGGTACCGAGCTGGAGAAACTCGAGCGTAAGTCTTTGGTATCTAATATCTATATTGGAAAGCCTTCGCGCGACTATCGTGCAAAGCTTGGTCTTGCGAGCCACATTCAGTTGAACGACAAATTGTGCAGTGACGTGTCTCACATTCGTCAGTACATACAGGATGAGCGCGAGAGTTTGGCAGAGCGTGACAAGCCCTTTATGAAGATTTCTATCAAAGCCGATACAAATACCCAGATGGGTATAATTACCGACGTTAAGATGGAGTTGCGTAAAGCGTGGGCTTTGAGTATCGTTTATTCATCAACTCAACGCTGACAATATCCCGTAAGGGTTACAATAAAAAAGCGATGCAATCATTTGATTGCATCGCTTTTTTTTATCTCATTGGGGTTTTATTTGCGTTTGAGATATGTGACAAAGTTGTAGCAGTGAGGGTGCTTTTCGTCACAGCTGTGCTCTGTGAGTTCTGCCACTTCCCACTCTTTTTTGTCGAATGTAGGGAAGAATGCATCAGCCTTTTCGGGGGTGTCCTTAATCTCTGTGAGGCATAGGATATCTGCAATGGGCAGGGCTGTCTTGTAGAGCATTTCACCACCTATGATATATACAATTTCCTCCTCGGTGCAGTTGGCAAGCGCTTCGTCGAGCGAGGTGAAATGCTCGGCGCTGGGGAATGTGCTCTCTTTGCGTGAGAGAACTATGTTGCGACGGTTGGGCAGGGCGCCTTTGGGTAGTGAACGAAATGTGTTGCTGCCCATAATAATTGTGTGCCCCGTGGTGAGCTCCTTGAAACGTTTTAAATCGTTGGGCAGCCAGTATATCAGTTTGTTTTCGTTGCCTATCGCGTTGTTTTCGGCTATGGCCGCTATGAGTGCTATCTTGTACATAATGCCTCTTTGTTATACTGCAACTACTCCTTTTATGTGGGGGTGTGCCTCGTAATCCTGCAGTGAGAAATCCTCGAACTTGAAACCGAAGATGTCTTTTACCTCGGGGTTTATCACCATCTTGGGCAATTTCTTGGGCTCGCGTGTGAGCTGCAACTGCGCCTGCTCTATGTGGTTAAGGTAGAGATGGGCGTCGCCAAGCGTGTGTATGAACTCTCCGGGCTTGAGGCCTGTGACCTGTGCCATCATAAGAAGCAGCAGTGAGTAGGAGGCAATGTTAAAGGGGACGCCCAGGAAGCAGTCGGCGCTGCGCTGGTATAGCTGTAGGCTCAATCGGCCGTCGGCAACGTAGAACTGAAACATTGCGTGGCAGGGCGGCAGGTTCATATTTTTTATGTCGGCCACGTTCCAGGCATTTACAATGATGCGGCGCGAGTCGGGGTTCTTTTTCAAAGTCTCTACCACCTCTGTAATCTGGTCTATGTGCTCGCCGTCGTAGCCGGGCCACGAACGCCACTGATAGCCGTAGATGTGTCCCAAATCGCCGTTTTCATCGGCCCATTCGTTCCATATTCTCACTCCGTTGTCTTGCAGGTATTTCACATTTGTGTCGCCGTTGAGGAACCACAAGAGCTCGTGTATGATTGATTTGAGGTGTAGCTTCTTTGTTGTGAGGCAGGGGAATCCCTCTTCGAGGTTAAAACGCATCTGATGACCGAAGATGCTTACGGTGCCGGTGCCTGTTCGGTCGTCTTTTCTTGTGCCCTCCTTGAGGATTCTGTCGAGTAGGTCTAAATATTGTTTCATATTTGTTTCTTTTTTACGATAACGCGAAGATACAATTATTTTCCCTACAATGAAATTTTGTGCACCGATAATTGTCGGGGGCTCTCGCGTTTGTGTTCTTTTCGCAACAGAAGGGGCTTTCTCTCTTTGCCTTTGTCACAGCTGTGCCCCTCATTCATTGGCAATTTTTAAAGATTTGTTCGGGAAATTGCACTCGCTGTAAAAAATACCGAAACAAGTTTCGCATTTCTTGCTCGTTTATTTGTATCTTTGTAACCTATGGTTACAAGAGGGCTTTAATTAAATTGCGGTTTTTATGGAATTGAATGATAGTTTTGTGATGCGTACAAAAGCGCTGTTTGGCGAGGAACGCTACAGCCGTTTCGTAGAGGCTCTTGGCGAGGAGCCTGTGACAAGTGTGCGTGTGAACGACCGCAAGCCTTATGCCTGCATCGAGGGCGAGCCTGTGGCTTGGGCTCCCGATGCCTGCTATCTCTCGTCGCGCCCTCTGTTTACGGCCGACCCCTTGTTTCACGCAGGCTGTTACTATGTACAAGAGGCGTCGTCGATGTTTCTCGGGCAGGTTGTGAAACAGCTTGTGCAGGCCCCTGTGCGTGCGCTCGACCTGTGTGCCGCTCCCGGTGGCAAGAGCACTCATCTGCTGCAGACGTTGCCCTTGGGTAGTTTGCTTGTCTCAAATGAACCGATGCCTCTGCGTGCGCAGGTTCTTGCCGAGAATGTGATAAAGTGGGGTTGTGCGTCGGCTGTGGTGACAAAAAACCTTCCTGCCGATTTTTCTGCTTTTCGTAATTTCTTCGACCTGATAGTTGTCGATGCCCCCTGCTCGGGCGAGGGTATGTTTCGAAAGGACGAATTTGCCGTGGAGCAGTGGAGTCCTTCGGTGGTGAAGCAGTGCGTGGAGACGCAGGAGAAGATTCTCACAGACATTTGGACGTCTCTGCGTCCGGGAGGTCTCTTGGTCTATAGCACCTGCACGTTCAATGCCGACGAGGATGAGAACCGCGTGGAGTGGATTGCAAGCGAGCTCGGTGCTTCGGCCGTTGCGCTCGACATAGATTCGGCGTGGGGAATAACCGGCTCTCTCACCACAGAGGGGCTGCCCGTATATCGTTTTATACCCGGACACACCCGTGGCGAGGGCTTCTTCCTTGCTGTGCTGCGCAAGGAGGGTGACGCCGCCGTAGCGCAGCCCCGCACAGCGAAGCTGCAGCTTGCGCCCGCCAAGGTGAAGAGTGCCGTTGCGTCGTGGGTGAAGAATGCCGAAGGGTATGACTTTCTGATGCAGGGCGAGGAGGTGGTGGCTGTGCCCAAGGAGCACACTGCCGCAGTGACGGCTCTGCGCGGTAAGATGCGCGTGCTGCACGCCGCACTGCCGTTGGCAACGGTAAAAAACAATAAAATAATACCCTCACACGCTCTTGCAATGAGTGTGGAACTGAACAGAGAGGCCTTTGAGAATGTGGAGCTCGAACGCGAGCAGGCGCTTGCCTATCTGCATCGCGAGGCCTTGGCTTTGCCCGATGCTCCTGCAGGCTATCTGCTGCTCACATACAAGGATGCTCCGATAGGGTTTGTCAAGAATCTTGGCAACAGGGCAAATAACCTCTATCCCTCGGAGTGGCGCATAAGAAAGAATCCTATGGAATTATAAAAAAACTATTGATATGAAAAAATTATTATTATCGTTTCTTTTGGTAGCTGTGGCACAGCTGTCAGTTGCACAGATGTTCGACCCTGTGGCGGTGGAGCATAAGTTGGTTGTAAACGGTGCTGACGGCACTGTCGTTTTTAATGCTTCTATCGAAGATGGCTGGCATATGTACTCTACCGACATCCCCGCAGGCGGCCCTTCGGCTGCAAGCGTAACTTTTGAGGTTGTCGAGGGTGCATCGCTTGTGGGTGCTCTCACACCCGGTGAAGGTGTCATCGAGAAGATGGACGATACCTTCGGTATGGTTGTGAAATACTTTGAGAAGAGTGGCTCTTTTACTCAAAAAGTGAAATTCAATGGCGGTAAATATCGTCTGCAGGGTTATCTCGAGTATGCAGCCTGCAACGATGAGAACTGCACTCCCCCCACAAACTACGAGTTCGACATAAAAGGCGAGGCGGTGGTTGCTGCCGCTCCCGTGAAGGCTGCCGCTCCTGCTGCGCCCGCAAAGAAAGAGACTCCCAAGGCTGCTCCCGCTCCCGTGAAGGAGGCTCCTGCCGCTGTGGCAACAGAGATTGCCGAGCCAGAGCCCGTCGCAAAGGCAGTTCCCGTCGAGGAGGGTGTCGGCAAGTTGTGGACTCCTGTCATAGACAAACTCGAGGCTTTTCAGAATAGCGGTTCCACAGCTACACGTTCGTTGTGGATAACCTTCCTGCTTGGTTTCGGCGGTGGTTTCCTTGCCTTGCTCACACCCTGCGTGTGGCCCATTATCCCTATGACAGTGAGCTTCTTCCTCAAGCGTTCAAAGAGCCGCCGCAAGGCTATTGGTGAGGCTGCTTTTTATGGCGTGTCAATCGTTGTGATATATCTTATCCTCGGCCTTGCCGTGACCGCAATATTTGGTGCGAGTGCGCTCAATGCCCTCTCTACAAACGCGGTGTTTAACATATTCTTTTGCGCTCTTCTGCTGCTCTTCGGAGCTTCGTTCCTCGGCGGCTTTGAGCTCACACTCCCCTCGGCCTGGACAAACAAGGTGGACGAGAAGGCGGGTAACACAACCGGTCTCTTGAGTATCTTCCTTATGGCCTTCACCCTCACACTTGTGTCGTTCTCTTGCACAGGTCCCATTATTGGCTTCCTGCTTGTAGAGATGAGTACTCAGGGCGAACTATTTGGCCCTGCTGTTGGAATGTTCGGCTTTGCTCTTGCTCTGGCCCTCCCTTTCACTCTTTTTGCTCTTTTCCCTGCACTGCTAAAGCAGGCTCCCCGTTCAGGTGGTTGGATGAACACTGTAAAGGTTGTGCTTGGCTTTGTAGAGCTTGCCTTTGCGCTAAAGTTCTTCTCGGTGGCCGACCTTGCATACGGTTGGAGATTGCTCGACCGCGAGGTGTTCCTCGCTTTATGGATTGTGCTCTTTGTCTGCCTTGGTCTTTACCTGCTTAATATCATCCGTTTCCCACACGACGACGAGGGCGAACAGAAGACATCGGTACCCCGTTTCTTCCTTGCACTCTTCTCAATCGCTTTTGCAGTGTATATGGTTCCCGGTCTTTGGGGAGCACCCTGTAAGGCTATCAGTGCTTTTGCACCTCCTATGTGGACACAGGATTTCAGCC
>JAZRLR010000003.1:0-76661 GCA_045646965.1 Bacteroidaceae bacterium
AAGGTAGAGGACAGACGAAAAGAAGCCAAGTGGCGAGGGCGAGAAATCTAATCAATGTATAACACTAAAACCATTTGAACTATGTATCAAGAAATGCGAACGAAAGATGATGCGTGGATGCAGTCCATCCACGAGAGTATCGACCAACTATCGGAGATTCTCGATAGTATGCCCAAAGACGGGACAACCATACAAAACGATGATGAGTATCTATGCGACAAAGAGGTGGCATATATGCTTAAAGTCAGCCGAAGAACATTAAGTGAATACCGAAGCAATGGAACATTGCCTTACTATGTCCTCGGTGGCAAAGTTCTATACAAGCGAAGTGAGATTGAGCAAGCGTTGAAACGGGAGTACAACGGCAAGCACCTACTTAATAGCAGCGGATAAACCTCTCTATATTTTTGGAGGGAGTGAAATTTACCGTTTGCCCTATATTCATCTGATGCAAAATAATAGTGCCCTTATGGATAGAAACAAGAACAGCATAGAAATGGGTTATCAATGTAAGAACCCTTTTATATGCTGTCTGTTTATCTTCTACATTTTCGTCAGTCGCTCATTTCCGTTGCCGTCTGCATTTTTGAGTACAGACATTGAAAGGGGAAAGGTTTTCGGGGTGAATACTCTCCGTAGGAGGAAGATTCAGCACGAAACGGCTTGCCGCCCCGACCTTTCAACTTTCAAGGACTATTGTACTACCTTCGCAGACGAGCAAAGGAAAGGGGCGACTGACGGAATCGGGAAACTCCTAATATCGCAGATTGATGATAGACCAAATTCAAATATTACCCTGTAATAATGAAAAATGCACCGTCCTTTTGCTCGTTCATAAAAAAGTTGTACCTTTGTGTATCAAGAGTTATTTCATTGGTGCAAAACAATAAAGAACTCTGAAATAGGAACGGTTACCATCTCGTTACCCAATTTTCAAGCAATCCGAATAACCGTTTAATTCTAAGATAATTGCAAATTCTGCGATTTTTTTACAAAAAAATGCAAATTCTCGTGAACAAAAGTTGCCCCTCGTTTGTTATAGTGTCAAAGTTTAATTTAATAATAATTATAGATATTATAGTAGTTAATGCCAAATGAAATAACTATCTTCGCAAATCAAATTAAGAAATAATATGAACGAG
The DNA here is from genome assembly GCA_045646965.1 of Bacteroidaceae bacterium. GTDB lineage: Bacteria > Bacteroidota > Bacteroidia > Bacteroidales > Bacteroidaceae > HGM04593. The sequence goes on from JAZRLR010000003.1 coordinate 1,143, forward strand.
ATAAAAGAGAACTTGGTTGCGGGAAATCCGCTTCTTCAGCGCAGTGCCGAGCAGTTCGGCGCAGTGCCCTATCACCGTATAACTCTTGAGCACTATCTGCCTGCTGTGAAAGAGGCTATCCGATTGGAAAAAGAGAGCATCGATGAGATATGCAACAGCCCGTTTGCTCCCACATTTGAAAATACCATTGTAGCCTACGAGCGCAGCGGTGCACTCTTGGGCGAAATACTTTGTGCATTCAACGCACTTATTTATTCTCACAGCAACGACGCCATAACAAAAGTTGAAGAGGAGATACAGCAGATTTACACCGAGCACAAGAGCGACATATCCCTTAACGAAAGACTCTTTGCACGCATAAAACAGGTGTGCGAGAATCTGCCCGAGGAGCTCACGACAGAGCAGAAAAGACTTGCCAAGAGCATATATGAGAGTTTTGTGCGCTCGGGCGCAAACCTCGTGAGCGAGGAGCGCGAGGTGTACCGTGAGTTGAGCCAAAGACTCACCCTGCTCTCGTTGAAATTTCAAGAGAATATAATAAAGGATACCGACGCATATACCTTGCACATAACCGACGAGAAAGATATCGAAGGCCTCCCCGACGACCTTGTGGAGAGCGCGGCAGCCGCGGCAAAGGAGAGCGACAAAGAGGGCTGGGTTTTCACCTTGCACCGCCCCAGCTACCTGCCCTTTATCACATTCTGCAAAAACAGGGAGCTGCGCCGCCAAATGTTTATGGCATATAACACACTTGGCGCAAAAGGCAACGAGCACGACAACCGCACCATAGTTAAGGAGATTGTGAACGCGCGTCTCGAACTGGCCCGACTGCTCGGATATAACACCTACAGCGACTATGTACTCGCCGAGCGTATGGCACAAAAGAGCGACGCTGTATTCTCTATGCTTGGCAAGCTCACCTGGAGCTACCTGCCCGCAGCGTGCACCGAAATAGAGGAGATAAAGGCCTATGCCCGTGAGCTCGAGGGTGAGAACTTCGACTTTAAGCCGTGGGACTTTGCCTACTATTCCGAGAAACTGAAAAACAAGAAATTTGAGTTGAGCGACGATATGGTACGCCCCTATTTCAACCTCGACCAGGCTATATACGGAGCTTTTTATCTTGCCACAAGACTCTATGGTATAACATTTAAGCAGAACCACGACATCCCCACCTTTAACCCCGATGTAAAGGTGTGGGAGGTTTACGACTACAACGGCAAGTTTCTCGCTCTGCTCTACTGCGATTTTTATGCGCGTAAGGGAAAGCACGCAGGAGCCTGGATGGACTCGCTGAAGCCACAGTACAAAGATGCCGACGGCACCGACCACCGTCCCCACATAACCCTCTCTACTAACTACCGCAAGCCTATGCCGGGAAAGCCTACGCTGCTCAATTTTGACGAGCTCAACACCCTGCTGCACGAGTTCGGACATTGCCTGCACGGCATACTCTCGGACGTGACCTATGCGTCGCTGTGCAGCCCCAACGTGCTCTGGGATTTTGTGGAGATGCCCTCACAGATTATGGAGAACTTTGCCGTGGAGGAGGAGTTCCTCAAGGCGTTTGCCTTCCACCACAGCACCGGCGAAATTATCCCGCAGGAGACCATTGAAAAGATTGTAAAGGCACGCACGTTCAACGCCGCCTACCAGTGCATCAGGCAGGTGAGCCTGGGCCTTATCGACCAGGCTTGGCACAATATTTCGCTTCCCTTCGGCGGCGATGTGCTCGAGTATGAGCACTCGGTGACCGAGGCTGTGAGAGTGCTGCCCTCGCTTGCCGAGACAGGTATTACACCGCAGTTCAGTCACATTATGTCGGGCGGATACGCGGCGGGATATTACAGCTACAAATGGGCCGAGATGCTCGACGCCGACGCTTTCTCACGTTTCAAGGATGGCGGCGTGCTGAATATGAAGGTGGCGCAGTCGTTTCGCGACAATATCTTGTCTAAAGGCGACACAGAGCACCCTATGGCACTCTACCTGCGCTTTAGAGGATGCAACCCGCAGATTGAGGCTCTGCTCGAGCGTGACGGAATAAAAACCATTTGCCCTCATTTGTAAATAAGACTATGACTATAGAGACCATTGTGAAAAAGACATCGCGTCTGCTCTTTGCGCTCCTGTTTGCTTTGTCGGCAGGAGCGTGCAGCAACGACGACGACCTCAAAGAGATTTTTATAGGGCACAATTGGCGACTGACATTCGTGCAGAACGGCGGCGAGAGGCTCCCCTCCGACGGCAAGGAGTACAAGATTCTCTTCAGTGAGGGAGTCTTTACATTCTCAACACCCACAGGAGCTACATTGAGTGGTAATTGGCAGGCGTCGTCGTCGGGCGACAAACGCACGTTTGGCTGCAGAAACATAAAAGTGACGGGTAACATAGCAAGCGACAATATAGCAACCGCAATAAAAGATATTCTCGAGAATGCCACGACCTATGAAGGTACTTCGCACTATCTCAAGATTATACACACAAGAAATGCATTTGTACAGTTTTATAACAGATAAAGATTAAACTATGAAAGACGACAAGAAACAGCAGGAATTGGATTCAAGATATATGCGTATGGCAAGAATATGGGCCGAGAACTCATATTGCAGCCGTCGCCAGGTGGGTGCTCTGATTGTAAAGGACAAGATGATTATCTCCGACGGTTACAATGGTACCCCCGTGGGTTTCGAAAATATCTGCGAAGATGAGAAAGGGCTCACAAAGCCTTACGTTCTGCACGCCGAAGCCAACGCCATAACAAAGATTGCGCGCTCGGGAAATAACAGCGAGGGCGCCACACTCTATGTGACTACATCGCCCTGCATCGAGTGTGCAAAGCTCATAATACAAGCAGGTATAAAACGTGTGGTATTTGCAGAACTGTATCACATAACCGACGGTATCGATTTGCTCAAGAGAGCGGGCGTAGAGACCGTGCTTGTGGAGCTTGAGAAATAGGAGAGGGCACGATATGAAGAAATTCACACCCACCCTATTGGTGCTCTTCACACTCATAGGTGTATTCATTGGTATAAACCTGTCGGGCGAGGGAAAAAAGACTATTATCATTGCATCGCAAGGAAATAAGATTAACGAGCTTATGACTATGATGCAAAGTAGCTATGTGGACACGCTCAATATGGCCGAGATTATAGAGGAGACTATGCCCAAGATTCTCGAGGAACTCGACCCCCACAGCAAATATATTCCTCTCGAAGAGCTAGAGGCCACAAACGCCGACCTCGCAAGCAGTTTCAGCGGCATAGGCATACGTTTCACCATTCAGGAGGATACGGTAAACATCAGCGATGTGATAAGAGGCGGCCCGTCGGAGCAGATAGGTCTTATGCCCGGCGATTGCATTGTGAAAGTAAATGACACGCTTTTCGTGGGAGATGTCTGCACCAACGACAACGCGATGCGCAAACTCAAAGGCCCCAAGGGCACAAAGGTAAAAGTGAGCGTGAAGCGTTACGGCGAGAAAGACCTGCTGCACTTTAATATTGTGCGTGGCGACATACCCGTGGAGAGTATCGAGGCGGCCTATCTCATCGACGACAAATGGGGATATATGCAGGTGGAGCGCTTCGCCGAGAATACCTTCACCGAGTTTTTCATAGCTATTGCAAAGTTTCTTAAAAACAATTGCCGCGGAATTATCATCGACCTGCGCGGCAACGGAGGCGGATATATGGGCGTGGCACTGCAGATGGCAAACGAGTTCCTGCAACGAGGTGATGTAATTGTGTATACCGAGGGTGCAAACAGCCCGCGCAGCACAGAATATGCCAACGGACGCGGCAACTTGCAGAAAATTCCGCTTGTGATACTTGTAGATGAAACCTCGGCGTCGGCAAGCGAGATTCTTGCAGGCACAATTCAGGACAACGACCGCGGAACGATAATCGGCCGTCGCACCTTCGGCAAAGGACTTGTGCAGCAGCCGCTCACATTCAGCGACGGCTCGGCAGTGAGACTTACCGTAGCTCGTTATCACACTCCCTCGGGACGCTGCATACAGAAACCCTATACAAAGGGTGATAACGAGGAGTATGCCAAGGATATAATCTACCGCTACGAGCGTGGCGAGTTCTTCTCGCAAGACAGCATACACCAGAACGACACCCTGCTCTTCCACACCCGTATGGGACGCACCGTGTATGGCGGCGGCGGAATTATGCCCGACATATTTGTGTCGAGCGACACCACGAAATTCACTCCTTATCTCTCGTCGGTGACAGCGAAGCGCCTGCCTATGATGTATGCAATGCGATATAGCAAAGAGCACCGCCACGAACTCGACAAGTTCAAAGGATATGAGCAACTCGTCGCACACCTGGCGGCACAGCCCATCGTGGACAATTTCATTGCCTTTGCAAAAAGCAAAGGCGCAGGAGCGCCCACAGCAAAGGTTGCGCAGACACGCAAGATGCTGCAGGAGGCTCTCGCAGCCCACATTATTTATAATATACAGGGTATGCTCGAATATGTAAAATATGTAAACCTGCGCGACGAGACCGTGCTCAAGGCCGTAGAGGTGCTCGAGAAGGGGGAGAGTTTTCCAAAGAAAGAAAATAAGAAAAATTAAATTCACTTATGAAAAGGATTCTATTTATAATCACCGCAGCTCTGCTCGCTGCGTGTGGAGACAGCACAAAAGAAAAGGCCGCAACTGTTGAAACAGAAACTGCGGCAGCGCCGGTAGTCTATGAGAATCAATACCTTGTGAAAGTGGGTGACACCGCGCCCGATTTCACTCTGCCCACAACCACAGGCGAGAACTTCACCCTCTCGCAGCAGCGCGGCAAGGTTGTTATGCTGCAATTCACTGCAAGCTGGTGTGGTGTGTGCCGACGCGAAATGCCGCACATAGAAAAAGAGATTTGGCAGAAACACAAGGAGAACCCCGCGTTTGTGCTTGTGGGCGTAGACCGCGAGGAGAGCAAAGAGACCGTAGATGCTTATACACAGATTGTGGGTACCACCTACCCTATGGCCCTCGACACCGCTGCCAATGTGTTTGCGAGCTATGCTCTGCGTAACTCGGGCATCACACGCAATGTGCTTGTGGGAAAAGACGGAAAGATTGTGAAGCTGACACGCCTTTTCAACGAGGAGGAGTTTCGTGGGCTCACAGCTGCAATCGACAGCCTTCTCGCCAAATAAGAGTGGCAACGAAGCAAGTGTAAATATCGGCATAAACCCTTGTGCCGATATTTTTTATGGTGCAAACAGGTGCAAATAGTGCCCGTAAAGAGGCGAAATAGTACTTTTTAAAAGAAAAACGCCCATAAAAGCAAATTTGTGATGCACAAATCAATGCAGTTTGAGAAAAAAGTATTACCTTTGCAACGCCGATACGAGTTATCGGATAACTCTAATCTTTAACTAATTAAAAAACATTTAAACAATGGCAACTAAAATCAGATTGCAGAGAAGAGGTCGTAAACACTACGCATTCTACTCTATTGTGATTGCAGATTCGAGAGCTCCACGTGATGGAAAGTTCACCGAGAAAATCGGTACTTACAACCCCAACACTAACCCCGCAACTATCGACATCAACTTCGAGAGAGCTTTGTGGTGGGTGAACAACGGTGCAACTCCCACCGATACTGTTCGCAACATCCTCTCTTCACAGGGTGTTTATATGATGAAGCACTTGCAGGGCGGTGTTAAGAAAGGCGCATTTGACGAGGCTACAGCACAGGCTAAATTCGAGGCTTGGAAGAACGCCAAGACAAACGCTTTGAACGGCATTAAGAGTGCTGAAGAGCAGGCTAAACGTGACGAAAAGAAGGCACGTTTGGAGGCTGAGAAAGAGGTTAATGCAGCAATTGCCAAGAAGGTAGCCGACAAGAAAGCTGCCGAGGCTCTTGCAAAGGCAGAGGCCGAGGCTGCAGCAGCTGCCGAGAACGCAGAGGCTACAGAGGCTGCCGAGACAGAGGCTCCCGCTGAGGCATAAATTCCTTCGGGCGGCAATGCTCAAAATAAAGCAGATAGTCACAAGGCTATCTGCTTTTTCTTTTATCGTCAGCAAAGAGTTATATAGCAAAAATAACGTAGCGTCTGTTTGATTTTAATGCAATTTGGCGTAATTTTGCCCATTATGAAAACAATGAAAAAAATAGCACATATCGCAGCGCTTGCATCGGCGCTGGTCTTTGCCGCTTGTGGCGAGGACAGGTCACAGGAGTATTACGAACTAACAAAAGAGAGCCATTGGATATATGACAATATGAAAGATGTGTATCTGTGGAAAAACGAGATACCCGAAATAGGCAGACAGACATATTTTAACACCCCTGCACAGTTCTTCAAGAAACTGCTTAACAAAGAAGACAACGCATCGTTCCTTGCAAATGACAACGCTGTGGAATATGGTATAAGATTCTCTTTGATGCGCGACCCGCTCGGACACTCTCCCTCAAAAGTATATGCTCTTGTGGAATATGTGGAGCCCGGTTCCACGGCAGACGCAGCAGGCATAGAGAGGGGTATGTGGATTTCGGCTGTGGACGGCAAGAATCTCTCGATAAGCAGCACCTCACTCGGCAACGGAGCAGCCTTGCAACTAACGTTGTGCCGAATCATTAACGCATCCGACAGCGAGACTCTTGCGTGGAGCGAGGGCGAGACCATAGCTCTTGCAGCCGCAGCACCACTCACCCACACTGCGATACCCGTGTGCAGCACCATTGAGTGTGGCGAGGGAAATGCGACATATATTCTGCTTAACACCTTCGATGGAGATGACGCTGCAAACGCATTTAACGCAGCGGTGACCTCTTCCTCGTCGCAAAATATAATACTCGACCTGCGCTACAACGAGAGCTACGACATTGAAAATGTGGCAAGTGCGGCAGCCCTCTTCCTCCCCGCAGAGAAGACGCAAGGCCCCTTTTGCACCTTATATAAAGATATTGAGTTGAGCACAATGGAAAGCGTTCCCTACCCCGCTGTATCGGCAACGGCCGAGGAGAAGAACCTTTATATAATCACTTCTTCTGCGACAAAAGGCGTGGCAAATATCTTTATAAAAGCAATAGCAGATGCGCGAGGAGAAGGTAATGTGGCGCTTGTGGGAACTGCACCCACACACTGCGACCTGCTCACAGAGAAAAGAGAATCTCCCTATAACTTCTCAATTAACGCAGCGACAGCGATAATTGGCGATGCGGCGGGGAATATCCTCTCTGCTGTAATCCCGGATATTGAGCTGAATGAGTCGGCGGCACTCAACGCCATATATCCTTTGGGCGATGAGCGCGAGTATATTCTGCAAAACATCTGCGAGATAATAAAAACGGGCATCAGGCCTCAAATCTAAATAAAGAGAATCCTCGGCACAACTGCCGAGGATTTTTTATGCCTTTTGCATTTCTTAAAACTACATTCAAAACCTATAGTCCTCGTGGTGTGTTATTCTGCTAAATAACCCAAAAATGTAGTAAAATGAAAAAGGTATTTATTCTTTCGGCAGCACTCATTTCACTCTTGTGCGCGTCGTGCAATTGCTGTGGTTCACAATGTCAGCCAAATGGTGTTGCGGTGGAGAGCGACAGCCTGTTTATGATTAACGACTCCACCATAGGCGATGTGCAGACATTTGTCTTTGAGGGAACCTCTCCAATGACAAACGGCAATATAGGCGAGGTGGTGCTCACGATGCGCACCATAAACCTGAACGCCGACGGCACCTACACCGTGACCACCGACTACACCGACGAGGCCATTGCATCGGAGAGCGACAACGGCAATATGGTTGTGCTCATAGGTGTCCCCAACGACAGCACGGCCATTGTCTACGAGTTCATTTCGGCCAACGGAAACCCCAAGATGAATTTTATGCTCGACAGCGACAGTTCGCTCGTGAAACTTGGCGGCAATATGCAACCCGCTTCGGGTAACCCTGCGCACAAACTTGTGCACAAGAAGTAGTTAAATCATAAAACAGAGAGGTATGAAAAGTCTTTTAAAATTATCTGTCTTTGCATTGTGTGCGCTGCTTATGTCGTGTCAGAAAGACCCCGACACCGACAAACTTGACAATAATTATATGGTGCTCACTAACTATGACAGCGGAACCGACTTTGGCTCCATAAACAGTTTCTTTGTGATTGACAGCATTCTCATAATAAACGACCAGTCGAAGCCGAGCTATTGGAAGAATGCCAACTCGCAAAAGATTATCGACGCCTATAACGACAATTTCACAGCTTGCGGATACACACAGGTATCTAAAGGCGACGATGCCGATGTGGTGCTTCAGTTGAGCTATATAAGCAACACATACTATTTCACAAATTCCGTGGGCCCGTGGTGGAACAGCTATCCCGGATATTGGAACTGGGGCGGATGGGGCTGGTACTACCCTTTCTCGTTCTACTATAGCTACAGTACGGGGTCGGTGATAGGTGAGCTTGTGAACCGCAAGGCTCCAAAAGGCGACAAACTCACCGTTGTGTGGAACTCCTATATATGCGGTTTACTGAACGGCAGCAACCTGAGTTACTCGCGCACAATGGCAGCCATAAACCAGGCCTTCAAGCAATCGCCCTACCTTAACAAATAGCAACCTTAAATATGTGACTATATGAAACGATTTGGTAAAATTATATTATCGGTAATTGCGATTTCTCTTCTCGGAATAAACTGCAAGGCAGATGCACAGATTTCGTTGGACAGCTATTACAATATCGATTGGCAGTTCAACATCCCGTTGAATAACCGCTTCTCAAACACTGCAAGCGGTTGGGGAATGAACTTCGAGGGAGGTTATTATGTCAATCCCGAGTTTGCCGTGGGTGGTTTCTTGAGTTTCCACACAAATAACGAGTATCTCTCGCGTCGCACAATAAACCTTGGCGGTAATCAATCGATAAACACCGCACAGCAGCACCAGATGTTTACTTTGCCCTTTGGAGTGCTTGCCCGCTACCGTTTTGTGGAGGCCGATTTCCAGCCCTATGTGGGTATGAAGGTGGGTGCCTGCTATGCAGAGTTCAATAATTACTACTACATCTTTATGCGTCAGGAGAAGCGATGGGGCTTGTTTCTCTCGCCCGAGGTGGGCTTCAACTACTACCCCTGGCCCAATAGCATAGGCTTCCACTTTGCGATGTATTACAGCTTTGCGACGAACCGATGCGCGATAATGAGCTACGACCAAAGCACGCTGAACAATTTCGGTTTCAGGGTGGGCCTTGCTTTCTGACAAACAAAAAAGCAGAGAAAAAATTCTCTGCTTTTTTAGTGTGTATTGTTTTTTAATTCTCGGGAACCATACTTACCTCTATAAAATTGCCATCGTTAAGTATCTTTGAGGCGAGTTTCTGTATATCCTCTTTTCCGATGCTGTTTATGACATTTTTCTGCTCGGTGTAGTTGTCGTTGCCGTGGAAATAGTATTGGAAAAGCCAGCCGCTCCACGATGCGTTCTTCTTACCTGCTTCATCGAAGCTCTTGAGCATATAGTTGCGCACTTTCTCGATGTGCTCGTCGAGCGGGCCTTCCTTGGCCACCTTCTCAAGCTCGCCGATGATAATCTTTGTGAGTTCTTCGCGGCGCTCGGGTGCCATACTGAACTCAATTGTCAGCTGATACTCACCCTTGGGCAACTGGTCTACGCTGCCGTTCACGCCCACGCCGTATGTGCCGCCCTCTTTCTCGCGCACCTCTGTAGTGTAGACAAGGCTCATTACCTGTGAGAGGTAGTTCATTGCGATTTTATTCTTCAAAGAGGGTTCTATGTCGCCCGTGTAGATAAGTATCTCGGTACCTGCGGGTGTCTCCATCTTGCGTACAAAGTTATTGCGGTAGATACCCTTGCGTGTGGTAACGCCGTTGTCGTAGAGTTCTTCCTTGCGGTCGCCTGCGGGGAGGCCGCCGATATATCTCTCAACCAGAGGACGCATCTTCTCGATGTCGATATTTCCTACAATGATAAATGTGAAATCGCTCGCATCGGCAGTTCTGTCCTTGTAAATCTCAATTACGCGGTCGTAATCGATACTCTCCACATCGTCGGCTGTGAGGGGCTGCATACGGGGGTGTCCGTTGTAAAGAGCGTTATTTATTGTGTCGCTCAACGCTGTAGTGGGTTTTATGTGACGGTCTTTGAGCGAGCCCACCATACGTGTCTTGAAGCCCTCGAAAGCTGCATCGTCTTTGCGGGGCGATGTAAATTTGAGATAGAGAAGGCTGAACATTTCCTCGAGGTCTTTGGGAGAGCACGAAGCCTCGGCTCTGTCAAAGAATGCTGTGGTGTAGACCTTTGCTGTGGCTGTGCTTCCCGCAAGTTTCTTTCTCAACTGCATAGCATCGAAAGAGCCTGCACCGCCAAGCCCTGCAAGTGAGTTGAGCAAAGAGAGGTTCACACGCTCGCTGTCGGGGTAACGGCCTGTGCCGCCGTAGCTGTATCCTGCAAGATATATCTCGTCGGCTGCGTAGTCGGTGGGTTTCACAATAACTTTTATGTCATTTGAGAGAGTCCACACGGTTGAGCCCCACACGCCCTCCTCTTCCGACACAATCTGGGCGCCCTCGGGCAGTTGCTCAAGCAGGGGTGCGTCGTTCATAGTATCCACATAGGGATCGATGGGGACATTCTCTATTGCGGCAAGCAGCCCCTCGATATCCTCTTTCACGGGGTAGCTTATACTGTCGTTGGCAGGAGCGAGCGACACCGCAACTCTGTTCTCCTTTGTTGTGAGACGGGGAAGAACGGCATTTACATCGTCGAGAGTAATTGCGTTTATAATCTCCTTCATAAGCTCATACTCGGCCTCTGTCGAGAGCATAGGTGAGTTATCGAGGAAGTTACGCACGCAGGCATCCACATAGGTGTCGTTGGTAATCTTATCGCGTCCCTCGTACCATTTATCCATATAGGCAAGCGACGAAGCCTTTTGACGCTGCAACTCACCCTCGGTGAAGCCGTAACGACGGGCACGCTCCACCTCGACAAGGGCACGGGGCAACGCCTCGTTTATCTTGTCGGTCTTGCACATTATCGACACCGAGTAGGCATCTTTTGTGCTCGAAGTAAGGAAAGAACCATCCGAAACACCAACGCCCAGGAAGGGAGGATTCTCTTTCATCGATATTTCGGAGAAACGTGCGTTGAGCATAGACATCGCAATCTCTGTCACATAGCTGTTGCGCAGGTTTTCTTTGGTATTTACAAGCTCGCGGGGTGTGGCGTCGTGCTTGTAGAAGATTTGCAAAGCATAGTCCTGCTGCTCCCTGTCGGTAGCTTGCGCAAAGATAAATTCTTTGTTATCAGCTACGGGGTAATAGATTCTCTCGGCGGGATTCTTTGCCTTCTTTATATTCTTGAAAATCTTCTTTACCTTCTTCTCTATGTCATCGACATCTATGTCGCCCACAATTATAATACCCTGCAGGTCGGGGCGATACCACTTCTCATAGTAGTCGCGTATGGCCTGATGAGGGAAGTTGTCGATAATCTCGAGTGTGCCGATGGGCATACGATAGGCATATTTCTCGCCCTGGAAAGCGATGGGCAAAACCACGTCGAGCATACGCGACATTGCGTTGCTGCGGCTGCGCCACTCCTCGTGTATCACACCGCGCTCTTTGTCAATCTCTTCGCCGTCGAGTGTGAGACCGTCGGCCCAGTCGTGCAGAATCCACAAGCAAGAGTCGATGGCGCCTTTTGTGTCTACAGGTACATTGTTTATGTTGTAGACAGTCTCCTCAATAGATGTGTATGCGTTGAGGTTTACACCAAACTTCACACCAATTGTCTCGAGGTAATTTATAAGGCTCTTGCCGGGAAAGTGTTCGGTGCCGTTGAAACACATATGCTCGAGAAAGTGAGCGAGACCACGCTGGTCGTCCTCCTCCTGTATGGAGCCCACCTTCTGTGCGATGTAGAAATTCACTTTTCTCTCGGGCTCGGCGTTGTGGCGTATATAGTATGTGAGCCCGTTCTTGAGCTTACCAACGCGCACTGCCGGGTCAAGAGGCAGATTCTCCACCTCTTGTGCCATTGCCGAAATTGTCAGCAGCAGGGCTAACAAAGGCAATAAAATACGTTTAATTCTCATAATTTTGACAGTAGTTAATTTATTTGCGCGAAGATACTTATTTTAATTCACTTCCAACGTGCAGCGGCTCTATTATTATTTAAAATTAAATATATTTTGCAGTTGGGAGGTATATCTATAAAAAAGATATTTCCCGCAAGTTTGCGGGAAATATCACAAATTCAACATCAAAGACCTTTAATAAAGAAAATGATATGATATGATATGATATGATATAAATAATTATTTATTTTTGGTCTTTTGTCTAAACCACAAAATAGCACAGATACTACATAATATTATAAAGAAAATTAAGGAACTACTATCACCATTATTGTAATCCTCAATAGCACTGTCTAAAGAATTAAAAAATCTGTGGATTTTACTTCCTTCACACGACACAAAAGCCATCGTGCATAAAATTAATAAAAAGAGTTTTGATTTCATAGTTTTATTTATAATATAAAAACGATTGAATTTTAATTAGTCTTTAAATATAAATCTATCAATTTAAATATTTCCACCCGTCTATAGTTTAGTGCTCGGTAGGGAAAGGCGTGCCTTGCCGATTACTAATTTCAATCAAAGTTGAAATATCTATCGAGTTTTCAGCTTTTTCTTTGGTTGAATCGAGTGTTGCAACAATTAGTAGAGCAAACAATAATAATTCAAGGAATATACAAATTAAACATCCTATAGCCTTTGAACCCCCTTTCTCCTCGACTTCGTCAGGGAAAAACATTACTCCCATACCAATCTTTTAATAAAACCCGTTTGAATTACTCTTCGGGAGAATACAAGCAAAATTCATCGTCGAATAAAGTTTTTGAAATATAAGGAACTTCGAGAATCTCTCCATACGTTTTTTGAGAATAATTCACTACAAATTTTGTTATGTTATCAAACATTTTTATAACAGGAATATTTCTCTTTTGGATATTTTCTATGAAAGCCAAAGCAAACATTCCTAACGAAGAATCGCGTGACGCAAACGACGGATTACCATTGAGAGAAGAGAATGCATACAGAACATTTCTGGTATGCATTTTATTGTCAAATATCATTTGTTCTGCATCGTGAAGTTCTTCTATCGAATCGTCTTCAATAGGAATTATCTTATTACAAGCATCGTGTACAATAATAATATTTTTGAAATCGGAGTCATAGAAATGACTAATCACACCTGTTTCCAAGCCCATAGAATTACCATTGATATCTTGCAACAGGTGATAACCACCATATACCGCACCGTGACCGGAAAAATAGAATATAGCGTGGTCATAGTATTTCTCCTTCTCTCTCAATTTACACAAACCTTCCTTAATCTCATTTACCGTTGCATCTTTAAGTATAGTAACGTCTGCTCCTATTTGAGATAGCTTTGTTCCAATTTCTGTCACCTCATTTACACAAGACTCAAGTGAAGACGTTTTCTTGTAATTACTACACCCTACTAACAAAGCAACAATTTTATTCTTGTTTTTCGGCAAATGGGCTCCGAATTCTACAGGTTCTTCTACTCCAAAAACGTGCAAAAGTTCCCCATCCCACCAGAAACCACGAACGACATTCCCGTTCTCATCACATTGTGTTCCAGTACCATGTCTTACACCATCTACCCAATACCCATCATATGTGCTACCATCTGCATAGGTGTATTTTCCCTTGCCGTGAGGTTTATTCTTTGAATTCTTCTCTCCAACATAACTCATATGCCCCTGTGAGGGCTCTTTACTGAATACACGTATTAAATCATCTTCATACCAAAAGCCTTTTATAGTTTCCTGCGCTGATATCATCAAACCCGTACCATGCTTTTTGCCATCTGCCCAATATCCGTCATACTTTGAACCATCAGGCCACTTGCAGATACCTTTTCCTTCTGGTAGTTGTTTTGCGTTTAACTCGCCACAATATATTCCGCCGTCTGGGAATTTATAATTATAAGAACTCATAATTTATCATTTTAAACCGTTATTGAGTGTATAATACTCGTGAATCTCTGATAAAGCTTGACCTATCTTATTATAGGATATGAACGATAATTCCGGCAACTCATACTTAACATATAGACACTCTTTGATGTATTCTTCATCTTTATTGAAGTTCAAATGTGTCATAAATCCCTTATAGACTTTTAACCAATCATTTAGAGATTCATCTTCGCATATACAGACCATAAATATTTGGAGATGTTTTGCAATGCGGCTCATCTCATTCATAATCTTGTGAATATACACACTTGGAGACTGCACCTTATCTAAATTACTTAACACCAGAACAGATGGTGTAATTTGACGACATTTAGAAAATATAACATCTATTGTGCGATACGCGTCTTCAATATTCATAGCACAAAGAGAGAGAAAGTCTAATTCAAACATCTCATACTCAAAATGTCTTGCAAAAGAAGAAATAAATGTATGCTTTCCGGTTCCTCTCTCACCAGTAATTAGGACATTGGCAAACGAAGGACGTGTTAGCAGACTATAGCTATCCATATTATTAATATGTGTAAGCCTATTGTGCAATGACTCCATCTGCAACTTTTCTGTATCCAATGCCAACAGATTATCCCAATCTACAACCTCTTTTCGTAGTTCTAAACCTCTTAATGCTGATGGAACATTATTTGCTACTACATCTAAAAAATGTCGAGGCTCTAAAACTATGTTAGATGGTTGAGACTCCATAGAGTATTTGCCTGTATCTTCACAGAATACAATATGTTCACGAATGGCATTCATTACAGCTTCTCGATATAATGCATTAATATCTGAACCTGAATATCCTGAAGTTAATTCGGCCAAACGCTTTATAAAGTTATTTGTAATAGACTCTGCAAACAATGCCCTATTTGCTATAGGGATATGCTTATGAAGAATATCTTCACGTGCAGCTAAATTAGGAAGCGGAATTTCTATTTCAAGATCAAAACGTCCGGTTCTGCGCAATGCGGGATCTACAGCATCAGGGCGATTTGTCGCTCCAATGACAAACACATTACTACTTCCTATGCCATCCATTAAGCGGAGGAGGGTTCCAACAATAGTTACATCATGAACAGCGCTATCTTCTGTTCTTGCTTGTGATATAGAGTCTATCTCATCAATAAAAATAATACCATTCCCTCTTGATTCTGCTTCTGCAAACTTTGCTTCCAATTTGGCTTCACCCACACCGACGACGCCTTTTCGCACATCGGTTATATTTATCTCAATGAAATCGGCTCCCATTGATTTAGCAATGGCTCTTGCAATCATTGTCTTACCATTTCCCGGAGGGCCATATAACAACAGACCTCTTGGACGAGATGTTCCGAAATATTCTAAATATTCCGAATAGTTTAAAGGGATTTGAATTATGCTCCTAATACGATCTATAACATCTGGTAAACCTCCAATATCGGACAAATCAACTTCTTTAGATAAATTCTCTGGCAAACCATGGAATGAAATCTTGGTCAAGTGATTTATGCGACATAGTCCCTCGTTATTCTTTTTGTTTATTGGACGCGTAGACTCGGCTACACCAATAACATTATCTTTTCTTTGGGACAATAAATGTATAGGTTGGTCAATAAATACAATCTGATTCTGTGAGCGGTAGAATCTAGTTGCAAAATCCACGTCATCCGACGACCATTTCTTTACTTCATCCGGCTGAAGTTTTATTGAAACACTTTCTGCAACAGGGAATTCCTGTATATCTATGACCGTTACATCGACTTCTTGACCTTGATTTACAAAAATACGCTTGGAAATCATACTATTATGAATCCATAACGTTCCTTGCTGAACGACATCATCGTTTGTGGAGCATACCCTAGAATAGATTGTAAATGGCGCAGCTATGTGATTACACTTTATGCAAATGTAAATATTCTGGGCATTATAATTTTCAATATTAGCACTTTTACACAACTCTCGAAAATCATTTTCTGTCACCCACACAGATGAGCCATACAAAGGTATCGTTCCCTGTTTTTTATTGAATATTTTAATATTAAATTTCATCGTATTTCATAATGATTTTAAGAATTTGCATACCCCGTCTCTACTACGGTACATAGTAAGTAATAATAAGGCCTCTGAAATAGTGATATGAGACATCCCCTCTATATCGATTTTATCACCTTCAAATGCCACAATATGGCTCTCTGCTGATGTACAATACGGACAAGCGTATTGTGCATCCATAATCTTTACCTTTCTGCCACATCCCGAGCAATATAATGTCGCATCTGAACCTATATATAGATGATCGTTAGGGCAAGAAGAATGTACCCAAAATGCATGAGGGAACACATTACCCCTTTCGACACATACCGGGCAACTAAAATAGGCAGAGTAATATTGCACTCCGTCAATAACTACACTTCTAATCGTCTCATCATTCATATCCCCTAATTTTATATCATATTATAGTGACATTATGAGCGCTTTAAACCATTCCTTTCCAGCTTTGTGTATCAATGGTAAAGCATAAGAAATCGCTGCTGCGACAGCTATACGATCTGCAACCGCATTAATATTATCTCCTTCGAAATAAACCAGGCTTTCTCCTTCTGCTAATGAATGATTCGGACAAGCGTAATGCGCATTCATAATCTTTACCTTTCTGCCACATCCCGAGCAATACAAAGTCGCATCTGAGCCGATATATAGATGATCGTTAGGGCAAGAAGAGTGTACCCAAAATGCAGGGGGGGACATATTTCCCCTTTCAGCACATACCGGGCAACTAAAATAGGCAGAGTAATATTGTACTCCGTCAATAACAATATCTTTAATATTTACATCATTCATAATCTTTAATATTTTGCATCGTTCATAATTTATAGAGATTTCACAAGAGCAGTTATCCAATCTCTACCTGCTATTCTTACCAATGATAAAGCAAAACACATCGCTTCTGCTACAGCCATAGGATCTCCAATACCTACATATTCTTCTGCTTCTGTACTATGATGTGGACAAGAGTATTTAGACTCCATAATTTTCATTTTGCGTCTGCAACCTGAACAATATAATGTAGCATCTGAACCGATATATAGATGATCGTTAGGGCAATCAGAGTGTACCCAAAATGCAGGGGGGTACATATTTCCCTTTTCAGCACATACCGGGCAACTAAAATAGGCAGAGTAATATTTTACTCCATCAATAACAATATCTTTAATATTTACTTCGCTCATAATTAATCGTGTTTTTTATAATTATTATTTGTGATTATTTAGTATTATGCGTCTAGTTCTTTCCTAATTTCACTAATTAGAATTTCGAGTCTATCACAGAATTTTTCTAAAATTGATTTATAATCTCGTGAAGGTACGGCTTCTGATTCTTTTGTAGAATCACATTCATTACCACAATCAGAAGTATTTGATTTATCAGACTTTTTATTTTGTTTTTCTAAAATTAGTTCATCCACGACATTCTCAGATATAGCAGGACATTGCTCTGCAATATTAGGGCAATATTGCATAACCATATGTACCAATACTTTCACTGGGATTACATCATCAAACAAGTCTATAAGTGCAGCAAATAGGCGTTTATATCCATCTACCGCAGTGCCACGCTGATGACTTGTAAAAGAGAAATTACCATCCAAATATTCTACTTCAGACAACTGTTCCTCCTTAATTTTTTCAACAGCAATCAAGTATTGCTTAAATGCGGACATCACACCATCTTTTAATTCCTCATCTGAATATACAACATCTTTCCAAGGTGCAGCTACATATGTCTCAAATGCCTTTTCAATGTTAGAATTATCACATTTGTGACTGAGTAAAAGTAATATTGGGACTATTACGGCTTCTACATCATTATGGGGAATCAGAGAATCGCGCCCTCCATACCATTGCAATATGTCCTCCAAGAAAAATCCAATAGTATCATTATGGTACCTTTCAAAATCCTCCGCTTGCATTCTTTTTGTCGCCACACCAAATGAAGTCAAATATGCATTCAAGTCTTGATATACTAAAACTTCATCTAAACTATCGTCTTGATAGGTGTAGTTATCCCTTTGAGTGTGCATTGCAGTTGAGATTAAAGAGGGTTTTGTTCCGTTTAATCTTTTGCATTCTAAATACAACTCCAAGCGCTCGAGCCCCAATAAGACATAATGGTAAAGATTGTCCATTCTTTGGAGCACTCTTTGAGTCTGCTCTGTAATTTGTTTTGGTCTACTAAACATAATCTTATATTTTAATTATATATTTTGAATTAATTCACATATCCACGATTTAGACAGTTTTCTCATTAGAGGCAGACTTAATCCCATTGCTTTTAATAATGCTTCTGGAGAGGTACATCTGCCATCTGTAAGACTTACACTATATTGTCGGACACAGCTATAACTATGATTAGGACACAAGAATCTCCAAGACCGAATATGTGCCCGTTTGCGACATTTGGCACAAACAAGGAAACCATCTGAACCTATATACATACTTCCACCATCCTCATAGTGTGTCCAAAATACAATCGAAGTTGTCCTATTGTTATTAAGGCATATTGGACAACTTATTTGCAATCGGTAGTATATCGTATTGTTATAACACAAACTATCCATTCAACGCTTTTTTTTATTCTGCAAAAGAACCCATTGCATATGCAAAGAGTAACTATTTGTCACTACTATCCCATTCTAAAATCTCAAAGAACATTCCCCAATTTTAATGAGACAATAGTGTGTTTATATCAATCCACCCGACAAAATTTTGCCTATTGAATATCCAACTTTAGCTCCAGGTAGCATTTCTTTAATTGTAATTTTAATTTCATCGGCAGTTGTAAAACCCTTGAAATTTTTAATTTCATCAATAGCCTTCTTCCGTAAGTCAATAATCTTTAATACATTGTTTACAATTATTGGGTCAGTAAGAATAGCTTGACCATATTCTTCTAATTTATTGTCAAAATAAAAATTATCAACTACAACCGAAATAGACCAGGTGTTTTCTAATTTCACTACTACCGGAGTATCAGAACGCTTATTTAGAGTATCCATAAATAGACGAACAAATGTAGGACAATAGCTGGAAAGAGCATCAACTCGAACTTTTGACATCTCACAAGTTTTAATTAGAAGTTTACCTATTAGGGCATCTACCATAGAAATAATCATTTTCCTTTTGGTCGGATAACCATAATATATTATACCTGAAATTTCTGTGCCTATGAGCGTGGCTTTTCCACTTTCATATGAGAAGAATTGTGGCTCTAAGCCATCACGCCCTTCATACCAATTTTGAAGATAATCTCTTACTCCGTCACGCATAGTATTCTAAATTAAATCATCTAAATCACTCGTATCCCATAAAAATTAGGGAATTTATCTTCTATTTATTAGCTTTCCAATCAATCTCTTGTTAAGAGACAAATCACATATTTTAAATCTCTCTGTTATAATTCAATAAGTGCGTTGCAAATATCAATTTGCTAAACAAGACTGTGAATATTATTCACTATGTTTAAAAAAAAAGATTAAATTAAATTCTTATTTTCAATATTTTATATACATTTGCGCAGTACGATTTGTCTCTTAACAAGAGTATTACATTTGCGCAGCTTTTTCATATTGAATTTATTATCACGCTATTGGCTTCGTCCACCACTGCAGTGTCGAGTGACGCCAGATAAATTTGCGTAGTAGTTTCGGAGTCGTGCCCCATACCTTCACATATTACAGCCAAAGGCACATTTTTGAATTTTGCCGCACTTGCCCAGGAATGCCTTGCTGTGTACATTGTCAAAGGTTGTTGCAGCGCTATCATTTTGCCTATAGTTTTGAGTTTGCGATTTACAAGGTACATCGCATTTTTATATTGTGTACGTTCATCGCCTTTGTGCGGTTTGATAATTGGCAGAAGGTAATCAGAGTGTATACATTTGTGTTTTGCCACAATATCCTGCATACATTTTTCCCAACGTACAAACATCTGCTGTCCTGTTTTGCGGCGGCAATATGAGAGTGTACCATCTCGCAGGTTGTCCTTTTTCAGGTATGCCATATCTATAAAAGACATACCCCGTGTGTAGAAGGAGAAGAGAAACATATCTCGGGCAAAATCTAACGATGCTTCGGGCAAAATAAGATTCTTAATCTGCTTCACAGCGTTAAGAGAAATTGCCCTTTTGGGTGTCTTCTCTACACCCGTATAAACGTGTCTGAAGGGATTACGATTTATTGTCAGTTCCTTTTCCACTGCACGATTGTAGACAGCACGTAGCACACGCATATAGAAAGAGGATGTATTGCGAGTTACTCCCCGTGCCCTCAAATAGGCCTCGTACATAATTATTAAGTCGGAGTCTATTTCTCCAAGAGAAATATCTCTTTCGTGGCGAAACTGCATAAAACTACGAAGTGTTGCGCTGTAGGTTTCCGATGTGCGCAGTTTGCCCATCTGCTTCAAGCGCGAAATAACCTCGTGCATAAAACCAAAGAGAAACCGTTCACGCTCCCGGTTGCGGAATAAACGCACAATGTCGTCGGCGCTGTATTGTGTGCGGGTATCACGGCATTGAGAAATTATTTTTTGCAATTGTTTTATATCGCGTGCGACACATTCTTTCACATTTTGCAGATACTTGCGTCTATTTGTTGTGGAAATGATTATCTCATTGTTCCATTCGTGTGCATAGAGGCGGTGTGTTGTCGATATTTGCCTTGCCGAGCGGTTGTGGATGATTTGATAATAGAGAACCCCCTCTTTATCTTTGTTTGCAGAGGGGCGATATTTTACCTTTATACTTGCCATAGGATTGCCGTTTACGTTCTTGCATTTTTATGGTACGCAAATCCGGTCATCTAAAAGGGCTGCGTTTCCATATATGTGCAAAGATACTTTTTGCAAGGGTAAATTGTTTCAGTTACACGAAACGCGATACCGCACATAATTACAGCAGTTATAATGTGCTTTATTTCTCTTTTATGCCTATCTTCGCGCAGAAAATAGCAGAAAACGTAAATGGAAAATGAACGCATAAACAAAGTGCTCGAATATCTCAAGGAGAACGGCATTGAGCACAGCTGGTACACGCACAACGAGGCGCCCACTATAGAGATTGCGCGCACGCAATGGAGAGCCGACGGCTCAAAGCATTGCAAGAATCTTTTCTTCAGGAATCACAAGGGAAACAGGCACTACCTTGTGGTGCTCGATTGCGAGTGCGACCTCAATATACACGACCTTGAGCAGCGCCTGCATCAGGGAAAGCTGTCGTTTGCCTCGCCGCAGAGAATGGAGAAGTTTTTGGGGCTTATGCCGGGCTCGGTATCCCCTTTCGGGCTTATAAATGACACCGAGAACCACGTTCATCTTTTCCTCGACGAGAATTTAAGGAATGAGAAACTGTTGAGTTTTCACCCCAACGACAATCGTGCCACCGTGGTCATTGCACAGGAGGCTTTTATGCGTTATCTACAGGGTGTGGGCAACAGCTACGAATTTATTTCGCTCTATTAAACTGCTGGCAGAAAGAATGAGATAATGGGCACGGCGGCGAGAGTCGCAAAAATCATTGCCGACAGCAGATAGACATCCGACACATCGTAGCCGCTTTTGGTATATCGGTCGGAAATCCAGTCGCGACGGTTGCGCCCTTTCTTGTGCAGGTAGGCTGTGTAGATTTTGTAAACTGCAATGCCGCAAACGGCTCCAAAGCCTGCTCCTGCCAGGATATATGGCAAGCCGTCGGAGGAGTGATATATCTCTGTTCCACAGCAGATGACACCCCACAGCGTGAGGGTGACAGTGAGCGAGCTGTGCCGCACAAGAAGCATTAGAAAAAGAGCCAAGCCGAAGGCGTCGGCTGTGTTTATAAACAAATTTGGTGTGCCCGACAATGCGCTGTAGCTCACATCGTGCGAGGGGAAGAAATATTCCACAAAAGGCTCGCACACATACATATCGGTCACAAATATAACTGCATATAGCAGCGCCATAAGAGAGAATATAGCAAGGAAATTTTTAAAACTGTTGTTTTTCAATAAAATGTAAAACAGCACAACAATCAGGGGGAACCACACATAGGGCAACGCATAGGCACTTGCGCAGCCGTCAATAAAAACAGAATCCCCACCCGATAAGAATTGCAAATATCTATTCATAAAAATTCCCCCTAATTTTCTTATATCAAATTACCTCGAGCGACGAAGCAGGCACCCACCCCATTGTTCCATCTTCGAGTTCTATCTCTTTCCAGGTTTTCATAGTATCGTCCGAAATGCGCACCTTGCGTCCCTCGTGAATTACAAAGAGGTCGGTACCCGACTTGTCGGGTGTGCTTTTAGCTGTTACGCTCGGTTGCAAGATTATGGCCGTCTCTCGGTTTGTGAGGCGGTCGTGGTGCTGCCACGCCGCATAGTTGGCAAACAGTGTCACGAAAAGCGAGAAGAGTGCCACAAAGAATCCGCTCTTGCGCAACGCCACTCTGTCGCTCCACAAGAAGAGCAGTACCGAGAGAAGCAGCACAATGAAAGCTGCTATGGCCATCGTTGTCCACGACGAAAGGGTGAGCATATTTATAAGCGCGTCCTTCCACTCTACAAAGAATATTTTATAAGGCTCCGATACCTTGTCCACGGTTTTGCTCTTTGCAAGCGCCAGGTTGAATTGCGTATCCTTGTCGCCCGGAGCAAGCAGAAGAGCTCTCTCGTAGTTGAGAATTGCTTTGCCCATCTCCTCTTTTTTGTAGTATGCATTGCCCAGATTGTAGTAGAGCTCGTGCGACTCTTTTCCGCTCGCAAGCACAGCCTCGTATAGAGCTATGGCCGAGTCGAAATCGTTGGCTATATAGTAATTGTCGCCTGTCACCTTGTCTGCTGTGGGCAGAGTGTCGGACGGGGTTGTCGCCACGGCTGCGCAAGGCAGCAGAAAGAGCAGAATATATGTTAGAATCTTCATTGTATTATCTTTTTATAGAGTTTTCCATTTTGCTTATGACCTTTATAGCCATATTGTAGACATTGTCCATTGCTGCACTTGCATCGCCCGGGGCATATCGTGCATACTCGCCCTCGTTGAGCAGTGAGTGCAGCTCGTCTATGAGCGACTTCTCCACACCTCTTGTGACAAGCTCGACTGCTATGTTTTCCTTTGAGAGCTGCGACACGGGGATATTCAGTTTGTCGCTCATATAGCCCCAAAGAGTCTTGAGAATCTCGTCGTAGAACTCGTTTTTCTTGTTCTCCTTGAGCAATTTCTTTGCTACTTTCAGGCGTTTCACAGCCACTTTGTTTGCTTTCTTTGTGCGCATTGCAGCGATATTTGCATTTGTTGCCACCTGCTTACGATGCAGAATTATGTATGCGACAAACAGAATGAAGGGCACAATGTAGCAAAGCATATATATGAGCGATGCAAAGAGATACTCTCCCTTCTCGTTCAACTGCGATGCACCTCTTTTTATGTAGCGTATATCCTGCCCAATGAGTTTGAGTTCCTCTTTGCTCACATAGGCTGCTACGGCTCCCGCTGTCTCCTTGCCCTTTTCGACCTGCAGGGTGTAGCTCTCTGTTTCCAGGGTGCGATACTCCTTTGCGTTTATGTCGAAATAGGAGAATTTCACCGAGGGGATGGTGTACTCGCCTCCGTAACGGGGAATCACAAGATATTCTATGATTTTATTTCCTGTGAAGCCGTTGGTTTTAAGAGAGAATTTGTTGTCGATTTTGGGATCGTATATCTCAAAGTCTTCGGGGAAATTAACCTCGGGAGTCTTTATAAGTTTCATATTTCCCGTACCCGAAATTACAAGTCGCAGCGTCACTGCCTCGTTTGCTTTCAACTCGGTGGTGCTTATCGACGATGCTATCTTGAAATTTCCCACACCTCCCGAAAAGCCTTCGGGTTTATTTGCGGGCAGGCGTTGCACATTCAGCTTGAGCTTGGGGGTGCGCAGCTCGCGTTTCACCTCCACATAGTTGGTTCCGCCAAAGAAGAAAAAGTCGTTGTGCGACTGCACCGGCTGCGCAACCACTCCCTCGAAAGAGGTCGAGGGAATCTCTATCTCGCCGCTCTGCTGCGGGAAGAGCACATACTGCTGCCACACAAGGGTGCGATAGTTGCGGCCGTTGTAATGCTCCATTTGCCACTCCTTGTTCTGCGGCAACTCCACCTCCTGTATCTGAAAGCCTTTGAGGTCGGGGCTTTTGCCGTTGAGCGAGGTGAGATTCACTGCCGAATAGACTTTGAATGTGAGGAGCACTGCCTCCTGTTCATAGGCTTTTGTTTTGTTGAGAGTCGCTGTCATAAAGAGGTCGTCGGCCGATATTTCGGCAGTTGTCGCACCGCGCTGACTTCCGCGACGCTGCTGCGAGCCTCTGCTTTGTGCTGCGCTCTTGTCCTGTGGCAGCACCTTCACCGTCACGGGGTTTGAGGTGTACTCCTTTCCGTCTACGCTTATCGTGGCGGCGGGGATTTTAAATTCTCCCTCCTTCTCGGCAATAAGTATGTAGCTGAATGTAACCGACTGCGTAGAGGTTACGTTTCCGTTTATGATATTTGTGCTCGAAGCCTCGGAACGGTGAGGGCCCGAGAGTATAGTGAAATTCTCTATCGCAGGCACGAGAGGCTCTCTCACGTTGCGACGGTTCACGGTGTACTTCAGCCTGAAATTCTGGTTCACCTCCACAGCCTTGGGTGCCGAGGTCACAAAGGTGATATCGTCGGCAAGGGCAACGGTGAGGGTTAGTATGGATAATAGTGTTGTAAGAACTATTCTTTTCATTGTTTCTGTATCTCTTTCTTAATCTTGTTTACCAATCTTTGTCGAGTTTGCGGCCACGCACCTGCATCATCTTTTTCACTTTTTCCTGCACATCTTTCTCGTCCTGCATAGCCGACTCGAGCAACTGCTCGGCGTTCTCCTTGGACATCTCCTGCTCGTTTTGCTGCTCGGGTTGCTGCTGCTGTTCTTGCTGTTCCTGTTGCTCTTTTTGCTGCTGCTCCTGTTGTTGCTGTTCTTGCTCTTTTTCTTGCTTGTCCTGCTGCTCTTGCTGTTGGTTGTCCTGCTGGTTGTTCTGCTGCTCCTTCAACTGATGCATTGCAAGGGCTAGATTGTAGCGCGTCTGATGGTCGGTAGGATTCTCACGCAACGATTGTTTGTAGTACTCCACGGCCTGTCCATACTCTTTGGCTGCCTGACAGAGCACACCCATATTGTGATGTATTTGCGCAAGGTTATTCTTGTCGCTCTCGCGTTTCTCGGCCATCTGAAAATGCTCCATTGCCTCCTGTGCCTTGTTCTGGAACAGCAAAGTATTGCCCAGATTATAGAGTGCATTGCTTCCCTCGGGGTTGAGCTCAAGAGCTTTTCTGTACTCCACTTCGGCCTTTTCATAGAGGCTGTCGGCATAGAGTTTATTACCGCTGCGCAGATGCTCGCGGTAGGTTTTTTGCGCCGATATCTGTGAAAAGACACAGAGTGCAAGAATAAACAATATATACTTATACTTCAACATTCTAAACCTCTTTTATTTATTAAATAGTTTAATATTGCGTGTGTAACGGCTTTTGCCTGTGAGAATCAGTGACTCGATAACCAAAAGCAGGAAGGCTATCCACGCAACAAATTCAAACTGCTCATCGTACTCGGTGTAAACCTCGGTGGTGAGGTCGGCTTTTGCGAGCTTGTTTACCTCGCTCTCGAGCACTTTTTGTGCATTATTTGTGTTGTCCACTCTTATGTATGCTCCACCTCCGGCGCGGGCTATGGATTGTGCCATCTGCTCGTTGAGCTTTGTCACAACTACGTTACCCTCTTTGTCGCGGCGATAATCTTTTGTACCCGGAACGGGAATGGGTGCTCCCTCGAGCGAGCCGATACCGAGGATGTAGACGTTCATACCTTTGTCGGCTGCTGCTTTTGCCGCATCCTCGGCCGAGCCTTCGTGGTTTTCACCGTCGGTTATCACAATAATTGCTTTTCCCACCTCTTCGTCGGGTGTAAAACTTTTCATTGCAAGGCTTATTGCGCCGCCTATATCTGTTCCCTGACGCGATATAAGTGCAGGCGAGATTGTCTCGAGAAACATCTTTGCCGATATAAAATCGTTTGTTATAGGCAACTGCACAAAGGCATCGCCTGCAAAGACTATAAGGCCCACCTTGTCGCTTTCGAACTTGTCTATGAGCCTCGATATTATCTTTTTTGCTTTCTCCAGACGATTGGGCGCAATGTCCTCGGCAAGCATAGAGTTTGAAATATCGAGAGCTATGACTGCCTCAATACCCTGACGTGTAACGGTCTCTTTCTTTGAGCCGAACTGCGGACGTGCAAGCGCAAACACTATGCAAGCGAGCGCAGCGAGCGACAGCCAGAACTTTATCGCGGGGCGATACTGCGAAGCGTCGGGCATAAGATTTTTAAGCAACTCCGTGTCGCCGTATCGACGCAGGTTTCTCTTTTTTCTATATTCTGAATATATATAGATGGCCAGAAGAACCGGTATCGAAATGAGTAGGTAGAGATATTCGGGATTGGCAAATTTCATCGGTAATACTAATTAGGGTATTTTCTTTAATATGGTATTGCGCAAAAGAATCTCGAGCAAAAGCATTGCGAACGCCACAAGCGCAAAAAGTTGATACTCTTCTTCGCGCGAACTGAATTCTTTGACATTCAGTTTTGTACGCTCAAGCTGGTCGATTTTCTCATACACCTCTTTGAGTTTTGAATTACTTGTGGCACGAAAGTAGTTTCCATCGGTTATCGTGGCTATTTTATTGAGCGTAGTCTCGTCAATCTCCACAGGTACGTTTACAATCTGTGCGCCGTAGGGATAGGGGGCGGTGCCGTTGGTACCCACGCCTATAGTATATATTCTCACTCCGAACTGCTTGGCTATTTCGGCTGCCGCCTCGGGAGAAATCTCTCCGCGGTTGTTTGAGCCGTCGGTGAGCAGAATTATCACTTTCGACTTTGCCTTGCTCTCCTTGAGACGGCTCACGGCGTTTGCGACGCCCATTCCTATGGCTGTACCGTCTTCAATGATACCCTGTGCCGCAATGTCGCACTTCACGCCATTGAGCATATTGAGCAGCACAGCGTGGTCTATGGTGAGGGGGCATTGCGTAAAACTCTCTCCCGCAAAAATTGTAAGTCCTATATTGTCGTTGGGGCGGCCGTTGATAAAATCAGCTGCCACCTGCTTTGCGGCTTCGAGTCTGTTGGGCGAGAGGTCCATCGCAAGCATACTTGTGGAGACGTCCATCGCAAGCATAATATCTATACCCTCGACTTCGGTGTTTTGCCAGCGGTTTGTGCTCTGCGGGCGCGCAAGCATTATTATTACCATAGAAAGAGCCACTACCCTCAACGCAAAAGGCAGGTCAATGATATAGTTTTTATAACTCTTCACATTCTTGAGAAAAGGCGCGACAGTGGAGACCTTCATCGACGGTTCCAACCCTCTTCCTCTTAATATGTACCACACGATATATGCGGCAAGAGGTATGAAAAGCAGTAAATATTCTATTTTCGAGAAAAACATAAATCAAATTCAGCTAAACAAATAATATACATCGCATATAAGCATTGCAAGCACGGCTGCCACAGCTATTGAAAGCAACACAATGGATGCAAGCAAAAGCCTCTTTGCACGGAGCGAGCGGTGGTTTACCACCCTTTTCTCTGTGGGTTGCGCTGCGGCTTCCTGTTCTGTGATTTTTGTCTCGTTCACAAAGTCGGCGGCGGCACGCAGGTTGTTGTCGTTCTCGTTCATCGGCGGATTGAGCTTCGCAAATTTCACAAGGTCGGCTGTTGTGAGCAGCTCGTGCAACTCCTTCAGGCCTTCTTTCTCCTTGACTTCGAGCAAATGTGACATAATCTCCTCTGTGGTCATCTCGGTTGCGTTGAACGCAAAACGCTCGTTCATATAACCGCGCAGAGCATCGGTCAAAGCGGTGTAGAACTCTTTGTGATTGCCCGATGTGCGCCAATCTGTTTCGTTCTTTATGCGCTCAATCTCGCCAAGTGCAACTATGTGTGCGGGAGTTTTGGGTTTCACCTTTACAATGCGCACAATGGGTTTGTTATTTATAAATCTCACGGTTACCCACGCAAGCACGGCACCGAGCAAAATGAGCAGAAGGAAATATCCTACGCTGCTCTTGTAGTCGCTCCACCCCAGCTCTATGTAACGTATATCCTTGGGAGGGAAGAACTGCTCGAGGTTTGTGGTATCGACAGGCATCATATACACGGCGAGGGCCAGTTCTTCGGAATAGAAAGGCAGGCCGTCCACAATCACCTCAAAAGGGGGAATCACATACACCGCGCTGTCGAACGAAGTAACCACATACTCCTCGGTTATGAGCAGACGTTTCCCGTCGTTGAGTCGCTGTGTGTCGTTGGGGAGTTTTTCCACAATCTCAACACCCTCCACAATCTCTTTGTCGAAGAGAGGAAGAAGGGCGCGTTTGTCGGCGTCCACTCCCACTTTGAGTTTAATTCTCGCCTGCTCGCCTATGAGGCGCTGGCACGAATCTATTTCGGCATTTACCGACACATTTTGTGCCGACACCGTAGTGAGGAGTGCCAGGGAGAACAGAAATATTGTAAATATTATCTTTTTCATTACATCTAACGGGGTTTAGGGCTTCAGGCTCGCATAGCAAACAGCGACATAAGCGCCTTTACATAGTCCTGGTCGGTGCGCACAGACACAGAGTCTACGCGGCTCTTCTTGAAAATTTCATCTATAGCCGCCGACTGCGACGCCCACCACTCGCGCTGGGCTGCCTGCACCTTCTTCGACGAGGTGTCGATATACATCTCCTCGCCGCTCTCGGCATCTTTTATCTTCATAAGACCTATCTGCGGCAGTTCCACGAGCCTGCGGTCATACACCTGTATAGCCACAACGTCGTGTTTGCGGTTGGCAATGGTAAGTGCGTTCTTATAGTCGTTTGCCGCAATGAAATCGCTCAAGATAAAGGCCGTACACCTCTTTTTTATGGCGTTTGTAAGGAATTGCAACGGCACCTTTATATCGGTCTTGTGACCTGTGGGCTCAAAATTTATCAGTTCCCTTATTATATAAAGGATGTGCTTGCGTCCTTTCTGCGGGGGGATGAATTTCTCTATCACATCCGAGAAAAAGACAACGCCTATCTTGTCGTTGTTCTGTATGGCAGCAAAGGCCAAAGTCGCTGCTATCTCGGTGAGCATATCGCGCTTTGTCTGCTTCACAGTTCCAAAGTCGAGACTCTGCGACACATCGACAAGCAGCATCACGGTGAGCTCGCGCTCCTCCTCAAATACCTTTACAAAGGGTTTGTTGAAACGTGCCGTCACGTTCCAGTCGATATCGCGCACATCGTCGCCGTATTGGTACTCACGCACTTCGCTGAACGACATACCGCGCCCTTTGAATGCCGAATGATACTGCCCCGCGAAGATATTGTGTGACAATCCTCGCGTCTTTATCTCTATCTTGCGAACTTTCTTAATCAGCTCACCAGTCTCCATATCACTCTATTAGGGTACCTCGACTCTGTTCAAAATCTGGCTCACAATCTCATCGGCACTCATATTGCTTGCCTCGGCCTCATAGCTCAAGCCGATACGGTGACGCAGCACATCGTGTGCAACGGCGCGCACATCTTCAGGCACCACATATCCGCGGCGCTTGATGAATGCGTATGCTCTTGCAGCGAGAGCAAGGTTAATTGAAGCACGGGGAGAGCCACCGAAGGAAATCATCTCCTTGAGCTCCTTCATACCATACTTTTCGGGGTAACGTGTCGCAAAGACAATGTCGGCGATGTATTGCTCAATCTTTTCGTCGAGATATACCTGACGCACCACCTTGCGTGCCTCGATAATCTCTTCGGGCTTTAGGATGGGTTTTACTGTAATCTTCTCGCCTGTGATATTCTGACGTATGATTCTCTTCTCCTCCGACAATTCGGGGTAACCTATAACCACCTTGAGCATAAAACGGTCTACCTGTGCCTCGGGCAAGGGGTATGTACCCTCCTGCTCTATGGGATTCTGTGTTGCAAGCACAAGGAAGGGAGAGGGCAAAGGGAATGTCTCTTTGCCAATTGTAACCTGACGCTCCTGCATTGCCTCGAGCAAAGCACTCTGCACCTTTGCGGGGGCGCGGTTAATCTCGTCGGCAAGGACGAAGTTGGCAAACACAGGGCCGCGCTTTGCCTTGAATTCCTCGGCCTTCTGGCTGTATACCATAGTACCTATTACGTCGGCGGGAAGAAGGTCGGGAGTAAACTGTATGCGGCTGAAATCGGCATCTATAAGCTCGGAGAGGGTTTTGATTGCCAATGTCTTTGCAAGGCCGGGCAGACCTTCGAGCAACACGTGACCATCGGCCAACAAACCTATAAGCAACGACTCTACAAGATGTTTCTGACCAACGATTACCTGGTCCATTCCTGTGAGCAGGTTTGTTACAAATCCGCTCTGTTTCTCTATCATTTCATTCAATTCTCTGATGTCTATTGCACCATTCATAGCTATATCTGTTTTTACAATTATTTTTATTCCAAAATTACTGCTTTGTGGCAATCTTTAATGTTAATATTGTTAAAAGTGATTTAACTACTGTTATATTAAAGATTCTTTAACGCTCGGCAGGCTGTTTTGAGGGCTTTAAGCGGGGGATGGCAAGTTCCATTCCCTTGGCAAGGCCGTTGGGGTTTCTCAAATTGTTGTGCTGAACGATATATGGCCACAGGCGCTTGTCGCCGTAATATTTGAGGGCGATGCGTGTGAGTGTCTCGTCCTCGGCCACGGTGTGTGTCTCCATTGTACCGTCGGCGTAATAAAGCAAAGTATCGCCTATACCCACAGCTCCCACGCTCTTGCCTGCAAGTTCCTCTACAAGGACGAATGTGTATATCTCTTCCTCTGCCACCTCGGTGGTGTCTATTTTCACGGCGGGTACAAGCTCCACGGCGGGTACCACAGTCTCGACCTGCACGGTGAGGGGTTCTTCTATCTTATTTGCACGTTGCAAAGACGTGTAAGCAAAATAACCCACAACGCAGACTATCACAAGCAGCAGGGTGAATATCCAGGCTGCACTTTTTTTCTTTACGGGGGCATCTTCGGCAGACGAGGGCTGCTCTGTGGCTTTTTCTTCTACAACGGGCTCCTCGGCAGGTGTTTCAATGGTTGAAACCTCGGCTTTTTCTGTGGAAATTTCCGCTACAGATTCTTCAAATACCTCTGCGGTAGTTTCTTCGACGGCTGCGGGATTTTCGCAAGGTGCAGGCTCTTCTGCCACAGGTTCTTCAATTACTTCTGCGGGAGTTTCCTCAACCGGTTTTTCCTCTGTGACAGCTGTGCTCTCTTCGGCTTGCCCATTTACCATCTCCTCATCTGCAGAAGATTCACTTTCCTCATCTTCTATATATGAGTCGTCTATCTCGACAGGCTCAAACATCGCGAAGGGCTGGTTTACGCTCTCCTTGAGTACATCGGCGGGCAGGAACGTAAGTTTTTTGTGTCCTTTTATCTCTATTTTTTCGCCGGTGTTCACATCTACGCTTTCGCGGCTTGCAACATCGGTTATCTTGAATGTTCCAAGGCCGTTTATCTTCACCGTGCCGTCACTTTCGAGTCCCTCGATGATGATATCGAAAAAGGCCTTTGTGAAATTCTCGGCTTTTGCCGCCGATAAATCGGTCTGCTTTGCCAGAAGAGCCGAGAGCTCCGAATGATTCAGTTTAGCATCCATATATAGCCCTCCTACTCTTTGAATTTATCTTTTAATTTATTGCTCGGCCTGAATGCGGGAACTACCTTGGGCGGAACCAAAAAGCGCTGACCGCTTTTGGGGTTTACCGACACTCTCTCTTTGCGCATCTTCACCTCGAGCACGCCGAAGCCCGACACGTTAAGCTGGTCGTTCTCTTTCAAACGCTCTGTCATCACCGCCACAAACGACTCAACACTTGCTACAGCCTCTGCGGGTGTCATACCGCATCGCTTGGCCAGTTTGCTGATAAATTCCTTGTTATTCATACGGCTCAATTATTTTTGTATTGTTCCCATTAGGTCGAACTCGGTAGCCTCGGTGACAAGCACATTGTAGAACTCGCCTATTTTGAGCTCGCCCTCACTTGTGTGTATGAGAACTTCGGTATCTACATCGGGCGAGTCGAACTCTGTGCGACCTATATAGAAATCGCCCTCCACCCTGTCGATGATTGTCTTGAATACCTTGTCTACCTTCGCATCGTTCAGGCGGGTAGATATTCTCTGCTGCACCTCCATAAGACGGTCGAGACGTTCCTGTTTTTTCTTTTTCGACACATTGTCGCGGTAGTTCTCTGCCGCGTATGTACCCTCCTCCTCGCTGTAGGCAAATGCACCGAGACGGTCGAACTTGGCCCATTTCACAAAGTCCATAAGTTCCTCGAAGTCTTTGTCGGTCTCGCCGGGAAAGCCCACCATCATAGTTGTGCGTATGCAGATGCCGGGCACCTCGTTGCGCATTCTCTCAATGAGAGCGTATGTATCCTCCTTTGTGACGTGACGCTGCATCTTCTTTAGAATCTTTGTGCTCACGTGCTGCAGGGCTATGTCGAGATACTTGCACACATTGTCGCGCTCACGCATAACACGCAACAGGTCGTAGGGGAAATGCAAGGGATAAGCATAGTGCAGACGTATCCACTCAACGCCCTCTATATCGGAGATTTTTTCCACAAGCTCGGCTATCGCCTGTTTCTTGTAGAGGTCGATGCCGTAATATGTGAGTTCCTGCGCAATAATCTGGAACTCTTTCACACCCTGCGACACAAGATAACGCACCTCGTCGAGAATCTCTTCCATAGGACGTGACACGTGTGCTCCAGTTATTATGGGTATTGCGCAATAGGCACAACGGCGGTTGCAACCCTCCGAAATTTTCAGGAATGCGTAGTGCGAAGGTGTAGAGAGAACTCTTTCGTGTGCAATCTCGGGCTTGTAGTTCTGCTTGAGGTCGGCAAGCAACTCGTTCCAGTTGAATTTGCCATAGAACTTATCAACCTGTGTTATCTCCTCGCTCAACTCCTTGAGGTAACGCTCCGACAGGCAGCCCATCACATAGAGACGCTCGAGCTCGCCTTTTTCCTTGCGTTCACAAAATTCGAGAATCATATTAATTGACTCCTCCTTTGCGTCGCCAATGAAGCCGCAGGTATTTATCACGGCTATATCGCCACAAGGGTTCTCACTGTCGTGTGTCACTTCGTAACCACACTCCTCCAATTGACGCATAAGCTGTTCCGAATCTACAAGATTCTTGGAACAGCCCATCGTTATCACATCTACGCAACTTTTCTTCATTTCCTTATCCAAAAAGTGAATCTACAAATTCTGCACGGTTGAATATCTGCAGGTGGTCGATACCCTCACCCAGACCAATGTATTTAACGGGGATTTTAAACTGGTCGCTGATACCGATGACTACACCGCCCTTTGCTGTGCCGTCGAGTTTTGTTATGGCAAGCGATGTAACCTCGGTAGCTTTGGTAAACTGTTTTGCCTGCTCAAATGCATTCTGTCCTGTTGAGCCGTCGAGTACCAGGAGTACATCGTTGGGTGCATCGGGCAGAATCTTTTTCATCACGTTCTTTATTTTTGTGAGCTCGTTCATAAGTCCCACTTTATTGTGCAGACGGCCTGCAGTGTCTATAATCACTACGTCGGCGCCGTTTGCCACTGCCGACGAGAGGGTGTCGTAGGCCACCGACGCGGGATCGCTGCCCATACCCTGTTTTATCACGGGTACGTCGGCACGTTTACCCCACTCCACAAGCTGCTCCACAGCTGCCGCACGGAATGTGTCGGCCGCACCCAGGTAGACATTCTTGCCGGCCTTCTTGAACTGGTGCGCAAGCTTGCCTATGGTCGTTGTCTTGCCCACACCGTTCACGCCCACAACCATAAGTACATAGGGCTTTCCGGCGGTTGTGGGGAAATCGAATGAACCGTTGTCCTCGGTATTGTTTTCCATAAGCAGAGCCGCAATCTCGTCCTTGAGCAGAGCGTTGAGCTCCGATGTAGACATATATTTGTCGCGTGCGGCACGTGCCTGTATACGCTCAATTATCTTGAGAGTTGTCTCCACACCCACATCCGAGGTAATGAGAACCTCCTCGAGATTATCGAGTACCTCGTCGTCAATCTGTTTCTTTCCCACGATTGCGCGGGCAATCTTTCCAAACACACTCTCCTTGGTCTTCGACAAGCCTTTGTCGAGAACCTCTTTTTTATCTCGTGTAAAAAAACTGAATATTCCCATATTCCAATAAATAATCTTTTAATCAAGTTTCAGAACTGCGAGGAAGGCCTTCTGCGGAACCTCCACGTTACCGATCTGTTTCATACGTTTCTTTCCTTTCTTCTGTTTCTCGAGCAGCTTACGTTTACGCGACACGTCACCACCGTAACACTTCGCGGTCACATCCTTACGCACCTGCTTGATTGTCTCGCGAGCAATAATTTTTGTACCAATGGCCGCCTGCAACGCAATGTCGAACTGCTGACGGGGAATGAGGTCGCGCAGCTTCTCACACATCTGTCGGCCGAGGCCGTAGGCATTGTCCACGTGTGTAAGTGTGGAGAGAGCATCCACAGGCTCGCCATTGAGAAGAATATCGAGTTTTATGAGCTTCGAAGTGCGGAACCCAGCGGGGTGATAGTCGAATGAGGCATATCCCTTTGATATGCTCTTGAGCTTGTCATAGAAGTCGATTACAATCTCACCGAGCGGAAGAAGGAATCTTATATCGACACGGTTACCTGTAATAAACTCCTGTTTTACGAGCTCACCGCGCTTCGAGAGACAGAGTGTCATAATGGGGCCGATATATTCGGCGCGGGTAATGATACTTGCGTTTATATAGGGCTCCTCGATGTGGTCGATGAGTGTCTGGTCGGGCATACCGCCGGGGTTGTGTACCTCCTGCACATTGCCTTGTTTGTCATACACCATATAGGAAACGTTGGGCACTGTGGTGATTACGCTCATATCGAACTCGCGGTCGAGACGCTCCTGCACAATCTCCATATGGAGAAGTCCCAGGAATCCGCAACGGAAACCGAATCCCAGAGCCGCCGACGACTCGGGCGAGAATGTGAGCGAAGCATCGTTCAACTGCAATTTCTCGAGGCTGGCACGCAGGTCCTCGTAGTCCTCGGCCTCTATGGGATATACACCGGCAAACACCATAGGCTTTACCTCCTCGAATCCTGCAATGGCCGACGAGCAGGGGCGCGCGATGTGTGTAATAGTATCACCCACTTTCACCTCGCGCGAGGTCTTGATTCCCGAAATGATATATCCCACATCTCCGGTGCGCAGTTCCTGACGGGGAGAGAGTTCCATTTTAAGCACTCCAATTTCATCGGCGTCATATTCCTTGCCGGTATTGAAGAATTTCACCTTGTCGCCCTTGCGCAACACACCGTTTGTAATTTTGAAGTATGCGATGATACCGCGGAAAGAGTTGAACACAGAGTCGAAGATAAGTGCCTGCAAGGGTGCTTCCTCGTCGCCCACGGGAGCGGGGATGCGCTCTACCACAGCACGCAGAATCTCCTCTACGCCCATACCTGTCTTGCCCGACGCCTCGATGATATCCTCGCGGTCGCAACCTATGAGGTCGATGATTTCGTCCTTCACCTCCTCGGGCATAGCGTTTACCATATCGCATTTGTTTATCACAGGAATAATCTCCAGGCCTTGGTCTACCGCCATATAGAGGTTAGAGATTGTCTGTGCCTGCACACCCTGCGTTGCATCTACCACAAGTAGCGCGCCCTCGCAAGCTGCGATTGAGCGCGACACCTCATAAGAGAAATCGACGTGTCCCGGGGTGTCGATGAGGTTAAGAGTATATTTCTCGTTATTGTAGAAATACTCCATCTGTATGGCGTGGCTCTTGATTGTGATACCGCGCTCTTTCTCCAAGTCCATATTATCGAGCATCTGGCCCTCGGTGATATTGATTGTCTTTGTAGTCTCCAAAAGACGGTCGGCGAGAGTCGATTTTCCGTGGTCGATGTGTGCAATGATGCAGAAATTTCTGATTTTATCCATATATCGTTTAACTATTTTCAAAAAAGTTTATTGTGCGATTACGTGCTGCGTTCGTTGCGTGCATAAGCACTTGTTTCTTCCCACTCTCTTGCAAGTAATCGCAGTCGCACAAGCGACTGCAAAGATAATAAATAAATTTTATATATAATATATTATAATAACAACAAATGCCCCGCACACGGCTACACACAAATAAAAAAGCGACCGACTTTTAAAGGTCGGTCGCCAAATATAATCCTATGCAACGATTATTTCTTTTTGAAGAGGTCGAGAGCTTTGTTTATTAGTTTGTCGGCAACCTCTTTTTTTATGTCTGTGCTCTCGGTAGTTGTCTCCTCACCGCTTGCACTCTCGCTGCTTGTGCCAAGCAACTTATCTATGGCACTGCTTGCAGCTTTTGCCGCAGCTTTCTTTGCAAGAGACTCCATATCTATGCTCACCTTGGGAGAGGTAAATGTGCCACCTATGAGCATATCCACCGTGCCGAGCTGTGAGAGCTTGCCCACAGATGTGGGAATGGTTATTTCGCCCTTGTAATCGATTGTCTGGTCGAGTCCGGTGCTACCCGAAAGATTCATTTTGTAGTCGCCGAGCTTTATATCGAAAGGCTTTGTGTTTACGCGGCCGTCCTTGATTGTGAAATCGATTTTCAGGTCTTTCACGCGAGTATCTTTGAGCGAAGGTTTGTTCAAGATGTCGGCAACTGTTTGAATTACCGTTACATTGTTCAGGCTCAAGTCGTTTGTCGAGAGTGAGCCGCTACCTGTGAGGCTCTGCAGCACGGGCGACATAGTCTCGTCGAGCTTTGTGTCTATGCTCACGCTGCCCGAGAAATTTCCTGTGAGACCGCTGAACACAGGAGCAAGTTTACGCACCACATTCAAGTCGTTATATGCCTTGGCAAAGACAATTTTATTAAGTTTAAACGAAGCGTTGAACTGCGGTTCTGCCTCCTTGGGAGTATAATAATAACCGTTCACTACAACCTCGCCGCCCATTGTGTTGAGCGATAGATTTTTCATATTCACCTTGCTGTTTTTTACCACGAGCGAGCCTTTCAAATTCTCAAACGACATATTGTCGAAAAGCACTTTCTTGAAAGATGCCTGCATAGAGAAATCGATATTGTCGGGAATCTCTATTATGCCCATTGCCACGGTATCGGCTGCGGCGGCCTGCTCCTCGGCTGCGGGCACGGCAGTGCTGTCGGTAGTCATAAAATCGTTGAGATTAAAATAGCTGCTGCTCACGTTGAGCGTACCCTTGAGAGTGGTGCCTTTGAGTGCGTAACCGAGATAATTCTCGAACTTGCTATCGAGCACAATATCGTTCTTGCCGATATTTACAGCCGTCTCGCTCAATTTGAGATATTGAGGAGTGAATGTGAGAAGAGATTTCTTTATATCCACATCGGGCATATCCTCCATTGCAAGCGACATATTTGCGAGACGCACACTACCCTGCGCCTTTATCTTGTCGTACTGTTCTTTCTCTATGCTCGACATACGTCCCTTGATATTTATATCGGCATCTACCACTCCATTCAACTCCATATCCTCGAGAGGATATATATCCTTCACTTTGCCCAAATCGAGCTTGCCCTTGGCCGAAGCATCGAAGGCAAGATCGCTCATAGGTGTCTGCATTGTAGCCTGCAGGCTGAAGGGATTCCCTGCCATAACAAAGTTGAACGGATTGACATTTATAACCGTGGCATCGAGCGAGCCGCCGGGGTTGTTTACCGTTGCCGCGATATTTATCTTGTTTACGGCAGCGGGCAGGTCGGGGTATTGAAACATCGCATCCTCCACATTGAAGGCGAGGCTGAACTCGGGCACTATGCTGTCGCCCTGCATCAAGCCCTTTGCATAGGCGGTGAGAGAGGCCTTACCGTCGGTGCGCAGTCCCTCAAAATCTTTTGTATATATCGCAGGCACGAGCGAGAGTATCTCTTTGAAGCCTATTTTATTACTTCCCAGCTTTACATCCATCTCCACATCGTCGCCCACAAGCGCAACCCATCCGTCGAGAGCTGTCTCTATGGCATTGAGGCGCAAGGTATTCTTGTCAAATGTGAAACGGCTGTTCTCGAGGTCGGCATCTATCTTCATATCTGCCGCAATCTTGGCTTTGTTCAAGAAGGGGACATCCTCCATCTTGAATGTAACAGCCTTTGTCTGCACGTTGAGGTCGAGGAGTGTACGGCTGTTGCCGAAATCTCCCGAACAGGTGGCGTCGAGCTTTTCTACCTCGGCATACATATTACCCTGCCTGTCGTCGTAAACAAGATTGAAATTGCGCACTGCAAGTTCCTGCAATTTGATGCGGAAAGGCGACACCTCGGTGGTGTCCTCTGCCACTACCTCCTCGCTCTCGTCTGTGGGCTTCATCACATCCCAGTTTACACTGCCGTCGGGCAGCACAATAGCCTTGAGCGA
The DNA here is from genome assembly GCA_045646965.1 of Bacteroidaceae bacterium. Taxonomy (GTDB): domain Bacteria; phylum Bacteroidota; class Bacteroidia; order Bacteroidales; family Bacteroidaceae; genus HGM04593. The sequence goes on from JAZRLR010000003.1 coordinate 39,718, forward strand.
AACGCCGTCGAGCAGAACGGTCGAAATCTCATAACCCTCGTCTCCGAAGAGTGACATAAGATTAACCGAAGCCGTTATCTCCTCGGCACTCACAAGGGTATCGCCTGCAAAGGCATCTACTCCCTTGAGATAGAAATCATTGAGTGTCACAGAGGCCTGCGGAAAATCGCTTATAAGGCTGATTCCCAATTTTCTAAAGTCGAACTCGGCGTTCAACAGTTTATTTCCCTCCTGCTTTACGAGAGTTTCAATCTTCTCGGTAAAGAGCAGTGGCAAAGTCACAAGTAACAGCACAATCACAATAATTGTCGCAAGTGTGATTTTTAAGAACTTCTTCATATTTCGTTTATTTAAATTATTTCTTTTGCGGCACACAAAGAGAGCCCCCTGCGTTTGCCGCACCTCGCTTGACAAAGCTACAAATAGACCAAAATTTAACCGTCGCAAACGGTTAAATTTTGGTCTATTTTATCTCTTATTTAAAGACGTGCTTACCATAGTTCACACCTCGCAAACGATAGTACTCGTCCTCCTGCTGCAAACGCTCGAGGAAGCATTTGTAACTACGTTTCTCTTGAGGAGTCCAGCCCGCCTCGGCAACTGCGGCGAGACGCGGCAACATAAGGTATTGCACAATGTCGGCTTCTTCAACCCACTCTGTCCAGAAGTTGGCCTGAACACCCAGGTATTTCTCTTGCAGATTCTCGGGGACATTATTCATCGGCACATAGTTATATACCCTCTCAACGGTCTCATCGCCGTAGCCCTGCGAACGAGGTTCTGTTTCGAGTTTCGACTGTCTGCGGTTTATGTAATAGGGAATCTGGGGCGAGAGAATTGTGTAGTGTCCGCGGGCGGCGGCATCTTTTGCAGCGCCGTCGGCTCCTATCCACGCCATAATTGTTATGTCGTTTCCAAGCGGTTCTGTGTTACCGTGCAGCACCTCGTTCCAGAATATCAGTTTACGCTGCTCGGCTGCAGGTTTCTGCGCAATGTGCTCCTTTATCTGTCTGTAGAAATCGACCTGCAGGTCGCGGTAGTTTTTTGAACCTATCGAAGCAAGCATCTTTTGACAATCGGCGTTGCGTTCCCACTTATTTGTGGGGCACTCGTCACCGCCGAGGTGTATGTAACCGAAGGGGAAAATCTCTGTGAGCTCGTCTATCACATCCTTTGCAAACTGCACGGCTGCAGGATTGGCCACGTTTATCACATCGCCCGACACGCCTTGCCACAGCCACACCTCGTGGGAATTCTCGGGGTCGCAGGCAAGAATCTCGGGATACGAAGCCACGGCAGCCTGTGAGTGTCCGGGGATATCTACCTCGGGAACAATTTCTATGAAACGCTCGCGAGCGTACGCAACCACCTCCTTGGCATCTTTTTTGGAATAGAAACCGCCATACAGAATGCCGTCGGGTTTCACATCGCCCCAGCCAAGCACCTTGCTCTGACGCCACGCACCTGTCTCGGTGAGCTTGGGATATTTCTTTATCTCGATGCGCCAGCCCTGGTCTTCGGTGAGATGCCAATGGAAACGGTTCATCTTGTAGGCTGCCATAACATCGATAATCTTCATTATCTCCTCCTTGCCATAGAAATGACGTCCCTCGTCGAGCATAAATCCGCGCCACGAGAATCGCGGCTCGTCCTCAATGCTTATGCAGGGCACGCTCCACTCTTTCACAGTCTTGTCGGACACAACAGCCATCACATTACGTGGCATAAGTTGCTTGAGTGTCTGCAGGGCATAGAAGAAACCGGCAGGCTTTGAGGCTGCGATGATAATTTTCTCCTTCTGCACATCGAGGGTGTAACCTTCGGCAGCTATGTTTTTGTCGAGATTCAGGACAATGCTTGCCTTGTCGCTCTTCTTTGTCTTTTTAACCGACACACCCGTCGCTTTTTTGAAATCGCGGGCAAAGCTCTTCAAAATATTATATACACTGTCGCCGTCGTATGCCGGGACAAAAACTTTCACCTTGTCACCAAAGACAAAGGCTCCCTCCCCCACGCTCATCTTTGCGGGCTGCGGAATTAGTGAGATACCGTTGGCATATACCGACAGAGTCAGCATAAGCAAAAGGGTGAATAGAACTTTTCTCATAACTGTTTATTTTTCTTTTGACATAACTGCTGCAATCGACAGCAAAAGGCCGAGCACAATGCTCAACGATGCTGCAAAGAGCACCTGATATGCAGCGGGCAACATAAAAGTGATTGTGTGAGCGGGAATCCAGAACAAGGGAATTGTGCGTTTGAACACAAAGCCCCACTGCACTTTCCAATTGAGCGTCGAGATAATCTCTCCAAATTTTATGAGCGTCACAAGTGACGACAGCTTACCCCCGCAGTTGAGAATATGTGTGTCGGTAACCTTGTGAACGGTCATAAACATAGGTGCAAAGAATGTGTTCATCGCTGTGGAAATGCAGAGTGCATCGATGAATTTCTTCCAACTGCAGCTATCGTCCATAGCGGCCGACATACCCTCGAGCCCCCAAGACTCAAGCATAGGAGGTACACCGTTTGAGAAAATCTTCATCGCAACGGCAATCATCACACCCAAGATACCCCACACGATGGAGCGGGGAATAATTCCGTATCCTTTATATGTGTAAACACCCTGTTTAATGCGCAAACCGAGCATTTCGCCCACCGATGAAAGTATCATAAACTTCACAAAGGCCATAAGGTAAGGATGTGCGGCATTTGTGCTTTTGTAGAACTCAAATACCGTGTCGCTCACAAAGAACGGCAGAAGCAGAGCTGTAACTGCTGCAATAAATACAATATCTATCTTTTTCATAATATATTAATTCATAATATATTAATCAAATTTCACCATCTTTGAGAGAAGCTCCTCAATTGTGCACGACTCAATACCGTTGCGCTGCATAGCGTCGGCAGCCTTCAACGTGTTGGGCACTTTTATAATTACATAAGAGTTGTCGCCAAACGAGAAGCAATACATATACTCTATGCTGATATTTGAGAGAGAGAGTTTTTTAATCTTCTCATAGAAGCCACCAACTTGATTTCCGCAAGAAATTACAATGACATCCGACATATTTATTGCCACATTGTTCTCGTGCAGAATGGCGTGGGCTCTTTCGTTATTTGTGGTAATGAGACGCAGGATTCCGAACTCCGATGTATCGGAAACGGTAGCTGCGATTATACCCACGTTGGCCTTTGCAAGAATTTCCATAATCTCATAAAGACGGCCCGACTTATTCTCCAAAAATATTGATATCTGTTTTACTGTGCTCATAATTCTTATATTTATTGTTTACGTAAATCCTTAACACGCACGGCTTTGCCCTCGGACTGCGGCAGGCTTCCACGAGACACGAGACGCACTTTGGGGGTAACGAGAATCTCGTCTTTTATGCGACGTGTAATCTCTTTGCCCAAGTTCTGCAGCACAGAGAAATCGTCGGTTGTGAGAGTGTTCAACTCCACATCCACAAAGATTATATCGTTGTTATCGATGGTGTCGATGGTTATGAGATAGTTGGTTCCAAGCTCGGGGAACTGCATAAGAATCTTCTCTATCTGCATAGGGAAGATGTTTACACCCTTCACAATGAACATATCGTCGCTGCGACCTTTTATGCGGTCGAGACGGCGGTGTGTACGACCACAGGGACACTCGTCGGTGAGGAAGCGGGTGAGGTCGCGTGTGCGGTAACGTATGAGGGGCATAGCCTCGCGGTCGAGTGTTGTGAGCACGAGCTCGCCAATCTCTCCGTCGGGCACGGGCTCCAGGGTGTCGGGGTCTACAATCTCCACTAGGTAAGAATCCTCCCAGATGTGCATACCGTTCTGCTCCTGACACTCAAAGGCGACACCGGGGCCGCTCATCTCAGTCATACCGAAGCTGTTGTAAGCCTTCACACCGAAACGCTCCTCAATCTTGCGGCGTGTCTCCTCGGTGTGAGGCTCGGCGCCAATCAGGAAGGTGGTGAGGTGTGTCTGTGTCTTGGGGTCGATTCCCACCTCATCAAACACATCGGCCAGACGCAGAGCGTAGCTGGGTATGGCGTGTATGGCTGTGGTGCCGAAATCCATAATAAATTTTATCTGACGCAAGCTGTTTCCCGCAGCAGCAGGGATAGACATAGCTCCCAGGCGCTCAATACCAGCCTGCATACCCAGACCGCCGGTAAACATTCCGTATCCCGACGAATTCTGTATCACGTCGGTGTTGCGCAAGCCCACCATATAGAAACTGCGTGCCACGCGGTTTGCCCAAGTAGCGAGGTCGTTCTTTGTGTGACAAATTACGGTGGGGTTACCTGTGGTACCGCTCGACGAGTGCAGACGTGTAACTTCCTTCTGGTCACAAGCAAGGAAGCCGAAGGGGTAGTTGTCGCGCATATCCTGTTTTGTGGTAAAGGGGAGTTTGCGTATATCGTCGATGCTCTCGATAGTATTTACGTCTATACCCTTTTCGGCATATAATTTGCTGTAGAAAGGAGATTTTACAGCCTGCGCAATTGTGCTTTTAAGACGCTCGAGCTGTAGTTTTTCAAGGTCGGGACGGGAAATCGTCTCTATTTCGGGTTCAAAATATTTCTTATCCATCTTTTGAGTTTTTTGTGGATTTACTTATGGTTTTCGTTAAAAAGTGCAAGACGCTCCTCGAGCATTGCATAGTGGTGAGGCTTGATATTTGACGAGCAGGCACGTATACCCTTGCGGTTGCTACCCGTTGTAGAGAGGTCGATACCGCTCACTCCGTAATAGAGTAGCTCCTGCAAAAGCTCGGCACCGTCCATATCCTTGTAGCCCATAGTAAAGAAGAAACCGTCGCTCACGGGCTCCTCGTCGTCCTTGTCATAAACCACGTTGAAACCTGTGCGTTCGAGAATATCCTTGAGACGCTTTGTGCGGTCGGCATACTCTTTTATATCGCCCACGAAGTTGTAGTCGCCGTCGCAAGCCGCCTTGAGCATTGCCGCCATAGCATACTGCGCCGAGTGCGAAACACCCGAAGAGAATGTATACAGGAATATATAGGCGTATGCAGCACCGAAGCGGGGAATTCCATAGCGCTCTTTCAGGCTGTCGTAGTGACGTTCGTAGAGCTTGTCCGAAATACAAGCCATAGCGATGCGCTGACCTGCATAGCTGAATATCTTCGATGCGCTCATAAGCATAATGTAGTTGTCGGTGTATTTTGACACGCTCAACTGATAGGGAGCCTCAAAGGGCTTGCCCATATCCTTGCGGAAGTCCATCGTCATATAAGCGAGGTCTTCTATCACAATCACATCGTGTTTTGTGGCAAGACGTCCTATGATTTCGAGCTCGGTGTCGTTGAGACACATCCAAGTGGGGTTATTGGGGCTCGAATAGAGCACTGCACAGATATTACCCTGCGCAAAATAGCTCTCGAGTTTTTCTTCGAGTCTCTTGCCGCGGTAATCGGCTATGTCGAACGAGGCAATCTTGACACCTATTACATTGGCCTGCATCTTCTGCACGGGGAAACCGGGGTCGATGTAGAGCACGGTGTCTTTTTTTGCATCGAGCTGCGATGCAAGCATCAGCGATGCAAACGAAGCCTGCATAGAACCCACGGTGGGAATACATCCCGAGGGTTTGATATCGGTATCCACAAAGGCTTTGATGAAGCGCGATGCCTGCTCCTTAACCTCGGGTATTCCGTCAATAATGGGATATACCGACGCTACGCCACGTTGCAGAGCCTCGCACTCGGCCTTCACTCCCACAGCCGATGGGGGGAGACCGGGTACGCCCATCTCGAAATGAATAAATTCTGTACCTGTAGCTGCCTCGGCTGCGCGCACAATGGCACCCACCTGACGTATTGAGGCTTTTTTAATATCGGTAATCTCCAGTTCTTTCATAATGCCGTCAATTACCGACGGCTCTATAACTGTTTTCATAGCTGTAGTTTTTAGTCTTCCATAAGTTTGCGATAGCGGCTCTTCTTGGGCTCTTCTATGCCAAGGCGGCGCATCTTGTTTTCCTCGTAATCGGAATATGAGCCCTCGAAACAGAACACATTTCCGTCACCTTCAAAGGCGATGATGTGGGTACAGATACGGTCGAGGAACCAGCGGTCGTGGCTGATTACCACCGCACAACCCGCAAAGTTCTCCAAGCCCTCCTCGAGAGCACGCAGTGTGTTCACATCGATGTCGTTGGTAGGCTCGTCGAGCAAAAGCACGTTACCACACTCTTTGAGTGCCATAGCAAGATGGAGACGGTTGCGCTCACCACCCGACAGCACGCCGCATTTCTTCTCCTGGTCGGCACCGGTAAAGTTGAAACGCGACAGATAGGCACGCACGTTTACCTCTTTTGTGCCCAGGCGCATAAGTTCGTTGCCCTGGCTCATAACCTCGTACACCGATTTGTCGGGCTGTATATCTTTGTGTGTCTGGTCTACATAGGCAATCTTCACGGTCTCTCCTACCTCGAAATTACCGCTGTCTACGCTCTCGAGTCCCATAATCATACGGAAAAGAGTTGTCTTACCTGCACCGTTGGGACCGATGACACCTACGATGCCGTTCGGGGGCAGCATAAACTCGAGGTCGGTGAAGAGAGTCTTTGAGCCAAACGACTTTGAAATCTTGTCGGCCACGATAACTTTGTTACCCAAACGGGGGCCGTTGGGGATAAATATCTCGAGTTTCTCCTCGCGCTCCTTCTGATCCTCGTTAAGCATTCGCTCGTATGAGTTAAGACGTGCCTTTCCTTTAGCCTGACGGGCTTTGGGCGCCATACGCACCCACTCGAGCTCGCGCTCAAGAGTCTTGCGGCGTTTGCTTGCGCTCTTCTCCTCCTGCTCCATACGCTTGGTCTTCTGGTCGAGCCACGAAGAGTAGTTACCCTGCCAGGGTATACCCTCGCCACGGTCGAGTTCAAGAATCCAGCCTGCCACATCGTCGAGGAAGTAACGGTCGTGAGTTACGGCAATTACGGTACCCTCGTACTGGTTGAGATGCTGCTCGAGCCAGTCGATGCTCTCGGCGTCGAGGTGGTTGGTGGGCTCGTCGAGAAGGAGCACATCGGGCTTCTGCAAGAGCAGACGGCACAAAGCCACACGACGACGCTCACCACCCGACAGGTGGTCTACGAGCTCGTCACCTGCGGGACAGCGCAAAGCGGCCATAGCACGGTCGAGTTTGTTGTCGAGGTTCCACGCATCAGTTGCATCTATGACATCCTGCAACTCCGCCTGGCGGGCAAAAAGTGTGTTCATCTTATCCTCGTCCTCGTAATACTCGGGAAGACCGAATTTATTGTTTATCTCCTCATACTCGGCAAGAGCGTCTGCAATGTGCTGCACACCCTCCATAACCACCTCCTTAACGGTTTTACCGTCCTGCAAGTGAGGCTCCTGGGGCAGATAACCCACGGTATAACCGGGAGACCACACCACCTCGCCCTGATAGTCGTTGTCGAGGCCTGCAATAATTTTCATCAAGGTAGACTTACCCGAGCCGTTCATACCGATGATACCGATTTTTGCACCATAGAAGAACGAGAGGTAGATGTTTTTAAGCACCTGTTTGTTGTTCTGACGGATGGTCTTGCTCAAACCAACCATCGAAAAAATGATTTTTTTGTCGTCGATAGTTGCCATTTTTATACTTATTTACTTAATCTACATATATGAAAGTATGGGCACCGATATGGTCGGCGCCGAAATATTTTGCGAATATATATAATTTAGTTGATTTCCGCCACACATTATTTTAATTAATGAATGCAAATCAAATATAAATCGCGCAATATTTACAAATCACACAGCGATGATACTATTTTTTATATATTTTTTGACTACAAGCATTGCAGAATAAATATTTTTATATACTTTTGCAGCCGAAAACAAAACCACGTTTTGCAATTCACGGGGCATTAGCTCATCTGGCTAGAGCGTTTGACTGGCAGTCAAAAGGTGACGAGTTCGACTCTCGTATGCTCCACAAAATTTAAAAGCACTGAAAACCAATTATTTACAAGGTTGTTCAGTGCTTTTTTTGATTTTAATCAAGCCCGCAAAGCGGGGCTCACGGCTCACCTATTTAGAATATCCGCATCTACACCCTGCTATGCTGTTTAATATCAGCAATAAACATAAAAGGCTTTAAAGCAGCTGCCAATTGCCTGCAAATTCACACTCAAAAGTTCACTTGATTCGCCTATTCATAGCGCAAGCTTCCCCACTCCTTATTATAATATATACAAAAAAGTCATAGGCCGGAATATCCGGCCTATGACTTTTTGTATTCTGTGGAAGGAATTACTTGAACTCGTCCCAGCTCTTAACGGGCATCTCATTTATGTTTATCTTGCAGAAAGCGTGTATGAAGGCACTTGCAAGACGCGCATTTGTGATAAGAGGAATGTTGTGGTCAATAGCTGCACGACGTATTCTGTAACCATTGGTGAGCTCACGTTTTGTGTGGTTCTTGGGAACATTTATAATGAGGTCGAAACGGTGCTCCGAAATCATCTGCATTACATTGTTCTCGGCATCGGGGTCCTCGTCGGGCCACATTACGGGTGTAGCACTTATTCCGTTCTCGTTGAGGAATTTCGCAGTACCCGATGTAGCGTAGATATTGTATCCCTTTGATGCGAGCATCTCGCTTGCCTCGAGCAAATCTACCTTTGATTTAGAAGCTCCCGAAGATACCATTACATTCTTCTCGGGCACATTGTAACCAACTGCAATCATAGCGTTGAGCAATGCCTCTTCGAAGTCGTCGCCGATACATCCCACCTCACCGGTAGATGACATATCCACACCGAGCACGGGGTCGGCCTTGTGGAGACGAGAGAACGAGAACTGCGATGCCTTAACACCGATGCAGTCGATATCGAAGGCCGACTTGTCGGGACGGCTGTAGGGAGCGCCAAGCATAATGCGTGTAGCTGTCTCAATGAAGTTGCGTTTCAAAATCTTTGAAACGAAGGGGAACGAACGCGATGCACGCAAGTTACACTCGATAACCTTCACCTCGTTGTTCTTTGCAAGGAACTGAATGTTGAAGGGGCCCGAGATGTTGAGCTCTTTCGCAATGCGACGGCTGATTTTCTTTATGCGACGTGCTGTTTCGAAGTATATCTTCTGTGCAGGGAATACCAATGTAGCGTCGCCCGAGTGCACTCCGGCAAACTCTACGTGCTCCGAAATAGCATACTCCACTACCTCACCGTTCTGTGCTACGGCGTCGAACTCAATCTCCTTTGTGTCAATCATAAACTGTGACACAACCACGGGGAACTCCTTCGAAACGTCGGCTGCCATCTTCAGGAACTCGTGCAACTCCTCCTCGTTGTAGCATACGTTCATCGCAGCACCCGAGAGCACATAAGAGGGACGCACAAGCACAGGGTAACCTACCTTGGCCACGAACTCCTCCATATCCTCGAGGCTTGTGAGCTCTTTCCAAGCAGGCTGGTCGATGCCGAGCTGGTCGAGCATAGCCGAGAATTTGTGACGGTTCTCTGCACGGTCGATTGAGAGGGGCGATGTACCAAGGATAGGCACCGACTGACGATGCAATTTCATCGCAAGGTTATTGGGAATCTGTCCACCCACCGACACAACCACTCCGCCGGGCTGCTCAAGGTCGATGACGTCGAGCACGCGCTCCAAAGAGAGCTCGTCGAAATAGAGACGGTCACACATATCGTAGTCGGTAGACACAGTCTCGGGGTTGTAGTTAATCATAATTGACTTGTAACCGAGCTTGCGAGCTGTCTGCACAGCATTTACCGAGCACCAGTCGAACTCAACCGATGAACCTATGCGGTATGCACCCGAACCAAGAACCACAACAGCCTTGTCGGTCTTGTAGTAGTTCACATCGTAGCCTTTGGCACCGTATGTCATATAGAGATAGTTGGTGAGCTCGGGGTGCTCCGATGCAACTGTATTGATGCGCTTAACGGCGGGAAGGATATTGAGTTCCTTACGACGTGCACGCACTGCGAGGTTACCGCTCTCCATATTCTTCTCCTCTTTCAACACAAAGCGAGAAATCTGGAAGTCAGAGAATCCGAGTACCTTTGCCTGACGAAGTACCTCCTCGGGAATCTCCTCAAGAGTGTTATATCCCGAAAGCACCTCTTTATAATCTACGATATTCTTGAGCTTGCCCAAGAACCAGGGGTCAATCTTTGTAAGCTCGCTGATGCGCTCAACTGTGTAGCCCTGCTCCAAAGCCGATGCGATAGAGAAGATACGCATATCGGTGGGGTTTGCAAGCTCCTCGTCGAGGTCGTCGAAGTGTGTGTGCTCGTTGCCCACGAATCCGTGCATACCCTGTCCAATCATACGCAATCCCTTCTGGATAACCTCCTCGAAGGTGCGACCGATTGACATAATCTCGCCGACCGATTTCATACTTGAACCAATCTGACGTGATACGCCCGCAAACTTTGTCAAGTCCCAACGAGGTATCTTACAGATGAGGTAATCGAGCTCGGGAGCCTTGTATGCAGAGTTGGGAGTACCCATCTCGCCAATCTGGTCGAGTGTGTAACCCAAAGCAATCTTTGCAGCCACGAAAGCGAGAGGATAACCTGTAGCCTTTGAAGCAAGTGCCGATGAGCGGCTCAAGCGGGCGTTCACCTCGATAACGCGGTAGTCGTTTGTCTCGGCGTTGAAAGCGTACTGAATGTTACACTCACCCACGATACCCAAGTGACGAATAGCCTTCACCGAAATCTCCTGCATAAACTTAACCTGCTCTTCTGTGAGTGAACAGGTGGGAGCAACCACGATAGACTCACCGGTGTGAATACCGAGGGGGTCGAAGTTCTCCATACTTGCAACTGTGAAACAGTGGTCGTTGGCATCGCGTATCACCTCGAACTCAATCTCCTTCCAGCCCTTCAAAGACTCCTCTACAAGAATCTGATTCGAGAAGGTGAATGCGCTCTCTGCGAGTTTGATGAAGCTCTCTTCGTCGCGACAGATACCGCTACCGAGGCCACCGAGTGCATACGCTGAACGCACCATAACGGGGAAGCCAATCTCGTGTGCAGCCTTGAGAGCATCTTCCATACTCTCCACAGCCTGGCTCACGGGAGTCTTCATAGGAATCTCGTCGAGTTTCTTTACAAAGAGGTCGCGGTCCTCGGTGTACATAATAGCCTCTACCGATGTACCGAGTACCTTAACGCCGTATTTGTCGAGAATACCCTGCTGATAAAGCTCTGTACCGCAGTTGAGCGCTGTCTGTCCACCAAATGCCAAAAGAATACCGTCGGGACGCTCTTTCTTGATAATTTCCTCAACGTTGTGTACATCTACAGGGAGGAAATATACCTTGTCGGCAATACCTTCTGATGTCTGAATAGTTGCCACGTTGGGGTTTATCAGCACCGATTGAATACCCTCTTCGCGCAGAGCCTTGAGAGCCTGCGAACCCGAATAGTCAAACTCACCTGCCTGGCCGATGCGCAACGCACCCGAACCGAGCAGCAATACTTTTTTCAACCTTTCTTTCATATCCTTATTGTTATTAATTCCTATTTATATAAATATGTCTCATAATACTCTACAAACGCTTCGTTCACGAGGCGATTTCCACCGGGTGTGGGATATATTCCACTGAAATACCAGTCGCCCAAGTGGTTGGGGCACGCCGAGTGCAAGCCCGACAGGCTCTGGAACACAAGTTCCAGGTCGGCTTTCAAATCTACGGGCTTTAACAGCTCACCGATTTTTACCGAAATCTCGTCGGGTGTAAAAGGCTTGTATATGGCGCGGGTGCAGTTAATCTGCTCGGCGTCGGTTTTTTTGAGCTCGTCGAGACAAGCCTTGTATGTGCTGTCGATGAGGGCACGCTTTCCGCGCTCGTAGAGCAACTCAAGGGCTGCTTTGAAAGCGACGAAGTGGTCGAATTTCTCCATATCGATACCGTAGTAGTCGGGGTAACGAATCTGGGGCGACGACGATACCACAATAATCTTCTTGGGCTCGAGGCGGTCGAGAATATTCAAAATACTCTGCTTGAGGGTTGTACCGCGCACTATACTATCGTCGATTACCACAAGATTGTCCACCTTGGGTTTTATGGTGCCGTATGTAATATCGTAGACGTGTGCTGCAAGGTCGTTGCGCTTGTCACCTGTAGAGATGAATGTACGCATCTTGATATCTTTATTTGCAACCTTTTCCTGACGCACTTTCTTTGTAACTATATCTTTGAGTTCCTCGGCTGTGAACTGTTTTCCCGAGTTAAGCTCTTTCACCTTCCACTCGTTGAGATACTCCTCCATGCCCTCAACCATTCCATAGAATGCCATCTCGGCAGTATTGGGGATAAACGAGAAGACTGTATTGTCGAGGTCGTAATCGATAGCTTTGAGAATCTGATCCTTGAGGTTAGAGCCGAGCATCTTGCGCTCTTTGTAGATATCTCCGTCGTTTCCGCGGCTGAAATAGATGCGCTCGAAAGAACAGGGAAGGAACGCCTTTTGAGGCAAGATGTCCTCGCGACGCAATTCTCCGCTCTTTGTAACGATGATTGCCTCGCCGGGATTTAGTTCTATCACATCCTCGGCCTTGAGGTTCATAGCTGTCTGAAGAGCGGCACGCTCGCTGGCTACTACAAAAACCTCGTCATTGGCATACCAATAGGCGGTGCGCACACCCCAGGGATCGCGCATCACAAACATCTCGCCACTACCTGTCACACCGCAGAATACATATCCGCCGTCGAGCATAGGTGTAGAGGTGCGCAATACATTGGCTATATCGAGACGCTCCTCAATGGCCAATGTGATATCCATTCCCTTGAGCCCCTCCTGCTCACACTCCTTGAAGACGCGCTCCACCTCGCGGTCGAGACGGTGTCCCATTAGCTCGAGCATAATATATGTGTCGGCGTGTACGCGGGGATGCTGTCCGTGTGATACAAGTTCGTGGAAAATATCATCGACATTTGTGATGTGGAAGTTTCCACAAAGGGCAAGGTTTTTTGCTCTCCAGTTATTGCGGCGCAAGAAGGGGTGCACATACTGCATTCCGGTCTTTCCTGTTGCCGAGTAGCGAAGGTGTCCCATATAGAGCTCACCTGCGAAACCGAAATGACGGTAGGCATACTCGGCATTGCCTTTCATATCTTTGGGGTGATTTTTTACATCCTTGTAAGCAGCATCAAAAACCTCGGAAATAGCACCCGAGCCCTCGGCACGCTCACGCGACATATAGTCTTCACCGGGAGAAGCCTTAAGTTTCACGCAAGAGATACCCGCGCCTTGCTGTCCTCGGTTATACTGTTTGTTCATCAACAGAAACAGCTTATTCATACCATAAGCCCACGTTCCATATTTCTCTTTGTAATAATTGAGAGGCTTGCGCAAGCGAATCATCGCAACACCACACTCGTGCAGTAAAGGTTCCATAGTTTTTTATATATTTTCAGTCAAAATATCGTAACAAAGCGTTTAAATCGCATATCTTTCGTAAAGATACAAAAAAAGTCGTTTCCACGAAACGACCACAATAAAAATCAACAAACAACAAAAATATCGCGCTTTGCAGCGAGTGAATGCATTGAACAAATCGCAGAAGTGCAATTTATTCTCACATTTCGTTTAATTTCTTTAGAAGAACTACCCATACAAAGCGCAAGTAAAATATTTGTCAATTTCTCATTCTGCAAGAAAGACGCCTGCCACGGGAGCCCGCGCAAAAGTCCCCTTCTCACATTGCCTGCAAAGATAAATAAAATATTTATAGGCTCAAACTTTCGCGCGACTATTTATATAAGATTTTACGCGTTTTTTTGCAGGAATATTTTGCGCATTGTTTTTTATCACTATCTTTGCAGCGCAAAAGGGCAAAAAACAAGCTACGAGCGCCCCTGCAATGATATTATGCCAAATTAGCTCAGTTGGTAGAGCAACTCATTCGTAATGAGTAGGTCTGGGGTTCGAGTCCCCAATTTGGCTCACCAAGCCGGGGAACTCCCGGCTTATATCTTTTCATATAGCATAAATGTCGAACAGCTTCTTCAAATTCAAAAAATTCACGATAGAGCAGGAGCACTGCGCAATGAAGGTGGGCACCGACGGATGCCTGCTTGGAGCGTGGTTCTGCACCGACGACTGCAAGAAGATACTCGACGTGGGCAGCGGCAGTGGGCTTATCGCCCTTATGGCAGCGCAACGCAGCGACGCCGAAGTCACAGGCATCGAAATAGAGAAAGAGGCGGCAGGGCAAGCTGCCGAGAATGTAAAGAATTCTCCGTGGAAAGAAAGAGTAAAAATAATCTGCGACGATTTCACGCGCTTCTCTCCCCCACACACTTTTGACGCAATTGTAAGCAACCCGCCCTACTTCACAAACAGCCTAAAATGCAGCAGCGAAAAGAAGACGCTTGCACGACACAACGACACACTCTCACCCGAAATTTTCTTTAAAAAATCGAAAGAACTACTTTCGGAGAACGGACGAATTTCCATTGTAATACCCACCGATGCACTACCCGAGTGGCAATTGAGTGCAACTATTGCAGGGTTTTCGACACAGCGCATCGCGCTCATTCACACCACGCCAAAGAAAGCCGCAAAGAGAGTTCTTGCAGAATTTTCGAGGAAGGTATGCAATACCCCCCGCACAGAAGATATCATACTCGAAACCTCCCCCGGAACATACAGCGAGAGAGCGTGCGAGCTGCTGCGCGACTTTTATCTAAAAATCGGCTGATGTAAAATTATTTCAAAAGATTATTTCTTGCGCTTGCGCTTGTAGATTTTTGCCATATCGGGCAAAGCGGGCATTTGCGGGAGCATACCCTTCAAGTCTTGAACATTCACTTTGGGAAGGTTTAGTTCCATTTTGGGCAGGGTTATCTCCATCGCAGGAACAGTTCCGCTGAAGAGGTCGAAAAGTTGCTTGTACAAAGGCACGTCGGCAGGTTTTCCGTCCCACCCCGGAGCCGCAAGCACCATAAGGCCGCGCGGCACAATCTCCACAAGAATTTCAGCATCCATTTCGGCAGGCTCGCCATCGAAATGCACAGGCCCCGGTTTCTCTCTTTTTATTTTAAGCCACTTTGCCTCAAGGGTTTTTATGTGACCATTCTTGTCGAGCGAGCGACCAAACAGCTGGCTCAAGATAACAGGCACATCCACCGCGGGGAAAGGCTCCCACACGGTGATACTCAAAAGCCCGTCACACATAGAAGCCGTAGGACTTATGTATGCGTTATTTCCATACTGCGCCGCATTGCCGCAGGCAATCAGGAAAGCCTTGTACTCTATCTCAAAAGAGTCGCTCTCGAGACGATAGACAGCTGGTTTATATTTAAGCCAGTCGAGAAGAGTCTGGTGCATATACCCGATGAGACCGCGACGGCTACCGTGAGCGAAGCTATTGCTCACAATCGCATCGAATCCCATTCCGCAAGTACAGAAGAAAGGCAGGCCGTTTATTCTTCCATAATCGACCGCCATAGACTCCGAGGCATTTATAAATTCGATAGCCTTTTTCACATCTATGGGCACTCCAAGGTGTCGCGCAAGACCATTACCCGAGCCGCAAGGAATTATTCCAAGAGCCACATTTGTATCGACAAGCGAGCGCGCCACCTCGTTCACAGTGCCGTCGCCACCCACCGCAACCACCGCATCATATCCGGCAGCTACAGCGTCGCGGGCAAGTTCACAGCCGTGCGCAACATATTGCGTCTCCTTTATTTCAAACTCGAAACGAGATTTGTCCAAAAGAGAATTTATCAACCCGGGGATGCTGCGCTTTCCGCCCACACCCGACTTTGGATTGACTACAAACAATATTTTTTTCTTAAGCTCTGTCATAAATCATAAACCACTGCAAAGATATATACAAACGAGCGAGAAATGCGAAACTTGTTTGAATATTTTCGCAGCCACCACATAAAAACAAATTCTTACAGCAAAAGATATCGAAGCACCCACAGCAACACACAACACCTTCATAAAATTCCATACACGCACAACTATAAATTAAATTATATAATAAATTATAAAAAATTTCGGATAATCGACAATTCATACTATCTTCGCGTTTTGAAACGGACAGATAACTTTTATCTATCCACAAAGGCATTTTATGCATCTATTTGTTTAGATTTTAAAAACATTTTATGGGAATAATCAACGAACATAACCTGGATTTCAAAAACGACGAGAACAGCGACGACAAAAGTTTCTCCGTGATTGCCGACATTCACGAGGATAGTATCGCCAAAGATTTAAGCAAGATTGTAGAGCGCGACATCCCCATTCTGCCCTTGCGCAATATGGTACTCTTCCCCACTACGGCTATGCCCGTAACTGTAGGTCGCACATCTTCGTTGAACTTGATAAAATCCATCTCAAAAACCAACGGATACGCAGCGGTTTTCTGCCAAAGAAAATCTACTATAGACAGGCCCGACGTAGAAGACCTATACCCCATAGGTACGCTGGCCAAAGTTCTGCGCACATTTGAGATGCCCGACAATACCACAACCGTAATTCTACAAGGCGTGCAAAAGGTGGGCCTCGTAGACATTGTAAGATTCTCGCCTTTCACAAGAGGAAAAGTAGAAATCATTGAAGAGGGCCCCCTCGACAACAGCGATCCCGAGCTCAACCTGCTTGCCGACAACTGCTGCAAGGCGGCCACAGAGGTATTTAAGGCACCCAACGAAGGCGAGGAGGTGAGCATAGAGTATGCGCTGAAAAACCTGATAACTCCCGCAGCCAAGATAAACTTCCTGTGCACAAATTTCAAATCGAGCATCACCGACAGAGTAACTATGCTCGAAGAGTGCGACTACAAAGAGAAAGGATATTTCCTGCTCTCTCTGATGGACAAGGAGATACAGTTGCAGAAGTTGCAAAGCAAAATTGTAAAGCGCACACACAAAGAGCTCGAGGAGCAGCAGAAAGAGTATTTCCTGCAGCAGCAGATAAAAAACATACAGGAAGAACTCGGCGGAAGCGTGCAAGACCAGGACGTCACAGAGCTGCGTGCAAAAGCCGACAAAAAAGAATGGAGCCGCGAGACCGAGGAAATCTTCTCGAGAGAGCTTGCAAAGCTCGAGCGCATAAACCCGCAAACACCCGACTACCACGTTCAGCTCAATTACCTGCAGCTCTTCGTGTCGCTGCCCTGGGGCAAATGCACCACCGACAATCTCGACATACAGAACGCGCGCAAGGTACTCGACCGCGACCACTACGGCCTCGATAAGGTAAAGGAAAGAATCCTAGAGCACCTCGCCGTAATAAAGATGCGCGGCGACCTTAAATCGCCCATCTTGTGTCTCTACGGCCCTCCGGGGGTGGGAAAGACCTCGCTCGGCCGTTCCATAGCATCGGCTCTCATGCGCGAGTATGTGAGAATGTCACTCGGCGGTCTGCACGACGAGTCAGAGATACGCGGACACAGAAGAACCTACATAGGTGCTATGCCCGGACGCATTTTGAAGAACCTTGCGAAAGCAGGCTCCGACAACCCTGTGTTTATTCTCGACGAGATTGACAAGGTGGGACAAGCTTCGACACACGGCGACCCCTCGTCGGCTTTGCTCGAGGTGCTCGACCCCGAGCAGAACAATTCGTTCCACGACAATTTCCTCGACACCGACTACGACCTCTCGAAGGTGATGTTTATTGCAACGGCAAACAACTTGAGCAATATCCCCGCTCCCCTGCTCGACCGTATGGAGCTCATCGAGGTAAGCGGATACCTCACCGAGGAGAAGATAGAGATAGCCAAGCGTCACCTGGTACCCAAGGAGAAAGAAGCCGTGGGAATCGCCAAGGAGAAAGTAACGCTGAACAAAGCTGCCATAGAACGCGTGGTAGAGGACTACACACGCGAGTCGGGTGTGCGCAACTTGCAGAAAAAGATAGGCAAGATTATGCGTAAACTCGCCACAAAGATTGCAAGCACAGGTTCACTCGATATAAGTACAATTAAGCCCTCCGACCTCCCCGATTACCTGGGCCCCAAGGAGTACTCTCGCGACATATACCAAGGCAACGAGTACGCAGGCGTGGTTGTGGGCCTTGCCTGGACAGCCGTGGGCGGCGAGATACTCTACATTGAGACCAGCTTGAGCCGCGGAAAGGGCGACAAGATAACCCTCACCGGAAACCTCGGCGATGTGATGAAGGAGTCGGCAATGCTTGCACACGAGTATATAAAAGCGCACGCTTCACACCTGCAGATTCCTGCAGAGATATTCGACAAATGGGATATTCACATACACGTTCCCGAGGGCGCCATTCCCAAAGACGGCCCTTCGGCAGGTATCACAATGGCTACCGCACTTGCCTCGGCACTCACACAGCGCAAAGTAAAACCCAACCTCGCTATGACAGGTGAGATAACTCTGCGTGGCAAGGTGCTGCCTGTTGGCGGAATAAAAGAGAAGATTCTCGCAGCCAAGCGTGCCGGAATAAAGGAGATTATCCTGTGCAAGGAGAACAAGCGCAACATAGATGTCATACCCGACATCTATCTGCAGGGACTCACATTCCACTATGTGAGCGACATAAAAGAGGTGTTCGACATAGCCCTGCTCCGCGAGAAAGTAAACAACCCCGTAAACTTAAATGTGCAATAAGTGGAATTTAAATTATTACATACAGACAGTGGCAGCAAAGCCCGCGCAGGCGTCTTGAGCACGGCTCACGGCAACATTCTCACCCCCATTTTTATGCCGGTGGGAACCGTGGGCTCTGTGAAAGCTGTACAGATGCCCGACCTTGTGACAGATGTGAAAGCACAGATAATTCTAGGCAACACCTATCACCTATATCTGCGTCCGGGCCTCGATGTACTTGAGAAGGCTGGCGGCCTGCACAAGTTCAATAGTTGGGAACACCCCATACTCACCGACAGCGGAGGCTTTCAGGTTTTTTCGCTCAAGGATATACGTAAGATGAACGAGGAGGGCGTGGAGTTCCGTTCACACATCGACGGCTCGAAACATTTCTTCTCGCCCGAGCGAGTTATGGACATCGAACGCAGCATAGGCGCCGATATTATTATGGCATTTGACGAGTGTACACCGGGCACAGCCGACTACAACTATGCAAAGAAATCTATGGAGCGCACACACCGCTGGCTCGACCGCTGTATTGCGCGCCTCGCCGAGACAGAACCCAAATATGGCTATGAACAGCAGCTCTTCCCCATAGTTCAAGGATGTGTCTACCCCGACCTGCGCCGTCAGTCGGCAGAATTCATCGCATCGAAAGATTGCGTGGGCAATGCCATAGGTGGTCTTGCCGTGGGCGAGCCCGCCGAGAAGATGTATGAGATGATTGAGGTGGTGAACGAGATTCTGCCCACCGAGAAACCACGCTATCTGATGGGCGTGGGCACCCCCGCAAATATTCTCGAAGGCATAGAGCGCGGAGTAGATATGTTTGACTGCGTTATGCCCACACGCAACGGTCGCAACGCAATGCTTTTCACCAAGCAGGGTATTATGAATATGCGCAACGAGAAGTGGAAATATGATTTCAGCCCCATAGAAGAGGACGGTGCCTCGTTTGTGGATACACAATACAGCCGCGCTTATCTGCGCCATCTCTTCGTTGCACAGGAGTACCTTGCGCTGCAAATAGCGTCGTTGCACAACCTCGCTTTCTATGTGTGGCTCACACAGGAGGCACGCAAGCATATCCTCCTCGACGACTACGCATCGTGGAAGAAAAATATGTTGGAACAGGTTACACGCAGGCTATAAATTTTATTTATTACTATGAAAAAGTGGCTTCAAGCAATTAATCTCAAGCGTCTCGACCTATATATTATAGGAAAGTTTCTGGGTACTTATTTCTTTTCGTTGGCGCTCATTATCATTGTAATCGTGGTATTCGACTACAACGAAAAGATTGACAAATTTGCGACATCCAATGCAACGGTTTCCGAGGTTATTGTGGATTATTATCTCAACTACGCCCCCTATCTCGCAAACACCTTCAGTGCGCTGTTTGTCTTTATCTCCGTGATTTATTTCACATCGAAGCTGGCCGAGAACTCCGAGATTATCGCAATGTTTGCATCGGGTGTAAGCTTTAAGCGTCTGCTGCGCCCCTATATGATTTCGGCAGGTCTCATCGCCATTTTGACCTACGTTTTGAGCGCATATATCATACCCGTGGGCAACGAGACACGCATCGCCTTCGAGGTGCGGCACAACAGAAAAGACGCCGTAACATCGGCCCACAACATTCAATTGCAGGTAGACGAGAATACCATCGCCTATATGGAACGATATGAAACCCGCAACTCAATGGGTTATCGTTTCTCGCTCGACAAGTTCGAGGACAAGAAGCTCGTGTCACATATGACGGCAAAGACCATCAAATATCACCCCGAGGAGAAATACAAATGGACTGCCCGCAACTGGATGATACGCGAGTTCACCGACGACAAGGAGATTATACGTTCACACACCCAAACACCGCTCGACACAATCATAAAGATTGAGCCGGCCGATTTCCTTATCTCGGAAGGACAGCAGGAGACTATGACAAGCCCCGAGTTGAGCGAGTACATCGACAAGCAAAAGGCTCGAGGTATGGCAAATATCAAGGCCTTTGAAGTGGAGTATCACAAACGCATCGCAATGTCGTTTGCGGCATTTATCCTCACAATTATCGGCGCGTCGCTCTCCTCAAAAAAGACAAAGGGAGGTATGGGTTTGTCACTTGGAATAGGCTTGGGATTGAGTTTCTCATACATCCTTTTCCAAACAATTTCTTCGGCTTTTGCCGAGCAGATGCCCGTGTATATTGCGGTGTGGCTGCCAAACATCGTGTACAGTTTCATAGCATTGTATCTTTATAGAAAAGCACCAAAATAAGAGAAGACATTATATGTATTTTACCGACTTTGACTTTGAGGATGAAGTCCTCGACGCTCTCGACGCGATGCGCTTCGAGACGTGTACCCCCATACAGGAACAGACCATTCAGCCGCTTATGGACGGCCGCGACCTCATAGGCGTTGCACAAACAGGAACCGGAAAAACCGCCGCCTACCTGCTCCCCGTGCTCAACAAACTTTGCAAGGGAGGCTACCCCGACGACGCAATCAATTGCATTGTAATGGCCCCCACCCGCGAACTCGCACAGCAGATAGACCGTCAGCTCGAGGGATTCACATACTTTATGCCCTTTTCGAGCGTAGCTGTGTATGGCGGTAACGACGGACAGCGATACGAGCAGGAGTTGCGTGGTATGTCACGCGGTGCAGATATCATTGTAGCAACTCCCGGCCGTTTAATAAGCCACATAAACCTCGGTAATATCGACCTCTCGCGTGTCTCATTCTTTATACTCGACGAGGCCGACAGAATGCTCGATATGGGATTCTACAACGACATTATGACCATTGCAAACAAACTGCCCAAGGAGAGACAGACTATGCTCTTTTCGGCGACAATGCCGCAGGAGATACGCAAATTGGCCGCGAATGTCCTCACCGACCCCTTGCAGATAACCCTTTCGCTCGCAAAGCCCGCCGACGGCATTGCACAAGAGGCCTATATATGCCACGAGGGACAAAAGATGGGCATAATAAAAAGCATCTTTGAGAAGGAGAGCACCGAGCGTGTCATACTCTTTGCTTCGCGCAAAAGCAAGGTGAAAGATATATCTCTCACTCTGAAAAAACGCGGCTACAACGTGGGCGAAATGCACAGCGACCTCGACCAGGGCGAGCGCGACGAAATTATGTTCCAATACAAGAGCCGCAAGATAGATATAATTGTGGCAACAGATATTCTTGCGCGAGGCATCGACATCGACGATATACGCATTGTGATAAACTACGATGTGCCGCGCGACTGCGACGACTACATACACCGTGTGGGCCGCACAGCCCGTGCAAACACCAAGGGACGCGCAATCACATTTGTATCGCCCGAGGAGCAGACATATTTCAAGAGAATAGAGGATTTTATGGAGCAGGAAGTGCCCAAGACTCCAGTTCCCGAGGAACTGGGCGAGGCTCCAGAATATGCCCCTGTAAAAGGTGGTAAAGGCCGCGGCGGTAACAAAAACGGCAAGGATAACCGAGGACGAGGACGCGGGCGAGATCACGGACGCCGTGATAAAAGCCGAAGAGAGGGCAGCAAGCCCAAAGCAACGGGCAACGCAGAGACTGCTCCTGCACCCGCAGCAGAGAACACAACAAACGGCAACGCCGAGGCAAAGAAACGTCAGAAACGTCGCCGCTACCACCGCGGTACACGCAGAGACAAAGGCAACGGTTCAGCAAGTGCAGAGTAAAAACCGAAATAGAGATTAAAATTTATAGCCACCTTCATTATGAAGGTGGCTATAAATTTATTTAGAAAACCTCTACACTACTCTGCCGCCAATTGGCGATATGTAGTCTTGGGCTGACGGGCAGCCGTTGTCTCGTCGAGCCTGCGCACCGGTGTCGAATAGGGTGCATTCTTAACCACATCGGGGTTTTCGATAGCTTCGCGAGCAACCTTTTTCATCACTACAATAAACTCGTCGAGCGTCTCTTTGCTTTCCGTCTCGGTGGGTTCAATCATAATACTCTGGTGAAAGAGAAGCGGGAAATAGATTGTGGGAGCGTGGTAACCATAGTCGAGCAAACGCTTTGCAATGTCGAGCGTGGTCACACCCGTAGATTTATCGGCAAGGCCGTCAAATACAAACTCGTGTTTGCACACCCCCTCGATGGGCAGGTAATACTCCTCTTTGAGCGACTCTTTCACATAATTTGCGTTGAGCACGGCAAGCGGGCCCACCATCTTCACATTCTCGCGGCCGAGCGTGAGTATATAGGTGTATGCACGCAGAGCAACTCCGAAGTTACCCAGGAAATTAGAGACATATCCCGAAGATTTCTCGTCGTTCTCAATGAAGAAGCGGCCGTCGTCGCTCTTTTTCACCTGCGGATTGGGAAGCAGGTGTTCAAGGCCTGCACGCACACCCACGGGACCGTCGCCGGGGCCTCCGCCTCCGTGAGGAGTAGAGAAGGTCTTGTGAAGGTTTATGTGCATAATATCAAAGCCCATATCTCCGGGACGGCACTTGCCAAGCACGGCATTGAGGTTTGCTCCGTCGTAATAGAGCAGACCGCCGGCCTCGTGCACCAGATGCGCAATCTCGGGTATCTCCGTCTCAAAGATTCCCAGAGTATTGGGGTTTGTCATCATAATTCCTGCCACGGTGTCGTCGAGCAGTGGCTTCAAGTCTTCCACATCAACGGTGCCCGCAGCTGTCGATTTAACCTCCACAATCTGAAGGCCACACACTGCCGCACTTGCGGGGTTTGTACCGTGGGCACTGTCGGGCACAATAACTTTTGTACGCTTTGTGTCGCCGCGCTGCTCGTGGTATGAGCGCATAATCATAAGACCTGTGAGCTCGCCGTGTGCACCTGCATAGGGGTTGAGAGTGAAGGCCGCAAGACCACTTATCTCTGAAAGCGAAGCTGCAAGGTTGTAATATACCTCCAACGCACCCTGTGCCACCTCGGCGGGAGCCTCGGGGTGTATATTGAACGCGGGCAACGCCGAAATCTCCTCATTTATGCGTGGGTTGTACTTCATTGTACAGCTGCCCAAGGGATAGAATCCCGTGTCTACACCGAAGTTCTTGTTTGAGAGATTTGTGTAGTGACGCACTACATCGAACTCTGTCACCTGGGGAAGAGCGGGCTCTTCGGCACGCTTCAAATTCTGCGGCAGAGCACAGGGGTAATACTCTTTAAATTCATTCTTGGGAAGAGAATAGCCTTCGCGTCCCTCTTTCGAGAGTTCAAATATCAATTTGTCATAATTGCGTATCATAATATATCCTCCCTTCGTTTAAAGATTCTTAATTACCTCTACAACGCTCTCAATCTCGGCTTTTGTGCGCTGCTCTGTGACACAGAAGAGCAAAGTGTCGTCGGCAATGCGCACACCGCCCAGGATTCCTTTCTCTAAAAGAGCTGCTTGTATCTCTTGCGCAGGAACGGTTGTCTTCACGGCAAATTCGTTCATAAACGGCTGTTCGAAAGCCATCGCACATTTTCCCGTTGCCACAAGTTGTTCGGCCATATAGTGTGCTCCGCCGTAGGATGCGCTGCACACCTCTTTCAATCCCTTCTTGCCCATAAGCGACAAATAGATTGTCACATACAATGCCATAAGAGATTGGTTGGAGCAGATATTGCTATTTGCTTTCTCGCGACGTATATGCTGCTCACGCGCCTGAAGGGTGAGCACAAAAGCACGCTTGCCGTCTACATCGGTGGTCGCACCAACGATGCGCCCGGGGAGTTTGCGCACAAGCACATTCGTTGTGGCAAGATAGCCCACGTATGGGCCGCCATACGACATAGGTATTCCCAAAGACTGGCCGTCGCCGCAGGCGATGTCTGCGCCCCACTCGGCGGGTGTTTTAAGGATTGCGAGCGACGAGGGGTTTGCGTTCATCACAAGCAGAGCCTTCTTTGCGTGGCACATATCTGCCACACCGGTGTAATCCTCTACAATTCCGTAGAAGTTGGGCTGTGCTACAATAACACCTGCCACGTCGTCAGCTGCGAGTTTCGCTTCAAGGTCGGCGCGGTCGGTTACTCCATCTTTTTGTGCGATGGTCTCCACTGTGACACCTTGATATTTGGCGTATGTCTCCACAACCCTTTTCACCTTGGGGTTGAGAGTCTCCGACACAAGCACTTTGCTGCGTTTCTTTGCAGCGGCAACGGTCATCATCATAGCCTCGGCTGTGGCAGTTGTGCCGTCGTACATAGAGGCGTTTGTGACATCCATACCGGTGAGCTCTGTAATCATTGACTGATACTCAAAGATATATTGCAAGGTACCCTGTGATATTTCGGGCTGATAAGGTGTGTAGGCTGTGAGAAACTCGCCACGCTGAATTATTGCGTTTATCACCGAGGGTGAATAGTGGTCCTCGACACCTGCGCCCGCAAAACAGACAAGGGGTGTATTCTTGCTCCCGAGCCCAGCAAAGAAACGACGAATCTCGGCCTCGGACATAGCCTCGGGAAGCTCAAATTCTCTATTGAACAGAAGTTGCTCGGGTATCTCGGCATAGAGGTCGTCCATCGACTTCAGGCCTGCCACGGCGAGCATCTGTTCAATATCTTCCTTTGTATGGGGAAAATATTTCATTTTTCTATTCGTTTATGTGAGACTTGTATGCTGCCGCATCCATAAGGTTCTCCACCTCGGCGGGATCGGAGAGTTTTACCTTTATAATCCAGTTTGCGTAGGGATCGCTGTTCACAAGCTCGGGGCTGTCGGCAAGAGCTTCGTTCACCTCTACAACCTCTCCGCTCACAGGCGAGATGAGGTCGCTGGCTGCCTTCACACTCTCCACTGCACCAAAGTCCTCACCTGCGGTAACCTCGTCACCCTCGTCGGGCATATCGACATATACCACGTTGCCAAGCTCGTGCTGTGCATAATCGGTGATACCTACATATCCGTACTCACCTTCTACCTTTACATACTCGTGTGACTCTGCGTAATAGAGTCCTTCAATGATTGTGCTCATAATTCTGTTTTTTGGTTGTTATAAGTTTGTTATAAGATATTTATTTCTTGTAATTCTTGTCGTAGAAACGTTTCTTGGTAACTTTTCCCGCAAACACTTTCTTGCGTATGCGCACTGCCACCTCGGTATCTATCTTTGAATAGTCGGTGTCGATGAGTGCCATACATACGCTCTTGCCTGTGGATATGGAGTTGTATCCTGTGGTAACGGTTCCTATCACCTTGCCGTCGGCCTCCACATCGTAGCCGTGGCGAGGAATTGCCTTGTCGTAAAGCTCTATACCCACAATCTTGCGCTTCAAGCCCTCGGCCTTTTGGGCGGCAAGAGCCTCCTTGCCTATGAACTCCTCTTTTTCGAGTTTTACAAAGATGCCGAGACCTGCTTCGAGCGGGGTAATCTCGTCGGAGAGTTCGTCGCCATAGAGCGGCAAGCCCACCTCGAAGCGCAATGTATCGCGACAGCCAAGGCCACAGGGTGTCACCTCGCCGCTTGCGAGCAGTTTGTCCCACACCTCGTTGGTGAAGGCGTGCGAGCCGTAGAGCTCAAAGCCGTCTTCTCCTGTGTAACCCGTGCGGCTTATAATAATGGTCTCACCGTTGTATTCAAGTTCCTTGCAAGTGTAGAAAACCATCTCGCTGCAAGCTATGCCGAGTACCTTTTCTATGATTGCCTCGGTCTTGGGGCCTTGCACGGCCACCTCGCCATATATCTCACTCTGGTGCTCCACCTTCACATCGAACTTTGCAGCGTTTTTCATAATCCACGCCACATCCTTGTCAATATTTGAGGCGTTTATAACGAGGAAATATCTTTGGTCGGCCATCTTATACACAAGAAGGTCGTCCACCACGCCACCTGTGGGGTGACACATCATTCCGTAGTAAATCTTTCCGTCGGGGGCACCGGTGATGTCGTTTGTAAATATGTAATTTACAAATTTCTCGCTCTCGGGACCGGTTACAAGAACCTCGCCCATATGCGACACATCAAATATTCCACAGGCATTGCGCACCGCATTGTGTTCTTCCACTATATTGGAATATTGTATGGGCATATCAAAGCCGCCGAAGGGGCTGATGAGCGCACCCAGTTGCACGTGCTTGTCATAAAGACAGGTCTTTTTATTATCCATAGTCAGTCAAATAAGATTGTTATAAATTGTTCTTTCTTCAGGTTCATTATAGTTTCCTCGACGTCGGAGCACGAGAGGGCGCGAGCTACGGCTTCGGGTGTATATTCTATGCCGCGCAACTTATTGAGGATATTGCTTTCCACGTAGCCGGTCGCAAAATAGTCACCCGCAAGATTCACACGCCTTATGGTGTTGTCTTTTATCTCGAGCTGTGCTTCAAATTCACCAGCCCCGTCGATGCGACGACGGCGTGTAAGGGTATATGCGGGGTTGCGGCCATATATAAATTCATCGGTGGAATACTCCTGCGCAATCGCAGAGATATTCTCAATATCGTGCATAGAGAGCACAAACTCGTCGTCGCACAGGGTATTGCGCACAAATGATTTGAATTCTTCTATATTGAGGGATATGTGCTCTTTGAGCGTTGTAACGTACTGACGCACCGACTCCACGCCCTTGCTTTTGAGCTTTGTAACGGAGGGGGTTGTAGCACCCGCCATCTTCTCCACGTCGGTATCGTAGAGCATTGTGCCGTGCACTATGCTTCGCGACGGAAGATGATAAAAGGCATTGCCCGACACTTTTTTGCCGTTTATGAGAATGTCGTTGCGCCCCGTGGAGCGTGCATCCACCCCAAGTTTTTGCAGCATATGCTCCACCATAAGCATATAGCGGTTAAAAGTAAAATTCACATTGCTGTCGGGGGTTATGTATGAAAACATAATATTTCCTTCGTCGGCATAGACGCATCCGCCGCCACTTTTGCGACGATAGAAAGCTATATTATGTGCGCGGCAGAAGTCGGTATTAACCTCGCTTTCCACGAGTTGGTTGCGACCAAAGATAACTGTGGGGCTCACCTGCCACATAAAGAAATAGTCGCGTGCAGGAAAGGTGCGCGCCACATACTCCTCCATTGCAAGATAGAACGGCAGGGAGAAGTTTTTTTCTATGGGAAGTGCCACGTGAGTCATCGTTCTATTTCAAGCACTGTCTATGGTTACAAATTTATGCAATTTATGTATAAAAACAAATTTTCGTATTTCTATTTTCTGTTAAGATTATATAATATATCCGCACACCACTCTATAGAGAGAGACGCCACTTGTGATAACGCCACAAATTAGTACCATTTTGTCGATATAACAACCCGAAGCGAGCCCGCACGCTCTAACTTTGACAAACAAAACAATATTTAGAAATATGGCACAGATAAAGAAAATCAAAGTAGGCGGAGTAACTTACAATATCATTCCGCAGTTGGGAGCAGGGCTCACCACCGACAACGAATCGGTGCGTATAAGTATCGGCAGCGGGCTCGCATTTGTAGAAAACAAGCTCACGCTAAACATCGACAGTACGCTTAATATGAATAACCTGAACGGCAGGCTGGGCATTACAATGGGCACCGCCGTGGTGCAAGGGGCAAGCTCCGTAGACAGCGGAATCGGTTTCAACGACAACGGTCTCACTATAAACCCCGACTCGTTTAAGGCATTCCTTCGTTATTTGGGAGTAAGCATTTAAGGAATATGGTAAGCATTGTAATTACAGCCTACAATGTAGAGAAATACATTGAGCAGGCGGTGCGTTCGGCACTCGGGCAGACATTTGAAGAGATTGAATGCATTGTGGTAGACGACTATTCCACCGATTCCACACCACACATCCTCTCAAGGCTCGCGGACGAGGACGAAAGAGTAAAAATCATAACAAACGAAGCAAACATAGGTGCAGGAGCTTCGCGCCGCATAGGCATTGAGGCTGCCACGGGAGAATATATCCTTCTGCTCGACGGAGACGACTGGATTGAAAAGGATTTCATTTCGGCCTTGCACAAGAAAGCTATCAAGACAGGCGCTGAAATTGTGAGCGGTGGCATAAAGGTAGTTCACGCCGACGGTTCCTGGCAGGCCGAATCGTATGGTGAGTGCATAACCGAGGGAAAGGGAAAAGTGCAAAAGTTCTGGGGCGAAAAGATAGTTTTTATGAATAACAAACTCATCCACCGCAGGCTGCACGCTCTTGTCCCCTATTGCACACGCCGCTTCATTGAGGACACCCCCACAATTATTCCGCAGCTATATTTTGCAAACAAAGTAGCCTACATCGACAACGCAGGGTACAACTACCGTATGCAGCAGGAAAGTCTCACGCACACGGCATCGGCTTTCAAGTACACGCTTTTCCGCCTCTTGTGCATCGAGGATATTGTCACATTCTTTGAGGAGCACGACAAGGAGTATCTCGACACAATTCCCCTGGGACTCGGGTACGCCGAACTTGTGAAACAGATGCAAGAGCTATCGCCCACAAAAGAAGATATAGCCCCCTACCGCGACGAGTGGCAGGATTTTACTCTCTCACTTTTAAAAAGACTCGTATGATACAAGGAACACACAATAGCGGCACAGCGGGAGAACTCGTGCGGTGGCAACGCCCCTTCGCATTTATACTAAACGCAACAAGCCAATGCCAGGAGAGAAGCATAGCGCAACAGATAGCCGACAATGTGAGGCTTTTCAATCTGCAAGTAACTCACTACCGCGGAAGATGGCATTTCAGTCACGGGCTTTGCATATACAAAGAGTGCCTGCACGACGCCCTGAATCTCCTGCGTGATGCAGCGAGACCGCACTCCCCCATCTATTTCCAGCTCTACCTCGACCGAAATTTCTTTTGCGGTCAAGAGAAAGAGCGCTTTGCGCAACTTGTCGAGGAGGTGAAGCGAGAGTTCTGCACGCCACACTTTGTGATGCTCTCGGCGTGGGTTGAAGGAAGCGCACACTACCCTCACAAAGACAAAACAGGCATAGACAAGCGTGAGCACTACTGGACAAAGGCGTGGGGGAAAATCTATGGCAAGAGCCTGCTCGACCGCCTCCCTCTGCCGCGACGCCACGCGCAGAAATACAATGCGCACTACCGCGCGCAATGCAGGGGAGACTACCTTATGCTCGATTTTTATAACATATAAAAAAATATGCCACGCAAAATTGCGTGGCATATCTATTTTCACAAGAATCTCAAAATTATTTGAGGTTCGATGCGGGATCGAGGTTCTCACGCTCGATATCTTTGAAGTAATTAACAGTACCCACCTTAAGCTCTGCTGTAGCGGCGTCGTCGCAAACGATGATTCCGCGGGGGTGCATCTGCAATACACTGATTGTCCACATCTGTGTGATGTTACCCTCAACTGCGTGATAGAGAGCCTGTGCCTTGTTGTGGCCGTTTACGAGGATAAGCACCTCTTTTGCATCCATAACAGTACCTACACCCACAGTTACCGCTGTCTTGGGCACTTTGTTGATATCGTTGTCAAAGAAACGAGAGTTAGCGATGATTGTATCGGTTGTAAGAGTCTTGATACGAGTGCGTGAAGCGAGTGAAGAACCGGGCTCGTTGAACGCGATGTGACCGTCGGGACCGATACCACCAAGGAAGAGGTCGATGCCGCCGTAAGACTTGATTTTCTCCTCGTAGCGAGCGCACTCTGCAACGAGGTTCTCTGCGTTACCGTTGAGAATGTTCACGTTCTCTTTCTTAACGTCTACGTGGCTGAAGAAGTTGTTCCACATAAATGAGTGGTAGCTCTCGGGGTGCTCCTCGGGAAGACCTACATACTCATCCATATTAAAAGTAACCACGTTCTTGAAGCTTACAAGACCTTTGTTATAGAGGTTGATAAGCTCGCGATAAGTGCCGAGGGGAGTACCGCCTGTGGGCAAACCGAGAACGAAGGGTTTCTCCTCTGTAGGTTTAAACTCGTTGATTTTCTTTGCTACATAAGATGCAGCCCAGCAAGAAAGTTGCTGATAGTTAGGTTCAATAATTAAACGCATAATACTTAAAATTTATAGTGTCCGTTAAGTTTTAGTTTATCAAATTGTCTGTCGGCCTTGTAGAGCTGCGGTACGCTCTTTGCCTTGCCGTTTATTACGGTATCCTTGTGCGCAGCCATAATCAGGGTGCCGTCGTAGTCGTTGAATAGCATCGCACCCCCCACGCCTTTTAGCAAAGGAAGCGGCTCTATGTGCCAGGGACCGTTGAGCCCGTGTCCTGTCTCGCTGTATGCCACGCCCACGGCCTGCTCGTCGCCTGCTGTTGTGGTAAACAGAATTCCGAGCTCGCCACCCGCTGTGTCAAAGAGGAAAGGCGCCAAAATGCTCTGTGCGTCGCTCCACGGGTTCTGCGATGCGCGAAACATCACATAGGGCTCGCCCACGCGCACATCGAGTCTCTTGCCGAGCCTTACAATCTGCACTGTGGCATCGCCGGTCTCCTCTGCGCTGCGGTCATATATCATATATGCCACGTTGAACTCGTCGGTGCAGAATGTGGGGTGAAGCGAAATATCGCCCTGCGACAGCAGAGGCTCGTCGGCGACAAGCTGCTTATAGGGGCCGCTTATGCTGTCGGCCACAAAAATCTCACACGAGGTGCGCGCAAGCACTTTTCCGTCTATTGTATCTGCGGGTACATCGGGGCGGGATACCGTCGCCATAAGATAAAACTTATCTTTGTGGCGGTGAATCTCGGGCGATGTAACCACGGGCGTTTCGCCTGTCCACGAACGCGCATCGAACTGCATCACGCTATATGGTCCTTGCCACACGCGCATATCGCCACTGCGCCACAGCAGGCCGCCGTCTCCCGTCATATAGTAGGAGTCGCTACGCTTGTCGTACATTATATATGGGTTGCGCAGGTGCATAGTATCTATGGCGACACGCTCCACAACCCTGCCTTGCGGCGGCTGCAATGTCCAAGCGGTCTCCTGCTTGCCGCTTTCTCCACAAGAAGCAAACGCAAGCGCCATAGCAAAACATATATTTACAACCTTCTTCACCCGAATACAATAGTTTTATTTGTAAAGATAAGCAAATTTATAGAAAGAAAGAATCATAAGCAAATAAATTAAAGAATAATATACTTTTTTCCTCTATTCGAGAGTAAAGAACGCTCCCGCGCGACGAATTAGCTTTTATTACACATTTTTCAACGACAGGTGCAGGCTACAGGTTGTTATATCTGCAAGAAACATCTAATATGTAAGTTATGAAAAAGATTGCAATCATTTTGAGCGCTGCGTTGGTCGCCTGGTGCCTTTTCGCGCCGGCGCAAGAGGATAAGAAACTGTCAAAGAAGGAGCGCGAGGCGGCGTGGCGAGCCGAACGACAGCGAAAGAGAGCGGCAGAGAGGGCACGCGAAGCAAGAGAGGATTCCATAGAATTCGTGCAGGCCGTGCAGGCATTGCAAAACGGTTCGTGGGCTCTGGAAGCGTCGAGCATAACTTTTAACAACGGCTACACGCAGTATGTGACACCGAGCGTAAATTACATCTCAATTAACGACGGTACAGGCGTTGTGCAAACAGCCTTTGACAACACAAACGCCTACTCGCCCAACGGACTCGGCGGCATCACCCTCGAAGGAGAGATAACAGACTCTGATATGTGCCGCGACTCCGACGGAAACATCTGTTACAGCTATGTAATTCAAGGAAATTACATTTCGGCTACGGTACAGCTCTCTCTCACCGCAAACAGCAACAGCGCAAGCGCCTATATATACCCGAATTTCGGTAGCAGAAATATTTATATGGAGGGAGAGATTTATCCCTACTCCACCGCCGGAGTATTTGAAGGCACCCCCGACTACTGACTGACAAGCAATATAAACCTATGGCTTGCTCCACCCCCGACAGCTATGCCCATCGGGCCGCCACCGCCACCGCCGTTCGGCCGCCCACCAGCTATGCGCCCTCCCTCACGCCCACCATTCAGGCCTTCTATGAGACCGCCGGTGAGACCTCAAGGAGGTGGCAGCACCAGGCCTCCGGGATTTGTGCCATAAAAAAAGATGCAGCACACCGTGGTGTGCTGCATCTTCTACACCTTATTATATATGATAATTATTCTTGAGGAAGCATATTGGTATATACGTTCTGCACGTCGTCGTCCTCCTCGAGACGCTCTACAATCTTGTCGATTGTAGCACGCTGCTCCTCGGTAACCTCTTTCTGGTCGTTGGGAATGCGTGTAAACTCACTACCTGTAATCTCGAAGCCTTTCTCCTCGAGGAACTTCTGTATGGCGCCGAAAGATTTGGGATCGCCATAGATTGTAATCTCGTTCTCCTCCTCGTCAAACTCGTCCTCTACGCCAAAGTCGATAAGCTCAAGGATGAGGTCGTCCATATCGAGTCCCTCTTTCTTTGTAAAGGTAAATACAGACTTCTGTGTAAACATAAAGTCGAGACTGCCCGATGTTCCGAGTGTACCACCGAATTTATTGAACACCGAACGCACGTTGGCAACGGTGCGGGTTGTGTTGTCGGTTGCAGCGTCTACAAAGATAGCGATGCCATAGGGGCCGTATCCCTCGTATGTAACCTCCTTATAATCCTTCTGGTCTTTGCCAAGCGCATTTTTGATTGCACGTTCAATGTTATCCTTGGGCATATTCTCGCGCTTCGCATTGGCGATAATAGCTCTCAAGTGTGAGTTTGTATCGGGGTCGGGACCGCCGGCCTTCACCGCAATGGCAATCTGTTTACCTACACGGGTAAATGTACGAGCCATATTACCCCATCTTTTTAATTTCGCAGCTTTACGATATTCAAAAGCTCTTCCCATAGTATATTCTTATTTGTATTAAATTATTAACGTTGTATTGCACCAAGTTTTTTCTGGAAGTTCTCCATAAGACGCGCCATTGTCTTGTCGATAACCTTATCGTTGAGAGTCTGGTTGTCATCCTGCAGAATAAAGCTTACAGCATAGCTCTTCTTGCCCTCCTCGAGGTTCTTGCCCTCGTACACGTCGAACAAAGAGACAGCCTTGAGCAGTTTCTTCTCGGTCTCGCGAGCCACCTGCTCTATCTGTGCAAATGTCACCTGCTTGTCGATGAGCAGTGCAAGGTCGCGCTTCACGGCGGGATATTTGCTTATCTCGGCATATCCTATCTTCACATTCTTCACAGCCTTCATAAGCTCTGTCCAGTTGATATCGGCATAGAGCACCTCGGCATCGATGTCAAATTTCTTTGTAATCTTTTTGCGCAAGATTCCGAGCTGTGCAACCACCTTCTTGCTGTTTGCAGCCTGAATCTGCAAACCTGCCGCAAAGACATCGTTGCTGAATGTGCTCACGATACGCATTCCGGGCTTGAAGCCGAGACGGTCGAAGATGTGCTCCACGTTTGCCTTGAGGTCGTATACCGACAAGGGACGGCCGGGCTCAATCCACGACGCAACCACGTTGTTTCCTGTCTGCCACAAGCAGAGGTGATAGCTCTCGCTGTAGGGGCTCAATATTTTATCTTCGGTGCGTTTGTCGGCATCGAAACGGTAGCTGTTACCAAACTCAAAGAAGCTCAAGTCGCTATATTTGCGGCTTACATTGCGCTGCATACTCTCAAGACCACCGAAAAGCAGTGTCTGACGCATCACATTAAGGTCGTTGCTCAAGGGGTTCATCAGGCGCACAAGGTTCTCGCTCTTGTATGTCTCGAGACCGTCGTAGTAAGCGGCAGCGGTGAGCGAGTTATTCATAATCTCGTTGAAACCGCAACCCACGAGCTGCTCCGACACAAGGTTCTGCAATTTGTGCGACTTATCCTCGGCACCCTTGGTGATGATTGATGAGTGCAAGGTGGTGTCTATCGCCACATTGTTATATCCGTAAATGCGTAGAATATCCTCAACCACATCGCAGGGACGCTGCACATCCACGCGATAAGGGGGCACCAGAAGGCTCACTCCCTCGGCTGTCTCGGCAACGATTTTCATCTCGAGCGATGTCACGATGTTTTTAATTGTCTCGGGAGAGAGTTCTGCACCGATGAGGTTATTTACATATTTATATTCGAGTTCCACTTTAAAATCCTCCACGGGTGTAGGATAAACATCCTTTATTTCCATAGAGATTGTTCCGCCGGCAAGCTCCTTTATGAGCATAGCCGCCTGCTTGAGAGCGTAGATTACGTTATTAGGATCGGTACCGCGCTCGTAACGGAACGAAGCATCGGTCTGCAAACCGTGGCGACGCGCTGTCTTTCTTATCCAGGTGGGATGGAAATATGCGCTCTCGAGGAACACGTTCTTTGTCTCCTCTGTGGTACCCGACTCAAGACCGCCAAACACACCCGCGATGCACATAGGCTCCTCGGCATTGCAAATCATAAGATCGCGCTCCGAGAGCTTGCGCTCCACACCGTCGAGAGTCACAAAGGGAGTGCCCTCGGGGAATGTGCGCACAACCACTTTGCCGCCCTTGATTTTGTCGGCATCGAAGCAGTGCATAGGCTGTCCGTAAGCGTGCAGAATGTAGTTTGTGATATCCACAATATTGTTTATGGGACGCAAGCCTATTATCTGCAACTTATTTTTAAGCCACTCGGGACTCTCTTTCACTGTAACACCTTTTATACTCACACCTGCATAGCGCATACAAGCCTCGGGGTTCTCAATTACAATGTCGATGGGCATTGAATTGTCGTCCACCTTAAAGCCGTCGCACGAGGGACGTGTAATAGAGCTCGCACCCTTGTTCTGCATCAAATATGCATAAAGATCGCGTGCCACGCCATAGTGTGAGCAGGCATCTGCACGGTTGGGAGTGATATCCACGCCAATGAGGTAGTCGCTCTTGATATTGTAATACTCCTTCGCGGGGGTTCCGGGAACTGCGTCGGCGGGTAACACTATGATTCCGTCGTGCGATGTACCCACGCCAATTTCATCCTCGGCACATATCATACCGAAAGACTCCGCACCGCGAATCTTGCCTTTTTTAATTGTGAAACACTGGTCGCCGTCGTACAATTTTGTGCCAATCGTAGCAACAACCACCTTTTGACCGGCAGCCACGTTGGGCGCACCGCACACAATCTGCACGGGGTTGCCGTCGCCAAGATTTACTGTGGTAATGTGCAAGTGGTCGCTGTCGGGATGATCGACACAGGTGAGTACCTCGCCAATTACCAAGCCCTCAAGACCGCCTTTTATTGTTTGAACCTCTTCAACGCCATCGGTCTCAAGTCCAATTGAGGTCAGCGCCGCTGAAACCTCCTCGGGAGCAAGGTCGCAAGCGACATACTCCTTAAGCCAATTATAAGATATATTCATATACTGTTTTTGTTGATTTTCGTCTCGTTTTCTTGCAGTCGCGCAAGCGACTGCGAAATTACACTTTTTTTATGAATTAAGGAAATGTTAAGGGCAGAAATTATCGCCCTTCCACATTTTAAACAAGAGGCACATAAAATTTGACAGAAAAGCCGTTGCGCGAGAGAATTCAGGTTCTCGCAGACGCCGCACAAAACTTTAGCTTTTATTATAAAAAAAAGAGAAAGAATTTGCATTCTTGAAAAGAATATTTAACTTTGCAAAGCAAGTACTTTGGATAAAAAGATGCTTGCCACCCCTGCCCGCAAGGGTGCAGAGAATTGCATTAAGCAACAAAAAATTAAACATAATAACCAAACAAGAGTGCGGCCGCAAATCCGCTCTCACAACAAAAATTCAACAAAATGAAAATCCTTTTAACTGGTGGTGCCGGTTTCATTGGAAGCCACACCTTGATTGAGCTCACAGAGGCCGGTCACGAGGCCGTAGTAGTTGATAACCTCGACAACTCGTCTCCCATTTCACTCAAACGCGTTGCAAAAATCATCGGCAAAGAGGTTCCCTTCTACAAGGTGGACATCCGCGACCGTGAGGGCTTGCAGAAAGTATTCGACGAGCACAAGTTCGACGCTTGTATCCACTTCGCCGGTTTGAAGGCTGTGGGCGAGAGTTGCGCTAAACCCCTCGAGTACTACGAGAACAATATGAACGGTACATTCGTGCTTGCCGACGTAATGCGCAAGAATGGTTGCAAGAATATGATTTTCTCTTCAAGCGCAACCGTATACGGTGACCCCGCTATCATCCCCATCACAGAGGAATGCCCCAAGGGTCATTGCACCAATCCTTATGGCCAGACAAAGTCTATGCTTGAGGAGGTATTGATGGACGTTCAGAAGGCTGACAACGAGTGGAACATCGTTCTTCTTCGTTACTTCAACCCCATTGGCGCACACAAGAGCGGTACAATCGGCGAGAACCCCAACGGTATTCCCAACAACCTTATGCCTTATATCACACAGACTGCAGTAGGCAAGCGTGCCGAGCTTGGTGTATTTGGTGACGACTACGACACACACGACGGTACAGGTGTACGCGACTACATCCACGTTGTAGACCTTGC
>JAZRLR010000004.1:0-115564 GCA_045646965.1 Bacteroidaceae bacterium
TACTATATTTGCAGGAGTTCAAGGATATGGATCACTTCAAACAGGAACTAAAGAGGTATATCCATTACTACAACAATGACAGAATTAAACTGAGACTAAAAGGAAAGAGTCCGGTGCAATACCGAACTCTTTACCAATAAACTTATCTATTAATCAGTCCAACTTTTTGGGGTCAGATCAATTGAGTTTCCTCTTTTTTGTGTTTTATGCAAAAGATTTAATACTGCTCTTTCTCGTTGGGGAAGTCGCAAGCCTTCACATCTCCCACATAGTTACCCACCGCGTCGGTGATTACAGAATGCAGGTCGGCATAGCGACGCAGGAAACGGGGAGTGAAATCGGCTGTCATACCAAGCATATCGGCATATACAAGCACCTGACCATCTACCGCACCACCGGCTCCGATACCAATCACAGGTATCTCAAGTTCCTTGGCAACCTCGGTACCGAGCGCAGCAGGAATCTTCTCGAGCACAATGGCAAAGCAACCGGCCTCCTGCAACAAACGGGCATCGCGACGCAGCTTCTCGGCCTCGGCCTCGCTCTTTGCGCGCACCGAATATGTACCAAACTTGTTTATACTTTGAGGAGTGAGACCAAGGTGTCCCATAATAGGAATTCCCGCATCGAGAATCTTGCGCACCGAGGGGAGAATTTCCTCACCACCCTCAAGCTTTAGCGCGTCGGCGTGGCTCTCCTTCATAATGCGAATTGCGTTCTTCACAGCCTCGTCGGCATTTACCTGATAAGTACCGAAGGGCATATCCACAACCACAAGAGCACGTTTCACACCGCGCACCACCGACTTTGCGTGATAAATCATCTGGTCGAGAGTGATGGGCAATGTAGTTACGTTACCCGCCATAACATTTGAAGCAGAGTCACCTACCAGGAT
Organism: Bacteroidaceae bacterium; assembly: GCA_045646965.1. GTDB lineage: Bacteria > Bacteroidota > Bacteroidia > Bacteroidales > Bacteroidaceae > HGM04593. The sequence goes on from JAZRLR010000004.1 coordinate 896, forward strand.
GGCATCGACACCTGCTCCGTCAATGAGCATAGCAGTTGTGTAATCGTATGCAGTGAGCATAGCTATCTTCTCACCCTTGCGCTTCATTTCAATGAAACGATGGGTTGTAACTTTTCTGGGGTCTTCTACAATATATTTTGACATAGATATAAATTTTCCGCGGCACAATTGCCGCAAATTCTATGCAAATGTAAAAGAAAAATATCAAATAAAGAACAAATAACTCCATTTACTCGCAAAAGCCATATTCCTTTTATACATATATCGAGAACCGCAATATTATTTATCGTCTTAAACGCACATTTTTTCAAAAAAAACACTATATTAGCAAGACATTCCGTGTTTGCAAGACACCGAGAAATTCACAGCACAAGAAGATATAAAGAATGAGAAACCTCAAAGTATACAGAGCGTCGGCAGGCTCGGGAAAAACCTTCACCCTTGCCGTGGAATACATAAAACTGCTCATACAATCGCCCGAAGCGTATAAGCACATCATAGCCGTCACATTTACAAACAAAGCCACGGCCGAAATGAAAGAGCGCATTTTGAGCCAGCTCTACGGCATAGCATATAACCTGCCCTCGTCGGCCGGATACACGCAAAAGATGCGCGAGGCATTCCCCGGCCTCTCCGACGCAAAGATTTGCGCAAACGCCAAGAGCGCCCTCGAGAAGATTATGCACGACTACGGTCACTTCCGCATACAGACGATTGACTCATTCTTTCAGTCGGTGCTGCGCGGCCTCGCCAAAGAGCTCGAGCTCAAGGGCGACGTGGAATTTTCACTCGACGGAGACGAACTGCTCGACAAGGCTGTAGACTCATACATAAAACGACTCGAGGAGAATTCCGCCGAGATAAAGCAGATTATAAACTTCATCGAGGACAATCTAAACAACGACAGGTCGTGGAGAGTCTCTTCGACCATAAAGGAATTTGCAAAAAACCTTTTGAAAGAGGAGTATCAGGAGCGCGGAGACAAGCTACGCGAGCAGATAGACCAGAATAACGGCGAGCAGCTCAAGAACTTCTATGCCAATATAAAAGGCATCGAAAACAGTGTGCTCGACAATATAAAAAGCACAGGCGAGAGGTTCTTCAAGCTGGCCGCAGGATACAGCGCCGACGATTTTTTCGGCAAGAGCCGCGGCCTGTGGGGCTTCTTTGAAAAGATGCGCAAGGGCATCCCTCCGCAGATGGGTGCAAAGATAGAAGCCTGCATTGCCAACCCCGATAAAATATCGGCGATGAGCAGCATAAACAACGAAGTGGCACAGCTGCTTGTGAGAGCCAAAGAGATTGAGGATAACGAAACAAAAATCTACAACAGCTGCCGCCTCGCGCTCGATATGTACCACCAGCTGGGGTTGCTCAACACCATCGCCAAGACACTGAAAGAGGAGAACGAAAGAGAGAATCGTTTCCTTCTGGCCGAGACAACATACCTCTTGAGCAGTATGATTAAAAACAACACCTCTTTCATATTTGAGAAGATAGGCACAGAGATAAACCACATCTTCATCGATGAATTCCAGGACACATCAAAATTGCAATGGAACTGCTTTGAAAAGCTGCTCGACGAGGTGCTCGCACGAGGAAACTTCAACCTCATCGTGGGCGATGTAAAGCAGTCGATCTATCGCTGGAGAAACAGCGACTGGAATATTATGAATAACATAGAGACCTTTCACCCCGAGACCATTGAAATAGCGTCGCAAGAGGTGAAAGAGGGCGCCTTTTGTTACAAATCGACCAATTACCGCAGCACGCGCCGCGTCACACATTTTAATAACACCCTCTACAGAGCAGCCGTAGAAATAATATCCGAATCGTTCAAGGATAAGCTGGGCGACGACCTCGCAAATCTCACCCGCGCCTATGCCGACGTGGAGCAGGCAACCCCTCCCCACAAAGGCAACGAGGGATATGTGGAGATAAGACAGATAAAGAAAAGCAACCCGCGTGCCGCAATGACCGACGACGCCGTAAAACAGCTTATGGAGACTCTCGAAGAGGCCATAGAAAAGAATCACATAGCACCGAGCGACATAGCAATCCTCATCAGAGGAAACAGCGTCATACCTACCATTGTAGAGGCATTTAAAATTAAATTCCCCAACCTGAATATCGTATCCGACGAGGCCTACAAGCTCTCGGCAGCCATAAGCGTGCAACTGCTCATTGCGGCGATGCGCCACATAGCCCGCCCCGACGACAAGATAAACATCATAAGCCTTGCCGATATGTACTACAAGGCTGTGAAAAAAGAGGAACGCAACGTCGAGCAGTACATAAAAGAAAACGACTACAGCGCATTACTCCCCGCCGAATACACCGAGCAACTCCCCTATCTCAAAGGACTGCCCATATACGAGCTCATAGAAAAGCTCATACATATTTTGCAGATAACAGAGATAAAAGGTGAAGAGGCCTATCTCTTTTCGTTCCTCGACCACGCGGCGCAGTGTATAAACAACAAAGCATCCGACCTCGGCGGCTTTCTCGAGGCGTGGGACGAAGAGCTGTGCGACAAGACCATACCCGCATCGGCCGGAGAGAGCGTAACCGTAACCACGATACACAAATCCAAAGGACTCGAATATGGCACGGTCATTATCCCCTTCTGCAATTGGGAGCTCACAGGCCGCGCAAACAACACCCTGTGGTGCAAGCCCGAAATAGAACCCTTCAGCGACATAAGTCTGCTGCCCATAAACAGCAAGCAGCTGATGCTCGACTCCATATTTGAGAAAGACTATAACAAAGACTACCTCTACCAGATAGTAGACAACCTCAATATCCTGTATGTAGCCACAACGCGCGCCAAGAACAACCTCATCATCTTCAGCGACGGTGACGAAAAGAGCGAGACAAAGATTTCGGGCTTGATAAACAAAGCCATAGACAGGGTAAAGACAATTGAGGGAGCCACATACGACGACCAGGCCGGCATATTTACCTACGGCACACCCATACCCACAAAAGAGAAGAGAAAAGAGGAGGAGAAGATAGACAACCCCTTCCTCATTGAGAGCGAGGAGAAGAGAGAGCTGCAATTCACATACTACGGCAACAGGCTCTCCTACAAGCAGTCGCGCGAGCTTGCCCGTTTCCTTGCATCGGACAGCCGCGAAAAGCGCAACTACGACTCGGCTGCACGCGGCGAGCTTATGCACAGCATACTCTCGGCGCTCACCACAGGCGAGGAACTCGGCCGCCGCCTTAATAAAATGCTGATTGAGGGCCTCATATCCACCGAGAAAGAGAAAAAGCAGATAGAGGAAAAACTCATAAAAGCCATAAACCTGCCACAGACAAAGGAGTGGTTCAGCGGGCACTACCACCTTCTCAACGAGCGCGCCATCTTGTGCAACAGCTATAAGGAGGGCAAGAGCAGCTACCGCCCCGACAGGGTTATGGTGGGAGACAACGAGGTTATTGTGGTAGATTACAAATTTGCAAAGGAGAGCCCCGCACACATCGAGCAGGTGCAAGAGTATATCACCCTGCTCAAAAAGATAGAAGATAAGAACATAAAAGGATACGTCTGGTACGTAGACCGCGGAACAATTGTAGAAGTATGACACCTTTTTTAAAGATAGTAGCCGACGACCTATACGGCCGTTTGGGCGGTAACTTCAAAGATACCGCCATAATATTCCCTAACAAACGCGCAAGCCTTTTCTTCAACGAGTACCTGCTCGAGAAGATAGGCGACGGCGCAATGTGGAGCCCCGCCTACATAACCATAAGCGAGCTCTTTGAGCAGTGCTCCGACTGTGTTACGGGCGATCCCGTGCTTCTTGTAAGCAAGCTCTACAAGGAGTATGTAAAGCACACAAAGAGCAACGACACGCTCGACAACTTCTACTATTGGGGCGAAATGCTTATAAAAGACTTTGACGATGTAGACAAGAACCTCGCCAACGCCTCGCAGCTGTTTGCAAACATAAAGGACTTGCGCAAGCTGGGCACGGCACGAGATGTCCTCGACAAACAGCAGATAGAGGCCATACAGCAGTTCTTCAAGAACTTCGACCCCGAAAAAGAGAGCAAGATAAAAGAGAAATTCACAAACATCTGGGAGGTGCTCTATCCCATTTACACCTCGTTCAAAGAGAGCCTTAAAAAGGAAAACCTCGCCTACGAGGGAATGCTCTACCGCGACGTTATAGAGCACAGCGACAAGATGCAATTCCCCTATGAGAGATATGTCTTCATAGGCTTCAACGCGCTCAACGGAGTGGAAAACAAACTCTTCGACACGCTACACAAAGCAGGCAAAGCCCTCTTTTACTGGGACTACGACAAGCACTATGTCGAGAACGAGCACCACGAGGCCGGGCACTTTATGCGCAATAACCTGCAACGCTTTCCCAACGCCCTCGAGAACGGCGTGTGGGACAACCTGTCGCGCGAGAAAGATGTCACAATTGTATCGGCAACCACCGACAATATACAGACACGCTACATCCCCGAGTGGCTCAAAGAGAACTTGAGCGAGAAGGAGGTGGAGACAGCCATCGTACTTTGCGACGAGACAATGCTCGAGGCAACGCTCCACTCCCTGCCCGACACCGCCGCCGACAATCGCCTGCAGCATCTGAACGTGACAATGGGATTCCCCATCTCGCACACCCCTGTCTTCAGCCTCATTAAACTTCTCCTCGAGTTGCAGTTACGCGGCTACGACAAAAAACAGGAGCGTTTCACGCTCGCCACCGTTGAAAAGATTCTCAAGCACCCCTACATAATACAAAGCAGCGACAACGCCGTGCTCCTGCGCGAGAAATTACTGAAAGAGAAGCGTTTCTTCCCTGCAAACGAGGAGCTGTGCCGCGACGAAATCCTGAGCCTTGCCTTTGCCCGCCCCTCCGACAATATAGAGTGGATAAAAAACATCGCCGAGCTCATATATGCCATAGCCAACGACCGCGCCACGGCAAGCGACAAGAACGAAGACACCTACGAAGAGCTCTTCTGCGAGGCACTGCTCAAGGCACACAACCAGACACTACGCCTGCTTGCACTGCTCGAAAAGGGCGAAATAGAGATGCAGCCCTCGAGCATAGCCGCTCTTTTGGTGAGAATGCTCTCCACACTATCTATGCCCTTCCACGGCGAGCCCGTCGTGGGATTACAGATTATGGGACTGCTCGAGACACGAAACATCGACTTCAAGAACGTGATAATACTCGCAGCCAACGAAGGTAATATGCCCAAGAGCAGCAGCGACAACTCCTATATACCCTACAACCTGCGCCGCGCCTTCGGTCTCACAATGAGCGAGCATCGCGACTCCATCTACGCCTACTACTTCTATCGCCTCCTGCAAAGAGCCGAAAAAGTAACCATCGTCTACAACAGCTCCACCGAGAGCAAGACAAAGGGCGAGTGCTCGCGCTACCTCTTGCAGCTTATGGGCAGCAATATCTACAAGATAAAACGCCTTAAGATTGAAGCACCGCAAAAGAGTATAGAACAAACAGTCAAAGAGGTGAGGCGCAATGCCGAAATTACAAAAAAACTGTTGCAACGCTTCGACCTCAACAGCAACCCCGAAGCACAAATGCTCACGCCCACGGGAATAAACAAATTCCTCGACTGCGAGCTAAAGTTCTTCTATTACTACATTATGGGACTCAAAGAGTATGAGGAGATAGACACGGAGTTGCAGGCCACCGATATAGGAAATATCTTTCACTCGGCAGCCGAGGAGCTCTACAACGACATACTCTCGCGCAATAACGGCACTATAGACAAGAGCGACTTTGAGAAATTCCTCAAAACACCGCAATATCTATATAAGTTTATCGACGACGCCTTCATTGAGCACTTTTTCAAAAAAGGAAACAAAGCCGTCTACAACGGCGAGCAGCTCATAAACCGCGATGTGCTTCACAAGTTCCTCCACAGGCTTGTAAAGCTCGACAACGCCTACACACCTTTCACATACATAGGCAGCGAGCGACAGGTGCGTATGCCCTACACCGTGCAGTGCAAGAACGGCAGCGCCGTAAACCTCAACATAGGTGGAACCATAGACAGAATAGACGCGCGACAAGGCACGCTAAATATTATCGACTACAAGACGGGAGGCGGCAAGAAAGACTCAAAAACCTCCATCGAGAGTATCATCGCTCACGAAGGCACAAGCTCGGGCTACCGCTTTCAGGCGCTGCTCTACTCCGTGGCTGTGGACGTGCTGCTGAAAAACGGCAGGAACTACAGCAACGACAAAGAGCTCGCGTGGATAGAAAAGGCACGCCGACAAGGCATAAAAAACATTTCCCCCTCGCTGCTCTATATACACAAGAGTGCCGACGCCCAACGCGAGAACTTTGTAATAGACATCGAGGGCAACCCCGTCGATGATATAAACGCCATAAAACAAGATTTTATGGACAATCTGCAAACGGTTTTGCAAAATATTTTCGACGAGACAAGGCCTTTTGCACCTGCCACAGATAAAAAACGCTGCACATATTGCGAATATAAATCAATCTGTCACAGATAAATAGAAAATATTTGCAAAAATTAACACACCCGACAGGAACTTTTTCTTCCTTTCGGGTGTTATATATATGTGTTTTTCATAGTAATAGTAAGATTGAAGCATCCACTTGAGAAAGCCGAAGCTTCAACGGGTAAAAGCGTTTACCCGCAGCAAAGACCGCACTCCTCCCCCGGGTGCGGTCTTTTTATTTCTCGGGCAGAACAGTCATAGTGCAAGCAGAGCAGTTGAAAGCAAGACGGAAACGACGTCCGTCGGCCGACACAAGATAATAGGGCTCTTTGAAAGGAGACCTCTCACCCTCCCTGCTGCACCACCCGAAAGCAAACTTCAAGCAATGCTTGCAATACATCACAGGCACGCCTGCAGGCTGCTCCTTTTCGTATGCGGGAAAGATTTCTTCAACCCCGTGCTCCTTGTAAAAGGCTTGCGCAAGACTGTTTGCCACATTTCCGCAATAATCTATGCTGTGCGAATAGAATTTCGCATCGTCGTTTATGCGAGGCATAACATCGCGTTTGTGCTCGAGTAGCAGCTGTGCCGTGAGCGCCTCGCACAAGCTGCGTCGCATAGCCGATAGCAACGACGAGGGCACAAACCACTCCCCGCTCATTGTCACATCCACCTTTGACACCTCAAACGGGGTATTTCCCCATTTACCCAGCTGCCCCACGATATTTTCACGCTGCGGATTACGCGCCGCCTGTTTCTCAAAAACCTCTGTCACAGAGCACTGCACACCGCTCTCGGTAGTTGCCGTGAGAGAAAAGCCGTCGGCACTCTCGCCAAACGACAGCTCAATCATAAGACGGCGTGGCACATCGGGACGCGAGAGGGCGCGCTCAAATTCACAATCGGCATTGCGATAGAGCTCGGCACCCGCAAATACCTGCGGCATATTTTGCGGAAAGATGCGGTTACCCTCCACCCTGTTTATGTGAAAACCCTGCAACTTGCCGTCGGCAGCGATGAAACAGGCACCGTCGCCATTGTTAAATTCACCGCCTGTGACGGTAAAATAGTTTCTCGACACAAATTTCACCCTTCCCATAAACTCACCCATCGATTTAGGAGTGTCGAACGAGGTGATTCCCGTGCGGTCGCCCTTGAGGAAATAATCGGTAAAACCACGATTGAAACTCTTGGCAGGCGCAGGTGTAAACTGCGGAGAGACAACACCAAATGAAGCTCTTGCATACTCCTCGCGGCGCAAGAAAATCTCGTCGAGGCAGCGGCGGTAATGCGCCGTAATATTCTTTACATAAGAGACATCCTTCAAACGCCCCTCAATTTTGAGAGAGGTCACACCCGCATCGAGCATCTCCTCGAGCATAGCGCTGCGGTTCATATCCTTGAGCGAGAGCAGGTGCTTCTCCTTGCACACTACAGCTCCGTCGGCATCGACCATTGTAAACGGCAAACGGCAGAACTGCGCACAGGCGCCACGGTTGGCGCTGCGCCCGAAACAGTGCTGCGAAGCGTAGCAACGCCCGCTGTAGCTCACGCACAAAGCCCCGTGCACAAACACCTCGAGCTCGGTGTGTGGCACAGCATCGTGTATCTCCTTAATCTGCTGCAGAGTGAGCTCGCGGGCAAGCACCACACGAGGAAAACCAAGCCTCGACAAGAATTGAGCCTTCTCCACGCTGCAATTGTCCATCTGTGTGCTGCAGTGTAATGGAATGGGCGGAATATCCATCTTTAGGATAGACATATCCTGCACAATCAGGGCGTCTACCCCAGCGGTATACAACTCACCTATGAGCTTGCGTGCAGCCTCAATTTCCTCGTCGTAAAGAATTGTGTTGAGGGTTACATATACCTTTGCTCCAAAGATGTGTGCATACTGCACAAGGCGCTCAATGTCGGCCACACTGTTACCCGCCGCCTGACGCGCACCGAAAAGCTCGGCACCTATATACACAGCGTCGGCACCGTTGTTTATTGCGGCTATACCCGTTTCAAGATTTCGCGCCGGAGAGAGCAGCTCTATTCTGCGCGGTTGCATAGTTTTTCCCATTACATTATAAAATTCAATTGCGAAGATACGTTTTTTTTGCCATCGAACACCACAAAGGAGCAACCTAAAAATATTAAAAGATAAAAATTATTCCAAACTTGTTGCGGAAAGAGCTTTTTTTACTATTTTTGTAACGTGGAACGATTAGAAAAACATATATCATACCTTGTTGCGCGTAACAACTGCGTGATAATTCCGGGAATGGGTGCTTTTCTGGCTCACGAGGAGCCTGCGCACTACAACATCGCGGAGCATATTTTTATGCCTCCTCGTCGTACAATGTGCTTCAACCCCGGTGTTACCATTGACGACGCGCTTTTGCTGTCGGCCTATATCGACAGCGAGCAACTCTCCTATGAGGAGGCAGGCAAGGAGATGCGCAAGGATATCACCACCCTGCGCGACACCCTTTCGCAGAACAGCATAGTGAGAATGGGCGAGCTCGGCACATTCTATATGAATATAAAAGGAGAAATCTCGTTCGAGGTAGACGCCAACGGCATCGACGATCCCACGAACTTCGGTTTCGAGCCCTTTGCCTTCCCCCTCCTGCGCGATTGCGAGGAGAAAAAGATTGTCATCAAACGCCGCGAGCTCGGCAAGTACATAGCAGCCGTTGCAGCCATCATCCTCACATTTATCTTTGTGACACCTATGAGCGACAGCGCATTCAAGCAGAATATGCAGGCGTCGTTCACCGGCTTTGCTTCGGGCGAGCAGATATCACTTATGCAGCAGTTGGGCGCCACAGCCCCCCGTCAGGCCGCTGCCGAGATTGCCAATTGCGAAATAACCCCTCTCGACATAAACGGTAATATGACCGCCCCCGCCGAAACAGAGCAGGCAACAGTTGAGTTACCCGCCACACAACCCGTGCAGGAGACAGTTACCGCCCCCGTTGTCATAAACGAAAAAATCTATCACATAATTGTGGCAAGCTCTCCCAACGAAGCCAATGCACAACTGGCTATCAAAGAGTTATCGGCCAAGATGGAGGCAAGCTACACCGTCGTTGAGGGCAGCGGCAGACACCGCATATCCATAGGCGGATACGCCACACACCGAGAGGCTCAAGAAGCAATCACACAAATCAAGGGCACCTTCCCCGATGCGTGGGTTCTGCCCACAACCGTTAGATAATGAAAAAGATTATTTGTCCCAAATGCGACCACCCCATTGATTTCGATGCATCAAACTACAAAGAGGGGCAATCGCTGGTTTTTGAGTGTGAGCAGTGTCGCAAAAGTTTCACCATACGCATAGGAGAAGATGAAGAGATAGAGACCGAGGACCTCGGTCACCTTGTGGTAGTTGAGAACCGTTTCTGTTTCAAGCAGGTGATTCCCCTTCACGAGGGCGACAATATGATTGGTCGCTACAACAAAGGCACGGTAATATCGAACCCCATAGAGACGAGCGACCCCAGTATGGACCGCCGCCATTGCATAATAAATGTAAAACGAGGTTACGGCGACGAACTCATATACACCATACGCGACAACCAAAGTGTCACAGGAACATTTGTAATGAACCGCATTCTCGGTAACAAAGAGCGTCAGCGCATCGAGGCAGGCGCAATCATCACGCTGGGCGCCACAACGCTCATTCTACACACCCCCGACGAAGAAGAGTAAACACTCCGTTTCATAAAATAGAGCCTGAAAATCATTTCCGGCTCTATTTACATATATAACACAAACCTATCACAGAGGCAGAAAATGGAAACAATCATCATTTGGCAATATCTCATTGCAATAATCTCCATAAGCGCAGTAAGCTATGCAGTGCATAACTACATAGAAGAAATTAAGCTCAAAAAGCACAAAAAGAAACAGATACGTCGCTATCTTATAGCTGCGCTCACAGCAATACTGCCCATAGCAATAACACAGCAGCCGTTGAGCAGCCCCGTGCTCATATTCAGCGCTATAACAGCACTTATATGCGGTTTTTCTTCACCTGTAATGCACTACATAAGCAGAAAAAAGGAGAAAGGCACAGGTAAAGGATTGCGTATGGACATCGTTGCGGGCATCTATCTGTTTGGTTGGCTGTCGGCCATACACATTGCCATATCATCGGCAAGCGCAACAGTTTGTAATATACTCTGCCCCATTGCAGGAGTTCTTGTTTTTGCACTCTTTATGTTTGCCGTGATACAGTGGGGATATTTCTTCATATATGGTATAAATTTCGACTCCAACGGTATGGAGGCAGCGCTTAACACCGACAAAAACGAAGCCATAGAATACCTTAAATCGTTCCCCATACACATTCTCATACTCATTCCCCTCGCCTTTTTATTTCTTTTGGCAACAGCCGTCTGGGGCAGCAGCCTTGCAGCTTCAAATGTGCATCTGTCGCTCTACGAGGTTATTTTCCTTGTCGTGTACATAATAGGAATGAGCATAAACCTCTTCCGCAAAAAGAGAGGCATCTTTATGCGCACACACCTACTCTACCTCTACTACGATATCAAGGACTACAGCCTGCGCACAAGCCTATACACCGAGGGGCTGCAGAAAAGACTTGCCGGGCTGAACGTGAATGTAAAAGGCGAGAAGAACGACAAGCCCCACACATATATTATGATTATAGGAGAGTCGGCCTCACGCGACTATATGAGCGCATACGTGGATATGGAGCACGACACTACCCCTTGGCTACGCAGCAGCAAAGAAGACAGCGAGCGCAACATAATCTTCACAAATGCATACTCTTGCCACCATCAGACAGTGCCCACGCTCGAGCGCGTGCTCACCGAGCGCAATCAGTATAACACAAAAGAGTTCTACGAATCTACATCTATCATAGATATCGCCCGCAAAGCAGGATACACCACACACTGGTACAGCAACCAGGGCTATTTAGGCTCGCACGACACTTCCATCACACTTGTGGCCGACACTTGCGACACCGCAAAATGGACAGAGCAGAGCCTTAACAAAGGTCGATACGACGGAGATTTACTAAATTTCCTCGACGAGATAGACCCCACGAAGAACAACTTCGTAATACTACACTTTATGGGCAGCCACGCAAACTATTTGAGCCGCTACCCCGCAAGCGCAACACAATGGGGCGAGCCGGGTGTTGAGAACCTTATGCTCAATTACTACAACTCGCTGCACTACACCGACACCATACTCAAAGATATCTACGAGTATGCCTGCGAGAATCTCAATCTCGAGGCTATGATATACTTCAGCGACCACGGCTGCGTGCCCAATGAGCGTCGCAAATCATACTTCACAGGCTTCGGCACCGTGAGAATACCCTTGAGCGTTCACCTCACCGACAGCTACATACGCCATCACAAAGAGCGTTGCGAAGCAATAAAAGCAAACAAAGACAAGTTCTTCACCAACGACCTTATGTACGAGTTTGTTTGCGGTGTTATGGACATCGAAAGCAACCATTTTGATACAGAAAACTCTCTTGCGCACAAAGAGTACAAATACACAAAGGATATGCTTCTCACCGACACGGGCAATATCCCCTTAAGCGACGAAGATAAGCAATAAATAAAAACTCTGCACTCCTGGCAAATCCACAAGTGCAGAGTTTTTTATAACATTCAAACTTGGTTACGGCTTAATTTCCTCGGTGTAAATCATCTTCACCCTGTCGGCATACTTTTGAGGAATCTCATTCACATCGTTTATTGTAAATAGAGCTATATCGAAATCTACCAAAGCAGACACAAGTTTAAAGATAGGATAGCCAAAAGCACTTGTGTGCACAGCAAGCCACTCTATCTTTGGCCCGGTATTAAATATATGAAACAAAAGGTGCTTTTTGATAGAAACAGACACATCACACGCGAGCACAGAATAGAGCACCCTCATATAACCCTCGTCGAGCAAAGCCACATAGTCGCTGTAACTGAACGCCTCCACAACCATACGCTCCTTTAATGCGGGGAAATTACGCGCAAGAATCTCGGGAGAAGAAATTTTATCGGTCACAAGCACAAGCGTTGTATCCTTTTCAAAAATCTCGTTTACCTCGGCTGCCGTGAGAGGGGTATATACACCGTGCAGACGACGCGCTTTAAAATCGGCAAGCACGGGAACGGTGTCGCCCCTGTGTGCAAAGCCCGTATACTCATTAAAACTCTCCCAATCGTGCGCCGCAACCACCACACTATCGGCAGTTACAGAAAGGTCAATTTCTATATATTTGTACCCGTCGGCTATAGATTTTTCTACCGCCTCGAGAGAGTTTGTATATACAAAGCCGTCAATTTCGCCGCCAGCGTGAGCTATCAGTTCGGGCTGCTGCGTCGCACAATCTTCCCCGCACGACGTCACAAGCACCGCAAGTAAAAGCAAGTATAAAGCTCTTATATTTAGATACTTTTGCATAAATCATTCAAGTAAAGCAGTAACTCGCCATCAAAAAACGGCGACAGCTTCTCATACACCATAGCGTGATACTCATTGAGATAGGCAATGGCATCTGCGCCCAGGAGTTCGGGCACGATTGCCGTTGTATCTATGGGACAGAGCGTGAGCGGACGCATAGAGCAGAAATCGCCAAACTCCGTAGTCAGGCTGTGCTCCACAAGCATAGTATTTTCGATGCGTATACCGTGACGGCCCGCCTTGTACAATCCCGGCTCATTGGTTACCGTAACACCCGGAAGCAACGGCGCAGGCATATTATTCATTCTTATCTGATGCGGGCCCTCGTGCACGTTGAGATAGTGCCCCACTCCGTGACCGGTGCCGTGCAGGTAGTTCTCACCCTGCTGCCACAACCACTGACGGGCAAGCACGTCGAGCTGCGTTCCGCAGGTTCCCACGGGAAATTTCGCCATAGCAAGAGAGATGTGTCCGCGCAACACCAAGGTGTAATCGCGACGCTCCTCGTCCGAAATCTCTCCCAGAGGTATTGTACGCGTTACATCGGTTGTGCCACACTCATACTGCGCACCGCAATCGAGCAGAAGCAACCCCTTGGGCTGCAAGGCTGCATTTGTCGCCTCGGTAGGCTCATAGTGTACTATCGCAGCATTCTCGCCATAGGCCGCTATAGTTGCAAAACTCAAGCCTTTAAACGCAGCATCCTCGCTGCGCAGCTCGGTGAGTTTGCGGTCTATATCGAGCTCGGTGAGCTGCTCGCCGTTCACAGCCCCTTTGAGCCAATGAAGGAGCTTCACCATAGCAACGCCCTCGGCAAGCATAGCCTTCTCAAAGCCCTCAATCTCCACTGCGTTCTTCACAGCTTTCATTTCGGCAACGGGAGAGTTCTGGAAGCAAGGCTCACAGCTCGCGTTTAGCTGCTCGAGCACTGCGCGGTTGCAACGGTTGGGCTGCAAAAGAATTGTCTCACAAGGATATGCAGCCAAAGCTCCCCACACATCGTCGTAATGCGCCACAGCTATACCTGCCTGCGCAAGGTGCTCCACGACCTCTTGCGATAACTTTTCGGGCAACACATAGAGCGTTGCACTCTCGGCCGTCACAAGCATATACGACACCACGACGGGGTTGTAATCGACGTCGCAGCCGCGGATATTTGCAAGCCACGCTATCTCGTCGAGCATTGTGAGCAAAATTCCCTGCACACCTTTCGACGCCAACGCGACACGCAGACGAGCTATCTTGTCGGCGGAACTCTCGCCACACAAATGCAACGGCATAACCTCCACAGCCCCATTGGGCACGGCAGGACGATTCTCCCAAATGGCATCTATGGCGTCGTGCGAGGTATCGAGCGACAAACCTGCTGCCGACAATGCCTCGCCCCATTCAATTGTTTCGGCTATGGAACACACAGTGCCGTCTGCTCCCACAACGCCGCCCTGCTCCACATTGGCACAGAGCCATTGAGAAATAGACAAAGTACCCCGTTCGCCGTCTTTCATAAGGGTTATACCTGTAGAATCGAGAGCACTCTCCGCAGCAATCCAATAGCGGGAATCAGTCCACAGGCGTGCATCGTCGGCTGTTATAACAGCCGTGCCCGCCGAGCCATCGAAACCTGTCAGCCACTCACGCGCCTTCCAGCGGTCGGCCACATACTCACTGCTATGTGCATCGCTGCTCACAACGATATAGGCCGACAAACCCTTCTCGGCCATATAACTGCGCAACGCATCTACCCTCTCTTTTATAATTGTCTTGTCCATAAGCATAAAAATTTATTCCCCGCTCCACCATTTGCCGCGGCGGCGTTTCTCGCGGGCTTTTGCCTTTTCCACTCCGTTCTCTTTGTTATCCTTGCCGTAATAATTGGGCTTCTTCACCAACTTAAAGTTTATGGGAATAGAAAGCTCCGCAGGCACGGGAATACCATTTTTTGTTCCGGGCTCCCAACGGGGCATTTTCTTCACCACGCGCATAGCCTCGGCGTCGAGCGATGGAGAGACACCCTTGAGTACCCTCACCGATGTGACGAAACCATCCTTCTCCACACGAAAGCCTACAAGCACCTCGCCCACCTCGTCGTTGAGATAGGCCTCTTCGGGGTAAATGGTCTCCACAAGCAGATATTCGAGCATCTGCTCTTGCCCACCGGGATATTTAGGCATTACAATTTCGTCCTTACCTTTCTTTTTCTTCTCTTTTTTGTCGGGTGCGGCATAGAGCGAAACATTCATCGCCACAAGCAACAAAGAAAACAATATAACTGCTAAACGTCTCATAAATTCTATATTTCACAGCGAATATACCCAAAATTATCTTACAAATAAAGAAAACAAAAGTTTATATATTTAAAGTCTGCCCATTTTGTTTCTCTGCGTTTGCACCGACCGCTTTTTATGGAAAAAATCTATTTTGTTAAACAAGGAATGAATAATTGAAAAAGGGTTTTAAAGCGAAATTCCGAAACAGAATAAGCGCAAGAAAAAAAGCGTGGGATTCTGCGCATCCCAGCGCTGCCGCGAGCGTCCTTGCAAGAAAAAAGAGTGGGATTCTGCGCATCCCGGCGCTGCCGCGGGCATCCTTGCAAGAAAAAAAGCAAAAAGTTCAACTCAAGTAAACTTGGTTTTCCTTTTTGCTTTTTTTTCTTGCGGAAAGAGTGGGATTCAAACCCACGGTACACTAAAAAGCGTACGCCGGATTTCGAGTCCGGTCCATTCGATCACTCTGGCATCTTTCCTCGTTGCGGGTGCAAAATTACTATTTTTCATCAGTCTGCAAAAGATTTATTCTCTTTTTTTGAAAAAACCTACGCACCACCCGCTTTATAAAATCTTTAAAACAACGACGGAGAGGAATACCTCTCCGTCTGTCTGTTTAGCTATACATAAATCGTCTGATACTCTGCTTGGGTGTCTTCTCAAAGGGATCGCGACGCAACTCGGTGTAACCGATTTTGCTATACGCGGCAAGTTCCTCATTCAAAGCCAACACATTGGCGTCTACGAGCTTATTAAGTTCCTCCTCCGAGAGACCGTCGCGCTTGCCAGCCTCGTAGTCGGGAACTACAAGTGCTACAATAGCGTTCTTACGGCCCACTACAAGTGACTCTACAACATAGGGAAGGTTGTTTATCTTGTCCTCAATCTCCTCGGGGTAGATATTCTGTCCGCTACCGGTGAGAATCATATTCTTGCAACGGCCCTTTATAAAGAGGTTCTGCTTTGCATCGAGCACACCCATATCACCTGTGCGCAACCATCCATCGGCGGTAAAGGCAGCCTTTGTAGCCTCTTCGTTCTTGTAATATCCGAGCATCACAGCATCGCCCTTAACCTGAATCTCGCCAAGCACACGGCGGGGATTGGCCGAGTCGATGCGCAGCTCGATGGGGTGCGCCAATGTACCGCAAGAGTATTTTACATACTCGCTCTTGTCACGATACGAGATAAGAGGACCGCACTCTGTCATACCATAACCCACCACATAGGGGAACTTCATTCTCTTGAGCAAATCCTCCACCTCACGGTTGAGCGCTGCACCACCGATAATGACTCCCACTGTAAAATTATTTCCAAATGCATTAAGCAAAGCCTTACGCAGTTTATTCAGCACCAGTTTGTCGAGACCGGGCACCTTAAGCAGATATTTTGCAGGCGCCTTGCGAATCTGTGGGAATATCTTTGACTTGAAAATCTTCTCGATAACCATAGGCACGGTGAGGAACATAAAAGGCTTCACCACTGCAAGGCCGCCCAAAAGACGGGCGGGTGTGGGTTTTCCGGGCATTACATATACGTGGCAACCGCTCGAAATGGGGAAAAGCACGTCGAAAGTCTGTCCGAACATATGCGCCATAGGAAGAATAGCAAAGATGTGTCCGCCCACACAAGCGGGTATCTCGCGGTGACCAAAGTCGAGGTTCACCGACAAAGAACGGGCAGGCAAAACAACACCTTTTGAGGTGGCGCTGGTAGTTCCCGATGTGAAGCTAATCTCCACAACAGCCTCCATATCTTTCTCCTCTTTATAATAGTTTACCATAGAAGAGCCAAGGCCATTGGGGAAGCGCGAAGAGTAGAGTTCTTCAATTTCTTCACCCGCCTTCGCAAAGCTATCAATCGAAGCATATACCACGCTGATATCCTTAACATTAAGCATACCTGCAAAGCCCTTAATTGTATTCAATTGAGCGATAAGTTTCTCATCGCCTTTAATTCCGTTTATTGCAATGTCATCGGCAATAATTACCTTGCAATCGGAGAAACAAGAAAGCTCCACAACTGCGGCAGGAAGAAAGTCGGGAAGGAAAGGCACGGTCACTGCATCGTATGTAAGAGTTGCAAAATAAGCGATAACCCACTCTGCCGAGTTGCGTGCATAAATTGCAATCTTGTCACCTTTGCTGATACCCGCCTCTTTAAAGAATATATGATACTTCTCAATACCCTCGGCCATCTGACCATAGGTATATGTACGTCCGCCGAAGTTGGTCACGGCAGGCAAATCCCAATTACTCTTAATAGAGTCATTGATGTAACTTAAAAAGTGCTTCATATTATTATTTATTGATTGTATGATTAAAATTCTGCTAAAATATATTAAACAATTGAAAAAGGCAAACCCATTTTTCAAGATTTTGTACCCCTTTCAACCATTTCGCGCTGCAAATATCTCTATTTTTTTTAAAACAACCGCAAATTTTGCACAAATTAACGCAATTTGTGCAATAATTTTAATTATTCGGGTGCAAACAATACTGCGTTTTAACTAAATTTAACACGCAAACACAAAAAAGCGCGGGTATTTCTACCCGCGCCCGAATTTATAATCTACAATAAATAAAATATCAGAGAATACTATAAATTCATTATTTGTACATAAATCTCTTAATGCTCAACTTGGGAGTCTTTGCAAAAGGTTCATCCATAATCTCGCAAATTGTGAGCTTGCTATACACGGGGAGCGCCTCATTGAGAGCAAAAAGGTTCTCCTCCATAGTCTTTTGCAACTCCTCGGGTGTGAGGCCGGCCTCTTTCACTGCATCGGGGTTGGGAACGATGAGCGCTGCAAGACCGTGCTTGCGACCTACCACGAGCGACTCCATTACCATAGGCAACTGGTTGATAAGCTCTTCAATCTCCTCGGGATAGATATTCTGTCCGTTTGTGGTAAGAATCATATTCTTGCAACGGCCCTTGATGAAGATATTCTCGTTCTTGTCCATTGTACCCATATCTCCTGTGTGCAACCATCCGTCCTCGGTGAAGGCAGCCTTTGTAGCCTCTTCGTTCTTGTAATAACCGAGCATCACAGAGTCGCCCTTAACCTGAATCTCACCGGGAATTCTGTCGGGAGCTTCAGAGTCGATTCTCGCCACGATACCGGGACGTGCCACTCTACCGCAAGAACGTGTCACAAACTCCTGCCAGCTTCTGTAGCTGATGAGGGGACCGCACTCTGTCATACCATAACCCACGGTGTAGGGGAATTTCATCTTTCTCATAATACCCTCTACATCCTTGCTTATAGCCGCTCCACCGATGATAAGACCACCTTTAACGATATTACCGCCAAAAGTCTCAACCAAAGTCTTGCGCACCTTGCCGAGAATCAAAGATTTGATACCGGGGATTGCAAGGAGGAAACGCATTGCAGGCTTACGCAATTTGGGCATCACTCTCAAGCGGAAAATCTTCTCCACGAGCAAAGGTACGGTGAGGAACATAAAAGGCTTCACATCGGCAATTGCCTTGAGCAGACGCACGGGGATAGGTTTCTCGGTGTATATATTTACGTGAGTACCCGATGAAATGGGGAACAGGAAGTCGAATACCTGACCAAAGATGTGTGCAAGGGGCAAGATAGAGAGTACGGCGTCGGTATTAGTAGCGCGTATATATATGCGCGCATACTCTACGTTCTCCGACAACGAGCGAGCTGTAAGCATAACACCCTTGGGCGAGCTGCTTGTACCCGATGTGTAGCTGATTACAGAGAGAGCGTCGTAGTTATCCTTTGTGTAGTCGATATCTGCGGGTGTAACACCTTGGGGGAAACGTGTGGCAAAAGCCTTCTCCACTTTTGCATTTATATCGTCGAGGAGGTTGTTACAGTTCTCGTGTACCTGCATACCGATAATATCCATAATACCGCAGAACTTATCGAACGCAGCAAACTGCTCCACAATCTTGTCACGTTTAAGATTTCCTATAATTGCTTTATCCACAAGCAACAGACGGCTGTCCGACAGACGTGTCAAATCGGCGATATTCTGCGGGAGGAAGTCGGGGAGCAAAGGCACCACAACAGCCTCATAGGTTACCACAGCAAGATAGGCAACGCACCACTCTGCCTGGTTGCGGGCACACAGGGCAATCTTCTCACCCTTCTCAATGCCGCACTCCTCAAAGAGAACGTGCAATTTCTCTATCTCTGACGCAACTACTCCGTAAGTCATTGTATTTGCACCATAGTTTGTCAAGGCCGGTCTGTTCCAGTTGGCTTTGATAGCTTCATCGATGTAAGACAAATAGTGTTTCATTTTATTCAGTTTTAATAAAATAGTCCTGTCTATAATTTAATTATACATAAATCTCTTTATACTCAACTTGGGAGTCTTTTCAAAGGGCTCTTTGCGCACCTCGCAACGGCTCAACTGGCTGTAAGCGGGCAATTTGTCGTTGAGAGCAAGAACGCTCTTCTCTATAACAGCCTGTGCCTCTGCCTCGCTAACGCCGGCAGCTTTCACAGCATCGGGGTTCATAACCACAAGGGCCACGATAGAGTGTTTGCGACCTACCACAAGCGACTCCAGCACCATAGGTATCTGGTTTATAAGGTCTTCAATCTCCTCGGGATAGATATTCTGTCCGCTGCCTGTGAGAATCATATTCTTGCAACGTCCCTTTATATATACGGTACCGGTCTTGTCCTGAATACCCATATCTCCGGTTTTCAGCCATCCGTCCGATGTGAATGCAGCCTTCGTAGCCTCTTCGTTCTTGTAATATCCTGTAGTGACAACATCTCCGCGCACCTGAATCTCTCCGGGAACCTTTACAGGGCTGTCCGAGTCGATGCGCAGCTCTATCGTGGGAGTTGCCACGCCGCCACGGTTCTGCAACGAGGGATGCGCCCAGCCTTTGTAACTTATAAGGGGACCGCACTCTGTCATACCATAACCCACAGCATAAGGAATCTTTATTTTCTGCATTACGATATCCACGTCGCGGCTTATAGCAGCACCACCTATAAAGAAACCACCCTTCTGCAAGTTACCGCCAAACGCTGCAAGCACCGACGCACGCACCTTTTTGAATATGGCGTCACGCACAAAGGGGAGAGCTGTCAGGAATTTCATCACAGGTTTGTTGAGCGTGGGAATCACCTTCGAGCGGAAGATTTTCTCCACAAGCAGGGGCACGGTGAGGAACATAAAAGGCTTCACATCGGCCAAAGCCTTCAAAAGACGCGCAGGCACGGGGCGCTCTGTAAAGATATTTATGTGACAACCACACGAGAAGGGGAAGATGAAATCGAAAGCCTGTCCGAAGATATGCGCAAGAGGCAGAATAGAAAGCGTTGCGTTGTCATCCTCCTCGCAGATGGGCACCAAAGCGCGAGCTACCTCAAGGTTGCCCGATATAGACTTTGCATTAAGCATAACACCTTTGGGCGAGCTGCTCGTTCCCGACGTATAGCTGATTACATTCACCTTGTCAAAGTCGCGTGCCTTATAAGAGACATCCTCTTTCGAGAATCTTTGGGGATATTTTGCAGCGAAAGCAGCATCTACTTCTTCGGGCAATACATTAATCTCACTGCCACAAGTTTCTACAGTACAATACTTTATTATATCTATCACACCCTCAAGTTTATCGAATGTGGCAAACTGTCCCAAAACATTGTCGCGTGTGAGCGCAGCAAGTATAGGCTTGTCCACAAACACAAGTCGGCTGTCAGAAATCTTTGTAAGATCGGCGATATTCTGGGGCAAGAAATCGGGCAGCAAAGGAACTGCCACAGCTCCATAAGAGGTAATCGCAAAGAAAGCAATACACCACTCGGCAGAGTTACGTGCACAAATAGCTATGTGCTCACCCTCCTTTATATTATATTTTTCAAACAGAATATGCAATTTCGCAACACCCTCGGCAATTTCGCCATAAGTGTATCCGTTGGCACCATAATTCGAAATGGCAGGCTTTGCCCAATTCTTTTTTATGGCCTCTTCAACGTAATTCAAGTAATGTTTCATAGCTTATATGTATAATATGATTACAATTTGAGAGATTCGCTGCAAAGTAATACCGCTATCGCCGCGCATATCCATCGATGCACCTACACTCTCCGTTGATTACATAACTAATCTCAAGCATCATTTTCGGTGCAAATTTCGCACATACTTTTATCAAAACCGAATTTCCGCGATACACAGCGGTACACATTGGCAAAATCTTTAAATTTGGGGTGAAATTGTGTATTTTGGGGTGAAATTCTGCGATAAAACGACTATTTTTTCAAAATCGCCTTAAATCGCCACCCGATTCAAGTCGCAAAGATATCAGCTTCACACCGTCGAAACAACTGCAAAGAAACATCTTTTTTCAAAAGATTTAAAAAAGTCTGCTCAAAAAATAGGTTTTACGAAATAAGTAAATAACTTTGCGATTAGAGTGTAAACACAGGGCACCCCCCTACTTATATATTAATACAATTTGACTATGGGAAAGAAAATCAAGTTCAGCTTGCTCTATCGCGATATGTTTCAGTCGTCGGGAAAGTTTCAGCCTCTTGCCGCACAACTCGAAAAAATAGCACCGGTGATAATTGAAATGGGATGCTTTGCACGTGTCGAAACAAACGGCGGTGCATTTGAGCAGGTGAATCTTATGGCTGGCGAGAACCCAAACAAAGCCGTGCGCACATTTACAAAGCCATTTAACGAAGCAGGCATACAGACACATATGCTCGACAGAGCACTGAACGCATTGCGTATGTTTCCCGTTCCCGCCGACGTGCGACGTATGATGTACAAAGTGAAAAAGGCACAGGGTGTGGACATCACGCGCATTTTCTGCGGCCTTAACGATGCTCGCAACATTATCCCCTCCATAAAATATGCCCTTGAGGCAGGAATGATACCACAGGCGACACTCTGCATCACAAGCTCCCCCATTCACACAGTGGAATATTACAGCAACCTTGCCGACGAGCTCATAGAAGCAGGAGCGCAGGAGATATGTCTCAAAGATATGGCAGGCATAGGCCGCCCCCACTTCCTGGGACAACTCGTAAAAAGCATAAAAGAGAAACACCCCGAAATAATAATACAATACCACGGACACAGCGGCCCCGGCCTCTCTATGGCCTCGATTCTCGAGGTGTGCAAGAACGGATGCGATATCATCGACACCGCAATAGAGCCCTTGTCGTGGGGAAAAGTGCATCCCGACATCATCAGCGTGCAGGCGATGCTCAAAGATGCAGGCTTCGACGTGCCCGAAATAAATATGAACGCCTATATGAAGGCTCGCAGCCTCACACAGCAGTTCATAGACGAGTGGCTCGGCCTTTTTATGGATAATAACAACAAACTTATGAGCTCGCTGCTGCTCACAAGCGGCCTCCCCGGCGGAATGATGGGCTCAATGATGTCCGACCTTGCAGGCGTGCACAAAGGAATCAACGGCATACTGCAAAGCAAGGGCAAGGCCACATACACTCTCGACGAGCTTATGGTAGAACTATTTAACGAGGTAGCCTATGTATGGCCGCGCGTGGGTTATCCCCCACTCGTTACCCCATTCAGCCAATATGTTAAGAACATTGCGCTTATGAACCTCTTGAGTCGTGCGCAGGACGAGCCCCGTTTCAGCCGTATGGACGAGAGTATGTGGGGAATGATTCTTGGCAAGAGCGGTCGCCTGCCCGGAGAGTTGGCCCCCGAAATCATAGAGCTCGCCAAAGAGAAAGGCTACGAGTTCACCACAGCCGACCCGCAATCGTTCTACCCCGACGCCCTCGACAAATATCGCAAAGAGATGGAAGAACTTGGCTGGGACGCAGGAGAAGACGATGAGGAGCTATGGGAGTTTGCTATGCACGAACGCCAATACCGCGACTACAAGAGCGGCGTAGCCAAAGAGCGTTTCCTTGCCGACATTGAGAAAGCCAAAGAAAGCGAAATGGCAAAAAACGGCGTGAGCATAGAAGAGATAAAAGCTATAAAACACGCCAAGGCCGACGCCATATTAGCCCCCGAGAAAGGACAGCTTATATGGGAAATAGCCACCGAGGGCGAGTCCGTAGCGCCAGCCGTGGGCAAACATTTCGATGCCGACGAGCCCTTCTGCACCATAATCACCCCGTGGGGAGAGCTACAGCAAGTAGCCACAGGCCTCGGAGGGCGCGTGGTAGAGGTGTGCGCAGCGCAAGGAGCACACGTGCGCCGAGGCGAGGTCATAGCCTATCTGCAACGCGACGGCCTCTTTGAATAAAAATCCCTAATACACCACAGATGATTGCACACCTGCTGCAAAGTCTTGTAAGCAAGCGGTTTGCCAATGAAGAGCACTACCGCGAGGGACACTTGCGCGTTGTAAATGCCCTGCCCGAACGCAAAGTACAGGGGCTTCACATCCCCGATATGAAAAAATTTGCGGCAGCCATATCGCGCAACGGAATCACCGCGCGTCTTCACAACGGCACAGAGGTATCTTGCTGCAACGGAGCCGAAATAATAAAATATTTCGAGCACGAGCCGCTCGACACCCTCACCCACGAAGAGATTATAATATGGGGCTTTCTTTTAAACAGAGACAAGCGCCCCTTTGCCGAAAAGCTGGCGATGCTTGCCCGCTACATACCCGCCATAGACAACTGGGCCGTGTGCGACACATTCTGCTCCAACGCCCTGTGGCTTAAAAAGAGCGACAAGAGCGAGCTGTGGAAGTTCGTGCTCCCCTATTTCTCCTCGACACAAGAGTTTGAGGTGCGTTTCGCAGTTGTGACATCTATGTGCAGCTTGCTATGCGAGGAGTGGCTGCCCACCCTCTTTGCGCAGCTCGACAAAATAGAATACAAAAAAATAAAATCAAAATACACAACCTGCAAGAAAAAGCCCGAACACCCGCAACAGGGCACCGTGCAAGGGACAGAGCCCTACTATGTGCGTATGGCCGTCGCCTGGCTCCTCGCCACCACCCTTGCCAAATACCCCGCTCACACCCGTGCCTACGTGCGGGGATGTCGTCAGCCCGAAGATGTCATAAAAATGTACACACGCAAAGCAAAGGACTCATTCCGCACCCGTTCCGTGGCAGCGCTGTAATTCCACAAAAAAAGATGCCGCTTTTCACAAAGCAGCACCTCCAACATTTACTAAACAACTAAGAAAAAACTATACTATCATAACTGATATTACAAAGTATCTCGCATAAGGCCTTCACTGCGGCCGCATAGATAATATCCAACATATTATCTACAACAAAAATATCTCACTTTTTTAAATTTTCAAAATCGCACTAGCGAGAAAAGCACGAAAAGGGTTATTCACTCTGCGACGAGCCCTTTTTTAACTACAAAAACAAGAACGCATCAGCAAGATTTTTCAAGAGTGAAATCGAGCTGCAACCCACCCCCTATTCTGTTCGATGCAGTAATCGTTCCGCCGTGGAACAGTACGGCGTGCTTCACAATGGAGAGACCGAGTCCCGTCCCCCCCATACGGCGAGAGCGTCCTTTATCGACGCGATAAAAACGTTCAAAAAGACGTGGAATCTGCTTCTCTTCAACGCCACACCCATCGTCAGCGAAACGTATCTTGCAATATCGGGCATTGTTTTCAAGCAATGAAATATAGATATTCTTTCCTCCCGAATAGGCAATGGCATTTTCAGTGAGATTACGAAATATGGAACCAATCAACGACAGATTACCATCGACAACCACCTCTTCAGCGAAATCAGTGTGTAGCATAAAACGCTCATCTTCGGGCATTATTTCCAGCTCCACGGCAATTTCATTCACTATATTATTCACATTTACAGGCTCCTTGCCAATGAACAGGCTGCCGTCCTCCATACGGGTTATGAGAGAAACATCGTTCAACAGCCTACGCAGCCGCTCATTATTTGTGTAGCACCTCTCTAAAAGTTCCTGCCGTTTCTCCTCACTTAAATTTATTCCCGAAAGCAATGTTTCGAGACACACCTGAATCGAAGCTACCGGAGTCTTGAGTTCGTGATTTATATTGTTTGTAAGTTGTCGTTTAATGCGTATCTTTTCCTGTTCTTCTCGCATTGCAGCCTCGTGAGCATAATCTCTATCCTTTATAGTCTGCTGCCATAGAGCATAGAGTTGCACTATATGGTTTGATATAGAACCCAACTCATCGTTGGGAAACGGCCCATCTTCATCAAAAGACTCACCTTTTTCAGCTTTTGCGGCAAAGCGATTAAGCCTCTCTATATTCTTTCCCAATCTTCTGGTCGCAAAATATGCAAGAATACTCATTGTGAGACTCACAAGAATCATCACACCCAAGAAGTTCCAATCGGCACGCAAGAGTTCGCGCAATGTCGAGGAGTACGGTATAGCAGTGCGCACAACGGTTCTGTTGCCACGCGTTGCAGAGTAAAAATATTCGCGTCCGTCGCTGGCCGATTGTCGGCCGATGTGAAAAGCAGCGCCTTTTTCCAGAGCGCGTGCAATCTCGGGACGAGAGCGATGGTTATCGAGCGAATCAAGAGGGAGCATATTGTCATACACAACATCTCCGGCGAGGGTTATTATAGAAATGCGCAACTCATCAAAAGGGCGTTCGTGTGTTGCGATATACTCCTCATATTGCAGTCCATCCTCTACAATATTTAATAAATGCTTGTTATACAACTGCAACTGCGCATTCAAGAAATTTAATTTATACTGCTTCTCACGCAGATACTGAAAACAGACAAAACACAATATTATAGTCCACGAGAATGCAAGCAGCATAAAAAACAGCCGCCTGTGATACGACAGTTTAATCGCGAAAGCCATAGCCAAAACCTGAACGAGTTACTATATATGCTCCGTAATGTCCAATTTTGGAGCGCAAACGGGTTATATTCACATCTATTGTGCGGTCGAGCACAACCACCTCATCGCTCCACACACGATTCAAAATCTGCTCACGAGAGCATATCTTTCCGCGATGCGAAATAAGATAAGCAAGTAACTCAAACTCCTTTCTTGCAAGTTTCACCTCCACTCCATCTATCGTGCAAGTTTTAAACTCCATATTGAGTCTTAACCCCTCAACTTGCAGAATATTCTCTTTTTCAGCACTTGTAACCTGGGAAACATTACCCTTATGCCCGCCCGCTCGACGCAAAACACTCTTTACACGAGCTATCACGTTACGCACAGTGTAGGGCTTGGTAATATAATCATCAGCACCAATATTAAGCCCCATAACCATATCATCTTCTGTATCGCGCGCAGTACAGAATATAATAGGGATTCCGGCTGTTGTCACATCTGCTTTGAGCATCTTGGCCATCTTTATACCACTTATCTCCCCCATCATAATATCGAGAAGGATGAGTGAATATACTTTCAGGTCGAGTGTCAAAGCCTGCTCGGCACTAAATGCAATATCTACATCGTAGCCCTCATTCTCGAGATTAAGTTTCAAGACCTCGCACAAAGTCTCTTCGTCGTCTACAATTAATATACGTTCTGTTGCCATATACCTTTATATTATCTGCGTGCAAAATTATAGAGAATATTCGGTTTTACGATTGGGCTAAAAAAGATTTAATGAAAATGTAATATTTCTTGTAATATTTATGAAACAATTTTGCAATTTCTTTGCACTGAATAAATTTTAGCTCTATGGATTTTTTACAAGTATTTACATTATTGGGAGCATTGGGAATGTTCCTGTATGGTATGAACTTAATGAGTTCGGGCCTGCAAAAGGCTGCGGGAAACAAATTAAGAAGCTTTCTTTCGGCAATGACATCGAACCCATTAAAAGGAGTTTTAACAGGTGTGGGAATAACCTCTATAATACAATCCTCGTCGGCCACAACTGTAATGGTGGTGAGTTTTACTAACGCCGGTCTTCTCACACTCACACAGGCCATTGGAGTTATTATGGGTGCCAATATCGGTACAACCATAACAGCGTGGATGGTTTCCTGGTTTGGTTTCAAGACCGACATTTCCATCCTTGCCGTGCCTTTGATGCTTTTTGGATTCCTTTTTTCAAATTCAAAAAGAGACAACCGCAAAAACATCGGCGAGCTGATAGTTGGTTTCAGCCTTTTGTTCCTGGGCCTTTCATTTATGAAAAATGCAGTGCCCGACCTTCGACAAACTCCCGAAGTCCTGGAATTCGTAACCACCTGGGCTGCCCACGGTTTCGGTTCCGTGTTACTGTTCCTCGTTTTTGGAACTGTGCTCACACTTGTGCTGCAATCCTCGTCGGCAACAATGGCCATCACACTCATTATGTTGAGTATGGGATGGATTCCTTTCAATATGGCCTGCGCAATGGTGCTTGGCGAGAACATTGGTACAACCATCACTGCTAACATAGCTGCATCTGTCGGTAACACACAGGCCAAGCGTGCAGCAATGTCACACACCATCTTCAATGTTTTTGGAGTATTATGGGCACTGGTGCTGTTCAACCCCTTCCTGCGCGTTGTGGGACATATCACCGAAACACTCTTTGGCCTACCCAACCCCACAGCCGAGGGTTTTGCCGTTACCGAATCTACGTCACCCGAGGGAACTGCAGCCCTCTATGGCTTGTCAATGCTCCACACCCTGTTCAACACCATAAACACCCTGTTGCTTGTGTGGTTCACAAAATTTATTGCAAAGGTTGTAAGCTGGATTATTCGTGCTCCCGAAAACCAGGAGAAAGAGATATTCAAGCTCAAATACATTTCGGCAGGCCACCTTGCCACTCCCGAATTATCGGTTGAACAGGCCTTTGACGAAATAATTCATTTTGCACAGATATCAAAGAACGGAGCAGTTTATGCAAAAGAGGCGATTAACGAACCCGACAACGACAAATTCGAAACCTTGCGTGAAAAACTTGTAAAGTACGAAGAAATATCAGACCGTATAGAATATGAAATAGCCTCTTTTCTCAACGGCGTTTCGGCCGAAGAGATTAGCGAAACGACCTCGCTTAAAGTAAAGGCAATGTACAAAATTGTGGGCGAGCTTGAATCGTTGGGCGATGCGGGCGAGACAATCAGTCGCATATTGTCGAGAAAGAATATACACAAAAAGAATTTCGACGAACCCACAATAAAGAACCTCAACACAATGGCCGAAGCAGTTATTGCGGCATACGATGTGATGATAGAAAACCTTACAGCAGCTCACAAAGGCGTGCTTGTAAATATTACAAACGCCTATAATGCAGAAGACCATTTGAACACCTTAAGAAACAATTTCAGAGACACAATGATTGAAGAGATTGAGAATGGCGGTAAGAATTATCATACAAGCGTCTATTATATGGACATAATAAACGAATTCGAGCGTATGGGCGATTTTATGATAAATGTATCACAGTATCTTGAAAGAGCATTTGTAAACAAATAGCCCACTCTACAAACGTAAATGGTTAATATTTTGAGAATGAGTCGGTCAGCCTCGCTTGACCGACTCATTCTCTTTTTTGTATCACTTTATTAATCTTAACATAATCTTTTTGAAACATTTATGAAACTTTTTACCGATACTTTTGCAGTGTCAAACAAATAAAACATTTATGACTATGAAAACAAAAGTAATTCTGGCAGGTATCATAGCCTGCATCGGTATCACTGCGCAGGCGCAGGATGCAAAAGTTGAGGAGCCTAAAGGCAAAGCAATTGTACAGGTATTCGGCAATTTCCATTCCGGTTTCGGAACCGAGAACGACGACCGCGGCTTTGAGCTCGAGCGTAGCTATTTGGGCTATGAGTACAAGCTGGGTAATGGCTTGAGCGTAAAAGGCGTAATGGATATTGGAAAGTCGAAAGAAGTGAGCGACTACCATCGTATTGCATACGCAAAGAATGCGTTGATACAATGGAAGAAAGGTAATATGACACTTAACGGAGGTCTTATCTCAACCACACAATTCAATTTCCAAGAAAAATTCTGGGGCTATCGTTACATTATGAAATCCTTCCAAGACCAATATAAATTTGGCAACAGCGCCGACCTTGGTATTTCTGCTTCATACAAATTTGCCAACTGGCTTTCGGCCGATGCTATCATTGTAAACGGCGAGGGCTACAAAAAGATACAGAATGAAAACGGATTGAATTACGGATTGGGCGTAACACTTACCCCTGTCAAAGGTTTTCAGGTTCGTTTGTATGGCGGTTTGAACGAAGCGACAGAAAAAGGCAAGAAAGACATTTACAATACTGCTGTTTTCGCCGGTTACAAATGCGACAACTTCATCTTTGGAGCCGAATACAACATTATGCATAATGCATCGAATAAAGATGGCGCCGACCAATATGGATACTCGCTGTTTGCATCGATGAAAGCCTCAAAGAATGCCGATATTTATGCCCGCTTCGATGAACTCAAATCGAAAAACGACTGGAATATTGCAAAAGACGAACAGACTGCAATTATCGGCACGCAGTTCAAGCTGGGAAAATATGTAAAAATTGCTCCTAACTTCAGAATGACTATGCCTAAAGCCAATGGGGCAAAGAATAAGTACTCGGCATACGTGAGCTGTTACTTTGGTCTTTAATAAAACAAACACAATAATATGAAAAAGATTTTTTCATCAGTAATGACATTGATACTAGCTATAGTAGCAGTATCTTGTGGTGGTAATGCAACAAGTGAAGGTCGTAAGGCTCAAGAACTTTCTGGAGCAGGTGCAACATTCCCTCTTCCTTTCTACAATGTGGTGTTCGAAGAGTTTGCACAGGTTAATGGCGATGCCGTAGCATACGGCGGTATCGGTTCAGGTGGCGGTGTACGTAACCTGCGCGACAAGATTGTGGATTTTGCGGGTAGCGATGCTTTCCTTTCCGAGAAAGAAATGAAAGATATGCCCGAAGTAATTCACATCCCCACCTGTATGGGTGCTGTGGTTCTTGCCTACAATCTTGATGGAGTAAACGAGCTGAAACTTTCCGGCGAAGTTATCGCAGACATCTTTGCAGGTAACATCAAGATGTGGAACGATGAGCGTTTGGCTGCACTCAATCCTGGTGTAGAGCTCCCTGCCGAGGCCATCATCCCTGTATTTCGTTCAGACGGCTCGGGTACAACATTTGTATTCACCGACTATTTGACAAAAGTGTGCCCTATGTGGAAAGATAAATTCGGTGCAGGCAAATCTGTAAACTTTCCTTCTGGACAAGCCGCAAAGGGTAATCCCGGTGTAGCAGGTGTAGTTAAGCAGACAAAGAACTCAATCGGTTATGTAGGCTCGGAGTATGCCTTTGCACAGAAGATTGCGTACGCAAAGATTCAGAACCAGCGTGGCGAGATTGTTGAGCCTACAGCTGCAAGTATCTCTGCAGCCGCTTCGGGCGAGATTCCTGCGGACACACGTTGCTCAATCACTAATTCTGATGCAGCAGGTGCATATCCTATCTCAACCTTCACTTGGATGATTATCTACAAGGAGCAGAACTACTCTGACCGCTCAAAAGAGCAGGCTGTGGCAACACTCGACTTGCTGAAGTACATCCTCTCGGACGAGGCACAGAAAATTACTTCGGAGGTACACTACGCACCGCTCCCCGCCAAAGCAAAGGAGTTGAGTCTCGAAAATTTGAAGACTGTTACATTTGACGGAGTCGCAATACTTCAATAACAGATTCTTATGAACGATAAAATATATAGAGTAATTTTATTCATAGCAGCACTGATTGTGCCGACAGTGTGCGGGGGCGTTATCTACGCCCTCGTCACTGACGCTTATGAGGCATTTGAACACTTTGGGTTCTTCAAATTCCTCACATCGTCGGAGTGGAGCTACACCGAGGGTGCCGAGCAGTACGGCGCATTGCCATTCATCACCGGTACGCTGATGACCACACTCCTGGCGCTTATCTTCTGTATTCCCTTTTCACTACCCGTTGCATTATTTGTGGGCGAGTATTTTAAGGGTACAAAAATAGCAACCGCATTGAGTACCGTAACCGACCTGCTCGCAGGTATTCCCTCAATCATATATGGTCTGTGGGGTTTCTACACCTTGCGACCTATTATTATGACTCTCAATATATCGCCGCAAGGCTCGGGCGTGCTCACCGCATCGCTGGTCTTGGCAATTATGATTATCCCTTATGCCGCATCGCTCAGCGCCGAGTTCATCAAGATGGTGCCTAATGAGCTGAAGGAGGGTGCATACAGCCTTGGCGCAACACGTGCCGAGGTTATCCGCAAAGTAGTGTTCCCTGTTGCAGGTTCGGGAATATTCTCATCGTATGTATTGGCCATTGGCCGTGCATTGGGCGAAACAATGACCGTGACTATGCTTATAGGAAATACAAATAACATCCCCAGCTCCATTACCTCCACCGGAAACTCAATGGCATCAATCATAGCCAACCAATTCGGCGAGGCTGATGGTCTGCGACTCTCATCACTCATTGCTATCGGTTTGATACTATTCCTAATAACCGCAGCAATCAATATGGTGGGTAAAATAATGATTAAACGTGCAAGAATATCTTAATCTATGACTACATTCAAAATAAGAAATCGCTTGGCAAAGGATAAACTGATGCTGTGGAGTGTCTGCATTCTTGCAGCCCTTACAGCCGTGCCGTTGCTTGCCATTCTGGGAGAAGTATTATTGCGTGGTTACGACCAGCTTTCGTGGTCGTTCTTTACCGAGCCAACACCCACGGCATATAAGGCAATGAAAGCTATCGAGGCGGGTGAGCCTATCCCCGGAGGCATTGCAAATGGTATTATCGGTACGATGATTATGCTCGGTATGGCAGTAATTGTTGCCGTTCCCGTAGGCATCTTGTGCGGTGCATTCCTTGCGGAGAATAGCAAGAATCGCTTCGCCCAGGTAGTTAGTTATTTGACCGACCTTTTGCAAGGAACACCATCGGTGATTATCGGTATTATCACCTACATTTGGGTGGTAGTACCAATGAAGGGCTATTCGGCTATTGCAGGTAGCGTGGCACTTTGCATTATGATGCTTCCGCTTATTATCCGTTCAACCGAGGAGACTCTGAAAATTCTCCCGGCATCGCTTAAAGAGGCAGGTTTGGCATTGGGTGGCAACAAGGCTCGTGTAATGCTCAAAGTGCAGTTACCAACAGCCTTCGGTGGTATCTTTACGGGTGTTCTGCTTGCAATCTCACGAGTGATTGGCGAGACTGCACCACTAATGTTTACAGCACTTGGTTGCTCGCTTATCCGATGGTCTATCGACAAGCCAATCTCGGCAGTACCATTGCTTATCTGGGAGTTCTTCAACGACCCCAACCTACAGGAACTTATTTGGGGTGCATCGCTCTTCCTCTTGTTATTTGTTCTCACCCTTAATTTATTATCAAAATATCTTGCAAAGAAATGGAATCAGTAAAACCTATATTGGAGTTTAAAAAAACTTGTGTATCATATACCAAGCAGACGATGGCGGTAAAGTATGTATCGGCTGCTATCGAGAGAAATACTATCACAGCGATTATGGGACCTTCGGGTTGTGGTAAATCAACCCTGTTGCGTGCCGTAAACCTTATGCATAATCTATATGATAATATTCGTGTGGATGGTGAAATCCTGCTCAACGGCGAGAATATCCTCTCTATGGAGCCTATCAATGTGCGTCGCCGTGTGGGTATGGTATTTCAGCGCCCCGCGCCGTTCCCCACAATGAGCATCTATGACAATGTGCTCTCGGGCTTCGCCCTTAACGGCATAAAACTTTCAAAGGCCGAAAAGGATGCCACCGTAGAGCGTTCCCTGCGTAGCGTGGCACTTTGGGACGAGGTGAAGGATGTGCTGAATAAGAAGGGTACATTCCTCTCGGGTGGTCAGCAGCAGCGTTTGTGCATTGCGCGCGCCTTGGCAATGAAACCCGATGTGCTTCTTATGGACGAGCCCACGTCGGCTCTCGACCCCATTGCGACAAAGCACATCGAAGGGCTTTTGCTTGAGTTACAGAAAGAGGTCACAATCCTTATCGTTACCCACAATATGGGACAGGCAAAGCGCATTTCCTCAAAGTCTATGTTTATGTACCTGGGAGAACTTGTCGAGTATGGCGACACCGAAACTACGTTCTCTACCCCCGCAGACGAGCGCACCAAGGCTTATCTGACCGGTAAAATGGGATAAAAAATAAAAAACAGTGCAAATTCAAATTTGAATTTGCATTGTTCTGATTATACGCCATATCAGCCGCCATAGAGGAAATACCACCAGTAGGTATCGCCGTAGTCGTCAAAAAGGGCGGCAAGACAACGCGTACCGCAGTCGGGGCGTTTGAGACGAGTGATAAAATCATCTATTTCTTTCAAAGACTCCGCCGCGTCAAAGGGAAGGGAATATTCAGGCGTCACATAAGAGTAAAGAACCAATGCCTCACGATAGTGTTTGGGAAGCACATCCCCCACCCTGTAATATTCATATATGGCATCGGAGAAATCGACAATGCGACGCTCGGCAAGGAGCGAGCACAGATAGTAATCTCGCGCAGCATTGCCTGCGGTATCACTTGCCACAGCACGCGAAAGATAATCCACAGCCTTCTCTTCGGCACCGCGCGGCACACCTATCAAAGAATAGGCCGAATCGGGCGCGATGGGAGCGTCACGCATCACAGAGGGGAGCAGCCCCTCGGCACCATACGCCACAGGATATTCAAAGAAAGATTCTCCCAAGCGGTTTACCGACGCAAGCAGGAAAGCACGCTGTGCCGTGAGCTGTCGCGACGAAAAAAGAGAAGACTTGCCAACTGCAAGAGCCGCATCAACATTGCCGCGCATATAATTTACATACTGCACGGCCTCGTAGCGAAAGCTACTCTCGCCGCTCGACAGGCAACCCACCGAGAAGAAGAAAAACGCAAGCAGAATGAGGTTACGCCATAAAATTTTATTTCCTACCACCGTAGGATTTTTTATTTTCTCAAAGAGGATACGCTTGAGCACGAATGAGAAAAAGAGGTACACCACCACACCCGTTGCAAGAATCCACATCCACAAGGTGTAGGACTTGCCGCCCACAAAAAACGTGCGGTCGATGTCGGTGATAAAAGCAAGCAGCAGCGCCGACGGCAGAAAAGCCATCGCCGTCCATTCGCGTTGGAACTTGGCAAAGCGGTTCAACCACAATGCCAAGCCCACGAGAACAGTAGTCATTACACCGGCCACAACATAGGCGTTAAACAGCAATTTGCCCGTCGCCACACTGTCGTAAACCACCTCAAAGACGGGCGATTTATACATCGCCACAAATGTGAAGCTGAACACGGCAAATGCTATGGTGCAGAAACTTGTAATGAAGCCTTGTATTCTTTTTTCTCCGGTATTTCGCATAATAATCTATTCCTCTTGTAAAAGAATAAGGCATTACGCCTTATTCTTTTTAAGTACCATTGCAGTGCGTGCAGGCAGGTAGAGCATCAGCCAACCCTTCTTGCGACGTGCGTGCAATCTGTCATACTGTGTAAAGTGTGTCTGTGTTTCATCCACAAACGAGTTTCCACCAAAGCGCTCCGAGTCGGTATTGAGCACAATGTTATACGAACCCTCGGGCACAAGCAAACCATAGTCGGTGAACGAGCGTGTGGGGCTGAAATTAAAGACAAATATCAAATCCTTGCGCGAGAAAGCAAGCACCTGGTCGCCGTCGTTGTGCCATATCTCCTGAACAGGTCTGTTCTGGAAGTTACGCACTCCACCCACGAGTTTCATAAGCTCCTCGTCGAACTTGCCGAGCAAGGTGTAGTTGTAGGCAGGGTTATCCACAAGGCTCCACTGACGACGTGCATACTTGTGGCTCCAGCCGTTACCCTCGCGGGGGAAGTCAATCCACTCGGGATGACCAAACTCATTACCCATAAAGTTCAGGTAACCACCGTTTATTGTGGCAACAGTCATCATACGAATCATCTTGTGCAACGCTATACCACGTGTCACGGTACCTGTCTCGTCGCCACGGTTGAAGTGCCAGTACATATCGGCATCGATGAGACGGAATATGATTGTCTTGTCACCCACAAGAGCCTGGTCGTGGCTCTCGGCATAGGAGATAGTCTGCTCGTCCTTGCGACGATTTGTGAGCTCCCAGAAAATCTCCGAGGGTTTCCAGTCTTCGTCTTTCTTTTCCTTGATTATCTTAATCCAGAAATCGGGGATATTCATCGCCATACGGTAGTCAAAGCCATATCCGCCGTCCTCGATGGGAGCGGCAAGGCCGGGCATACCCGACACCTCCTCGGCGATAGTGATAGCCTTGGGATTTACCTCGTGTATGAGGCGGTTGGCAAGGGTGAGGTAGCAGATGGCGTCACCGTCCTGATGTCCGTTGAAATAGTCGCCATATCCACAGAAAGCCTCTCCGAGACCGTGGCTGTAATATATCATAGATGTGACACCGTCGAAGCGGAAACCATCGAACTTGAACTCCTCGAGCCAATATTTACAGTTCGAAAGCAGGAAGTGCAACACCTCGTTCTTGCCGTAGTTAAAGCAGAGAGAATCCCACGCGTTGTGTACACGTCTCTCACCGCTGTGGAAATACTGTGCGGGATCGCCGTCGAGCATACCCAAGCCCTCGAGTTCGTTCTTCACGGCGTGAGAGTGCACAAGGTCCATAATCACTGCGATACCCATACCGTGAGCGGCATCGATAAGCTCTTTGAGTTCCTCGGGAGTACCGAAACGCGACGAAGCTGCAAAGAAGTTTGAAACGTGGTAACCGAAGCTGCCGTAATAGGGGTGCTCCTGTATCGCCATAATCTGAATACAGTTGTATCCGTCGGCAGCTACACGAGGCAGCACATTATCTTTGAATTCGCGGTATGTACCCACCTTCTCTTCCTCTTGCGACATACCCACGTGGCACTCGTAAATGAGCAGCGGGGTGCGTTTGGGAGTGAATTTCTTGTTTTTAAATACATACTCCTCCTCGGGAGCCCACACCTGTGCGCTGAAGATTTTTGTGACATCGTCCTGAACGACACGACGCACCCACGCAGGGATACGTTCTCCGCAACCGCCGTTCCAGTAAACCTTCATTTTATAATGCTGTCCGTGTTTTAACGCCTTTTTGGGCAAACGACGTTCCCACACACCGCCTGCAAGCTGTTTGAGCTCATACTCGGGCAGTTCCTCCCAGTTCGAGAAGTCGCCCACAAGAACAATCTTTGTTGCGTTGGGAGCCCACTCGCGGAATATCCATCCCGTCGCAGTCTTGTGCAGACCAAAATACAAATAACCCGAGGCAAAGTCCGACAGAGTCTGTCGTCCACTCTTTGTCAAGTCTCTCTCTCTCTTCAGGAAATAACGATAGCGTGCATCGATATCGAGGTTGAAGGGAGCCAAATAACCATCGCGTTCAACAAGTTTCAGCATAGTTATAAAATTTAAAGTTAATATTGTCGTTTTTTTGGGGTGCCCCCGCTCAAGAGGGGCGTTTTGTGGTGCAGAATCAATCGACAGCCACCTTTACGATAATCTTTTTCACAGGCACGGGAGTTACCGCGGGAGCGTGACCGTCCTGGGGAAAGAAAATTGTAAACATTGAGCGTTTCACATTAACATAGCTGGCAGCGAGCAAACCCACGGGATAGAGAGCCACGTCGTTGGCATCGCTGTAGTCACACTCGGGAAGCTCCTCGAGAGGGGTGTATCCCATAACCTCGTCGGCCGAGATGGGCACCTGGATATCGATGTACTTGCGGTGCACCTCCAAAGGTACCTCCTCTTTTGTGCGGGGCTGTGCCTCCATTACATTGGCAAATATTTCGTCGCCGCAAATCTCGTTGCGTCCCAAGGGGAGAGCTGCGAGGTCGCTTGTGAGCAGAAACTCCATCGCTTTTGCGAAACGGGGGTGCAATCCCTCGTAGTTTTTCAAGTTTTTAAGTGAATCGAGAATCATAGTATTTGTTATTTGTTGCTTATTATTCCTAAACTATAGACACACTCTCTTATGATATTTCCGGCACTGTCTTTTACAATAAATTTGCCGTGACGCTGTCCCTCTTCAAAGGTACCCTCGAAACGGGTTCCGTCGGCATCGACAGCCACGCCATCGCCGTGCTCTTCGCCATTGAGGAAGCCGCCGCGATATTTCACACCGTTGGCACGGCGCAGAATACCCTCGCCGTTCATAATATCGTCGCTCCACTCCCCTTCATATACATCGCCGTTGGCCCAGGTATATTTACCTTTGCCGCAGCGCTCATTATCTTTCCATTCACCCTCGTATACCGCGCCATTAGGAAAGACCATCTTGCCATATCCGTTGCGTGCGCCGCCGGCAAACTCACCCTCGTACACAGCTCCTGTCGCGTCGGTGTAGACGCCCTTGCCGTGCCACAAGCCGTTCACATAGTCTCCCGTGTATTTTGAATTGTCGGCATACAGATACTCGCCCTTGCCGTGGCGGCGGCCGTTGTGCCACATACCGCGATACTCGTCGCCGTTGGTGTAATAGTAATTACCCTCGCCATTGCGTATTCCGTTCTTCCAACCGCCCACATACTTGCTGTTATCGCTCCACACAAATGTGCCCACGCCGTTGTAACGGTCATTTGCCCACTCGCCCGAGTAGGAAGCTCCGTTGGAGTAGAAGTAGCTGCCCGTACCGTTGCGTTTGTCCTCGCTCCACGAGCCTACATAGAAATCGCCGTTGGGATATTCCATCTTGCCATATCCCTGCTGATAGTCGAGTTCCCAAAACCCGTCGTAGCAGCGGCCGTCGTTGAAATAGAGCACACCCTTGCCGTGCTGACGGTCGTTCACAAAGGCGCCCTCGTAACGCTCGCCGTCGCTAAATGTGTAGACACCCTGTCCCTGACGCACGCCGCGAGAAAACTCACCCTCGTAGACATCGCCATTGGGATACTCCGCACGACCGTAGCCGTTGGGTTTCTTGCCCTTCATCTGACCAAAATATTTGACACCGCCCTTGAGGGTGGCACTCTTGGCGTCGGCTGCGTTCTTTATTTTAAGCGAAATCTCATCGCTCAACGTTATTTTTCTATTCTCGGAATTTACCTCCACCGAGACACCGACAGAGGTCGTCACATCGGCTTGCGCATAAGAGAAAGCACAGGCCGACAGCATAAAAAGGGATAATATAGCTCTTTTTCTCATTGAATTTTCTTTCTTTTTGCGCTCCCGGCGCACATAGCAACGGCACACGCCGCAACTACCGACAAAGCCCAACTGCGAGGCAAAATATATAAATATTTTTCCACAAGCACAGAGCGCATTCGTCGTATACGACAAAGATAAAAAAGAAGAATTTAAATTACAAGAAAATGCAAGATATTTTCGAGGCTGTTTGTTACCCGACAATAATTTCGAACATATTGTCGCGCACAAGATATTTGCAAGCCATCTCGCGCAGACGCGCAGGAGTAACTTTTTTTACCGAGTCGATGTACCTGTTCACGCTCTCGAAGCTCTCGCCCGACAGCCACGCATTCACAAAAACCTCGGCTTTTGCCACAATTCCCTCGTACTCTCTGCAAAGCTCACCCAGAATGTAGTTACGCACGAGCTCCACCTCTTCAACGGGCGGCTCTTCGTTGCGCAGACGCTCAATCTCGCTATATACCTCGCGCAAAAGAGGCTCCACATACTCACCTGCCGCCTGCGAGCTTATCATAAAGGCATTATCCTTGCCATAGGCATCTATTTCGGAGAAAATATCATAGGTGTAGCCGTTCTCCTCGCGGATATTACTCATCAAACGACCACCAAAGAAACCGCCCAGCAGCACATTCAGGAAACGGAAATCGTAAATATCGGGATTCCCCGCCGAGGGCGCCGGGCAACCCACCTTCACAGCACTCTGCACCACATTCTCCATCGGCACATTTCGCGTTCCGCGCCCCGCGCGGGCAGCGGGCACGTCAATCACCACAGGAGCGGCACCTCCCCACTCCTCGCAGCCGAAACAGGTGCGCACTGCACCCGTCACATCTTCGTCGCCACAGCCAGAAAGGAAAAGCGTGCAGTTGCGCGACGAATAAACCTTTGCGTAATACTCAAGCAGATCACCGCGCGAAATATTATCGTAGTCACAAGGCTCCACAACGTGCCCGAGGGGATGCTCTTCACCCCAAAGAACCTGCTCAAAGTGGCGCTGCGCCACAGCATCCACCTTGCGGCTGTTCACAAGAAAATGCGCCCTGTTATTACGACACACCACCTCGAGGTTTTCCTGCGGAAAGGTGGGATGCTTTATAAAATCTTCCACCACGGGCAGGAGTGCGGGAAAATGTTTGGGCAAGGCGTAAAGCGTTATGTGGTTACACTCCTGCGAAGAGTACATATCTATCCACGCACCATAGAAATCGAGTTTTTCCGAAATCTCGGTAGCCGAGCGACATTCGCTTCCCTCGCGCAACATACGATTTGTGAAAAGCGCCTGCAACGGCTTTGCCTGCACCGAGTAGCCGCCTTTAAATAGGATGTCGAGACGCACGACAGCATCGCACCCCCCACTCAAATGGTAGAGGGAGACGCCATTTGGCATCACCGTTTCCACAGGCAATGCCAAATGGTTCATATCCATCGGTTTTATTTCGGGCGGCTGTTGCACGTCTTTAGTCGTTCCATTTAAAACCTATAGATGCGGCAAACTCTTTTGCACGCTCCAAGTCCTCGGGAGTATCGATGCCGATGGTCTCAATATCGGTTACACCCACCTTAATCTTATAGCCGTTCTCAAGCCAACGAAGCTGCTCAAGCGACTCGGCCTTCTCTATAGGCGATTGGGGCAGCTTTGTTATATCTTCGAGTATATTCGCACGATAAGCGTAAATACCCAAATGCTTATAAAAGACGTGATTATCGAGCCACTTATCCTTTTCTACTCCGCGCAGATAAGGAACTACCGAACGGCTGAAATAAAGCGCAAATCCCTGCTCGTTGAGAACCACTTTAGGCGAGTTGGGACACTCGAGACGCTCTATGCCGTCGCCCTTCTCAAAAGGCTTCACAAGTGTCGCAATATCAGTCTCCGCATTGTCGAAACAAGCGATGAGAGCGTTCACCTGCTTGGGCTGTATAAAAGGCTCGTCACCCTGAATATTTACAATTACATCGCAATCGAGATTCAGACGCTTGTATGCATCGAGACAGCGCTCTGTGCCGTTTTTACAATCCTCGGAGGTCATAACCACATTGCCGCCGAAACCCTCTACACACTCTTTTATGCGCTCGTCATCGGTTGCCACATAAAGGTCGTCGAAACAATCTCTCACCTGCTCATACACACGCTGAATCACGGTCTTTCCGCCGAGCATTGCCAACGGTTTTCCGGGGAAACGTGTCGATGCGTATCGTGCCGGAATAATTCCTACAAATTTCATATCTTTAATTATTGGAATAAATCATCAAATCCACCCATTTTAACCTCCTCTTCCTCGTCGTGCTGCGGAATGCCGTACTGCTTGCTTGCGCAAGGATTGAAGCCGTAAGGAATATCGAAGGTATCTTTCTGCGAATAAGGCAGAGTCTCATCGGCATATACCTTATTCATATATAGTCCCCAAATAGGCAGGGCCATAGAGGCACCCTGTCCGTCGCTCATCTTGTCGAAGTGAATGTCGCGCTCTTCGCCGCCCACCCAGCATCCTGTGACAAGATTGGGAGTAAAGCCCATAAACCAACCGTCGGAGTTGTTCTGCGTAGTACCGGTCTTTGCACCCATATCCGCTGTAATCTTGTGTACGCGGCGTATGCGTCCTCCCGTACCCTCGTTTACAACGGCACGCAGCATCTCAATCATCTTGTAAGAACTCTCCTCGCTGATAACCTCGTTCTTTTGTGCCGAGAACGACGCCACGGTATTTCCCTGGTTATCCTCGATGCGGGTTACATAGAGCGGCTGTGTGCGTATACCCTTGCCCACAAAAGCCGTGTAAGCGCTTACCATCTCGCCCACCGACGCATCGCACACACCCAGACAAAGCGAAGGCGTGGGCTCAATGCTCTGGTTACGCAAGCCAAACTGATGAACGAGTTTCTTGAAGGTATAAGGATTGAGTTTGCTCATAAGATAGGCCGAAATCCAGTTATTTGAGTTGGCAAGTCCCCAACGCAAATCCACAATCTCGCCGTAACGTGCCTTTGAAGTATTTTTAGGACTCCACAGCTTGCCGTCCTCTGTTATGAGAGTCTGCTCAATGTTACGAGTCTCGTCGCAGGGCGAGAAACCATTCTCCATAGCCAGAGAATAGAGGAAAGGCTTTATGGTTGAGCCCACCTGACGACGTCCCACATTGGCCATATCATACTTGAAATAGTAGAAGTTGGGGCCGCCCA
Organism: Bacteroidaceae bacterium; assembly: GCA_045646965.1. Lineage (GTDB taxonomy): Bacteria > Bacteroidota > Bacteroidia > Bacteroidales > Bacteroidaceae > HGM04593. The sequence continues at coordinate 42,320 of JAZRLR010000004.1, forward strand.
CATAGGCTTTCACCTCGCCTGTGTGAGGGTCCATAGAGAAGACACCTGTGCGCAGGAAATATTTGTAGTAACGGAGTGAGTCCATAGGAGTCATCACAGTGTCCTTCATACCTTTGTAGCTGAAGACACGCATCTCCTCTTTTGTATTGAAGGCCGCCTCAATCTCCTTTTCTGTTGCGCCGGCTTTCTTCATCGTTCTGTAACGGTCACTCTGACGCATAGCCCTTTTCATAATATTATCTACCTCTTCCACGGTGAGCTCGTCGGTAAAGGGGGCTGTTCTCTTATTCTTTTTTGCGGCAAAGAAACGCTCCTGCAGATAGTCGGCAACGTGCTCCTGCACAGCCTCTTCGAGATAGGTCTGCATACGCGAATCTATCGAGGTGTAAATCTTCAGACCATCGGTGTAAACATTGTAATATGAGCCGTCGGCCTTTTTATTCTTGTTACACCAGCCGTAAAGGGGGTCGTTCTCCCAATCGATAGAATCCTCATAAAACTCCTGCATCTGCCACCCTCGATAGTTTTTCTTTTCGGGTTTCTTGGCGGTCATCACTCCGCGCAGATATTGACGGAAATATGTGGCAATACCCGCGTTGTGGTCGGCCGAGTGGAAGTCGAGTTTCATCTCGGTTTTTACAAGTTCCTCACACTCCTCCTCGGTAAGATATCCGGCCTTAACCATCTGCCCGAGCACAACGTTGCGACGGTCGAGAGTGAGCTGATGACGTCGGCGGGGGTTATAGAGCGAAGAGTTCTTGCACATACCCACAAGCATAGCAGCCTCCTGCACATTCAGGTCCTTGGGCAACTTGCCGAAGTAGACATTAGCAGCGCTCTTTATACCCACGGCATTGTATCCGAAATCGTATTTATTCAAATACATTGTAATAATCTCCTCTTTGGTATAGTGACGCTCAAGCTGCACGGCAATCACCCACTCTATAGGTTTCTGATAGAGACGCTCCATCTCGTCGCCCGACACCTCGGAATAGAGCAATTTCGCAAGCTGCTGTGTTATGGTGCTGCCACCTCCCGCATTCTTTTGCATCAGGATTCCACGTTTCACAATAGCGCGCAACACCGACCTCGCATCGATACCCGAGTGCTCGGCAAAGCGCACATCCTCGGTGGCTATAAGAGCCTTTACAAGATTGGGCGATATTTCCTTATAATCGACAAATACGCGATTCTCTTTGCTATACGACCAGGTACCTAAAGTCTTGCCGTCGGCCGAAATAATCTGCGAGGCAAACTTATACGAAGGATTCTGCAGTTCCTCAATATCGGGCAAATAGCCTATCCAACCCTGTGAAATTGCAAAGAACAGCGATGCCACAAGCAGAACCACGGCCAGCAGCGACGCCCACATAAATATCAATATTTTCTTAATCATATCAATCGAGTTTTGTCGAGGGCACGCACACAACGCACCCGCATACCAATTATTAATTGCAAATTTAAGAAAAATATTTTATAAACAAGCCAACAAAAGCAGGCTTTATTTACAGCAAAGAAATCACGGCACCCGCCAAAAGAAACAAAAAAGAGACAAAGAGGGGGCGCAAGCAAAAAAAAAGAAACAAAAATCACATTCCGCCCTTTGTTTTACAATTATATTCCCTATCTTTACAGACAAATAAAAAATGCCGTGCGTGCACCACCCTGCGCGTTTCGGGCACAATGAGCAAAAACAAAATCCGATGAAAAGCAAAAGTTTAGTATCAATCAACGACCTTTCGCGTGAGAAAATTCTCTCTCTGCTTGAGACTGCAAGCAAATTCGAAGAGAACCCCAACCGCGACCTTCTTGCAGGCAAAGTCATAGGTTCGCTCTTTTTTGAGCCTTCAACCCGCACACGATTAAGTTTCGAGACGGCAGCGATGCGCCTGGGCGCACGTGTCATCGGATTCAGCGATGCAGCCACAAGCTCGGCAAGCAAGGGAGAAACACTCAAGGACACCATTATTATGGTAGCCAACTATGCCGACGCAATTGTAATGCGTCACCGCCTGGAGGGCGCGGCACGCTATGCCAGCGAGATTTCGCCCATCCCCGTGATAAACGCAGGCGACGGAGCCAATCAGCACCCCTCGCAGACAATGCTCGACCTCTACTCCATTAAAAAGACACAGGGCACGCTCGAGAATCTGCACATACACCTCGTGGGCGACCTCAAGTTCGGCCGCACCGTGCACTCACTTCTGCACGCAATGCGTCACTTCAACCCCACATTCCATTTCATCTCACCCGAGGAGCTGCATATGCCCGAGGAGTACCGCGAGTTCTGCCGCAAAAACAACATCCCCTTTACCGAGACAACCGAGTTCAACGAAGAGGTTATCGCAAGCGCCGATATCATCTATATGACACGCGTGCAGCGCGAGCGTTTCAGCGACATTATGGAGTATGAAAAGGTAAAGAACTGCTACCGACTCACAAACGCAATGCTTGCAGGCAGCAAGCCCAACCTGCGCATCCTGCACCCCCTGCCCCGTGTAAACGAAATCGCCTACGATGTCGATGACAACCCCAAGGCATACTATTTCCAGCAGGCGCAGAACGGCCTCTATGTGCGCGAAGCACTTATATGTGATGCACTGAACATAAACATTTAATCACAGCAGCTATGGACAATCAGAAACCCGCACTACAAGTATCGGCATTGTGCAACGGCACAGTTATCGACCACATACCCGCAGACAAACTCTTCGCAGTTGTAGACCTGCTCAACATTCCCCAGATGGATGTAAACATCACCATAGGCAACAACCTCGACAGCAAGAAACTCGGCAAGAAAGGGCTCATAAAACTATCCGACAAATTCTTTACCGACGACGAGGTAAACCGCATTTCTCTTGTAGCACCCAAGGTTGTATTGAACACAATACGCGACTACAAAGTTGTAGAGAAAAGAGAGGTGAAGATGCCGGCCGAGCTACACAACATTGTAAAATGTGCCAACCCCGCCTGCATAACAAATAACGAGCCTATGGCCACACACTTCAAGGTGGTGGATGCAGAGAGAGGTATCATCAAATGCCGCTACTGCGAAAAGGAGATAAAGGTAAGTAACGTTGAACTTATACAGCACGAACGATGAAAATTGACTGGAAGCCCGGGACAATGATATATCCGCTGCCCGCAGTGCTCATAAGCTGCGGCGACAGCGCCGAAAACTACAATATGTTCACAGTGTCGTGGGTGGGCACAATATGCACCAACCCCGCTATGTGCTACATATCGGTGCGCCCCGAGCGCCACTCCTACCCTCTCATTAAAGAGAGCGGCGAGTTCGTTATAAACCTCACCACCGCCGAAATGGCACGCGCCACCGACTGGTGCGGCGTGCGCTCGGGCAAGGACTACGACAAAGCCAAAGAGACCGGGCTCACATACGCTCCCTCAAAAGAGATAAAAGCCCCCATCATAGCCGAGTCGCCCTTGAGCATAGAGTGCAAGGTAAAAAACATCGTTCCCCTCGGCACACACGATATGTTTATCGCCGAAGTGGTAAACGTGCAGGCCGACGACAAATACCTGAACCCCGAGACGGGCGAATGGGACCTTGCCGCAGCCGACCCGCTTGTATATGCCCACGGAAAGTATTTCCATCTGGGAGAGTTCATCGGCCGTTTCGGATGGAGCGTGAAAAAGAAATAAGAGTATGCGCATTCTGCATCCTATTATAACAGCCATAGCCCTGCTGCTCTGCGTGGCGCAGTTGCCGGCACAAGAGAAGAACAAAGGCTTCAGGGTAAACTATGGCATAAGAGCCGGTTTCCAAGCTGTGACATACAACGGCACCGACTTCAATATAAAAGGATACAAATTCAACGAGAACACAATACAAAGCAACAAGATAGGTTACACAATTAACCCCTTTGTACGGTTCACAAGAGACGAGTTCTACTTGCAAAGCGAGGCCGCTGTGGGAATCACGCTACACACGTTCGACTTTATAGAGGAGAACGGCGCAGGGGAAAATTTCGCTGCCAACGTGCCCAAGTACGAGCTCACCACCTACTGCATACAGGTGCCCATACTCATAGGATACAATTTTATAAGCTACCGCAACTACCAGATGGGAGTATTTACCGGCCCGCGCACAAAATTTATCCTCACCTCGCAAAGCAAGCAAGAGTTCTCACACTTCACCTACGAAGACCTATACGAAGAGCTCCCCGACAAAACCTACTACTGGGAAGTGGGCCTCGATGTAAAAATATACAATGTATTCTTCGACATAACCTACGACTGGGAGTTCATAAAGCAGAAGAGCGCTATCATTTCACGAGAGACAGGCGAGAGATTCGAGTGTAAAAGAAGTGACAATGTGCTCAGTTTCTCGGTAGGTTTCATATTCTGACATTCTGCGGCACACAGCCGCTACGTTTTACTTCAAATAAAAATGCTCACCTCTGCGAGGTGAGCATTTTCATTATAGTTCTTTACAATTAATATGCAAACAAAGGATACTCTGCCATAACCTCGTTTACCTTGCGGCGCACTGTAGCTATTACCTTCTCGTCCTCGGGGGCGTTCAACACAGTCTCAATCATCTCTGCGATGAAGCCCATCATATCCTCCTTCACACCACGGGTTGTGATGGCGGGAGTTCCGAGACGGATACCCGATGTCTGGAACGCGCTACGTGAATCGAAGGGTACCATATTCTTGTTTGCTGTGATATCGGCAGCCACGAGAGCCTTCTCGGCAACCTTACCTGTGAGGTCGGGATATTTGCTGCGCAAGTCTACAAGCATTGAGTGGTTGTCGGTACCGCCCGAAACAATGCCGAAGCCACGGTCCATAAGCTCCTGTGCAAGTGTCGAAGCATTCAACTGCACCTGTGCCTGATACTCTTTAAACTCGGGCTGCAACGCCTCACCGAAAGCAACGGCTTTGGCAGCGATAACGTGCTCGAGAGGACCACCCTGAACACCGGGGAACACTGCAGAGTCGAGCAACTGCGACATCATCTTCACCTCGCCCTTGGGAGTTGTCTTGCCCCAGGGGTTGGGGAAGTCCTTGCCCAAAAGAATCACACCACCGCGAGGACCGCGAAGTGTCTTATGTGTGGTAGATGTCACAATGTGAGCATATTTCAAGGGGTTGTCGAGCAAACCTGCAGCGATAAGACCTGCGGGGTGTGCCATATCCACCATAAGGATTGCGCCCACTTTGTCTGCTATCTCACGCATACGTTTGTAATCCCACTCGCGAGAATAAGCCGAGCCACCACCGATAATCATCTTGGGACGCTCACGCAAAGCAACCTCCTCCATCTGGTCGTAATCTACACGACCGGTCTCGGGGTTGAGGTTATACTCACAGGGAGTATAGATAAGGCCCGAAGTATTCACAGCAGAACCGTGTGAGAGGTGACCGCCGTGAGCAAGGTTCAAGCCCATAAACTTGTCACCGGGGTTGAGCACAGCAAGAAATACCGCTGCATTGGCCTGCGCACCCGAGTGAGGCTGTACATTCACCCACTCTGCACCGAAGAGCTCTTTCAAACGCTCGCGTGCCATATCCTCAACGATATCCACTACCTCGCAACCACCATAGTAACGCTTTGCGGGATATCCCTCGGCATATTTATTTGTGAGGCAAGAGCCCATAGCCTGCATAACCTCATTACTTACAAAGTTCTCCGAAGCAATCAGCTCAATACCTTTGAGCTGACGACGATGCTCCATCTCTATCAACTGAAAAATTTTATTGTCGCGTTTCATAATTTATGTATTTTTTTACTTTTTAAATTTGAAAGTGCGAAGATAGTTAAATATCGGTAAATCTTGCAGATAATTGTAAAAATATTATCAACAATTTCACAAATAGCCACTACGCACCCTTTTTTATGAAAAAATTTAAGGCTGCTCCGGCAAAGGAACAGCCCCAAATGAGTTTTTTATGTGTAATTATTCTGCTTTTGCACGACGGATACCACGTTTCTTGGGTGCGGGAGCCTCGGCGGGCTGTATTGTCTGCACACCTGCAAGCTCGGGGTCAATCATAATACGACCGCAGTTCTCGCAAACGATAATTTTCTTGCGCATTTTGATATCGAGCTGACGCTGCGAAGGAATCTTGTTAAAGCAGCCGGCACAAGCATCACGCTCTACATACACGATTCCGAGACCGTTGCGTGCACCCTTGCGGATGCGCTTGAACGAAGCAAGCAAACGGGGCTCGATGAGCATCTCGAGGTCGCGAGCCTGCTCACGCAGTTTCTCCTCCTCGGCCTTTGTCTCGGTTACAATCTCTTCGAGCTCGTTCTTCTTCATCTCGAGGTCTTTCTTGCGCTCTGCGAGCATATTCTGTGACTTATCGAGTTCCTCGTTCTTATATTTCTCCTGGTTCTTTGCATCGCTGATTTTCTTCTCATCGTGCTCGATAACGAGGTTGTTGTACTCAATCTCCTTGTTCAAAAGGTCAAACTCGCGGTTGTTGCGCACGTTGTTCTGGTCCTCGGTATATTTCTCAATATTCTTTTTGGCCTTGTCCATCTCTTCACGATAGCCGAGGATATTCTCACGAATCACCTTTATATCGTTTGTGATGTTCTCGATGCGGGTACCGAGGCCCACAATCTCGTCCTCAAGGTCTTTAACCTCCAAAGGAAGCTCGCCACGAAGAATCTTTATCTTGTCAATCTCTGAAAGAATTGTCTGCAACTCATAGAGAGTCTTCAATTTCTCTTCCACTGTACACTCTGCGGGATCTTTTTTTGTCATTGTCATATCTTTTAAAGTTTAAAATTATTACAAATAATGTATAGGGTTTGTGTTGCGCGATGTAATCTCGGTTCTCACCCCGGGACAAGCATCGGCAATTATCTCTTTGAAAATTTCCATAGTAAACTGCTCGCTCTCGTAGTGCCCTATCACAGCCAGAAGCATCTTGCCGTCGTAGCTGAAGAGGTCGTGATAACGCGCTTCGCCGGTGAGATACAGGTCGGCACCCGCTGCAAGAGCAGCCTGCGCAAACGAGCCGCCCGCGCCGCCGCATAGAGCTACACGGCGCACCTCCTTGCCCAAAAGGGCTGTGTGACGCACGCTACCCGCACCAAACACCTCTTTTATATTTTTCAGAAACGAGAGTTCGTCGGCAGGAGAAGAGAGTTCCCCTATCACACCGGCACCCACACTCTCCCAGCTGTTTTTAAGAGGGTATATATCATAAGCCGGCTCTTCGTAGGGATGCGCGGCAAGCAAAGCCTTCACCACGCGACCTTTTATATATGCGGGCATAACGGTGTCTATGCGCACCTCCTCTTCCTTGTGCAAGCTGCCAACGGAGCCACAGAAAGGATGCGCCCCCTCGCCCGCCTCAAACGTGCCATACCCTGACACATTGTAGCTGCACGAGCCGTAATTGCCTATCTTGCCACACCCTGCGGCAAAGAGAGCGCTACGCACCGCTTCGGCAGCGGCTGTGGGCACATACACCGACAGTTTTAGCAAAGCCTCTTCCTTGGGCACAAGAATTTTCACATTCTGCAAGCCCAACTTTTTGGCTATGCGATAGTTCACACCGCCGAGAGCATTGTCAATGTTTGTATGTGCCGAATATATCGACACGCCATTCTGCAACGCCTTTATGACACAGCGCTCCACATATGTAGCACCTGTTATCTTTTTAAGAGGAGAAAAAATGAGGGGATGATGAGACACAATGAGATTGCACCCCGACGCGACAGCTTCATCTATAATTTCTTCCGTCACATCAAGACACAATAAAACCCCTGTAACTTCCGCATCTGTTAATCCAACCTGCAATCCGGCGTTATCGAATCCATCCTGCAGAGGCAGAGGCGCGAACATTTCAAGGGCAGCCGCTATCTCTTTTACTTTAGCCAATTAATTTCTATGTTACGCAGGAGTACCCCTGCATTTGTGAGTGCAAAGTTAATATTTTTTTTTCACATTACAAACAGCTACCCGCCATACGCAAAAAAATATTACAACTGCAACCACAAAAAAGACGATGCATTGTGTGCATCGCCTTTTATACCTTTAAATACATAAATCAGAGCCTGTCGTAAGCCTCTTTTATTCTGTTCAAAGCACAGGCAAGCACAGAACGGGGGCAGGCGATATTCATACGCATAAATCCCGTGCCCTCTACGCCAAAGGTAGCTCCGTCGTTCATTGCCACACCCGCATCATTCAAGAAGAATTTCACAAGTTCAGGCTGCGACATACCAAGCTCGCGGGCGTCAATGAATATGAGATAAGAGGCCTGCGGGCGCAGAACGCTCATCTTGGGCATATTCTCCTTCACAAACTCCTCGGCAAAGATTATATTTCCCTCTACATATTCGAGCATCTGCGCAAGCCACTCCTCGCCCTCGTTATACGCAGCCGCAACAGCCTCGCTTGCAAACATATGGGCACAATCGAGCTCGCTGCGACACAGATAGGCATTGAATTTCTCGCGCAGCGATTCATTTTTAATTATATGATATGAACTCTTGAGGCCAGCGATATTAAATGTTTTGCTTGCAGCCATTAGAGTTATGGAGTTCTGTGCGGCGCACTCGCTCACCGATGCAAACACAGTGTGCTTGTAGCCCCACAAAGTCATATCACAGTGTATCTCGTCCGACACCACAAGCACCCCGTTAGCTGCGCAAATATCGGCCACACGGGCAAGCTCCTCGCGGCTCCACACACGTCCTCCGGGGTTGTGAGGGTTACAGAGCATAAAGAGTTTACACCCTTTCACCTTGCGTTCAAAGTCCTCGAAATCAAATTCATATTGCCCATCTTTGAGAACGAGAGAATTATGAACCGCTTCACGTTCAAAGTCGCGCACCAGGTGGTGATAAGGATGATACACGGGCGGCTGTATAAGAATTTTGTCACCGGGCAAGGTGAAACAATCTATCACAAATGCCAGAGCCGGCACTATGCCCGACACAAAGCCTATCTCGCACTCCTCCACACTCCAGCCATATCGACGCGACACCCAGCTCTGTATGGCGGGTTTCCATTTGGGCGAGCAGAAGGTATATCCCAGAATCTCGTGCTCCAAACGACGACGCAGAGTCTCTACAACAAAGGGCGGCGTGCGAAAATCCATATCAGCTATCCACATAGGCATAGCTTCGTCGGTTCCGAAAACACGCTTCGCCGCATCATATTTCAAGCAGTCGGTGTTACGGCGTTCAATCACCTCGTCAAAGTTATATTTCATAGCAATTATACTATTTCGAGAATATTTTTTTCTTCGTTATAAAACACCCCCTCGCCATTGAGGAAGGTCTTTAAAATTCCGCTGCGCGACAGCTCGTGTACCGCCCCGCAGTGTAGTTTACCGTTTTCTATGAGCCACAAGCGGTCGGCCATACGCAGGACAAGTTCAAGGTCGTGCGTTGAGACAAGTATCGCCTTACCCATCTCTACTGCCATTTTTTTGAGGAGGCGAAACAGCGACACTCTGCTGTTAAAATCGAGATAAGCCGTGGGCTCGTCGAGCAGTATCACCGGAGTCTCCTGCGCAAGAGCCTTTGCAATCATAGCCTTCTGTCGTTCGCCGTCGCTCAATTCCGAGAGGCGACGCTCCGCTATATGCTCTATTTTTATGGCCGAGATTGCCCGCTCCACACACTCTTTGTCACCGGAGCGCAACTTTCCCATAAAATTTGTATATGGGGTGCGTCCGAGCGATACAAGCTCACGCACTGTGAGCGCAGGGGCACACCCGCTGTCGGTCAGTACCACCGACACCATTCGAGAGAGCTCGGCAGCTGTCAGAGCGTCGGCACTACGGCCGCAATAGGCAAGCTCACCACCCAACGGCCTGTTATACCCCGCCAGGGTGCGCAGCAGCGTCGATTTTCCGGCACCGTTGCAACCTACAAGCGCAACCACTTCGCCGCGCATCAAAGAGGCGTCCATATCAGCAACGACGGTACCGCGGGCAGAAGGCCCGCGGTACCCTATCGCCATAGATTTCATTTCAACTACCGCCTCACCGCGCATAAGTCACATTTATTTATACTGCATCCACTCGTTCAAGCGGTTGAGCAAATCGCTCTTCAAAGGCTCGGGCAAGTTGGCGATGCGTGCTGTGTGGCTACCGTCGGGCACAATATAAACCTTGATATTCTTTTTATTGCGCTCGCTCAACCAAGTTACACCGCTGGCAGTCCAGGGATCCCACTCGCCATATACAAAGAGAGCCTCGGGGTCGTTCTCGGTGTAAAAATCGGTAACCTTGCGGTGGTTAGTATCGTCAAATACCACGTCGGCAAATTCCTTGGGAAGCATCACCTTCTTGAGATAACCTTCCACATCAGCGGGGTTGAGATATTTCACAAATGGGTCGGTGTTATAACCATAATATCCAAAATCTTTCACTGCCTGAACAAAGAAAGAACCGATTCTTGTTGTGATAGAGAAATAGTCGGGGCTGCACATCTGCACGAAATATCTGAACACCGCCTCGTTATCTGCTTCAGCCGTGGGAATATCCTCAACGGGAGAGCCCCACTGCCAGAAAGAGAACTGATACTCGAGCACCGCAAGGTCGTAGATGTCGCTTGTGGGAACGCGGAACGAGAGATTATTCTTGAGACAGAAAGCATCGAAGAGAGGCATAAGCTGCTCTTTGCGCTCAAAAAGAAGATACTGAAAATCTCTTATCGCGTCACGCTTTGCCTTTGTAGAGACACGCTCGAGGAACGACTCGTGGCGGCCATCCTCGATAGAGTAGCTCAAGGGGGCCACATAAGGCACTGTCACATCCACATCCTCGGGATAGTAGGCGCGGAAGAACATAGATGTAGAACCACCCTTGCTGATACCTGTTGTCGCCCACTTTTTAGTATAATATTTTTTAAAGGAGGTGATTATATTGTGATAATCGACCATAGAATTCTCAATTGTGAGATAGTCCCAGTTGCAGGGCTCGGGAGTAGAACCCGAGAAATAACGATACTCCACAAAGATGATATTTGCATCCATTATCTTTGTAAGCTCCTCCATATAGTTGGGGTTTTTAAAAGCATAGTCGCCGCCGTAACCCTCGGTAACTACAACCACAGGGCGGTCATATCCGCGGTGACCGAGCATAACGCGCTGCTCAAAAGTACCCTTCGACTCGTCACCGGGCACCAGCTGCTGACGGAATTTCATAAGATAATAGTTGCGTGTGGCATCGTTCTTCTCAATCTTCTCAAACGATGTAACCTCGGCAATACTCTTCAACATTTTCTCCACCTCGGCATTCTGCGCGTTCATTGCGACAACTGCAACAAAGAGCAGGAGAAAGGACATAAGTTTTTTACACATAATTACTATTTTTTCGGTTTATAATTCTTTACAAATAACTACACCAAGCAAAATTACACAAAAAAAAGATAACACACCTTAATAAATAGAAAAAAACAAGAAAAAGCGATAAAAAAACGGAGCGCTCCGCAAAGAGCGCTCCGTTTAACAGTATCTTGGGATTTATTATTTCGCTACATTCTCGAGACGTTTCAATATCGCAAAGATAAAGAATGCCGCAACAAGGCAAATTCCGATGAGCACACCCCAAACCACAGTAAGAGGAGCACCCCACATAAGAGCAGGAACAGCCACGAGGAAGTTACCAAGAGCAGTAGCCACAAACCATCCACCCATCATCATACCGGCATATTTGGGAGGAGCCACCTTTGTCACGAAAGAAATACCAATGGGCGACAGGAGCAACTCGGCAAATGTAAGCACGAGGTATGTAGAAATCAACCAGTTGGGAGAAACGTTAGCCATATGCACGGGTGTTTCAGTACCGTCGGCATTGATAAGAACCTCGGGAGAGGGAAGGCCGATAGAACCCATTGTAAGCAACAGGTAAGCAACACCTGCAACCAACATACCCAGCCCAATCTTCATAGGAGCCGAAGGCTCTTTGCCTTTCTTTGCAAGAGCACTGAAGATTGCGATAGAAACGGGAGTGAGAGCCACCACAAAGCAAGCATTGAACTGCTGGAAAATGGGAGCGCTTACCTCTGTAATTGCGGGGAGGGTTGAATATTTGTAAGCCAAAGCACCAACAGCCAACGCAACGATAGCACCTGCGATTGTGCGGCCCTTTGCAGTTGTGCTCTGGAAGATACCAAACAAGCCATAAACTACAAAGATTGCAAACACAAGGTTTGTCACGTCAAATGCCATACTCTCGATACCTGTAGAGCTTGTAGCGGTGTAGTCACGAGCAAAGAATGTAAGTGTAGAACCATTCTGGTGGAAAGCCATCCAGAAGAAAATAACCACAGCAAACACAAGGCACAAGCAAACGATGCGCTCTTTGGTCTCGGCGGGTGAAAGCTCCTTAACGTCAGCACTACCTGCACCTGCTGCAGCCTTGCTGCGGTCGGTGTGGCTGAATGTGCTGCGGAAAGCATAGTAAATTGCGATAGAAACAATCAGCGAGAAACAAGCCACAGCAAAAGCAAAGTGATAAGAATCAGCCTCGCTAACGCCGAGTGAAGTCTGCGCCCACTTCATAATCTCAATGGCAGCGGTGGGAGCAAACATCGCACCGATGTTAATTGCCATATAAAACACGCTGAAACCAGAATCACGCTTGCTTGCATACTTCTTCTCATCGTAGAGGTTACCTACCATCACCTGCAAATTACCTTTGAAAAGGCCGGTACCAATTGAAATAAGCACCAAAGCACCATACATAGCGATAATTGCTACCGTGTTAGCGCCAAGAGGCAAAGCCAACAGCACATAACCAAGGAACATAATGGTAATACCGATGGTAACCATCTTTCCGTAACCGAATTTATCGGCGGCCATACCTCCGAAAAGAGGCATAAAATAAACGAAGCCCAAAAAGCCCGAATAGATACTTCCTGCCACCGCACTCGAGAAACCGAAGTTCGCCTGCAAGAACATTACAAACACAGCCAACATAGTGTAGTAGCCAAAGCGCTCACCTGTGTTAGCCAAAGCCAAGGCATACAAGCCTTTAGGTTGTCCTTCAAACATAGATTAAAAAAATTAAGGTTAATATAAAATCTTTCGTCAAGCGGCCTGCACAAGCTGCAAAAACACAAATTCGCAACCACGGCAAAGCCGAATATTCCGCCCCACGACAAACGCCCGAAAGGCAAAACATCTGCAAATATACATAAAAGCATTTAAAATATAAAATTATATAGTGAACAAAACAATGCGAAAACCTTTTTTTAACTACAGAGAGAAGATTGCATTTAATAATTTATTTTTACAAAGACTGCGCAATGCACAAAGAGCGCAAAGAAAAAACAAACAGAATATAAACAAATAAACATTTCTGGTTATGAGAAGCTTACAAATATTTTATCAAAAGAACTGCCCGCACTGCCAAAAGGCTTTCAAGTTCATCGAAGAGTTAAAGGAAGAGAAAGATATTTACAGGCTTATCGAGCCGCGTCTTGTCGAAGAAACCCTCGAAGTAGACTACGCCGAGATGTTCGACTACTTCCTTGTACCCACGTTCTACATCGACGAACTAAAAGTACACGAAGGCGTAGTGAGCAAAGAGCAGATGCAAAAAATACTCGACGCCACCCTGCGAGACTAAACCCGCCTTATGCGTTATGAAATAGAAAATTAAACACCCCACCTCGAAGCGCATAAAAACAAATAAACACCCAACCGAGCGAAAAGTGCATTTAAATTTTGCCTTTTCGCTCGGTTTATATTATCTTCGCAGAATAAATAATTATATAATATAAAAAAATTACACAATGAGCGACCAACGTTATATGATGCGCGGAGTTTCGGCATCAAAAGAAGATGTACACAACGCAATCAAGAACATCGATAAAGGCCTTTTCCCCAAGGCTTTCTGCAAGATAATCCCCGACATTTTGGGCGGCGATCCCCAGTACTGTAATATTATGCACGCCGACGGTGCAGGTACAAAATCGTCTCTTGCCTACCTCTACTGGAAAGAGACAGGCGACATTTCGGTGTGGAAAGGCATAGCACAGGACGCCCTCATTATGAACATCGACGACCTGTTGTGCGTGGGAGCCACCGACAACATTCTCGTTTCATCGACCATCGGCCGTAACAAACTGCTTGTACCGGGAGAGGTTATTTCGGCAATAATCAACGGCACCGACGAGCTCCTTGCCGAGCTGCGCGAGATGGGTGTAGGCGTATATGCCACCGGAGGCGAGACAGCCGACGTGGGCGACCTCGTGCGCACTATCATCGTAGACAGCACCGTAACCTGCCGTATGAAACGCAGCGATGTAATCGACAACGCAAACATCGCAGCAGGTGATGTAATCGTGGGTATGGCCTCATACGGACAGGCGACCTACGAGAAAGAGTACAACGGCGGTATGGGAAGCAACGGACTCACATCGGCACGTCACGACGTGTTTGGCAAATACCTCGCCGAGAAATATCCCGAGAGCTACGACAAGGCAGTTCCCGCAGAGCTCATATACTCGGGCGGCCTCGCACTCACCGACAAGGTTGAGGATTCTCCCCTCGATGCAGGCAAGCTCGTACTCTCCCCCACTCGCACATACGCCCCCATCGTGAAAAAGATGCTCGACGCATTGCGTCCCCATATTCACGGTATGGTACACTGCTCGGGCGGTGCACAGACAAAGGTTATGCACTTTGTAGAAAACAAACGCGTGATAAAAGACAACCTCTTCCCCATTCCCCCGCTCTTCAAGACTATCAAAGAGCAGAGCGGCACCGACTGGGCCGAGATGTACAAAGTGTTCAATATGGGACACCGTCTCGAGGTTTATGTAAAACCCGAGTATGCCGAGGAGATTATCGCCATAAGCAAGAGCTTCGGAGTGGAGGCACAGATTATCGGTCGTGTAGAGGCTGCCGAGAAGAACGAACTTATCATTGAGAGCCCTTACGGCACTTTCAAATACTAAAAAATGGAGAACGAGAATTCACTTTTGGGCAAGCTCAACGACCTTGAGGCACGCTTTCAGGAGGTTGCAACACTCATAACCGACCCCGCCGTAGTTGCGGATATGAAGCGTTACGTAAAACTCAACAAAGAGTATCGCGAGCTCGAGGAAATTATGAACGCCCGCAAGAGATATATCACCCTGCTCACATCGCAGCGCGAAGCAAAAGACCTGCTGATGACCGAGAGCGACCCCGAACTGCGCGAAATGGCACGCGAAGAGCTCGATATGTGCGAGAAGGAGATTCCCGCAACAGAAGAGGAGATAAAACTCCTGCTCATCCCCGCCGACCCGCAGGACGAGAAGAACGCCATCCTCGAGATACGCGGAGGAACCGGCGGCGACGAAGCTGCAATTTTTGCAGGCGACCTCTTTAGAATGTATAGCAAATATTGCGAGAGTAAGGGCTGGCGTCTCGAGGTGTCGAGCTGCAGCGAGGGCACATCGGGCGGATACAAGGAAATCATTTGCACAGTCACAGGCGACAAAGTGTACGGCACACTCAAATACGAGTCGGGCGTACATCGCGTACAGCGTGTACCCGCCACCGAGACACAGGGGCGCGTACACACATCGGCCGCATCGGTGGCCGTGCTGCCCGAGGCCGAGGCTTTCGATGTAGAGATTACAGAGAGCGCAATCAAGTGGGATACCTTCCGCTCGAGCGGAGCCGGCGGACAGAACGTGAACAAAGTAGAATCGGGAGTGCGTCTGCGCTATCCGTGGCTCAACCCCGAAACAAACCAAATTGAAGAGATACTCATCGAGTGTACCGAGACACGCGACCAACCCAAGAACAAGGAGCGTGCCCTCGCCCGTCTGCGCACCCTCGTGTACGACCGCGAGCACCAGCGCTATGCCGACGACATTGCAAACAAACGCAAAACAATGGTATCGACAGGCGACCGCTCGGCCAAGATACGCACCTACAACTACCCCCAGGGGCGCATCACCGACCACCGCATAAACTACACCATATACAACCTCACCGCCTTTGTAAACGGCGATATACAGGATTGTATCGACCACCTGATAGTTGCGGAAAACACCGAGAGAATGAAAGAAAACGAACTATAAAAACAATATAACTATGAACAGACAAGAACTTGTAAAGCAGATAAAAGAGAAACGCTCTTTCCTGTGTGTGGGACTCGACAGCGATATCAAGAAATTACCCGCCTGCCTGCAAGGCAGCGAGGATGCAATCTTCGATTTCAACAAAGCAATCATCGACGCCACAGCCCCCTACACCGTAGCCTACAAGCCCAACCTCGCGTTCTATGAGGCATTTGGCGTCAAGGGCTGGATAAGCTTCGAGAAGACTGTTAAATATATAAAGGAGAAATATCCCGAGATTTTCATCATTGCCGACGCAAAACGTGGCGACATAGGAAACACCTCGGCACTCTATGCGCGTTCATTCTTCGAGGAGATGAAGGTAGACTCACTCACCGTGGCACCCTATATGGGAGAAGACAGCGTAAAGCCCTTCCTTGCCTACGAGGACACCTGGGTAATACTTCTTGCCCTCACATCGAACCCCGGCTCACACGACTTCCAGCTCACAAAAGACGAGGAAGGCACAATGCTCTTCGAGAAAGTGCTTGCAACCTCAAAGAACTGGGGTAACGAGAACAATATGATGTACGTTGTAGGTGCCACACAGGGCAAATCGTTTGAGAACGTGCGTCGTATCGTGCCCGAGCACTTCCTTCTCGTGCCCGGCGTGGGTGCACAGGGCGGCTCGCTCGAAGAGGTGTGCAAGTATGGTATGAACAATGACTGCGGTCTGCTTGTCAATGCAAGCCGCGCAATTATCTTTGCCGACAGCAGCGAGAACTTCGCCACAGTGGCAGCCGAGAAGGCACGCGACTACCAGCAGCAGATGGAGCGCGAGCTGAAAGCACACAACGTAATTTGATAAGGTAATTATACATTTTTTACACAGCGAAAGTGTAGAATTGGAACAAAACTATTATCTTCGTATTCCGAAAAACATTTAAAATATGAAATTCACAGCTCAACAAATAGCATCGTTCATCAATGGCGAGGTCATTGGAAACAAAGATGCCGAGGTATATACATTTGCCAAGATTGAAGAAGGCACCCCTGGTGCACTCTCATTCCTTGCCAACCCCAAATATACCGAGTACATCTACACCACCGAATCATCGGTAGTGCTTGTAAACAAGGATTTTGAGCCCAAAGGCGAAATCAAGACCACCCTCATTAAGGTAGACAACGCCTACGAGAGTCTTGCCAAGCTGATGACAATGTACGAGGCAAGCAAGCCCAAAAAACAGGGTATCAGCTCACTTGCATCCATCTCCCCCACTGCCAAAGTAGGCGAGAACTGCTACATAGCACCCTTTGCCGTGATAGGTGACGGATGCGAGATAGGCGACGGATGCTACATACACGACGGAGTTTCGATAGGCGACGGTGCAAAAGTAGGCAGCAACTGCATCCTATATGCCCACGTCACCGTGTACCACGACTGCCGCATAGGCAATAACTGTATTCTGCACAGCGGTTGCGTGATTGGTGCCGACGGATTCGGATTTGCACCCACCGCAAGCGGATACGACAAAATACCCCAGACAGGTATTGTGGTAATTGAAGATAATGTAGAGATTGGTGCACACACCTGTATCGACCGCGCCACAATGGGCTCAACCGTAATACACAGCGGCGTGAAGCTCGACAACCTCATACAGATAGCACACAACGACGAGATAGGCTCGCACACCGTTATGGCTGCACAGGCAGGCATCGCAGGCTCGGCAAAAATCGGTGAGTGGTGTATGATTGGAGGTCAGGCAGGCGTGTCGGGACACAGCAAAATGGGCGACCGCACAATGGTGGGCGCACAGAGTGGTATCATAGGCAACCGCAAGGGAGGCGAGACACTGCTCGGCTCACCCGCTATGGATGCACGCGAATGCATCAAAGTGTCGGCCTATCTTAAGAGACTCCCCGACCTTGACAAAAAGATTAAGGAGCTCACAAAAGAGATTGAAGCATTGAAAAAACTATAAAAAGAATTTGCTATGAACAAGCAAAAGACACTCAACGGTAGTTTCTCACTTTTCGGCAAGGGATTGCACACAGGCTTGAGCCTCACCGTGACATTTAACCCCGCCCCCGAGAACTACGGATACAAGATACAACGTATCGACCTGCCCGGCGAGCCCATCATAGATGCAGTGGCCGAGAATGTCACAGAGACAACACGCGGCACCGTGCTCACAAAAGGCGAGGCACGCGTGAGCACAGTAGAACACGCTATGGCGGCACTCTTTGCATCGGGCATCGACAACTGCCTTATGCAGGTAAACGGCCCCGAGTTCCCCATTCTCGACGGTAGCGCAATACACTATATCGAGAATATCGAGCGCATCGGCGTCAAAGAACAGAACGCCGAGAAGGATGTATTTGTAATAAAATCAAAGATAGAAATCAAGGACGAAAAGACAGGCAACTCAATCATCATTCTCCCCGACGAGAATTTCAGTCTTAACGTACTCGTTCACTACGATTCCGACATCCTCTACAACCAGTATGCCACACTCGAGAATATGGACGACTTCAAGGCAGAGATTGCATCGAGCCGCACATTCGTATTTGTGCGCGAGCTCGAACCCCTGCTCAACGCCGGCCTCATAAAAGGTGGAGACCTCGACAACGCCATCGTAATCTACGAGCGCGAGATGCCCCAGGACAAGTATGACCAGATAGCCGACATTCTGGGTGTACCCCATATGGACGCAAAGAACCTTGGCTACCTCAATCACAAGCCCCTTGTGTGGAACAACGAGCCCGCGCGTCACAAACTGCTCGATATCATTGGCGACCTTGCCCTCATAGGCAAACCCCTGCAGGGACGCATCATCGCCACCTGCCCCGGCCACACTATAAATAATAAGTTCGCGCGCGCGATGCGCAAAGTAATTCGCGAGCACCAGATTCAGGCTCCCATCTACGACCCCAACCGAGAGCCCGTGATGGACATAAACCGCATACGCGAGCTTCTGCCCCACCGCAGCCCTATGCTGCTCGTAGACAAGGTGATTGAGCTCGGTTCAAACTACATTGTGGGAACAAAGAATGTCACAATGAACGAGCCCTTCTTCGAGGGACACTTCCCCACAGAGCCTGTTATGCCCGGTGTCCTCATTGTAGAGGCGATGTCACAGTGTGGCGGCCTGCTCACTATGAATATGTTAGAGAACCCCGAGGAGTATTCTACCTATTTCCTTAAAATAGACAAGATAGCCTTCCACAAGAAAGTAGTCCCCGGCGACACCCTCATATTCAAGGTAGAGCAACTCTCGTCGCTGCGTCACGGCATCGCTATGATGCGCGGATATGTATTCGTGGGCGAGAAGCTGGTAGCCGAAGCACAATTCACCGGACAAATAATAAAAAAACAATAAAAAGCTGTCGCAATTCATTTTGAATTACAAATATGACAGTTTTAAAACAGATTTATAAGAAATTTAAACAGCTTAACTACTATGATTAATCCATTAGCTTACGTCGATCCCGAGGCAAAAATCGGTGCCAACTGCGAGATTGGTGCATTTGCTTTTATTGACAAGAATGTAGTAATAGGTGACAATTGCGTTATTATGCCCCACGCCTGCATCTTGAGCGGCACACGTATGGGAAATAACAACAAAATATACCACGGAGCCATAATAGGTGGCGAGCCCCAGGACCTCAAATTCAAAGGCGAGGAGACCACCGTTGAGATAGGCGACAACAATATGATACGCGAAAATGCTACTATACACCGCGGAACAGCCTCAAAAGGAAAAACCGTCGTGGGCAGCAACAACCTGCTTATGGAGAACGTTCATATAGCACACGACTGCGAGGTAGGTAGCGGATGTATCATCGGCAACTCAACAAAAGTTGCAGGCGAGGTAGTCATCGACGACTGCGCAATCATCAGCGCCTGTGTGCTCATACACCAGTTCTGCCACATCGGCGGCTATGTAATGATTCAGGGCGGCAGCCGATTCAGCAAAGACGTTCCTCCCTACATCATAGTGGGACGCGAGCCCGCACGCTACTGCGGTCTTAACATCGTAGGCTTGCGCCGCCGCGGTTTTTCAAACGAAGCCATAAGCACCATTCACAACGCCTATCGTCTTATCTACGAGAGAGATAACAACGTATCGACAGCAGTCGCAAAAATTAAGGAAACAATTCCTATGACACCCGAGATTGAGCACATTCTCAATTTCATAGAGAACCAGGCATCACGCGGCATCATAGGATAAGAGAAATTATTATGGTATACAAATTCAGATTATTATCAGACGAGGTTGAGGACTTCAGAAGAGACATCGAGATTGATTCAGATGCCACCTTCCTCGACCTTCACAATGCGATATTGGCCGCAGCCAACTACCCCGACGACCAGATGACCTCATTCTTCATCTGCAACGACCGTTGGATTAAAGAGGTAGAGATTACACGCGAAGAGATGGACAGTATGTCCGAAGAAGAGAACTACACTATGGCCGAGACCGTGATAGGCGATCTCGTTGAGGAGGAGAAGCAGAAACTTATGTATGTATTCGACCCCCTCGGCGACAGAGTGTTCTATATGGAGTTGAGCAAAATTGAGTTCGGTCGCAACTGTGACAGCCCCGTGTGCATAAAGTCTATCGGCGAGGCACCTGCGCAGACTCTCAATTTCGACGAGCTTATGAGCAAGACACCTGTTGTGGCAGCCGCAAACGAGGACATAGAGGAAGACTTCTATGGCAGCGACAGCTACAACGACGACGACATCGACGAAGAGGGCTACAACATAGGCGGCCTCTCGGAGTTGAGTTCTATCGACGACCTTTATTAATTAACTCCACACAATAGACGGAGAATGAATAATTTAGTCGTACTTATCGGCCCTACCGCAGTGGGAAAGACCGAAACAAGTTTTGCCATAGCAGAACATTTCGGTTGCCCCATAATATCGGCCGACTCGCGCCAGATGTACAAAGGGATGCAGATAGGCACGGCAATGCCCAACGATGAAGAGCTTGCCCGACACAAACACTATTTTGTCGGGCAGCTCGCACCGGGCGACTACTACAGCGCGGCACGCTACGAAGAGGAGGTGCTGCAGCTTCTCGAGAAAGAATTCCCCCACCACCCTGTTATGCTTATGTCGGGCGGCTCAATGATGTACATCGACGCCGTGTGCAACGGTATCGACGACATACCCACGGTAGACGAAGAAACCCGCCGTATGGTAATAGAAAAGTATGAACGCGAAGGGCTCGAGCAGCTTTGTGGCGAGCTCAAGCTGCTCGATGCGGAATACTATGCCGAGGCAGACATAAAAAACCCCAAGCGCGTGATGCACGCCCTCGAGATATGCTATATGACAGGCAAGCCCTATAGCTCATTCCGCAAGCAGCAGAAAAAAGAGCGTCCCTTCAATATAATTAAAGTAGGCCTGCGCCGCGAGCGCGAAGAGCTCTACGCACGCATAAACAGCCGTGTGGACGCTATGATAAAACAAGGCCTGCTCAACGAGGTAAAGCGTTTCTACCATCTCAAAGAACACAATTCCCTGAACACCGTGGGCTACAAGGAGCTCTTTAAATTCATCGACGGCGAGTGGGATATGAACTTTGCCATAGAAAAGATAAAGCAAAACACCCGCATCTATTCGCGTAAGCAGGTGACCTGGTACCGCAAAGACGAGGAGATAGCGTGGTTCCACCCAAGCGACACACAGCAGATTATCGCCCACATCGAAAAGAGTTTGAAATAGCTCACCACAGCCACAGACAGGCAAATGTACACCTGCTAATTCCCCCCGCCATCTTTTATTTCCCAAACAAGCTATTTACAGAGTTAAATTTTATTAAATACACTACTATGCATTGCAAGGTACTATATTATTTTATACATTTGTCGCAAATTAAACCACATATATGTATATAGAGAATGTAAAATCACAGATGCGTAAAGGAATGCTCGAGTACAGCATAATGCTACTGCTGCGCGACAAGCCCTTCTATACGTCGGACATTATAAACGAACTCGAAAAAGCTAACCTCATAGTGGTAGAGGGAACGCTCTACCCTCTTCTGTCGAGGTTAAAGAAAGAGGGAATACTCGACTACGAGTGGCAAGAAAGCCCGTCGGGGCCGCCACGCAAGTATTACAAACTCACAAATGAGGGAAAAGAGGCTCTCGCCCTGCTCGACGAAAACTGGCAGAATCTTGCAGGCACAGTTGCACACATAAAAAGTTTATCAAAATAAAAAAGATAATATGGAAAAAACAATAAACGTAAATCTCGGAGGACGCCCCTTTCAAATAACCGAGGAGGCATATAACCGCCTCGACGACTATCTCAAGAGCATAAGCGTCAGCCTCAAAAACAACGAGTGCGGCGAGGAGATTGTGAGCGACATAGAAGCCCGCATAGGCGAGCTGTGTGCCGAGCGTCTGCAACAGAGCTGCACAGGCTTCATCGACATAAACCTTGTGAACGAAATGATAAACAGAATGGGAAAACCCGAATCTATGATAGAAGAGGAAGAGCCACTGCAACAGAACAGCTCGGCACACGAGGAAAAAGAGACAAAGCAAGAAAACAACTTCAAAAAAATATTCGACAAGATAGAGTTCGACAAAAAATACTATCTCGACGAAGACGACCGTATGATAGGCGGAGTATTCTCTGGGCTTGCAGCCTACCTGAACACCGATGTAACCATACTGCGCATAATAGGAGTTATACTCATAGGTATAAGCGGCCTCATAGGACTCATAAGCTACCTCGTCGTGTGGATAATATCTCCCGTAGCCCACAGCACCACCGAGAAACTTATTATGCAGGGCTTGAACCCAACACCCGAGAATATCGCCGACAAGATAACCAGAGACGAGAGTCGCAAAGAGCAAGAAAACACAACAGAGAAACAGAAGAAAGAGAAAGCGAAACGCTTCCTCCTTGCAACCACTATTGTAGCTGCAATGCTTTTCCTCGGGCCACAGATTATAGTAAGCGGCTCACCGGCAGCCTTTCTGCTCGGGGCCTGCCTCATTGCCACATACACCATAACCACAATATTCCTTGCACTGAAGTTAAGCGGCAACCTGAACGACAAGACAAAGAAAACCCTCACCATACTGCTTGTGACAAGTATCGGCATTACACTCATATCGTGCTGTTATTTTACACTCGTCTAACCCCTGCATACAATACAATGAAAAAGATAAACAGAATACACATTGGCAGCCACAAATTCTATTTTGAAGAGGAAGCCGCAACCACAATGGAGCAATACCTCACCCGCATAGAAGTGCTCTACAAAGACAACGGCGAGGAGCTTAAAGTGAGCGACGTGGAGACACGCATAGCCGACATTTGCCTCGAGAAGGTGGGAGAAGACGGCATCGTGCCTGCAAGCCTCATAGAAGAGGCTATAAAAACCATCGGCATAAATATAGAAGAGAAAAAAGAGAGCAACCAAGAGAGAAACGACGAAAAAACTGCGGCCACAGAGAACGAGAGCGACACCATTTGGTACAAAGCAATGCTCAAAGGCAGCAAACTCTTTCGCGACACACACGGCAGCTACATCGCCGGAGTGATATCGGGCCTCTCCATACATTTCGGCATAAGCGCAGGCCCCCTGCGCATAATCACCGTGCTACTTTTCCTGCTTACCCCCTCACCGCTTGACCTATTCCTGCTTCTCGCCTACTTTCTTTTGTGGGCTATCGTCCCCAAGGCTGTGAGCATTATGGACTACACCCGTATGCGCCGCATAAATTCATCGGTAAACGACGAAGCCACAAAAGCAGCGTGGAAAAAGAGCTACGAGCAAAGCCTGCAAGAACTCACAAACCCCGCACCCGCAGGCTGTTTGCGCACAATGGCAAGAGTAGCATTCTACCTGCTCATCGCCCTCGCAGCCCTGCCTATAACCCTGTGTTTCATTGCGGCAATTGTGATATGTATCGTATTTATCGCAATGGGCAGCGTCGTGCTCGAGTCGCTGAACCTCTCGGTCTTCACGCTCCTGGGAATATTCATAATTCTTGCAATACCCCTCTTTGCGCTCACGCACTATATTTTGAAAAAGAGAAAGATATGCAAGCCTATGAAAAGCTATAGCAAAGCAATTCTTGCAGTGCTGTGGGCATCGACACTTATCGCCACACTGCTCGGAATAAACAATTTCATCGACAGCCACAGAGGTATACCAAACGTGCATAAAATCTTGCACGGCTACAAGAACATTCTGTGCAAATATGGCGACATATCCATCACCACGGGAGAATATTACAACACCTACCCCGTAGAGAGCGACAAAGAAGCACTCCTTGGCCGAATATGGGATGCCACAACCTGCAATATACCCTTTATAATTGAGAGTATAAACGACAACGACGGCATATATCAGATATACTTCTACACCCCCGGCGCGACAAAAAGCGAGAGCCTCGCAAAGATAAAAAACAAAGATTATGTGGTGAGCCACAGAATAGAGACACACGACGCCGGCGAGATACACGGGTGGCAGGACTTCGCTTGGGACAGCATAAGCAACACCCTATATATTAAAAGCATAGAACACATAGGTACAAACTCCCAAACAAGAAGAACCGGCACTGTAAATGTGGACCTCACAGCCGACGATGACACAAAAACCGACGGAATGCAAACCTTTGGCATATACTATTACGGTTTGCAGGAAAGGCCCCTGCTTCTCATAAAAAACAATGCAGACGATAGCAATATATTACAAGTAAATGACATATCATCATTTCACCGTCAGCAAGGCAACAAAAATATACGAATAAGAAACATCGATATTAAAGCAGATTACACAGGCGACAACGAAGAATGCGACAGCACAAACTCTTTTGAGTAAATATTTTAAAATCCCGGCCCGCCTGGGATTTTATTCCACATAAAACTTTCCCTGCCAGGTGTCCCTCTCACGCATACGACGTTTCACGCGCTCCACAAGCTCGTGGTTCTTGAGCCCCCAATCGGGAGCTATGAGCAGCTCCTTGGGCGACTGCGAGGCAAACCTCTCGAGCACAAGCGTCGGGCGCAGACGCTCCACATAATCGACCACCGTATCCACATAATCGTCGAGAGCAAAGAGATGAAAATCGCGCGGACACTGCACATACTCCTCGGCCATACGGGTGCCACGTATCAGCTGCAGCTGGTGCATTTTGAGCGTTGTGAGCGGCAGGCGCGAAATATCTGCCGCCTGACGCATAACAGCCTCCTTGTCCTCACCCGGGAGCCCCAGGATAACGTGCGCACCCACAGCGATTCCACGCGCCGCCGTGCGCTGCACGGCATCCACAGCCGCGGCATAGTCGTGCCCACGGTTTATGCGCAGCAAGGTGGTGTCGTTGCAACTCTCAATACCATACTCCACAAGCACAAAAGTGCGTGTCGCAAGTTCCTGCAAATAGTCGAGCAGTTCGTCGGGCATACAATCGGGACGCGTGCCTATTACAATTCCCACGCACCCCTCCACAGCGAGCGCCTCTTCGTAACGGGCACGCAACACATCGAGCGAAGCATAGGTGTTTGTATAGGCCTGAAAATAGGCAAGATAACGCATCTGCGGGTATTTGTGAGCAAAGAAGCCTATGCCCTTTTTCATCTGCTCGGCCACCGACTCGGAGCGGTGACAATAGGCCGGATTAAAGGTGCGGTTATTGCAGTAGGTGCAGCCGCCGGTACCCTTGGAGCCGTCGCGGTTGGGGCACGAGAAACCACCGTCGAGAGTAATTTTCTGCACCTTGAACGGAAAATACCGTTGTAAAAAACCGCTGAAATCATTGAAATAAAAACGCTCCTTGTCACCCATATATTATAAATTGTGCGCTAAATTACAAAAAAGCAGAGAAAATCCCCTCACCCCGATAAAGAATAATTTCACATATATAAAAAGAATCACTATCTTCGCAAAAAGAAAAATATTTAAACACTATGAGACATATTCTTTCATTTATTCTGTCGCTTGCCGTAGCCACAGCAACCTACGCAGGCGAAAAATTCAAGCTCACCGACGCAATGTATGGTGGCTACTGGCCACAAACCTACGCAGCCATAAAGCCTATGGCCGACGGCGAACACTTTGCCCGTATGAGCAACGACCGCAAAATGATTCTTATGGGCTCGTTCAAGGACGGCTCCATCGTAGACACTCTTTTCGATGCCGCCACCGCACGCGGGTTCGACAAGAAACATATTGACGGTTACCAGTTCTCACCCGACGAGAGCCGTATCCTTGTGCAGACAAACACACGCGGCATATACCGCAACTCCTTCACCGCCGAACACTACATCTACTCGCGCAAAAACAACAAGGTAACCCCCTTGTCGCAAAACGGAGCACAACAAGTGCCCAAGTTCTCGCCCGACGGCACAATGATTGCCTTTGTGCGCGACAATAATATTTTCCTTGTGAAGCTCCTCTTCGACAACAGCGAGTCACTGGTAACTACCGACGGAGCACACGGCAAAATTATAAACGGTATCCCCGACTGGGTAAACGAGGAGGAATTTGTAACCAACTGCTCATACGACTTCAGCGCCGACAGCAAAGTGATTGCATATATCAAATACGACGAGAGCGAGGTTATGATGTACGATATGTCTATGTACCTCACAGCCCCCAAAGCCGCGTCGGGCATAGAGCCTTTCTGCAGCCCCTATAGCTTCAAATACCCCGTGGCAGGCGCAGCCAACTCCAAGGTGTCGGTACACTCTTTCGATATAAAGAGCAAGGTCACACGCAAACTCGAAGTACCCGTTCCCGAGGAGGGCTACATTCCCCGCATTATGTTCACAAAAGAGGCAAACACCCTTGCAGTGCTCACCCTTAACCGTCACCAGAGCGTTATGGACATCATTGCCGTGAACCCCCTCTCGGGCATCTGCAAGCGCATACTTCGCGAGGAGAGCGACACCTACCTCAACGAGCAGACCTACACAGGCATTAAGTTCTACGACGGTCACTTTGTTTTTCAGAGCGAGAGAACAGGCTACAACCACCTCTACCTCTACACCACAGGTGGCAAGCTCGTGCGTCCCATCACAGCCGGTGAATACGAGATAAAGCATTTCTATGGCTGGGACAAGAAAAAAGACGAGTTCTACTACTTGAGCAACGAAGGCAGCCCCTTGCGCGACAAAATCTGTAAGGTAAATGCCAAAGGCCGTCAGACAGTTCTCACAAGCAAAGAGGGAACCAACAGCCCCGTATTCAGCAGCACGATGAAATATTTCATCAACACCTTCTCAAACATCAACACCCCGCACATCGTCACCACAAACGACAACAAAGGCAACGAAATAAAAGTGCTTGTAGAAAACAGCGCACTCAAAGAACGCCTCGCCAAGTACGATATGCCCACAAAAGAGTTCTTTACCTTTGCCACAAGCGACGGCACACAGCTCAACGGTTGGATGGTTAAGCCCGCCGACTTTGACGCGACAAAGAAATACCCCGTTGTAATGTTCCAGTACAGCGGCCCCTACTCACAGCAGGTAAACGACAGCTGGAACATAGGAAACTACGGCAACGCTATGTTTGAGAGCTATATGGCAAGCGAGGGCTTTATTATGGTGTGTGTAGACGGACGCGGAACAGGCGGTCGCGGAACAGCATTCGGCAAGTGCACCTACCTGAATCTCGGCAGTTACGAGCCCCACGACCAGGTGGAGACCGCAAAATATCTGGGTTCACTCCCCTATGTAGACAAAGAGAATATCGGCATCTGGGGCTGGAGCTTCGGCGGATATAATACCATTATGTCAATGAGCCAGGACGAGGCTGTCTTCAAGGCAGGCGTGGCTGTAGCCGCTCCCACCGACTGGAGATTCTACGACACCGTGTACACCGAGCGCTATATGCGCACCCCGAAAGAGAACGGCGAGGGCTACGACAAAGGCTCGGCTATTGTAAATGCGAAAAAGCTCAACGGCCACCTTATGCTCATTCACGGCACAGCCGACGACAATGTGCATCTGCGCAATATGATACGCTACACCCACGAACTCACCCAGGCAAACAAAGAGTTTGAGATGGCGCTCTACCCCGACAGTAACCACAGCATCTATCACGGCTCTAACACACGTTTTCACCTGTTTACACGCATTGCGAAATTCTTTATCGAGAATCTCAAAGGCGAGAAATAAGCGCCGTTCCACGACACAAAAAAATCTCCGAGGAAAATTCCTCGGAGATTTTTTTTGCTTTATACTTATCACATAGCTTTGGGTGTTGCACCAAATGCAAAGACAAGCATCAAAATAAGTACGGCTATTATAACAAAAACCGCTACCTGTTTCATCAAGTGGCTGCGACGTTTCGCAGCCTTGCGCTTACGCTCTTTGGCGATGCGCGCCTCGCTCTTCTTTGCCATAGGGCGTTACGCTTTAAGGTCGAGGGCTATGTTAAGCTCTTCGAGCTGCGCAGGCTCAAGCACAGAGGGAGCGTCTATCATTGTGTCGCGTCCCGAGTTGTTCTTGGGGAAAGCGATACAATCGCGTATAGAGTCGAGACCGGCAAAGAGGCTCACCCAGCGGTCGAGACCGTAAGCAAGACCACCGTGAGGAGGAGCTCCATACTTGAAAGCATCGAGTAACCAGCCAAACTGCTGCTGCGCACGCTCGGGAGTGAAGCCGAGGAGTTCAAACATCTTGTTCTGCAACTCGCTGTCGTAGATACGTATTGAGCCGCCGCCCACCTCTACGCCGTTGATAACCATATCGTAGGCATTGGCACGCACTGCGCCCATATCGGTGTCGAGCAAAGGAATATCCTCGGGCTTGGGCGAAGTAAAGGGATGGTGCATAGCCATATAACGTCCCTCCTCTTCGCTATACTCAAACAAGGGGAAGTCTACCACCCACAGACAAGAGAACTTGTTCTTGTCGCGCAGACCGAGCTGCTGTGCCACCTCGAGACGCAACTCGCAAAGCTGTTTGCGGGTTTTCATCACATCGTCGCCGCTCAAAATGAGGATGAGGTCACCGGGCTCTGCCGCAAAGGCACTCTTCATTTGCTGCAGCACCTCCTGTGTATAGAACTTATCCACGCTCGATTTAACGGTGCCGTCTGCCTCCACACGCGCATAAACCATACCCTTCGCACCTATCTGGGGACGACGCACATAGTCGGTGAGTGCATCGAGCTGTTTGCGAGTGTATGTAGCTGCGCCCTTGGCACAGATACCGCCGATGTATGCAGCGCTGTCAAAGACACCGAAACCGTGTCCCTTCATAATATCCATAAGTTCCACGAAGCGCATCTCGAAACGTGTATCGGGCTTGTCGCTGCCGTAATATTTCATAGCGTCGTGCCAGGTGATACGGGGGAAAGCCTCGGTGAGCTCAACGCCGCGTATAGTCTTGAAGAGATGCTTTGCCATACCCTCGAAGAGAGAGATTACATCCTCCTGCTCCACAAAGCTCATCTCACAGTCAATCTGTGTAAACTCGGGCTGACGGTCGGCGCGCAAGTCCTCGTCACGGAAACATTTCACAATCTGGAAATAACGGTCGAAGCCCGACACCATAAGCAGCTGCTTGAAGAGCTGGGGGCTCTGCGGAAGAGCATAGAACTGACCGGGGTTCATACGAGAAGGCACAACAAAGTCGCGTGCACCCTCGGGGGTAGAACCGATGAGCATAGGAGTCTCCACCTCGATAAAGTTCATAGAGTCGAGATAACGACGCACCTCCATCGTCATCTTGTGACGAAGTTCAAGGTTGCTGCGCACCGACTCGCGACGCAAGTCGAGGTAACGATATTTCATACGGATATCGTCACCGCCGTCGGTGTTATTCTCAATGGTAAAGGGAGGCGTCGCAGCCTCGTTCAATATGTTAAGCTCACTCACAATAATCTCAATATCTCCTGTGGGGATATTGGGGTTCTTGCTCTGACGCTCACTCACCACACCGGTTGCCTGAATTACATATTCACGACCGAGGTGCGAAGCCTTCTCGCACAGCTCGGCATTTGCGTCCTCGCTGAAGACAAGCTGTGTGATGCCATAACGGTCGCGCAGGTCTACAAAGGTCATACCTCCCATCTTACGCGCGCGCTGCACCCAACCGCTCAATGTAACACTCTTGTTTACATCCGACAAACGCAGTTCGCCACAAGTATTTGTTCGAAACATTTTTATTTTGTTTTATAGATTAAACATTTTATCTTGCGAAATTAATCAAAAAAAATGGTAATTCTACAGGTTGCGGCAATATTATTGCTTCGCAAGCGAATATTGCAGTTGCGGAGTCGCTTTTTTATCTGTTTCATTTTGTTTTCTGTGCAATGCCTACCCTGTTTGCAAGCCTTATCTTCATTACACCGCAAGGGCATATTTCCCATAAAAGAGGCAACGCGAGAAACTATACATATACAAAAGAGGCTGCCCGCGGGCAGCCTCTTTTGTCTTTATTTACTGTGTTACGATTACTCTATAACAACCTTTGAGCCGTTGTAGATGTAAACACCCTTTGTGGGGTTCTCCACAGCTACACCCTGCAAGTTGTAGTAAACACCATTCTCGTAGTTTCCATCGAGTACAGAGTCAATGCTTGTGGGCAAGCTCTTGAAGTTTCTCCAGCCGGCGGCAGCTTTGTAAGCAGCCTCTGTTCCTGCAGGCACAACCAAGTTTGCAGTGTCGTAAACATTGCTATTGAATACATAAGTACCCATAGCTGCAGGTGTCTCGGCAAGAGCATCAACCTTTGTGATAGCTGCGCAATCATAGAATGCCGCATTTCCAATAGTTTTAACGCTTGCGGGAATTGAAACCTCTGTAACATTGCTACAGCCATAGAAGGCCTCGTTACCAATCTTTGCAACACCCTCGCCAATCAACACGTTTGCAAGGCTTGTGCAGCCACTGAAAGCGTAGTCGTTGATTGCTGTAACATCGCTTGAGATGTTCAGCTCTGTAACGAGTTCGTTGTTTACATACAAGTTACCTGCATAGGTCAAGGGGTTGGCCTTGTAGCCAAACTCTGCCTCGCACCAAGCAGAGAGGTCGTTGATGTAAACACCCTCGAGTGCTGTACAGTTGTCAAATGCCCAAGCGCCGATGCTTGCAATTGTAGAAGGTATAGTAACCTTTGTGAGCGAAGCACAGTCGGCAAATGTCTCCTCGCTGATTGCAGTGAGGCTTGCGGGTATCTCAATCTCTGTGAGAGAAGAACAAGCGTAGAACGCGGCCTCACCGAGTGACACAAGTGTATTGGGAAGCTCGAAGCTCTCGAGGCTCTGGCAAGCAGCAAATGCAGCACCGTCAATCTTTGTAACAGGAGTTGCAAATGTAATATCGTTGAGTGATACACAGCTTGCAAATGTTGCATTCTGTATCTCGCTGATACCCTCACCCAATGCAACCTGCTGCAACTCGAAGCAGTTCTCGAACGCGCTGCCACCGAGGCTTGTTACAGTGTTGGGGATAGTAACTGCAGGGAGAGAGTAGCAATCAGAGAATACACCGTAACCGAGACTTGTCATATTTGCACCGAATTCGATGTTTTTAAGGCTCTCGCAAGCTGCAAAAGTGTAATCGGCAAGTTCTGTAACGCCGTCGGGGATTGTAATCTCCTGCAGGCTCTTGTTCTCATAGAATGAATATGTTCCGATGTAAGAGAGTGAAGAGGGGAACTCAATGCTCTCGATGCCACTTGCGCCACAGAACGCGTAATCGTCTACAGCTACAACACCCTCGGGAATTTTCACAGTCTCAATACTTGTACAACCGCGGAATACGTTCTTTGCGATAGTGTCTACATCGGCGGGAATCTCAAGATTCTTGAGCAGGCTGCCGTTGAGGTAGAGCTGTGCAGAGTTACACAAAGGTGTAGATGCATAGTTCTCGAAATCAATCTTACACCAAGCGGCAAGGTCAGAAATGTTTACTTTATTCAAGCTTGCACAACCAACGAACGCATCGGCTGCGATAGTCTTAACATTGCTGTTGAATGTAACCTCACGAAGTGTAGAGAGGTCTTTGAACCAGAGACCGATAGAGTCGTTGTTAAATGTAATCTCCTGCAAAGCAGCACAACCGCGGAAAGTTCTTGCACCGATATTTGTGATATTCTCACCGAGAGTAACCGAGGTAAGTCCAAGACAGTTCTCAAATGCGCTGTTTGCAATAGTTGTGATATTCTTACCAAATACAATACTCTTGATTGAACGCATATCCTTGAACCAGTCGGCAACCTCTTCGCAACCTACGTTAAGGTCTATGTTTGCAAGGTTCTTACAGCCCTTGAAGCTGTTTGCACCAATGGTTGTAACGCTCTCGGGAATATAGAGGTTCTCGATGGGAGCACCGTTGAACACATAATCCTTAATTTCTGTGATAGTATTGGGAATCTCGATGTCAGTTGTGAGCTTTCCGTTTACCTGCATCTTCTTACCGAAATGCAAGGGGTTTGATTTCTCATTTACAAGAGCGATGCTGCACCATTTCTCAACGTCGCTGATGTTTACATAAGCAAGCATTGCGCAGTCGGTGAAGGCATCTTGTCCGATAGAGTCGATGTTTGCACCGAGGCTTATACTGTCGAGGTTGGCACATCCGTTGAACGCGTTCTTTGCAAGCTTTTTAACGTTGTCACCCAAAACAACCTTCTTAACAGCCTTATTACGTGTAAACCAGTCACCTACAGAGTCGCAATCAATTGAGAGGTAGCTCAAGTTGGGACAAGTAGTAAATGTATTTGAATACAATTTTTTAAGTGTAGAAGGAAGCTCAATTTTTGCAAGATTTGAACAGTTTGTAAAGGCATTCTCGCCGATAGTCTCAACGCCCTCGCCGAATGTTATGCTCTCAATTGTGTAGCAGTTACGGAATGCGTTGTTCTTAATAGTTGTAGCGTTGTCAATTACAAGGTGCTTTAATGTATCACTGCCGTGGAGGAGGGCTTTACCCAAATAGAGAGGGTTAGAGTTCTCGTTCTCGAACACGATAGTACACCATTTGTTAAGGTCCTCAACATTCACCGAGCTGATATTCTCACAGCCGGCAAAAGCATCGCTACCTACGCTGTCGATAGAAGCGGGGAAAGTTACACTTGTGATTGCAGCACAGTTCTGGAAGGCAAACTTATTAACTTTTGTTACGCCCTCGGGGATAACTACTTCTTCCTTCAACTCTTTATCTGCGATATAGAGTTTTTTAGCGATAGTAAGGGGGTTGGCATATTTGTCACCAAACTCGATTTCGAGCCACTCGTCGATGCTCTCAACGTAAACAGCCTCCAGGTTGATACAAGAAGAGAAAGCAGACTTGCCGATGGTATCAACCGATGCGGGAATTGTAACTTTCTTGTAGAGAGTTCCGCCGCTGAACATATAAGGTTTAATGCTTGTAGTACCCTCGGGGATGCGAATCTCCTCCATCTTTACACCGTTCACATAGAGCTCTTGGGCATAGTAAACGGGGTTGGATTTCTCGTCAATGAAATTTACATTGAACCATTTATCGAACGAAGGCACATTAACATATTTCAAGCTTGAGCAGTCGGCAAATGCAGCGCTCTCGATTGTAGCGATGTTCTCGGCAAACTCAATGTGGCTCAAAGCACCACAACCCTTAAACGCATTTTTAGAGATAGCAGTCACGCTCTCGCCAAATACCACCTTATTCAAATTGGGGCATCCTGCAAATGAAGCGGGAACAGTTGCCATATCAATTGTCAAAGTCTTGATGCTGTCGCAACCTGCAAAAGCGTTATCACCGATAGTTTTAACAGTATTGGGAACTACTAATGTCTCAATATCGGAATTCATAAACGCAAATTTTGCAACCGACTCAACGGGAATCTCCACAGTTGTGAGGTGCTCACCATTCAAGTAGAGTGAGTGTGCCTGATAGAGGGGGCTGGCATCTTTGTTTGCAAAAGCGATTGTACACCAGTTTGCAAGGTCGTTGATATACACACCGTTCAGCTCCACGTTAGAGAAAGCAGAAGATGCAACGGTTTTCAAAGTCGAGGGAATCACAACTGTCTCAAATACAGCATTTGAGAAAGCATATTTCTTGATTGCGCTTGTACCCTCGGGAATCTCAAGATTCTTGCACTCTGTTCCGTTGATATAAAGCTTGCCCGCCAATGAAAGGGGGTTGGCCGAAGCATCGGAAAAATCGATATTCAACCAAGAGGCAATGCTTGCAACATCTACTTTCTCGAGTTTTGTACATCCCTTGAAAGCCGACTTTGCAACGCTCTTAAAGTTCTCGTGGAACTTCACCGATGCGATGCTTGCGTTTGCAAATGCATACTCTTTTATAGTTGTAACACCTGCGGGAACCTCAAGATTCTCGAGCAACTCACCGTTGAGGTAGATGTTTCTTGCATAAGCAACAGGGTTGGCATTCTCACTGCCGAATTCTATTGCAAACCACGCCTTGAGGTCGCTGATGTTTACTGTGTTAAGTTTTGTACAGGTAGCGAAAGCCGAACCCGAAATTTTTGTGAGTTTGGGCGATACTGTAACTGTGGTAAGGCTTGTACAGCCGTTGAAAGCCGACTCCGAAATTGTCTTCAAAGAGGCGGGCATCACAAACTCTGCAATGTTCTTACACTCCGAGAATGCAGAAGCACCGATGCTCTCTACCTCGTCGGCAAAAGTAACCTTTGTGAGTGACTGACAAGCAAAGAAAGCGTAATCATTGATTTTTGTAGTTCCTGCAGGAATCACAAGTTCTGTCAGTTTCTCGCCGTTTACGTAGAGTGTGTTTGCATAGTACACGGGGTTGGCACTTGTACTCTTGAACTCAATCTTCAACCAAGATGCTATATCATCGACATAGACATTCTTGAGTTGATTACAGTTCATAAAAGCGTTGTTGCCGATTTTAGTCACTGTCGAGGGAATTGTTATGGACTTCATCAAACTGTACTCCATAAATGCCTCGTCGGCAATCTCAACCACTGTGTAAGTCTTGCCGCTGTACTCCACTTCGGCAGGAATTACCACATCGACAGAATAATCGGCACCGGCACCCGCGACAAGTTTACAGGTAGTAGTACCTTTAACTGTTTCGTAGTCCATACCTTCGAATTTCCAGGCTTTGGCAGCCAGAGCACTCATAAACAGTATAACTACAAAAAACGATTTTAATAAACAGTTTTTCATAAATATAAATTTTTGCTCTTTAGTTCCCGGGAAAGAGCCGTAAACAAACATAGAAAGCGTGAGAACTGCGCTTGTAGCCCACCGACACAACGGCTAACAGCCAAAGTATCAACAAGAAAGCATCAAGCAAACACTTTCAACTTAAACATTACCGCACTAAATATAGCACAGGATGTCGGCAAATTTAATAATATTTTTTTTAAAACAATATTCTTTTTGCACAAAATATTACATATTTTAATTACAGGCACACGCCGCATATTATATATATAGGAGTAGATAGAGAAAAATAGAGCAAAAGAGGCAGTTTGTTATGCAATTTTAAGACTTTGGCACGGTTTTTGTAAGAATTGTTATGTAAAAACATTGCGAGCGTGCCGTTTTTTGGCTATATATTTGCATAAGCCTTACGATTTTACAGCACAGGCAGCCTGTTACTACAATTAAAATACGATTATTCACACGATAACGAATGAGGAAGAAGTATGAACAATGAATTTTCGCAAAGATTATCCGAAATTTTGTCGTTGAGCAAGCAGGAGGCACAGCGTCTAAACAGTGATAATATTAAACCCGAGCACCTGCTTCTGGGCATAATATGCAACGAAAAAAACAACGCTGTGGAGATTCTGCACACTCTCAACGCCGACATAGAGGAGATTAAAAGAAACATAGAGCGCAAGAGCAGCACACTTGCGCCGCTCGACGGTGCAGCCCCCGAAAAGCTAGAAATGGGATTGAGCACCGCCAGGATATTGCGTTTCAGCACATTGGAGGCACGAGCTTTCAAGTGCCCTGCCGACGCAGAGCATATATTATTAGGTATATTAAAAGACCGCAATAACATCGCCGCCGACATACTCGAGGAGAATAACGTGACCTACTCACGCGTGCTCGAGGCGGTAAAGAGCATAAAGCCCAACACCAGAGGTGGATTCGGCCTCACCGACGAGGACGATGACGACGACGCTCCACAGAGAGCCGAGGAGAGCAAAAGCAACGCTCACACCACCACCCGTCAGGCAAAGCCCACCAACGACACTCCCGTGCTCGACAGCTTCGGCACCGACATCACACAGGCCGCTGCCGACGGCAAGCTCGACCCCGTTGTGGGACGCGAGAAAGAGATTGAGCGCATATCACAGATATTGAGCCGCCGCAAAAAAAACAATCCTATATTAATAGGAGAGCCCGGCGTGGGCAAGTCGGCCATCGTAGAGGGGCTTGCACAGCGCATTGTGCAACGCAAGACATCGCGCATACTCTTTGACAAGCGAATAATCTCGCTCGATATGACCGCCGTAGTGGCAGGAACCAAGTACCGCGGACAATTCGAGGAGCGCCTGCGTTCAATTCTCAACGAGCTCGAAAAGAACCCCAATATAATACTTTTCATCGACGAGATACACACCATAGTGGGAGCAGGCTCATCGCCCGGCTCTATGGACGCTGCAAACATACTTAAACCCGCGCTTGCCCGCGGCGAGATACAGTGTATAGGCGCCACCACGGTAGACGAATACCGCAAAACCATTGAAAAGGACGGAGCCCTTGAGCGCCGCTTTCAAAAGGTGCTCGTGGAGCCCACAAGCGTTCTCGATACCATAACCATACTCGAAAACATAAAAGAGCGTTACGAGAACCACCACAACGTGACATACACCACCGAAGCGCTGCTTGCGTGTGTCAAATTGACAGACCGATACATCACCGACCGCGCTTTCCCCGACAAAGCGATAGACGCAATGGACGAGGCCGGTGCCCGTATGCACATAAGCAATATAAAGGTACCCAAGGAGATTGAAGAGCAAGAGGCCCTCATCGACAAGGTGAGCGCCGAAAAGAGTAACGCCGTCAAATGCCAGGACTTTGAACGTGCCGCCAACTGCCGCGACAAAGAAAAAGAGCTGCAGAGTGAGCTCGCGAGAATGAAGGCAGAGTGGGAGAAAAGCCTCACCGACAACCGTCAGACAGTTGATGAAGAGGAAGTTGCCCGCGTGGTTTCAATGATTTCGGGCATCCCCGTGCAGCGTATGCAGCAGGACGAATGGACTCGCCTGCGAGGAATGAAAGAGGAGTTGCAGTCAAGGGTAATTGCACAGGACAACGCCATAGAAAAGCTCTCCAAAGCCATACAGCGCAGCCGCGTGGGCCTGCAGAACCCCAATAAGCCCATAGGCACCTTTATGTTTCTGGGCCCCACAGGTGTGGGTAAGACACTGCTTGCAAAAGAACTTGCGAAATTTATGTTTGGCTCGGCCGACGCGCTTATACGAGTGGATATGAGCGAATATATGGAGAAATTCACTGTGTCGCGCCTCGTGGGTGCGCCTCCGGGATATGTAGGTTACGAAGAGGGAGGACAGCTCACCGAGAGAGTGCGCCGCCGCCCCTACTCCATTGTGCTGCTCGACGAGATTGAGAAAGCACACACCGACGTCTTCAACCTGCTGCTGCAGGTAATGGACGAGGGCCGTCTCACCGACAGCTATGGCCGCACGGTGGACTTCCGCAACACGGTACTCATTATGACATCAAACGTGGGCACACGCGAGCTGAAAGACTTCGGTGCAGGTGTAGGATTCACTAAAGACGAGCGAACCGGCGACAAGGAATACTCACGCAGCGTGATACAAAAGGCTCTGAACAAGCGCTTTGCCCCCGAGTTCATAAACCGCATTGACGAAATCATAAATTTCGACCAGCTGGGCATAGATGCCATTGTAAACATCGTAGACCTGGAACTTGCACAGATTGTGAAACGAGTGACAGAGCTCGGCTACACGATAGAGCTCACCGACGAAGCAAAGAAACGCCTTGCCGAGAAGGGATACGACATACAATATGGTGCCCGCCCGCTGAAACGCGCCCTGCAGACATATGTCGAGGACGAGATTTCAGAGCTCCTGCTCTGCGGAAAGCTCAAGACAGGCGACCACATACACGTCGATGCCGACAAAGAGAGCGACAAACTGACATTCACGGTACAAAACCAATAAACCAATGAGACACCACACAGCAGCCCTGCCTCCCCGCAGGGCTGCTGTGTGACATTTTGGCAGACACAACCCACTTGGCACTCTATTTGTTTATATAGCTATGAGCACACAACTCAACCAAAAAGTATTAACCAAAAAAATAACTATATGCAAAAAGGAAACATTGGGGTAACGACAGAGAACATCTTCCCCGTCATTAAAAAATTTCTTTACAGCGACCACGAGATTTTTCTCCGCGAGATAGTATCAAACGCCATCGACGCGACACAGAAACTGAAAACCCTCTACGAGAAGGGTGAGTACAAAGGCGAGCTCGGCAACCTGCGCGTACGCGTGTCGTTGAGCAGCGACGCAATCACCGTCAGCGACAACGGTATCGGTCTCACAGCCGAAGAGATAGAGAAATATATCAACCAGATAGCCCTCTCGGGAGCAACCGACTTCCTCGAGAAGTACAAAGACACAGCCAATTCCATCATCGGTCACTTCGGCCTCGGTTTCTACTCGGCTTTTATGGTATCTAAAAAGGTAGAAATCGTAACAAAGTCATACAAAGAGGGAGCACAGGCTGTTAAATGGAGCTGCGATGGCAGCCCCGAATACACACTCGAGGAGTGCGACAAGGCAGAGCGAGGCACCGATATTATTATGTACATCGACGAGGAGAGCAAAGAGTTCCTCGAGGAGCAGCGCATAAGCAATATCCTGAACAAATACTGCCGTTTCCTGCCCGTAGAGATAGCTTTCGGCAAGAAGAAAGAGTGGAAAGACGGCAAGCAGACCGAGACCGAGGAGGACAACGTAATAAACGACACCACCCCGCTGTGGACACGCAAGCCCTCGGAACTGAAAGACGAGGACTACAAGGAGTTCTATCGCAAGCTCTACCCTATGAGCGACGAACCCCTCTTCTGGATACACCTGAACGTGGATTTCCCCTTCCACCTCACCGGAATCCTCTATTTCCCCAAGGTAAAGAGCAACCTCGACCTGCAGAAGAACAAGATTCAGCTCTACTGCAATCAGGTATATGTAACCGACGAGGTAGAGGGCATTGTACCCGACTTCCTCACACTTATGCACGGTGTGATTGACTCGCCCGATATCCCCTTGAACGTATCGCGCTCATATCTGCAAAGCGACTCCAACGTAAAGAAAATCTCTACATATATTTCAAAGAAGGTGTCTGACCGTCTGCAGTCGATATTCAAGAACGACCGCAAGCAGTTCGAG
This sequence comes from Bacteroidaceae bacterium, assembly GCA_045646965.1. Lineage (GTDB taxonomy): Bacteria > Bacteroidota > Bacteroidia > Bacteroidales > Bacteroidaceae > HGM04593. Next base: position 81,688 of record JAZRLR010000004.1, read on the forward strand.
GAGAAGTGGAACGACCTCAAAATCTTCATCCACTACGGAATGCTCACCGAGGAGGATTTCTACGACAAAGCAAATAAATTTGCACTTTTGCAGGACACCGAGGGCAACAAATACACCTACGAGGAGTATAAAAACCTCATAAGCAGCGAGCAGACCGACAAAGAGGGCAACGTAATCTACCTCTACTCTAACGACAAAGAGAAAGAGTACAGCTTCATAGAGAACGCAAAGAGCAAGGGTTACAATGTTTTGTCTATGGACGGACAGCTCGACATCGCCCTCATCAGCCTCTTGGAGCGCAAGTTCGAGAAGAGCCGTTTCACCCGCGTAGACAGCGACATCATAGAGAACCTCATTGTGAAGGAGGAGCAGAAATTCTCGTCACTCGGCGAGAACGAGCGCGACATCCTCACCGGAGTATTCCAGAGCAAGATGCCTTCGATGGAAAAGAAAGAGTTCTACGTTCAGGCACAGGCTATGGGCGAGAACGGCGCACCCGTAATGATTACCCAGGCCGAATATATGCGTCGTATGAAAGAGATGGCATCTATTCAGGCAGGAATGTCGTTCTATGGCGATATGCCCGATATGTACAATATCCTTGTAAATGAGGAGCACCCCATCATAAAACGCGTGCTCGCCGACGCATCGGCAGAATGTGCCGACAAGCTGCGCCCCATCGAGGAGAAGAACGCAACCCTCGAGGCACGCCGCAAAGAACTCTACGAGGCACGCAAGGGCAAGAAAGACGACGAAATCCCCCAAAGCGAGAAGGACGAACTTGCCGAGGTAGAGAAGGATATTACAGCCGCCAAGAGCGACAAAGAGGCCGTTCTCGCCGAGTATGCAGCAGGCAACGACACCGTGCAGCAGCTCATCGACATCACCCTGTTACAGAACAATATGCTCACAGGTGAGGCGCTCGACAAATTCGTAAAACGCAGCATCGAAATGATGAAGTAATACTGTTTTTTTTAAGAAAAAAGCCAACGACAAGCAATTGCCGTTGGCTTTTTTGCGATAAAGCACTATATTAGCCACGAAAAAGAGACTTATGATAAAACTCACACGCATAACCACCCCCGACAGCACAAGCTACCTTTTTGCCGAGCAGCTGCTCACCTCCTCTTTTCCGCAGGACGAGTACCGCCCGCTCGACGAGCAGCGTCGCGTCACCGCCTGCGAGCCCCGCTTTCATTTTATGCTTGCAAGCGACGAGGGGCGCCCAATAGGCATCATCAGCTATTGGGAACTTGAGGGAATTTGTTATGTAGAGCACTTTGCCACCCTTGCACAAGAGCGCGGCAAGGGCTACGGCAGCGAGATAATGCGGCAGTTACAAGAAACCAAGCGACAGATAGTCCTCGAGGTAGAAGAGCCTGCCGACGAGCTCACGCAGCGTCGCATAGCCTTTTACAAGCGACAGGGTTTTACCCTCTGCCCCACGCCCTACACGCAACCACCCTACCGCAAAGGCGGAAACAGCGTGCCTATGCTGCTTATGTTTTACGGCAGCACCCCCACAGAGGAGATTTTCGATAAAACAAAGAAAGAGATATACAAAAACATATACGGAATAGAAGATATATAACATTTTATGGCAATCATCAAAGAGATAAAAGGCATTTCGCCCAAGATGGGCAAGAACTGCTACCTTGCCGAGACGGCAGCCGTCATAGGCGATGTAACGATGGGCGACAACTGCTCCATCTGGTTCGGCACGGTACTGCGTGGCGATGTAAATACCATCACCATAGGAAATAACGTAAACATTCAGGACGGCGCCGTGGTACACACCCTTTACCAACGCTCAAAAAGCATCATAGGAAACAATGTATCCATCGGGCACAACGCCACCATACACGGAGCCACCATAGAGGACAACTGTCTCATAGGTATGGGCGCCACAGTGCTCGACAACGCCGTGGTGGAGAGCGGTGCCATTGTGGCCGCAAACGCCCTTGTGACATCGGGTATGCGCGTAGAAGGCGGCTGGATATACGCAGGCGTTCCCGCAAAAAAGATAAAACAGGTGAGCACAGAACAGCAAAAAGAGATTGTGGAGCGCATAGCCAACGACTACATTATGTATGCCTCGTGGTATAAATAGCCCTCTCCCTTAAAAACACAGCAGACGAGAATTAAAACATCTCGTCTGCTGTTCTGTTTTTGCGAAAATCGCTCGGCGACTGCCCCGTCATCCTCTTGTAGTAGCGGCTGAAGTAGGACTGACTCGGGAAATTAAATTCGTCGGCAAGTTCCTGTATCGACTTGTCGGTATAGGAGAGTTCATACTTGAGACGCGACGACACAGCAGTGTCAATGATATCCTTTGCCGAGTAACCCGAAATCTCGTTACACACCTCGTTGAGGTAGCCGCTGCTCACACCCAGTTCGTTGGCATAGAAAAGCACTTCGCGCGACTTGTGATGCGATGCCACAAGCTGCTTCACAAAATTACGGAAAAGAGTTCTCTTGCGCGATAGCTGCGGCGAGCTTTTGGCCTCGAAACTCTCATACTTCTCGAGGTGATGCAAATAAATGGGATAAAGCACCTTGAGTGCCCCCTCGACCGCCATCTCAAAATATTTGTAATCGAAATTATCCTTCAAGGTCGAAACTATCTCAAACACTCCCTTCACCACATCGAGCTCCTTGCTATAGAGGTTGAGCACAGGGTAATTTCTTATCCTCTCATAAAAATCTATATTCTGGCTCAATATCCAATGAGAAAAAAGCGGCAAAGGAAGCACCAGCGACAGCGACCTGTAACCGGGCGAATGTTCCTTTATCGTGACAATGTCAAGAGGCGAGAGAAGAAGAAGAGAATTCTGCCTCACGTGGTAGACGCTGTAGTTTAGTTCCACCTTCATCTCACCCTCAAGAGAAAAAACAATAATAACGTGATTGCAGCGCACAGGCGTTCCCACAATCTGCCCCACCTCTGTTTTCAAAAAGACCTGTTTGTTGTCAAAATCAGTAGTTGTTATCATAGCACAATTTATTTTTGAAACAAATTTAAAGACTTTAAAAGCAGACAAACAAATTTTACCGCAAAAAAGGACAACTCGCGGCAGAATATGTAAAAGAATAGGCCCGCAGCAAAAGAAACCGAGGAGAAAATAAAAAACCGGCAGAGCCACCACTCTGCCGGACTACCACATAAGAATATGAAAAACCGTAATTACTTTTGGTTTCCCGTTGCAAAGATAATGCACGGAAGCCACTCTTTGGTTTTGAATTTACTGCGATTATTGTCCTTTTTCAAAGCAAGAGCCCGACAAGTAATTGCCGGGCTCTGTTTAGGAAATATTTTTTCACTGATGTACGTCGCGCAAGAGGTCGTTCACCGTCTTCACGGGGTTGAAGGTTATGAGAGGCACCTCCACAAAGATTGTATTCCAATCGCTCATAGCTCCGTTCCACAAACCGGGCAACTCCATAGCCTTGAGCTCGCGACCGTTCTTCGACTTGTGCGAGATGAAACCTGTGTTCTTGTCCACAAATGCGGGGAGGTTAAATTTCGCGCCTTTGTAGTCCTTCACGGCACATACGAGGTCTACAGGGTTAAAGTGAGTTCCGTTCTCAAACATCGCTTTAGAGGCTGCATTGCTCATATCTATCTGTGAGCTCTCGAGAATCTGCAGAGACACGGTGCCGTCCTCGTTGTAGACAAGGAAGGGGCCTCCGCCGGGCTCGCCCACATTCTTCACCATACCGCACACGCGCATCGGGCGGTTAAGCTTCTTGCGCAAATAGAGTACAAGGTCACAATCTTCGAGATTCTTTATGTCGAGGTTGCGGCACATAAGTTCCTGCTGCACAAAGTGCACCATCTCCATAACCTGCTCGTGTGTGTAGCTGCCGCTGTCTATGAGGCGCAGATACTCGAAGGCCTTTTTCTGCTGCTCGACCAGGATACCCGCAAGCAGTTTTTTGTATGTCACGGTGTCGGGTTTCAAGCGGTCGGGCACCACGTTGTCTATATTCTTTATAAATATTATATCGGCGTCAATGTCGTTGAGGTTCTCAATGAGTGCTCCGTGGCCTCCGGGACGGAAAAGCAGCTCGCCGTTCTCGCGGAAAGGCTGGTTGTCGGCATCCACAGCAATGGTGTCGGTGCTCTGTTTCTGCTCCGAGAAGCAGATGTCGTATGTAACGCCAAAGAGATGCTCGTAGTAGGGCTTGCGCTCTGCCACAAGTGCCTCGAAGAGCGCCTTGTGATTGGGAGACACGGTGAAGTGGAGCTGCACCTTACCGTCGGTTGCGGCGTAGAGGGCACCCTCAACAAAATGCTCCTCGGCAGCTGTGCGGGCAGCCTCTTCGTAGTTGTGGAACTTGAGCAGTCCCTTGGGCAGAGAACCATAGTTCATACCCGAAGCGTCGAGAAGGTTAAATACCACAGCCTTGTAGTCACCTACGGCAATGAGTTCCTTTATGCCTGCGCCTTTGTTCTTGCTGCAAGCAGCGTCGAGGTCGGCATAAAAAGCAAAGCTCTCGATGTGTGCAAAGAAGTTCTTCTCAAAGTCGGTGGTGGGAGTGTCGTACTCCGCATCGAGGAACGAGAAGAGGTCTTTAAACATACGGCTTGCCGCGCCCGATGCAGGAACAAATTTCAAAATAGAGTTACCTGCGGCGCAATAGTTGTCCCACGCCTTCAGATAGGCATCTACCTCGCTCTGCGAGGGCACTGCTATACCCTTTTCGGGCGTTGCCGCGGCCTCGATGGGCAGAAACGGGAAACCCGTCTTGAATGTTTCCAACTGTTCGGCTACCTTTTGTTCCGAAATACCTTTTTTCAACAAGAATGTCTGGTCGGCTTTTGTTATCATAGCTGTAAATATTATATGTGCACAAATCACTGTCTTGTGTGCGTTCCACAAATGCGAAGATACAAAATTCTTTATAAAATCCTATATTTATTTAAAAAATGCTTATATTTAGATGCGAAAAATTATCTTCGCACCACAAAGCAAGAAAAGCCGACAAAAAAAGCAGGGAAAGATATTATGGAGAGAGCTATCGCATACACAAACGACGAGAGGAGAGAGATTCTTGAGCTGGTCACACTTTTGAGAAAACACATCGACGGAAACACACTCCCGTCCGATTATCTGTTTATAAAGAAGGAAATAGAGAAAGCCATCGACAGCGGCAAGGTGGAGCGCGACAACTTCGGTTTTCACCCCATTGTCATCGACCTGCTCACAGCCGCACTTGTGGGACAGGAGATAGGCTACCACCGCGAGATTATTTTGAGCATTCTTCTCAACAGATGCGTGCTCTTGGGCGTCACAAGCATCGACAATATAAAGGCGCACTTTGGCGAGGGAGTGACAAAAATCCTCACAAACCTCACACAAATAAACAACCTCTATGTAAAGAGCCCCACGATAGAGAGCGAGAATTTCCGCAACCTTCTTTTGTCGTTTGCCAACGATATGCGCATAATCCTTATTATGATAGCAGGTCGCCTTGTGATTCTGCGCCGCCTCTTCTCACTGCCCGACAGCGAGGAACGCCGCCAAGTGGCCGCCGAGGCATCGAAGCTCTACATACCTCTGGCACACAAGCTGGGTTTCTACAAGCTGAAATCGGAGATGGAAGACTTGGCGCTGCGATATACCGAGAGCGAAATATACGCCGAATTGAGTAAAAAGCTCGAGGAGACAGCCGCATCGCGCGAGGACTACATAGCATCGTTCATAAAACCGATAGACAAGAAACTAAAAGGCCTCACACACCTCAAATACCGCATAAAAGGACGCACAAAATCAATAAACTCCATCTGGCAGAAGATGAAGCGTCAGCAGCGCCCCTTTGAACAGATATATGACCTGTTTGCCATACGCATAATAATTGACAGCGAGCCGCAGAACGAGAAGAGCGAGTGCTGGCAGGTGTATTCAATAGTTGCCGATATGTACACCCCCAACCCCCACCGCCTGCGCGACTGGCTGTCGGTGCCCAAGAGCAACGGCTACGAGTCGCTGCACACCACCGTTATGGGCCCCGAAGGCCGCTGGGTGGAGGTGCAGATACGCACCGAGCGTATGGACGCCATAGCCGAGCACGGTCTTGCGGCACACTGGCGCTACAAGGGTATAAAGAGCGAAAAAGGGCTCGACAACCTGCTTGCAAGCATACGCGATACACTCGAAAATATGAGCGAGGAGGATGTGAGCGAGAATAAATTCAAGATGGAGCTCTACAAGGACGAGATATTTATCTTCACCCCCAAGGGCGACCTCTTCCGCCTGCCCAAAGGCGCCACAATTCTCGACTTTGCCTTCAGCATACACACAGGGCTCGGCTGCAAGTGCACCGGCGCACTTGTAAACGGGCGCAACGTACCCCTGCGACACGCCCTGAACAACGGCGACCAGGTGGAGATTATCACATCGAACAGCCAGACACCCAAGCAGGCGTGGCTCTCCATCGCACAGACAGGCCGCGCAAGAGCCAAGATAAGACAGGCACTCAAGGACATCACGGCGCGTCAGGCCGACATCGCCCGCGAAATGCTCATACGCAAATTCAAGAACCACAAGATAGAGTACGAAGAGGCTATGATGGACCACCTCATACGCAAAATGGGATTCAAGCGCCTCTCCGACTTCTACCAAGGCATCGCCGAGGGCGGCATCGATATAGCCGAGGTTTTTAAGAAATACCAGGCACTTGTAACCCCCGTAAGCGAGGGCAACGAGACCACGCACAGCGCCGGCGGCTACACATTCAACAACGAGATAGACGCAGGGCACTCGAGCGACGTGCTTGTGATAGAGCGCAACCTCAAAGGCGTCGATTACAAGCTGGCCAAGTGCTGCAGCCCCGTCTTTGGCGACGAAATCTTTGGCTTTGTGACCATAAGCGACGGCATCTCCATACACCGCAAAGACTGCACCAACGCACGCCAGCTGCACGAGCGCTACCCCTACCGCATAATAGAGGCACGCTGGAGCGACATAGATAAAAACAACACCCTCTACCCCGTGACACTGCGCATTGTGGCACACGACGACATCGCCATTGTAAACAATATCACATCGCTCATAACACAGGAGAAAGGGCTCATTATGCGAGGAATAAACATAGAATCGCACGACACGCTCTTCTCGGGCACCATTTCGCTGCTCACCGACGACAACGCCAAGCTGCGCCGCCTCATAGAGAAGATAGAGAACATAAAAGGTGTGAAACAGGTGAAAAGAGGTTAAAAAAAGAAAATACCCCGTGCAGATGGAGACAAAAGAGCTATCTTTGCAACACCGAACGAGCCTGCGGCAGAGAATACGCGGCACAAACCACAAAAACAAACAACAATGAAAAGAATATTATTTATACTTATCGCCGCGGCAATGTGCGCGGGAGTTCAGGCACAGAAAAATAAAAAGACCACGGTAGAGTTTGACAAAACAACATACGATATGGGAACATTCTCTGCCGACTCGGCCGTAATCAACTGTTTCTTCGTCTGCACAAACACGGGCGAGAACCCCTTGTACATACATCAGGTGTACCCCTCGTGCTCCTGCACAAGCAAGCGTTTCCCCACCACCCCCATTATGCCCGGCAAGAGCGACACAATCTTTGTGACCTACGACGGCAAGGGCAAAAGCACAGGCTATGTGCGCAAATATGTCACCGTGCACAGCAACTCACAGAAAGAGATGGTAAAGCTCTATATAAAGGGTTATATGAAGCCCATCGCCCCCACTCCGGTGCCCGAGATTTCGGTGGACGAGGAGTACACGACGCCCCTGTAAAAGACAAGCAAAGGGAACCCGGCGGGGTTCCCTTTTTTCGTGCTAATTCATAAAAAACTGCAAGCAGAATCAGAATACAAGTTTCTCCACAAAAGAGGACTTGCCGTTCACCTTGCCCTCAATGTAATAGACAAGTGAAGAATCCTCGGCTGTCTCATTGTAGCCATAGAGCTCCACAGTGTCGCCGGGCATCACCTCGCTGTTAAAGTTTATCACAAGTTCCTTGAGGCGGCGGTTATTTACCACCTCGAGCTCCAGGGCGTTCATAGCCCACTCGGTATATTTCACATTGTTTACGTGAGCATTCATATCAAGGTCGGAATAATTGACCTTGTGGCTCATAAGATGCGCCGGCTCCACACCCCTGGGCATTGTAACCTTGGGAGCGGGCTCTGCAATCACATCCTCTTTTATGTCATACTCACCGTTGTCCGAGAGCTCCGAGAATTTAGACATACGACGCGAGTCTATGTCGATGACAAGCCAGGTAGATGTGGCAGAGATAAGTTTCTCACTACCCTCTTTGTCAAACACCACAAAGTCGCGGAAGAACTGAAAGCCGTTTGCGCCCTTGTGCCACGACTGAATATTTACATTATCTCTCCACTTGGGCAGATTGTGGAAGATAACGTGCATACGGGCAAGCACCCACGCCTTGCGTGTGATGTGCATAGAGTCGTAGCCCACGCCTATCACATCGGCGTGAACGTTTGCAGCCTCCTGCGCGAAGTTAAGGAATGAGGCGGGTTTCATTGTACCCGACATATCCACATCGAAACTGGGGATACGCTTTATTACATTATATTTCTCTACCATATTTATATAGATTTAATTATTTAGTCGAACCAGTTTATAAGACGGCGCTTCACAGCCTCTGTGTCGAGCAGAATTTTTATGAACTCACGCGCCGACGCCTTTTGATAAGAGCCGCGCAACCCGAGCAGCGACGCCTGCATCACATTACCCGACTCGTCGAGCGGGATAGCTTTGAAACGCGAGTTTCCAAAGACCGCCGACGCAGAGAGAATTGTCACATAGCTGCCCGTGGCAACCATCTGCAACAGGATATTTGTCTCGTTGAGCTCGAGATGCGAGGTGAGCTTGAAGTCGCGCCCCTCCATCAGCTTGTCGAGCATACTGCGCGCCTGAAGCCCCACCGAGGGCAGCACCAGATTGTGCGAGACAAGGTCGCACAGACAGAGCTTTTTATTCTTTGCCAGGGGGTGGTCCTTGTCCACCACCACAGCGAGAGTATTTTCAAAGAGAGGCTGTGCCTCGATGTCGGGCGCATCGATGAGAGGCTTATATGAAAGCACGAGGTCGAGCTTGCGCTCGCGCAGCATAGTAAGCAGTTCCGTCACGGTTTTGTAGCACACCTCGAGACGCACCCTGGGGAACGAACGCATAAACTGAATAACACCCTCGGTGAGCACGGTGCTCAAGCTATATGTGACACCCACGCGCAAGGTACCCGTCTTCACATTCTGCAGGTCATAGAGACGCTGCACGCCGTCCTCGGCGTCCTGTATGGTGCGCTTTGCAAACGGCAGAAACTCCTCGCCCGCCTCGGTGAGCGATATGTGACGGCTGTTGCGCAAAAAAAGGGTGAAACCGAGCTCAAACTCAAGCTGCTTTATCTGCTGCGAGAGCGTGCCCTGTGTGATATAAAGATGCTTTGCCGCCTCGGAGAAATTGAGATACTCGGCACTTTTAACAAAATATTTCAGCTGTCGGAGTTCCATCTTGCCAATTATATTCGGTCGCGAAGATAGCAAATAAGCCTTACAATATCACAAACAGGCAAAAAAAAATGCCGCAAACTGCGGCATTTTTCTATATTTTGGTCTTTTTTAGAAACCGATAAAAATAAGCATCACATATCCGAGCACAAGTCCAAGGAGACCTACGACGATACCCACCTTCATCATATCCTTCTGCTCAATGAAACCTGTAGAGTGAGCGATGGCGTTGGGAGGTGTACTGATGGGGAGAATCATAGAAACCGAAGAAGCTATGGCAATACCCACCAACATAGCCTGGGGGCCACCCACACCGTCGAGAGCTGTACCCAAGCCGCTTGCAACGACACCGAGCACGGGCACCAACAGAGATGTCGCAGCCGAGTGAGAGATGAAGTTAGAGAACGCGAAGCAGATTACACCTGCGAGAATCATCACCATTACAGGTGAGAACTCGCCAAAGGGAACCGACTTCACAATGAGGCTGCTCAAAGAAGCATCGCCACCGTAGTTGAGGGCCACACCCAGAGCAAAACCACCGGCAACCATCCACAGAACGCTCCAGTTGATTTCCTCAAGGTCGCGACGTGTAAGAATACCTGTAGCACAGAAAATTGCAATAGGAATCATAGCCACAACGTTTGTATCTACGCCCCACATATCTGTACCGAACATCCACATAAAGATTGTAACTACAAATGCCACAACCACCGACCAAGTCTTGAAGTTCCAGTCGATATCACCCTCAATCTCAATCTTGATACTCTTCTGCTTGAAGGGGAAGAGAACACGCAACAGCATCCAAGAGAGGAAGAGGAGCAGGAATACGAAGGGAGCCATTTTGATAGTCCAGTCTACGAAGCTGATACCCATACCCTGTGACGCAAGATAGTCGAGCGCAATCATATTGGGAGGTGTACCGATGGGAGTAATCATACCACCGAGGTTTGCACCCACGGGAATTGCGAGGGCAAGCGCGATGCGACCTTTACCGTCGGCAGGCAGAGAGCGCAACACAGGAGTGAGGAACGCAAGCATCATAGCGGCTGTAGCTGTATTACTTACAAAAGCCGAGAAGATTGCGGTTACAAGAATGAATCCCAGGAGCACAACCTCCGATTTTGTACCGAAAGGCTTCAAAAGCACACGTGCAAGCGCAACATCGAGTTTCACCTTTGTCAAGCCGATGGCAAGCACAAAGCCTCCGATGAAGAGCATAATTGTGGGATTAGAGAAACAAGCAAAGATGCTCTTGAAAGGCACAAGGCCCGATGTATCCTCGGGGCGCAGGAAGTTGAGCGCACTTGTAGATACAGTGAAAAGCATAATTGTCACCACAATCATCGAAGTAACCCAAGAAGGCATAGCTTCGGTGAGCCACATAAGCGCCGCAAACACAAACAAAGCAATGATGCGCTGGTGAATTACTGTCAAGCCCTCGAGGCCCATCTCGTGGAATGTAGAGGTGGGGAGAAGCGCCACAATCAAAGTTGCAGCGATGATAAGAATCAGCTTGAGCGCGTTCAGAGGAAGTTTTCTCTGTCTTTTGTGAGACTTGTCATTCTGGATTTTTTCCAAAATGTTGAATCCCGGGAAAATTTTAAACATAAATGAAAAAATTGATTAGTTATTTAAATTACACGCCACATTTTAACAATGCAGAGTGCCGTTATTTTACAATCTTTTGCAAAAATACTATTCTTTTCACATAAGAAATGTTTATATCGTTCGATTTTTCTAATTACACCTATTGAAAACAGCAATAAATAAAAACTTTTCGCCACGTTTAACCAAAAAACCTGAAAAAAGGGGCCGCGTTTGGCATATTTATAGTATCTTTGTAGTTTATTGAGAGCACACAATTGCATTTTTCAGCAAATGACAAAAAAAATTACGATATGAAAGCTTTTGTTTTTCCCGGACAGGGAGCACAATTCAAAGGTATGGGCAAGGAGCTATATGACAGCAACCCTGTCGCAAGAGAATACTTTGAAAAGGCAAACGAGATTTTAGGATTCAAAATTACCGATATAATGTTTGAGGGCACCGACGAGGAGCTGAAGCAGACAAAAGTGACACAGCCCGCAGTGTTTATCCACTCGGTAGTGTCGGCCATCGCCTTGGGCGAGGAGTTTGCTCCGCAGATGGTGGCAGGCCACTCACTTGGCGAGTTCTCGGCACTCACAGCAGCCGGCGCACTCTCATTTGAGGACGGTCTCACACTTGTGTACAAACGCGCCCTCGCAATGCAGAAGGCGTGCGAGATGCAGCAGTCTACTATGGCGGCGATACTCGCCCTGCCCGACGAGGAGGTAGAGCGCATCTGCGCCGAAGTAAGCGCAAGCGGCCACACCATAGTTGCAGCCAACTACAACTGCCCCGGCCAGATAGTTATATCGGGCGACACCGAGGGCGTGGCAAAAGCCTGCGAGGCAATGAAAGCCGCAGGAGCCAAGCGAGCTATGCCCCTCGCCGTGAGCGGTGCCTTTCACTCCCCCCTTATGCAGCCCGCCAAGGAGGAGCTCGAGGCGGCCATCCTTGCCACTACCTTCGGCACACCCAAGTGCCCCGTTTATCAGAATGTGGATGCAAAGCCCCACACCAGCCCCGTCGAAATTAAGAACAACCTCATAGCACAGCTCACCGCCCCCGTGCGCTGGACAGCCGCCGTTCAGAATATGATAAACGACGGTGCCACCTCCTTCACCGAGTGCGGCCCCGGCGCAGTGCTCCAAGGAACGATAAAAAAAATAGTACCCACCACAAATAAAGAAAACATCGAACTATGTCACGCATAATGATATATCAGCTGCTGCCCCGTCTCTTCGGCAACAGCAACGCAAACTGTGTCACAGGCGGCACAATAGAGGAGAACGGTTGCGGAAAATTCAACGACATCACCCCCAAGGCACTTCGCGCCATACGCGACCTGGGTATAACACACGTTTGGTACACAGGTGTCATTGAGCACACCACACGCACCGACTACAGTCGTTACGGCATCGAGAGCACCCACCCCGCCACCGTTAAGGGAGAGGCTGGCTCACCCTATGCCATAAAAGACTACTACGACAATGACCCCGACCTTGCCGTAGACGTAGATAAACGTCGCGAGGAGTTCCGCGCTCTCATCGACCGCACACACAAGGCAGATATGAAGGTTATTATGGACTTCATCCCCAACCACGTTGCCCGTCACTACAAGAGCGACAACCGTCCCGAGGGTACATACGACTTCGGCGCGTTCGACGACAAAGAGGCCTTCTTTGTAGGTCACAATAACTTCTACTACCTTGGCAACCAGTCATACGGCTGCAATATCGACGCAAAGGACTGCGCCGCCGAGGCATACAGCGAAAGCCCCCTGCGTGCGACAGGTAACGATTGCTTCGGCAGCCCCTCGCGCAACGACTGGTACGACACCGTGAAACTCAACTACGGAATCGACTACCGCACAGGCAACCGCCAGTTCTCTCCCGTTCCCAACACTTGGGTTAAGATGCTCAAGATTCTGCAGTACTGGGCAGCGCAGGGCATCGACGGTTTCCGTTGCGATATGATTGAGATGACACCCGTGGAGTTCTGGAACTGGGCCGTTCCCAAGATTAAAGAGGAGTTCCCCGGTATAATATTCATAGGGGAGATTTATCAGCCCCACATCTACCGCAGTTTCATAAAAGAGGGATGCTTCGATTTCCTCTACGACAAAGTGGGCCTTTACGACACACTCAAGGCCGTGATGAGCGGACAGACCTCTGCAAGCAACATCACATACGCCCTGCAGCAGACAGCCGACATACGCTACAATATGCTCACCTTCCTCGAGAACCACGACGAGCAGCGCATCGCATCCGATTTCTTTGCCACAAAGGCCGAGAGAGCTTTGGCGGCATTCATCGTGTCGGCAACCATCGGCACACAGCCCTTTATGCTCTACGCAGGACAGGAGCTGGGCGAGAAGGGAATGGACAAAGAGGGCTACAGCGGCGTAGACGGACGCACAACCATCTTCGACTACTGGAGCGTGGACACCCTGCGCCGTTGGAAGGGCGAGGGCGAGTACGACACATCGAACCTCACCGACGAGGAGATTGCCCTGCAAGCCTTCTATGCCAAGGTAATGAAGCTCTGTAACAGCAGCGAGGCGCTCAAGAGCGGCGACTTCTACGACCTGCAGTATGCCAACCCCTACAGCGACAAATACGAAAACAACCACATCTACTCTTTCCTGCGCGGCAGCAAAAAAGAGCTCCTGCTCATCGTAACCAACTTCTGCGGCAGCGACAAGGAGTGCGAGGTAACCATCCCCGAAGAGGCTTACGCATACTTTGAGATGGCAAGCACCGGCAAGAGCGTCACAGCCACCGAGCTCATCACCGGCGAGAAGCTCGAGGTTACACTCAACCCCGCCGAGAAGGTGTCGGTAACCGTTCCCGCAAACAGCGGAGTAATCATAAAGATAAACAAGTAAGAGGTTGTTTCCACACACCACATTGCCTGCTCTTTTTTATAGCCCCACGGCTAAAGAAAGAGCACAGGCAGGCGTGGAACATAAACGCCTCTGCCGTGTTTTATGTAGACAACTTTTTAACAGATACCAAAGAAACAGAATATGAGAAAGATAGCAACCCTCATAGTCGCAGCCCTCTCATTGGCAACGGCCGTGGCACAGGATAATATCAGTCAGAGCGACATAAAAGATATTATAAAGAACGAAAAGGAGTACTACCGCGACATTGTGCTCCACAACTACCTGTGCGACGACCCCGGTATACGCCTCAACGACTACGCAATAGTATATTACGGCCAAGTCTATCTGCCCGAGTACCGAGGCAGCAACGACAGCAACATAGAACAGCTCAAGAACTACGCCGCCACGGGAGATGCCATAAAAAGATACGAGACTGCAAAAAAGATTCTCGAGTACAACCCCGCAAGCCTCACCGCGCTCTTCAACGCCTGGCAGGCCTCGGAGCAACTCATCAAGCCCGAGAGCGAAACAAACTCCTATCTTAAAAAGTACCTCGGCATTCTGAATATGATAACCACAATGGGCGACGGCAAGAGCAGCAAGAGCGCCTATCGCATCATCTTCCCCGACGACGAAGAGCACATCCTCAACCTCTACACCGACAAGGTGATATCAAAGTCGTTCGACGCCGACACCAAGTGCCGCATCATCACAGTGCAGCCCGGTGAGTATTTCAATGCAAGCCGTATGTACATAGACATAAGCAGCTACCTCACGCACACCACAAAAAAGTAAAAAGTGAAGAAGCTACGCACCATAGCAACCATTGCCATACTCGCTCCCCTTGTAGCGAGCATAGCGATGGTTGTGCTTTATAAATACATCCCCGTGCCCGTCACACCCCTTATGCTCACACGCCACTACAGCGAAGGCGTTCCCATAAACTACGAGTGGACTCCGCTCGAGGAGATTACGCCCCACCTTATGCTTGCCGTGGTAGCCTCGGAGGACAACCTCTTTACAACGCACAACGGCTTCGACTTCAAGCAGATAGAACTCGCGCAGAAAGAGGCTGCAAAAGGCAAGAAACTGCGTGGCGCAAGCACCATCAGCCAGCAGACAGCAAAGAACGTCTTTCTGTGGCACGGGCGCTCGTGGCTGCGCAAAGGGCTCGAAGCCTACTTCACCCTGCTCATCGAAGGCATCTGGGGCAAAGAACGCATTATGGAAGTCTACCTCAACTGCATAGAGATGGGCAACGGCATATATGGCGCAGCAGCCGTGGCCGAGCACCACTTCCGCACCACCCCCGACAAGCTCACACGCAAGCAGTGTGCTCTCATAGCTGCCACGCTGCCCAACCCACGCCGCTACAACTCGCGCAAACCCTCGGCCTATATGCTCAAACGACAAAAGGCCATCCTGCGCAATATGCAGAACATAGGAAAAGTAAAATTTGAATAAGGAAAAGCCCGTTTCGGCTCATTTCACAGGCTCCATATGAATACCTATGTGAGTCTCGGCACCAAACTCCTCTTTGAGCGAAGCCTCAATCCTCTTTGTCACCTCGTGCGCATCCTTCAGAGGCATTGCGCCGTCCATTCTCACGTGTACCTCAATGGCTATATTATTACCGATGTAGCGCGTGCGCAGGTGATGCGGCAAGCTCACCTCGGAGTGCGACAGAATTATCGCAAGAATCCTCTCCTCCACCTCGCGAGGCAAAGACTTCTCGAGCAGTTCATCCACGCAAGGCTTCAGCAGCTCAAACGACACCTTCATAATAAACACACTCACCACAAGCGCTGCAACGGGGTCGAGAATGCGCCAGCCACGCCCCAGATATATGGCACCGCCGATGCCCACAAAAGTACCTATCGACGAGAGAGCGTCACTGCGATGGTGCCACGCATTTGCAATCACAGCCTTTGAGTTGAGCCTGCGTCCCTTGCAGATTGTATATCGGAACAAAACCTCCTTTGAGACAATGGAGACGGCCGCCGCCACAAGCGCCAGCACACTCGGGGCAGCGAGTTCCCTGCCTCGGCACACATCCACGATGCCACCCAAGGCGTTCACAAGTATACCCAGGCCCACAAACAGCAGCACCGCACCTATTATGGCCGTGGCAAGCGTCTCATACTTGCCGTGACCGTAATCGTGGCTCTCGTCCTGCGGTTTGCCCGATATACGCACAAAAACCACCACAACAATATCCGTCACAAAGTCGGAGAGCGAGTGCACAGCATCGGCAATCATTGCAGAGCTATGCCCCACAAAACCAGCGACAAACTTAAAGACAAGCAGCAGAAAATTCACCACACTGCCAATCCACGTCACACGATAGATTTCTTTCTCGCGTCTCTGCCCTGTTTCCATATAATTTAAAAGTTCAATTAACGCAAATAAGTTCGCACTACTCGGCAACCACTTTACTAAATTGCCCAAAAACGGGATGCTTGCGATACTCCTCTTCGGTGCCTGCAGGAACGTGAAGCACACACCCCACGAAGTTCAAATCCTTGAACGCCCTTTTGTTTATTTTCAAATGCCCTATATCTGTCCAATGAAGACGAAGAGCCTTTAAACTGTTGCACCCGCCAAAAGCCAAAGCCCCCACAGAGGTCACGCTCTGCGGAATATCTACCGCCGTCAGACCTTTGCATTGAGAGAAGGCCCAAAAGCACACGCTCACCACACCCGCAGGAATATCATACGTTTCGGCATCTTTCTTCGCGGGAAAAGAGATAAGTTCCGTGCCCTCCCTGTTAAAAAGCACCCCATCGACAGAACTATATGAGGCATTGCCGCCCGACACATTTATGCTCTTTAGAGAGGAGCAATTTCTAAAAGCCAAAGCCCCCACTTTCTCCACCTGCGCGGGAACATCCACACTCTGCAACGATGAGCAGAAAGCAAAAGCCTCGTCGCCCACCGTTTTCACACCACCCTGCATCGCCACGCTGCGCAAAGAAGAACAGCCGTAAAACGCCGCCTTACCCACAGAAAGCAGGCTGTACGGGAGCGTCACCCCCTGCAACAAGGTGCAGCCGCTGAAGGCACACTCGCCCACGGAAAGAATATTTTCGGGAATCCGAATCTCTTTCAAAGAAGAGCAATCACAGAAACAGCGCTCGGGCACCGCCGTCACGCCTCGAGGCATCGCAAAGCTCTGCAAAAAGCTCTTTTCAAAAGCCCGCGCACCTATCGACGCAACGCTGTCGGGCAGCTGCAATCCTTTTAAAGAACTGTGAGAAAAAGCCCCTTTGCCTATGGAGCACACACCGGCAGGAACGTACAACACACACAGATACCTGCAAGTGGCAAAAACCCAATCCCCCACAGAGAGAACCGACGGGGGAATTACGAACTCCCTCTCTTCACGCCCGGGAGGGTAACAGATAATCTCCGTGAACTCACGGTTATACATCACCCCCTCCACCGATTTATAACGCAGATTCTCGGGCGAGACATCTATCTCCGTCAATGAGACACAACCCCAAAAAGCAAGCGGCGACACATCCCTCACGCTGCGCGGAATATTTATTTTCTCGAGCAAATGGCAACCGTGAAACGCAGAACGGCCGATGGAGATTACACCATCAGGTATTTCAATGCTTTGCAACGAAGAGCAATTGCAAAAAGCACACTCCTCAATTGCGGCGACTCCGCGCGGTAACATAACACTCTGCAACGAAGCACAATTAAAGAAAGCAAACGCCTTTATGAGAGTCACCCCCTCGGGAACGACCACCACCCTTGCGCCACGCTCTTTCAGTTTCAGCAGAGCCTTTCCGTCCTCACTTAACTCAAATATCTCGTTCATATCCCTGCGGTTAATCTTATTTTCACAAAAGTAACCATCTTTTGCAAAAAAGAGAACAAATAAAGATTTAATCTTCGGTGAATTTACGCAGATAGAAACACCCCCTGCAAATAAGCACAATAACTCTACAGTTCAACAAGCACAAACAAAATTGCGGTTCAGCGAGTGTAAAAGACGAGCCTGCTTGCATTATGCCAAACAACCACAACTGACGAACGAGGCAAAACAATGATTTGCTGTTGTTACGCCCACGTTTAATCGTCATTTATAAGTTCGATTAAGAGCATACCGAAAAGTGCTTACCTTTTCAGTACCCTTCAAATTCTGTCGTTTTTACCACTACTGTTTTTTTTATTTGTAGAAACACTATTTTTCTGTACTTTTGTATCGACATATCAACCTGTGCAATTTTTGCACAGATTCTAAAATATAAAACGAAGGGCGAGAACCCACAACTCAACGAGTATAAACAAAATTGCGATTTAGCGAGCGCAGAAGGCAAATCTGCTTGCATTATGCCGAGCGCCAGCAATTTCGCCGAAGGCAAAGCGGAGTACCCACCTATGCATAAAGGAGAGTTTAACATATCACAAACTTTTTAATATTCAAAAATACGCCAACATCGGCAAAAGTGAATTGCCGTTTTGGATACATATAAACATGATCTGCTATAAAACCTTGACAATAGGCAATATAGCAGATTTTTATTATATTCACTTCTGTCTATTAGTGAAATTTATACATTTTCGTTTTCATATTCAAAAGGAAAATATCCATTGTTAGTTTTCATAAGACAGGTTGATTTATCTCCTTTCTCTATTACGACCATTCTCGATTCTGTATCTTTAAAAATAAACTCGGTTGCTTTAACATCTATCATCCCTTGTTTAATTTTCTTACAACTGGTAAGTACTCCATTGGTCAATTTGAAATCCACAACCATTTCATACCTAAAAGCCATAACATAACATTTTTTATTACCTCTTGTTACCGCATGCAATAGTTTTGTCGATGAGAATGACATATAGTGTCTAAACGGACTTTTCTTCAATTTGAAAAAGGTATTCGCTAACGGAGCATATTCTTCTGCACTCATTTTATGTATGCGACCCTTAAATATATTTTCTGCAGTCAATCTCGTATCATCAAATATAATCTCTGAAGCAGGAACTTCATAAAAGAAACCCACTCTATCATAATCTTGTATGATGCACTTGATGTTTTTGATGTCAAATTCGGGTATTGCCGTATAAACATCATTTTTCAAGATTATTTCACTGAAAGGAACATCTTCAAAAGGATACAATAAAACACCATTATTCCTAGCCTTCAATATAGCACTATCCGTAAAGCCAGTTGTTGATACTATTATTTTACTACATATTTGAGGGATATCCTTACATTTACCTATAAATGCATCAACTACTTTAACATCAACCTTTGTTTTCTTCAATGAAGTAGAATAATCTTTGCATTCAAAAGCCATATAAATTGAAATCCCTTGGACTATAGTTTCAACAAGCACATCAATTTCTCTAGGAATTCCATTGTTGTCGTTGATTCTTTTACCAACATACACAGATGTACTTGGCGTATCTGACACAAATTCTTGTATGTAACCAACAAGTTGTTCTAATGCTTTTCCTTTCTTCATAAAATTCAACAAACTAAACCACTGTACGCAAAGATATTATTTTTATGCCACACCACCATCTTTATTCACTTACAAATAAAAGTGAAAAAAGATTCGGTCATTCCAGATAATATGCCCATATTTGCCAAAAGAATTATCAAAAACAATATTTATATGGATTGTCTAGCATTTAAACGAAAGATTGTAAGAAGTAGAAGTTTTAGAGCAGATGTAAAAACGAAAAAAGATGCACTGATTAACTATTCCAAATCTTTAAGTGGAAAAACAACTGTTGGGAAATACGATTACCACTGGTTATGGGAATCTGCCGATTCTAAATACAAAGTTGGTGTCGGTAAATTTGGTAAAGAATATTATCTCAATACAATAAAATGGCAAGATGGTCATAAAGCAAACAATCCCAATGACATGCGCCCAGTTGTATATGTAAACGGCAAGGAATTAGACTTTGATTCAAGTTTTGACCATATATTCCGCTTCTTTCAAGAGGTTAGCAAAATAGATGAAAAAGCATTAAATATATTAGGATGTTTAATGTATAGAAATGCCTATCTAGAAGACCACAAACTCGAAAATGGAGTATACAAATATTGCCCACCTCAAGAAGCAATTGACTACCTAAACAAAACGATTCCCGAATACGACGGTATTAGCATTGAAGCATATCTACATTATATGGAAGCAATTGCTTGGAATGAAGATGTAAAATACAGCACATTAGGATATGATATCAACACTGGTATAGGCAGACAAAACAATATGCTTACCTATGCTCATATTATATCAATATTTCTAGGTGTTGGGTCTATTGCAAAACTTTGCTCACAGTTCTCACGCCCACCAGTAGGAGTATCTGCTATTCCCCAAAACATAGCAATAAAAGCATTTCCTGACCTCAACATCTATTAAAATAGCAGAAATTGAGTGACCCCAAAATGTATATAATACTTTTAGGGTCACTCAATTTTCAATGTTATTCTTATTATTTAAGTCTACGATGTATTTCCTCGCCTATTTTTGTGATAATTCCACATACTAAAGCATTTCCCATAAAGAATGCCCTCTTTGTATCATTTTCACCAATAGTATGATGGTCTGGAAACATATTCAGCCTCTCCAATTCTAATGGTATAAGTCTACGCAATCTACCATCAATTGGGTCTTTTATAACATGCTTAAATCTTGACGGAGTTCTTCCTCCCTCGGATGTTATAATTGTCCTTGAAGGTCTATCCAACGAGTCAGGGAAAATCATACCTCCTTCGTTATAGTAGAAAACATCACCATTTTTAGTTTTCCTTTCTTCGTGCTTTGCACCCTTGAGATATTCCCATTTAGGCAAATCGCTGTCAGAGATATAAAAGTCTTCCGATAAAAATTGTCTATCATCACCTTTTACTATTATATCCGACAACAAGGTTTCTTCTCCTGTATATAGAGGATTTGTTTTGTAGGTGAAATACTCACCATCAATCATTAATCCCGAATTTTCAAATGGTTTTGTTTTATTCAATTTATTAAACTCAATACTCAAGTCTGCCAAGTCCTTATTTTCTCCAGTTTTCAAACTTGTTGGGAATAAAGGAAAGGCATTCTGATAATCTTCTACGGGGAATGCTGTTGCAAAAATTCCTGTTGTAAAAATCCAGTCTGTTGGGTCTTTTATTTGCTTTGCAATAACAGAATCCTTTGAGTATGCCAAAATATATGTCCTACGCCTTCTTTGTGGCATTCCATAATCTGCGGCATTAATAATTCTCCATTCAACAATATAACCTAAATCAGACAAGGATTGAAGGATTATTGCAAAATCCCTTCCTCTCTGTTGCGCTGGAGATTGCACCAACCTATCCACATTTTCAAGAAACAGAATTTGAGGTTTATACACCCCTTTTTCTTTTATTATTCTATGAATCTCCCACCATAGAACACCCTTTTTACCTTCTAGTCCAACCGCTTGACTTAAAGTTCTTGCAACAGAATAATCTTGACACGGAAATCCTCCAACTAACATATCATGATTTGGAATATCCTCTGTTTGGACTTTTGCAATATCCATATTAACATGTCCTTCTTCGCCAAATCTTGCAGTATATATTCTTGAAGCATGTTGGATTTTAGTAGACGGTTCAAACTGATTGCTCCATATTGTTTTGTAGAAATCGGACCCAACTCTATCGAGTCCGATTCTAAATCCACCAACTCCTGCAAAAAGTTCAATAACCTTACACTCTCTCATTTTATTGCGTAATATTCAATTCTAAATTAATATCGACTATGTTTGGTGCAAAATCTTACACCAAATTTGCTACAAAGATAAGACTTTTTGACTTGTAGCGAGAATAAAAAAGGGGTTTTGTCTATTGTTGTTTATAAAAAATATTCAGAACTAAAAATCCAACAAATCATAACAACCCATTATCTCATCTTTTCTAATTCCAAGATAACGCTTTGTAATAGCAATGTTTGAGTGATTGAACAGTTCAGATAACATTACAAGAGCAAGTTCCCCATTTGTAGAAGCATTTTCGTATATATGTCTGCCAAAGGTCTTGCGAAGACTGTGAGTAGAAAAGTTCTTGACTGATTTTAACCCATATCCAGTCTTTATTTCCTTCAAGAGTACATTTATACGCTGAATGGTGTAAACTCTGTTCCTGTGACTGATAAAGCACATTTCCTGCTTGTTTAGAATGCCGAGTTTCTTGTAGCAATCTCGAATATGCTTTTGAAAGTTGGCATTTATTCTAACCTCCCTATGTTTTGCAGTCTTTTTCTCGACAATCTCGAAGGAACTGCCATCCAACAACATTGCCCAAGTCAGTTGGAGAAGGTCGCTTATACGGAGTCCGAAAAAGATTCCACATCCAATTAAAAGACTCATTCTATAGTTGCCGTCATTGTAAAGGCGGTGTACCAAATTAACCGCCTTCTCCCACTCAATGTAATCACTTGTTGTATTGCTGTTCTTTAAACTCATAATATCTGCTGTTTAGAATACTTGTACCAATGATTCCCAACGAAAACTTCTCCATGCACCTTTTGTAACATCATAGAACGCTGTTGTAGCGTACTGTTCTCTGCTCTCCCCTCTGCCATTAGTCATTGCATTTGCAAGGGCAGACTGTGTTGTACCCCAACATTCACGCAACTCGCCATTTTTCTTACGGAATACGAAGTGAGCAACGCCATGTTTCATTTTCTCCTTCAAGTTCTCAATCATCATCGCTTTTACAAGACCAATCTCTGTTGAGTTTGTACGGTTAGCGATTACATTTGCTCTTACTGCTGTTGCTCCATTGATTACTGTAATGTTTGTCATATCCTTGTACTGTTTAGTTGTTATTATCTCTGTTTGTCAGGACAAAGATATGGAATATATTTAATATAATCAAATATTTTGCAATAAAATTATGGAATATTTTGATTATTTTCCACATTTCACTACTTTTGCCACAAATTTCAGAAACAATGGAAGCAAATAAACAAGAAAGGTCAGTAATACATTTGGAAATAGACGGCGAACATCACTATTTTGGTAGTGTTAAGGCACTTTGCGACCACTTTGGTAAAGAAAAGATTGGCATTGGA
This sequence comes from Bacteroidaceae bacterium, assembly GCA_045646965.1. Classification (GTDB taxonomy): domain Bacteria; phylum Bacteroidota; class Bacteroidia; order Bacteroidales; family Bacteroidaceae; genus HGM04593. Next base: position 104,738 of record JAZRLR010000004.1, read on the forward strand.
TATAAAAGTCTTGCCAACTATGGTGTTTCTTTGGGAAGACCTTATCAGAACAAATACTGCATCATTCGCAAGGGTATATTGGTAACTGCTCCAAAGGCAGAATAATCATTTGTTTATTTTGGTAATAGTTTTATCAAAAAAGTAAACTGCAAATTATGACATCAAGGTCATTTTTGCAGTTATAAATTTTATAGAGGTGTTACACGCTAAACAGTTATTTTCAGTGTTACAAGACTTGTATAGGCATTATTGCTGTTTCTTATCATTACTAACCTTGTAACATTCTGAAACAAGTTTGTCTATTTCCGCTTTTACAATCTCTTGGATTCTGTCCTTGCCCAGCATAATGGCGATAAAGTTTACTGCTTGCTGAACGCTGTTGAAGGATAGTTCGTTGGTGTCTAATAAGTGTCTTAAAACCTCTCTGCGAGCATTTTCGCTTGTGTCTGCATAGTCTAACAGTTCTTGTTCTTGGAGTGCTTTCCTGATGGTTTCATAGCGTTGCTTTTGACTGTTGCTAATCTTCTTCTTGGTGTCTATCGAGTGTCTTTTACCGTACATTGGATTGAGGTTGCCACTCTTTGCCATACTTTGTTTAGTGTTGTTCATCGTACATCCCTCCTATCATATCTTTTCACAATGGTGTTGAAGGGTATGCCCTTTTCGATTAGTTGTTTCTTGGTATAGAGATTGCAAGGGTCTGCGCTACTTCTGTAATAATCTCTGTCATTTATATCAATCGGCATTGCATTGATTAGAGCATTCCAACCTCGAGAGTCTTTCAGTTCTTGGATTGAATTTTTCTTCATATTCTAACTTATTTAATTGAATTTATTTTCATTTAATTGAAGTAACTAAAATGGACTTACATTGAAGTTACTTCTTTATTATAAATATCAAGTAAATTGAAAAAAAGAAGAAAAAATATGTTAGCATATTGACTAACTTGGTATTGGAATATTAGTCAATACACTAACAGTTACAAATTCAACATATCAATTTGGATTAAAGTTATAGTTCAAGTTTGAAAACAATCCATTCATTTTGAAATAGTCATGTCTTGTTTCCTCATTCTCCTTCAACATATTCCTAAAGTAAACAAAGCAATTCCAATCAACTGGAGCAAGGCATTTTGCCACATCCTCCAATGACATCCCTTGTTCCAACATATTATATATTCTACTACTATATTCTTTTTCTCTATTTTCTATAGTATCTATATATTCTATATTGTTCGTACTTTGGGGAACTTGTGGGATTTCTGTAGGGATTTGATGAGGCGTTTGCTTGGGAACTTCCTTCAAGTAACTTGGGGAATACCCTTTCTTATTATACCCCTCAACTGTGGCAATCTTCAACTCAGGATTTTTCAACTCATCGAAAGAATACCCTTCATACTCTCTGAACTTATCCAAATTCAATCTGAACTTGTTGGAGTGTTTACCTTTCCCTTTTCCAACACTCCACACCTCAATAATGCCACGAGTATAAAGAGTATCAAGGGTTGCTCTTACTAGTTTCTCACTCAATCCACTCTGTTCAACCAAATCTGCATTGGTGCGGAAGAAAATCCCTTGCTCATCTGCAAATTGGTCTGTAAGTTGGCAGAGGACAAATAACATTCTGCTACAATTAACATCAAGAGCAGTCATCAGTTTACTTGGAACAGCAGTAAACTGGAAATCAATTTTTCTTTCAAATTCTTTACATTGATTCATAAATTAACATATTTTAATATATTATTTTTAAGCATTAAAAATGGAGGTGGAACTCAATATCAGTGTTCTCCTCCATTTTCCTATATATGCAAATATGTCTAAAATTTATGAGAAAAACAAATTTTCAGACAGTAAATGTTAAAAATTGTATAAAAATATTTTCCAGAAATTTTGGAAACAACAGTTGTGAGGTATATGCACTAGCCTCATCGAAAATACTAGAAGAAGTTACCTACATTACAGCAACTCAACCCTATCATTGTTTGGAGTGATTTTTGACACAAAATCTTCAACACCATTCAATCCACCAGTTTCTGCCACTTTATTCAAAGGCAAATCCTCATATAAATAAAGGGGAAAACTACCCATATTTTGAGAATCTATCATATATTGATTAATTCTTTCATAATCATATTCTCCTTGTTCCAAATCGTTATTCAATTCGTTTCCGCCTTTATATATAATTATTTTGCGTTCCTTATCATAAATAAAAGAGTGATTGGTATTATCAACAACCCAAGTTTGAAACTCAACACCATACCTACAACAGCATTCATCATAAAACAACTCATCATTTTTGTAACGAGCATTTTTGATTTTCCCCCACAACTCTACTCCATTTTTATATTTAATTACAACAAGAAACCACAGTTTATGCATACGGTATATTATTACATTTTCTATGTATTCATCAACCATTGTCTTTACAAGACCTCTATCCGCACGGACATCATGCATTTTAGCATATAAATTTGTATTTACATTCAGTTTACGGATATTACTTATATTAACTCGCAAAGCAGATATTCTTTTTATAAGTTTTGATATTTCAGTCTTTAATTTTCCACTACTCTGTTGGTATTTATCCTGTTCTTCTTTTATCAGTTCTTCTGCCATAGAGTCATTATCCAACAGCAAGGCACGCTTTAGAATTTTCTTATAATCAGCGTCAATTTGTAGAAGTTCTTGTTCTTTTGCTTTCCTAACAACCTCCAACCCATCTATTTCCTCATTGAATTTTATTATCAATTCTTCATTTGTTTCTGCGATATTAGTTTCTGCAAACATCTTCAAACTGAACTGCAATACTAATCCATCTAATTTTGTCATTGCCATCTGTCCACCTTCACTACAAGTTTGCTTTTTATAACTTGTACCTTTTGCACCATAACAAGCATACTTACGATCATACTTATTAATGGTTTTTACATATTGAGAATTTATAGTGCTTCCCGAAACACTAAAATTACTTCCACATTCACCACATATCATCAATGCTTTTAGCAGATTTTCTCTTTTAACTGCATTGTTTCTGTTATATGATGAATTCAATAATCTTTCTTGTACCGCATACCAAAGTTCATCAGATATTATACGCAAATTCTCATCGTATTCATTATACTCGAATACGACCTCTCTGTCTTTTCTCTTATCAACAGGAATTGGATTTGTTGGGTCTGGTTTATGGAATATCACATTTTTCTTTCCTATATAGATTTCATTATGCATTAATCTATTCAAAGATGATGGTCGCCACATTAATTCATCCAAATCAAAGCGTTTATACTCCTTCTCATCTAAACCTTGTTTTCTTCTTTCCTCCCTTTTCTCTCCGAGTCGTTTTTTATATGGACTTGGCACACCTTCTGCATTCAATATATTACATATTTGAATAGAACTTTTGCCATTAGCATATTCCGTAAATATCCTTTCAACAACCACTGCTTCATCATCTGCTTTGACAAGTTTTTTTCCTTCATTAAGTCTATACCCATAAGCAAACTCCATTCCACAACCACCACCTGTTTGCAATTTGTTGATTTTCCCCGACAAACTGCGCTCCGCAAACAATTCTATTTCATAACTTGACATTACCGCCAAGACATGCAACAAAATTGTACATCCTAAATCAGTTTTGTCATGAGTAACCCAAATATTTTGTTTCTCAAAATACAAATCAATCTTTCTTTCCCTAAAGAAATTCACTTGTTCTAACAGTTCTGTTGCATTTCGTGCCAATCGACTGAACTCACTAAACAATACACAAGTAATCCCTTTGGGTGCTAATTCACTCAACATTCGGGAAAATTCAGGGCGAACTTCTCCCGCCTTGAATCCACTAATAACATCAACATAAATCTTGTCATCAGAAATTTCCCAACCTTTCTTGCTTGCTAACGCCAGCAATTCCTCACGCTGACGGTCGGTGGATTGCATTTGAGTTGATACACGACAATAGATTGCTACATTATGTTCCATATTTAGTATATTTGCAAAAACAATGAAATTATGAATACAAATATAGACATAAATCAACCAAACTCCAAATTTAGTGATATGTCAATCGCACCTATGCACACCGCCGAGCACATACTCAACCAGACTATGGTGAGAATGTTCGGGTGCGAGAGAAGCCGCAACGCACATATAGAGCGCAAAAAAAGCAAGTGCGACTACACCCTGCCCACAGAACCTACAGCGGAAGAAATTGCCCTGATTGAGAAAAACGTAAACGAAGTAATAGCACAAAGGCTGCCCGTTACCACAGAGTTCTGCAAGCGCAGCGAGGTGCCCGCCGAGGTAGACCTGGGCAAGCTGCCCGCCGACGCAAGCGACACGCTGCGTCTGGTGCGTGTGGGCGACTACGACCTGTGCGCCTGCATAGGCACCCACGTTGCAAACACCGTCGAGATAGGCATCTTCAAGATTATCAGCCACAGCTGGGAGGAGGGCACGTTGCGTCTGCGTTTCAAGCTGTTGTAAACAACGTATCTTCCCATAAAAGAGGAGTATATTTCGGGCAAGCAATAAAAAAACACGCAAAAAGAGGGCTTAATTACACATTTTAGCCTATCTTTGTAAATTGAAAAATCACACGCAAAGGATGTTTAAAAAAGAGCAGATTGTCATAACCTCACAGCAGCAGGGCACACTCGAAGAGATGTGTCGTGACATTTGCGCACGTGTAGACAGCGCCAGAGCTCTCAAGATATCCTTCTTCGGGCTGCCCGCCAACAACCGCGAATACCTCACGGTGAACCGCACGTTGCACAACACCGTGCGCAGCTACTTTGGCGAGCAAGCACCGCTTGTGAGCTACATCGCACAGAAGAGCAGTTCGGGCACCCTCATAGCCGAGGTCACCTATCTCACCGACAGCGACACACGCATCACACACCACAGCCGCTACAAGGTGCTTGAGCGCGACAGTGCAAAAGAGATTATCACCGAGGGCATCATCCCCGGCGACATCGAGGCATCTACCTACGAGCAGGCCAACGAAATCTTCGCCGCCATAGACAATATACTCACAACCGAGGGCTTCGTGCCCGGCGACATCTACCGTCAATGGAACTACATCGAGGACATCACCATCACAAACGATGGTATGCAGAACTATCAGGAGTTCAACGACGCACGCAGCATCTTCTACGGCAAGGCCAATTGGAGCAACGGCTACCCCGCAGCCACAGGCATAGGCACAGGGCGTGGCGGTGTGATGATTGAGCTATATGCCATAAAAGGCACAAGCGCAGCAAACAAACCCATAGATAATCCCCTGCAAGTGGCCGCGCACAACTACTCACAAAACGTGCTCGAGGGCAAAGCTGTCAAAGAACTGCAAGAACGCAGCACCCCCAAGTTTGAGCGCGCGCGCATCCTTGGCGACACCATATACATCTCGGGCACAGCAGCCATAAAAGGCGAGGAGAGCATCACCGCGTGCGACACTGTGAGCCAAGCTGCACACACAATGCACATAATGAACAACCTCATCTCGCAGGAAAACATACCCGTACCCAACAGCGGCGCCACATACGACCTGCTGCGCATATATGTAAAGCACGAAGAGGCCATCCCCGCAGTGAAAGAGTATATGGAGGAGCACTACCCCAACATCCCCAAACACTACCTCGTGAGCGATATCTGCCGCCCCGAGCTCCTCATAGAGATAGAGGGCGTCGCCCACATCTGACACTTATCATAAGTAAAGAAAAGCTAAACAATCACAAAGGAGCAAACAAAGCCCCCAGCCCCGCCATTATACATACACGGCGGCAACCGCAGACGGAAGGCAACCAATAAACACTCTTTTGAGATAACGCATCCCTGCCCACAAGCATCATCATTGGGGATTGCAGCTTGCCCCACCCCGCTGCGGCCCGCTTTTTGTATAACAATTAAACATTATTACAATGAGTATGCCAGTGAAAAGAGGTAGCCAACATTGGTTACCCGGAATTTTCAGCGATTGGTTCGGCGGCGACCTGCTGATGCGTCAAAACGTGACCGCTCCCGCCATCAATGTCTTTGAGACCGAGAAAGAATACATTGTGGATGTGGCAGCACCCGGAATGAAAAAGGAGGATTTCAAAATCGACCTCAACGCCGACAACAACCTCTGCATCACAATGGAGCGAGGATGTAACTGCAAAAAAGATGGCGAGGAGTGCAAGTGCGACGAAAAGAAAGAAGAAAACCGCTGCACCGACGAAAAATGCTGCGACGGCAACGACCGCAAGGGACGCTACCTACGCCGAGAATTCTCCTACACCCGCTTTCAGCAGACACTCATCCTGCCCGACGACGTAGAGACCTCAAAGATAGAGGCCAAGGTACACCACGGCGTCCTGCATATCCACATCCCCAAGAAAGCCACTGCACAGCACCAAGGCACCTGCCGCGAGATTGCGATAGAATAAGCAACGAGTGCACAGAACATAAAGAGCGCCCCTCACAAGCAAGAGGAGGCGCTTTTCTGTGCAACGATGCCCTCACCTTTATTTATATATAAAAGAAAAATGCTCCCCGATTGGGGAGCATTTTATTTATGGTCGGTAACGAATTAAGCGTTAACTGAAGCCATATGAGCGATAAGGTCGAGAACTTTGTTAGAGTAACCGATCTCGTTGTCGTACCAAGAAACAACCTTAACGAAAGTATCTGTCAAAGCGATACCCGCTTTAGCGTCGAAGATTGAAGTACGTGTGTCACCCAAGAAGTCAGCAGAAACAACTGCGTCCTCTGTGTAACCGAGGATACCCTTCAACTCGCCCTCAGAAGCCTCCTTCATAGCAGCGCAAATCTCTGCATATGTAGCGGGCTTGGCCAAGTTTACAGTGAGGTCTACTACAGAAACGTCCAAAGTGGGAACGCGCATAGCCATACCTGTCAATTTACCGTTCAAAGCGGGGATAACCTTACCTACAGCCTTTGCAGCACCTGTAGAAGAGGGGATGATGTTACCTGCAGCAGCACGACCACCTCTCCAGTCTTTTACTGAAGGACCGTCTACAGTCTTCTGTGTAGCTGTTGTAGAGTGAACTGTTGTCATCAAACCGTCTGTGATACCGAATTTGTCGTTCAACACCTTCGCGATGGGAGCAAGACAGTTAGTTGTACAAGATGCGTTAGAAACGAACTGTGTACCGGGAACATAAGTCTTCTCGTTTACACCGCAAACGAACATAGGAGTATCATCCTTTGAAGGAGCTGACATAACTACATATTTAGCACCGGCGTTGATGTGAGCCTGTGCTTTGTCCTTTGACAAGAAAAGACCTGTAGACTCAACTACATACTCTGCACCTACTGCATCCCAAGCAAGCTCGTTGGGGTCTTTGCAAGCTGTTACGCGGATAGACTTACCGTTTACGATAAGTTTGCTGTTCTCAACGTCAGCCTCGATAGTACCCTCGAAAATGCCGTGCATTGTGTCATACTTGAGCATATATGCCAAGTAATCTACGGGGCAAAGGTCGTTGATACCTACAATCTCGATGTCGCTTCTCTTCATAGCGGCACGGAACACGAAACGGCCGATACGGCCAAAACCGTTAATACCTACTTTTGTCATAATTACTTTTATTTAAAAGGTGAAAAAATAAAATGCTCTATTTAACCGCAGTTACAATATTCGGCAGTGCCGCACGCCGCCAAAAGCAACGCCGCAACAGCTATAAATGTCAATATTTTTATACTATTCATACTGCGCCCTATTTTAACTGCGATGCAAATTTAAGAAAATGTTTTCATATTCAAAGCAACAATTCTTTTTTATTTGAGCAAAAAATGAAGATATTTTCGCAAGCAGTGCAAAAAAGGCATTTTATCGGCCTGCAAAAGCGCAAAACAAAGCCGCGGCGCAAGGCTCAAAGGAGGTTTTTCACGCTCCACCCCGATTTTTATGCGCAAAACAATCACTTTTTACAAAAAATAACTATCTTTGCAACGCCGCGCTTTGGAGTACGGCCTTTTTTGAGGAAACACAAAATATCTAATTAAATAAAATTATGGCAAAAAGTACTTTTCTTCAGGATTTCAAAGCATTTGCGATGAAAGGTAACGTAATCGATATGGCTGTCGGTGTAATCATCGGTGGTGCTTTCGGTAAAATCGTTACAGCATTGGTAAACGATGTAATTATGCCCGCTATCGGTCTTTTGGTGGGTGGCATCAACTTCACCGACCTCAAGCTCACACTCTCTCCCGAGGTTCTCAACGCAGCCGGCGAGGTAGAGAAAGCAGCCGTTACACTCAACTACGGTAACTTCCTGCAGCAGACATTCGATTTCATCATCATCGCACTCTCAATCTTCACCGTTATCAGAATTGTGACCAAGCTCACAACAAAGAAGAAGGTTGAGGAGCCCGCTCCTGCCCCCGCTCCCGCACCTGCGCCCGAGCCCTCGGCAGAGGAGAAACTGCTCACAGAGATTCGCGACCTCTTGAAAGAGAAAAAATAACACGCGCACAAAAAGAACGAGAGAACAATGTTCGCTCGTTCTTTTTTTTAGAAAAAAGAGATACAACCTGACGGGTAAAAAAGAAAAAAATAAGTATCTTCGCGGCATAAATTAAAGAATAAAGAGAAAAAAAACAATTTTATAAGCAATATGAAACAGGATATGATTGTCATTCTGGACTTGGGAAGCCACGAGAACACCGTGCTTGCAAGAGCCATCCGCGCATTGGGCGTGTACAGCGAGATTTACCCCCACGATATCACCGTTGAGGAGCTTAAGGCATTGCCCAACGTAAAAGGTATCATCATAAACGGCGGCCCCAACAACGTAATCGACGGCGTTGCCATAGATGTAAACCCCGGTATCTACGAGGCAGGGTTCCCCGTAATGGCAGCCGGCCACGACAAGGCTTTGTGCGAGGTTAAAATCGCGCAGATAACCAACGATGTAGAGGCAGCCAAAGAGGCTGTTAAATCATTTGTGTTCGACACCTGCAAGGCCGAGACCAACTGGAATATGACCAACTTTGTAAACGACCAGATAGAGCTCATCCGCCGTCAGGTGGGTGACAAGAAGGTTCTTCTTGCCCTCTCGGGAGGTGTAGACAGCTCTGTGGTTGCAGCCCTTCTGCTCAAAGCCATCGGCAACAACCTCGTGTGCGTGCACGTGAACCACGGCCTTATGCGCAAGGGCGAGTCAGAGGCTGTAGTAGATGTATTCAGCAAGCAGCTCTGCGCAAACCTTGTATATGTAGACGCTACAGACCGTTTCCTCGGCAAGCTCGAAGGCGTAGCCGATCCCGAGCAGAAACGTAAGATTATCGGCGGCGAGTTCATCCGCGTATTCGAGGAGGAAGCACGCAAGCTCGACGGCATCGATTTCCTGGGACAGGGAACCATCTACCCCGACATCGTTGAGAGCGGTACCAAGACAGCCAAGATGGTGAAATCGCACCACAACGTAGGCGGTCTGCCCGACGACCTGCAGTTTGAGCTCGTAGAGCCCATCCGTCAGCTCTTCAAAGACGAGGTACGCGCCTGCGGTCTCGAGCTCGGTCTCCCCTACGATATGGTATACCGTCAGCCCTTCCCCGGCCCCGGCCTCGGCGTACGTTGCCTTGGCGCCATCACCCGCGACCGTCTGGAGGCGCTTCGCGAGTCAGACGCCATCCTGCGCGACGAGTTCAAGAAGGCAGGCCTCGACAAAAAGGTATGGCAGTACTTCACCGTAGTTCCCGACTTCAAGTCGGTAGGCGTGCGCGACAACGCCCGCTCATACGACTGGCCCGTTATCATACGCGCCGTGAACACCGTAGACGCAATGACAGCTACCATCGAGCAAATCGAGTGGCCCATTTTGTTAAAGATCACCGACCGCATCCTTGCCGAGGTGCCCAACATCAACCGCGTATGCTACGATATGTCACCCAAACCCAGCGCAACAATCGAGTGGGAGTAATAAAAACCCCTTTTTAAGCATATTTGAATAACCTCTGCCCTCAAAAAGCAGAGGTTATTTCATTGATATACACCCTCCAGACCTCTCTGGAGGGATTTTTAACATAATAGCTAATAAATGTAAATTGACACCAGTTTTTGACACCAGTAGCAGTTGCCACCATTTGAGCAAATGAGATTTTCCAGATACCTTTGAAAAAAAATTAAAAAAAATTGCTTTTGCCCCTTGACTTTTCTATATGCCACCCATATACTTTAGAAAATAATGAGTCAAAAACAGTTTTTATATGGTAGAAAATATTTTTTATATAGACCGTAAATTTACTATGAGAGTCAATTTCAATCTCAAATCTGTAGGCAACAAATCTCAAATTTGGTTGACAACTACAATCGACAAGCAAAGAGCAAGAGTCTTTACTAAACTACTCATTGAGCCACAGTATTGGTTAAAGACAACAAGAACACAAGTAGGCGAAAAGGCAACAGAGGACACAAGCATTGGAGCAGTTCAGTTACGCTATAATAAAGGAGTGAACAAGGAACTGAAACAGATACTCTCCTACTGCGATGAATACGCAAAGGCAACCACAGAGGGCATACTTGAACACACGAAAGAGAACTTTGAGAACTACCTCAAGAACAAAATCAATGGCAAGGAAACCGACATCAAGAAAAGACCTTTGACATTCATACAAGACTACATTGAACGCAAAAAGCAAATGGTAAACAAGACAACCCAACGCAAGATAGTCAGCGGTACAATCTACAACCATTGCAACGCCTTGAAACGCTTGCAAGAGTTCTGCAACGACAATCACCTTGCACTCTCTTGGCAACTGTTTGACAATCGCCTTGAAGAACGCTTGACTGCTTGGTTGTTAGGGCAAGAGTATTCAGCAAACACCA
>JAZRLR010000005.1:0-54904 GCA_045646965.1 Bacteroidaceae bacterium
CAATAATAGAACGCGTCATCGCCGATGCTTGTAACGCTATTACCAATTACAACGCTTGTAAGGCTGCTGCAAATATAGAACGCCCGGTCTCCTACACTTGTAACGCTGTTAGGTATTACAATGCTGGTAAGGCCGGGGCAATAATGGAACGCATACTCTCCAATGCTGGTAACGCGGTAAGTTTCTCCATCTGAAACAATACTTTCAGGAATTACTACATCGCCGGTGTATTCATTAGAATATGCATCGTATGACCAACCTTTATAAGTTACCGCCACTGTTTTATTTACAGCATCGGTAATGTTGTAATAAATGCCACCCACCTCAAAATCGTGGGCGCTTGCAATTGCGCTGCATAGCAACAGCAGCACTGTGAACAGTTGTTTAAGATAATTGTGTTTCATAGTATAATTATTTAGAATTCATACTGCTATAAAAACAAGAAAGACGTGAGACTTGTCGCCTTACGTCCACATATCTTAGGCATCGCCAAACGCCCTATCAGAATGAACTATGAAGAAACAATATTCCCACGCCGTGGAATATACACATAGCATATGCGTGGGTACACATATGCGGTATATACACAGTATGAGCATTGATTGTTTCGGTCCTCTGATAAAATTTTGGCGAATTTAAGATATGGACTTAAAACAAAATGCTTTCTTGCGTCGGCAGATTTCTCCCTGCCGACTCCGCAAATTTACATATTTTTTCACAATCAATGCTCAACAGGAATATTTTTCTTCATATATAGAGCGCATTTAATAGAATTTCAGCGATTTGTGGCCACGCAAGACATTGAGATAAAGTTCCATAGCACACCCCACTCGCCACGCAGGCTGACGTGGTGAAATGCGCGCACAAAATAACACGAGCGACAAGAAAATTCTTGTCGCTCGTGTTATATAATATAAGGTGTGGTTTTACTGGTAACGCAGGCTTTGACCTATGCGAAGTATAGAGCGCGAGTTAAGGCCGTTGAGCTTGAAGATGGTGCTCTGCGACACTCCGTGCTTGCGTGCTATGGTTGAGATGGTCTCGCCCTTACGCACCTTGTGGTACTTGGGCTCGGGGCCTTCTACAACCATCTTGCCGCTCTTGGCGTCGTAGTGACGTGTGCCGGGCTTGTAGTAGGTGTAGAACTCGCCTGTCGTTGTCTGGTTCTTGAAGTCGAAGAACAGAGCGGGGTCGAGAGACTTGCCCATAAGCAGTGTCTCGAAGTGAAGGTGAGGGCCTGTGCTGCGGCCCGAGTTTCCTCCAAGGCCTATGGGGTCGCCTGCCTTCACATTCTCGTCTATCTCGACAAGCTTGCGTTGCAGGTGGGCGTACACGGTCTCGAGGCCGTTGTCGTGACGCACAACCACATAGTGACCGTAGCCACGGCGCTGGTAGGCTGTGATGCGCACCTTGCCATCGAAGGCGGCGCGTATAGTGTCGCCACGCTGCACCTTTATGTCGAGACCATTGTGGGCACGACGACGGCGGGGGCGATAGCCAAAGATGTCGGTCACCTTGGTGTTCTCGGTGGGCATAACAAAGTTACGCAGGTCGATGCGCAACGAGTCGGGCAGCTTGGCCGTGTAGTGAACGCCGCTGTTCTCCCAAGTGGGATAGAGCTCGTTCGACGGTATCATAAATGCCTCGTTCAGCAGAGCTGTGTGCAGCTCGAGCGAATCGTTGAGCACCATAGGCGCGTCGGCAAAAGCAGGCTCGGGCAGCATATCCTGTGCCTTTGCACTAGCTGCGGCAAGGAAAACCGCACATAGAAAAACTAAACCTTTCTTCAATGTCACAATTATTTTATTTGAATTTAAGACTCTCCTCGCCACCGTACTCAAACTCTGTAACGGCCGACTTGTAGTCGAACAGCTCGTCCTCTTTGAAGAAACGGTTAATCTCGATGAGTGCATTCTCCACAGAGTCGGAAGCGTGAACCACGTTCTGCTCGCCGCTCATTGAGAAGTCGCCACGGATGGTTCCGGGGAGAGCTTTGCGAGAGTTTGTGGCACCTACGAGCAGACGCACGGTCTCAACCGCCTCGGCACCCTCGAGACAGCAGGCAATGAGGGGAGCCGCCTGCATAGAGGCCTTCAGATAGGGGAAGAAGGGACGCTCCTTGAGGTGTGCATAGTGCTCGTTCACAATCTCGTCGGTCATAAAAAACATTTTCATACCTACAAGGCGCAGGCCTTTGCGTTCGAAACGGGTGATGATGTCGCCTGTCAAGCCACGCTGAATTGCGTTGGGCTTAATAAGAATAAGTGTTTTCTCCATTGTTATAAGTTTTCTTGTGCCGCTTGTGCGGCGATTATGGTTTCTGTTGCAAAGGTAATAAAAATTAGGTAAAACAGCGAGGATTAAAGGATTAACTTTTAATAAAAAAACACTTATCCCGCGCCCCGCCTTCACAAGCACACCCGGGGAGTTTCTATGCCTCTTTTTTCATTGTCATAACCTTTGTGGGGCACGACGCAATGCAACTGCCGCACTTTATGCAGTCGGGGTGCAGGTAGCCCGCATCCTTGCCGCGCGACTCATAGGGCGCGAGTTGCATAGAACACACCTTGGCACATCGTTTGCACTTCATTCCGCAGGAGGCCGACACCCACACATAAGGGAAGCCTCGCGCAGGAGCCTTGGGAGCTACCCACGCCGAGAGCGTGCCCATAGGGCAGAAGGTGCACCAGGCGCGGGGCGCATAGACAAAAGAGAGCACAACGCCCACGACGGTTGTGAGCAGAATTATATTCCAGAATGCGCGGCCTATGCCTGCAAGCGTGGTTCCGTTCATATATATCTGCAAGCCGAACATACCGAAAATAAACACAAGCATTGCCACACGGAACGCCTTTGTGCGCAGAAACGCGGGCACAGGCTTGTGGGGCGAGAAACGGCTCACCACCTTGTCGTAGAGACTGCCGCGGGGGCAGAAATGCCCGCACCAGAAGCGACCTCTGCGCACAGCCATAGCCACAGGGCCTATCATACAAATAACAGCTACCACGCCCACCTCGGGGAAGAAGTAGGCAACTATAAGGTAAAGAAATAAAATCCAGAACATAACTCTATTTATTTTATTATTACACAGGGCTTAACCCTCTATTTCATAAATTTATCGGCAAGGCAGATTCCCAGGAAGGCCGACAGGAGCGAGAGCACTACCGACGCCACCACATACAATGCCGCCGCGGCACGCTCACCTGCCTGAAACAGATGCAACGCCTGCGACGAGAAGGTGGAAAAGGTGGTGAATCCGCCGCAAAAGCCCATAGCCATAAAAAGATAGCCTGCACCACCGAGCGTGGGAACGAAGAGCCCTATAAGGAACGAGCCCACCACATTCACCGCAAGGGTAGCCCACTCGCCGCATATCGCGGCAGATGCAAAGAGCTGCGCAAGTAAGTATCGCGCTATGCTTCCCAGAGCGCCTCCCGCGCCCACCAATAAAACATTTCTTATCATTTGTCGCTGTCTCCTTTCCCGGCGCACCCACAGAAGAGAGCCCCGGAGAGCTCGCACGCCGCGCGCCAATTCTCTTTGTTTATACAATATTTCACTTTGGGTGCCTCCACGACACCTTGTCTCCTTCGGCTCCTTGAGGTGCTGCAAAACTGTATCCTTTGCTATGGGCAACTCCTCGTGTATGTCGCCAAAACAGCACTGCGGCCACCGCGACGAGAAACTGCAAAATAGCTATGCGAGGTTTACGAGATAGCGCCCCAATTCCAGTTATTGCGTCTCTTTATCTCGCGCAGACGCTCCCACAGCACTCTGTAGCGGGGGTTGATGCCCTGCGCATCATCTTCTACGATGGCACGCGCCACCTCGCGCACATATTGCAGCAGTTTCTCGTCGCGGGCGAGGTTTGCTATTTTAAGGTCGAAGGCAATGCCGCTCTGTTGAGTGCCCTCTATGTCGCCCGGGCCACGCAGTTTAAGGTCGGCCTCGGCTATCTCAAAGCCGTCGTTGCTGCCCGTCATTATCTCCATACGCTTGCGTGTGTCCTCGGAGAGTTTGTAGTCGGTCACAAGGATGCAGTAGGACTGCGAAGCACCGCGCCCCACCCTGCCACGCAGCTGGTGCAGCTGCGAGAGGCCGAAGCGCTCGGCGTTCTCAATGACCATAACCGAAGCATTGGGCACATCGACACCCACCTCAATGACCGTGGTAGAGACAAGCATCTGTGTCTCGCCCGAAGCAAAGCGACGCATCTCCTCGTCCTTCTCCTTGGGTTTCATCTTGCCGTGCAGCTTGCTCAAGCGGTAGTCGCAAAAGATATTGCATAGCTGTTTGTAGCCATCTTCGAGGTTCTTGAGGTCGAGCTTCTCACTCTCGCTTATGAGCGGATAGACCACATATATCTGCCGCCCCTCCTGCAACTGCTTGCGTATGAAGGAGTACATCTGGTCGGCTCTGTTACGGAATATGTGCTGTGTGCTGATGGGCTTGCGACCGGGGGGCAGCTCGTCGATTACCGACACGTCGAGGTCGCCGTAGAGTGTCATTGCGAGGGTGCGCGGAATGGGCGTTGCAGTCATCACAAGTATGTGGGGCGGGATATTGTTTTTTGCCCACATCTTGGCACGCTGCACCACACCAAACCTGTGCTGCTCGTCAATCACCACAAGCCCCACGCTGCGGAAACGCACGTTATCTTCGAGCACGGCGTGCGTGCCCACAAGGATATCGACAGAGCCGTCGGCAAGGCCCTCCAATATTGCGGGGCGTTCTTTCTGTTTTGTGCTGCCCGTGAGCAGCTCCACACGCACAGGGAGGCCGTCGAGCATACGGCTCAACGTGGCAAAGTGCTGCTCGGCAAGTATCTCGGTGGGCGCCATAAGACAGGCCTGGTAGCCGTTGTCCTTGGCAAGGAGCATAGAGAGCAGAGCCACAAGTGTCTTGCCGCTGCCCACATCGCCCTGCACAAGGCGGTTCATCTGTCGCGAGCTGTTTACGTCGCGCCTTATCTCCTTCACCACACGCTTCTGCGCACCTGTGAGTTCAAAGGGGAGTTTCTCGTTGTAGAAACGGTTAAAAATCTCACCCACCACGGCAAAGCGATGCCCAACATAGCGCATCTGCCTGTCCTTGGCATAGTGCAGGATATTCAACTGAATGTAAAAGAGTTCCTCGAACTTGAGACGGTGCTGCGCCATCTGCAGCTCCCTGTTGTCCGAGGGGTAGTGAACGGCACGCAGGGCGTCGCCCAGCGGCATAAGTGAGTTTTGCGAAATAATTTCGGGGGTGAGCGTCTCTTTTATTTCGCCCACTATGGAGAAGAGGTTCTGCACCAGCTTTGCCACGGCCGATGAGTTGAGGCCGCTGCGTTTCATCTTCTCGGTGGTATTGTAGTAGGGCTGCAACCCCATCTTGTTGAGTTGCAGGGAAGAGGCCGTGTCTATGTCGGGGTGAGCGATATTCACCCTGCCGTTGAACATCGTGGGCTTGCCAAATACTATGTACTTCTCGCCCACCTTGTATCGCCCCTTCACATATTTTATGCCGCGGAACCACACAAGGTCGATAAAACCCGTGCCGTCGGTAAAATGGGCCACAAGACGGCGGCCCACACCCTCGCCCATCTCCTCGAAGCTGCGTATCTCGCCACAGAGCTGCACAAAAGGCATATTTCCCGTGAGCTCCGACACCTTGAAGAGACGGCTCCTATCGACATATTTATAAGGGAAATAGTACAAGAGGTCGTACAGGGAATATATTTTAAGTTCCCTGCCCAGCAGGGCGGCTCGCTGCTCGCCCACGCCCGGTAGAAATTTTATATCTCTTGATGCGAGCTCCAGCATTCCATTATGGTCTTCGCAATCATCATATCGTAGGGTGTGGTGAGCTTTATATTCTCACGATTACCCTCGACGGCGGCTACAGAGAAGCCCGCAGCCTCAACCACCGAAGCGTCGTCGGTGAAGCTCTCCACGAAACGCTGCTCGTAGGCTTTGCGCAGCACCGACAGCTTGAACACCTGCGGAGTCTGCACAAGGCGATAGCGGTCGCGGGGCACCACCTCGCTGGCGCCGTTGCCGCCTATTATGTGGCGCAGGCTGTCCTGAATATCAATCATAGGTATCACGGCGCCGCTGATTCTCGCCTCGCGGAAGGCATCGTCGTAGAGACGCTGCGACACGAAGGGACGCACGCCGTCGTGAACGCCCACAAGTGCCTCGTCTATGTCATCGACGAGGGCAAGGCCGTTCTGCACCGAGTGGAAACGTGTGGTGCCGCCTGCGGTGAGCATAAGAGGCACCTCAAAGGAGTGCTCCTTGCACAACGCACGCCACAGCTCTATGTGCTCCTGCGGAAGCACAAGAATTATCTGCAACGAAGAGTCGAGGGCGTAGAGATTCTCTATGGTACGCATCACAATGGGACGGCCGCCCAACAACTGAAACTGCTTGGGCATCTCACCGCCCATACGGGTACCTTTTCCTCCCGCTACAATTATTATATATCTTTTCATTCAATCCTTGAATTGCATCTGGCAACGGATTGTGTCGGCGACATCCGCTCCACAGAATCGTTTTACAATTGAAAAACCAAAGTCGAAAGAGGCTCCGGGGCCGCAAGCGGTTATTATGTTACCGTCCTCTTCGACAGGGGCTGCGGTATATTGCGCACCAAAGAGGTCGCCCTCGCAACCGGGGTAGCAGGTGGCCTTGCGGCCTTCGAGCAGCCCCACACGGCCGAGCACCATAGGCGCGGCACAGATGGCAGCCGTGAGAGTGCCTTTGCCACACTGTTCCTTGAGCAATGCACGCAAGGGCTCGTGGCCCGACAGGTTATCGGTGCCCATACCGCCGCCGGGGAGTATGAGCGCTGCGGCAGATGAGAAGTCGGCCTCCTCAAAGAGCACGTCGGCAAGCACCGGCACACCCTGTGCCGACACCACCTCGCGGCGTCCCATAATGGAGACTGTGACCACCTGCAGGCCTGCACGACGCATCACATCGACGGGAGCAAGCGCCTCTACCGTCTCAAAGCCATCGGCGAGAAAAAGAAATATCTTGTCCATAATTATCTTAATTTGAAATAGTAAGTGATTGTTCCCATCTGGTTGTTCATTGTGGGAACTTTATTGAAAACCGCTTTACGCGCTGCCTCTATGGCGGCTTTGCGCAGGGTTGCGCTCGCGGTATTTGTGCGGGAGTTTATGGTTGTCTGAATAACCTTTCCGTCGGGGTTCACGGTGATGTTTACCACTACACGGCCCTCTTCCTGCACATTGTACCCGGGGCGGGGCAATGCCATTCCGAGTGAACGACCGTCGAGGCTGAAGCTGCCATAGCCGCCCGTGCCTGTGACCACACCTGTCTGCGCGTTACCATCGACAGAGCCTTGTGTGCCCTTGCCGCTGTCGGCGTCGCCCTTGGCTGCCATAGTGCTTCCCTTGCCAAAGGCTCCCGCGATGCGGGCGTTGGCTACACGCGCAACCTCCTCGGCTTCGCGACGCAGGCGCTCGGCCTCCTGTGCCTTGAGTTCTGCTTCTATCTGCTCGGCACTCTTCTGTGGCTTCACGCTCTTTTTATCGCTCTTCTTTTTGTCGGAGCTCTCGAGCGCCACCGACGGCTCGTCGGGCTGGGTTATGAGAGGCTCGGCTGTGGAGGTTGAGGGGCGCGGAGGCACCGTGGTGACGGGCGCAGGCTGCGGGGCTGCCGCAACCTCGGTAAACTGATAGGCGTCGCCCTGTGCAAGGAGTGTGTTACCCAAAACCACGGGCACACCTTTCTCCTCTTGCGGGCAAGGCTTTTCTATCACCAGCAACCACAATAGCAGAAAGAGCAGCAAGTGCACGAGAGCCGTTGCCGCAATTCCACATTGCTGTTCCTTTGTTATGCGTTTCATCATTTTCTTTTGTCGGGGCGGCGCGTTGCAAGCACCATTTTGAATTGATTCTCGTTGGCTATGTTCAGCACCTTAACAATCTCGCGATAGGGGATATTCTCGTCGGCATAGAGCGCAACGTACATCTCGGGCTGTTTCTCGGCGCAAGCAAGCAGAAAGGCTGTTACATCCTCGGGAGCGATGGGCATTTCGTCCTCGTTTCCGAATGCGGAATAGTAGTTGAGTTCCTTGTCTATTATAATGCGTGCCAACGGCTTGGCCGCTGTCTGCTGGTTACCCTGGGGCAAAAGCACCTTGATGGCATTGGGAGTTACCATCGTCGATGTTATCATAAAGAAAATCAACAATAGGAAGATGATGTCGGTCATAGACGACATCGAGAACATATCTATTGTCTTTGTCTTTCTTTTTATCATTGTTACGGGGATAAAGGGGTTATTTATTCTCCTTCAGCTCACTTGCAATCTCCATAAAGGTGATAATATCGCCTTCGATGTCGTTCTGCACCTTATCGACAAGTGCCACAAGGTAGTTATAGGCAAAGATTGACACAATACCCACGATGAGACCTCCCACGGTGGTTATCATAGCCTCGTATATTCCGCTCGAGAGCAACGACACGTCGATGTTATTGCCCGCGTTGGCCATCTCCCAGAAAGCCTGCACCATACCCGTAACGGTTCCAAGGAAACCAATCATAGGACCGGCAGCCGCAATGGTAGAGAGGATGGGGAGCCCTTTCTCGAGCTTTGCAATCTCGAGACCGGCGCTATTGTCGAGTGCCTGACGCATAGAAGAGGCAGAGAGGTTATAGGCCTTCAAGCCCTTCTCGAGCACACGCGCAAGGGGCGACTCCTGGTTGCGGCAATAGTTCAAAGCCGACTTGAGGTCGTTGTCCTTGATATTGTCGTGCAGACGCTCGAGCATACGGGGGTTCTTTTTCATTGCATTGCGCAGTGTGGCGTAACGCTCAAAGAAGATGTAGATACCCACCACCGAAAGAAGTGCGAGCACCAGCATAATCCAACCACCTTTGAGGGCCATATCCCACACGTTAATACTCTCCTGAACAGGCTCGGTGATTGCCATCACAGAGTCTTGAGCCAACGCTGCTGTTGCAGCTACTGCAGTCATTAATATCATAGTATTCATTTATTTAATCAAACAATTCTGATAAGCATCTATGGTTTTCTCGAGTCCCAGATAGAGGGCGTCGCACACAAGTGCGTGACCTATGGACACCTCGTCCACCCAGGTGATTACGTCGGTGAAGTATTTAAGGTTCTCGAGGCTCAAGTCGTGGCCCGCGTTGAGACCTATACCGAGCTGTTTCACGCGACGAGCTGTCTCGTAGAAGGGCTCGATGGCCTTCTCGGGGTTACGGGCATACTCGTGGGCATAGGGGCCCGTGTAGAGCTCCACACGGTCGGCACCCGCCTTGGCTGCAAATTCTGCCATACGGGGTGAAGCGTCGATGAAGATTGAGCTTCGTATGCCGGCGCCACGCAGGTCGTTGAGAATGTCGTGCAGGAACTCCTGCTCTTTCTTGGTGTCCCAGCCGCTGTTCGAGGTTATCTGGTCGGGTTTGTCGGGCACGAGGGTAACCTGTGAGGGGCGCACACGCAGCACAAGGTCCATAAATTCCTTTGAGGGATAGCCCTCGATGTTGAACTCTGTGCGCAGAATGGCCTGCAAAGCAGGTACATCGGCACGACGTATGTGACGCTCGTCGGGGCGGGGATGCACGGTGATTCCGTCGGCACCAAAGGCCTCGCAATCCTTTGCCACCTTTAGAATGTCGGGGTTATTGCCGCCACGCGCATTTCTGATTGTGGCGATTTTATTAATGTTTACACTTAACTTTGTCTTCATAAATATCGGTTATGACAACGCACTATATGCGCAGTTTATATTAAAAATTAAATTATTAAGAGCAAAATTACTACAAATAATAAAAATAAGAGAATATTTTATCGTAAATTTGCATCAACACACATCGGTTTTACAGAAACAGCACCGCCACGGCGCTAAAAAGAGGAAAATATGAAGTTTGCGATATTCGGAAACATACACCAGACAGAAAAATCACAGAGCATAGACAAGCTCTTTGAAGAGGTAAAAAAATATGGCGACGAGTGTGCCATAGACCGCCCCTTTTACGACTTTCTTCGCTCCACACACATACTGCCGCCCGAGAGCACAAGTATAATCGACGGCGACGAATTCTCGGCCGATGTCGCAATCAGTTTCGGCGGCGACGGCACCCTGCTGCGCACCGCCTCACGCATAGGACGCAAGAGAATACCCATCCTCGGCATAAATGCGGGCAGACTGGGATTCCTCACATCGACCTCAAACAACGACATTGAGCACATTATGCAGCGCCTGCACGCAGGCGAGTACAACGTGGAGGAGCGCAGCCTCATAGAGGCCACCGCCACAAATGGCGCAATAAAGAGCTACCCCGTGGCACTCAACGAAATAGCTATAATGAAACACGCCTCGTCGTCGATGATTACCCTCGAAGCTACACTCAACGGCAAGGAGCACATCACCTATCAGGCCGACGGCCTTATCGTGGCAGCACCTTCGGGCTCCACGGGATACTCATTGAGCGTAGGCGGCCCTATAATTGCTCCCGATGCCAATGTGATTGTGCTCTCACCCATCGCCCCGCACAGTTTAAGTGCCCGTCCCATAGTATTGAGCGATAACACAACCATTGAGATAAAGGTACACAGCCGCAGCCGCAACTACTTGATTGCCATAGACGGGCGCAACGAGAGCTGCAGCGACAAGACAGTGGTCACAGTGAAGAAAGCCGACTACAAGCAGCTCATAATACGCCGCCGCGAGCACTCGTTCATTCTCAACCTGCGCGAGAAGCTGATGTGGGGCGCCGACCAACGAGAATAAACAGCGCACACACCTGCCTGCAAATAAAAAATCCGAGCCATAAGGTTCGGATTTTCTGTTTTATGGAAAAGGCTTACACCCACCCCTTGCGCACCACATAGCGGTAGACAATGGGAATTACATAGACATTGAGGAAGGTAGACGAGAGCAGACCGCCAAGCACAACCACAGCCATAGGGCTCTGTATCTCGTTGCCGCTCTTGCTGCCCGCCAAAATCATAGGGATAAGGGCGAGGGCCGAAGTGAAGGCTGTCATAAGGATGGGGGTGAGACGGTCGCCCGAGCCCAAGCGCACAGCCTCATCGAGTGTGGCACCACCCTCGCGCAAGTGCTGATAACGCGACACAAGCAGAATTCCGTTTCGCGTCGCAATACCGAAGAGCGTTATAAGGCCTATTATGGCAGGGATACTCATAACCCCCGAAGAGATATATGTGGCCACGATTCCGCCTATGAGGGCAAGCGGCAAATTTATGAGCACTACAAGTGAAAGCGATGTGCTCTTAAACTCGCCGTAGAGCAACACAAAGACCACAAGGACTGCCACCGCCGTGGTGAGCCACAGGGTGCGCGAAGCCGACGCCGCGCTCTCGAACTGACCGCCATACTCGAGGCGATAACCCTCGTCGAGAGGGAGCTCCTTTTCGAGATACTCCTCTATGCGTTCCACAGTGCCTGCAATGTCGCCGCCTGTGATATTTGCCGACACAACCACCTTGCGCTGCACATTCTCACGGCTTATACTGCCCGGGCCGCCCACCGACACAATGTCGGCGACCTCGGTGAGAGCCACCTTGCCCTCGGGGGTGTCTATAAGGGCGTTCTTCACCCCTTCGATGCTCTCGGCGTACTCTTTGTTAAGGCGTATGATGAGGTCGAAAGAGCGCTCCTGCTCATAGACCGCGCCCACCTTCTTTCCGGGGAAGGCGGCCTCAACAAACTCGTTGAACTGCGCCATAGTGACACCGTAGTGTGCAAGGCGGTCGCGGCGTGCGCGTATCTGCAGCTGCGGCGTTTCAACCTGCTGCTCCACGTTCACATCTACCACAGAGGGGAAGGCGGCAAGGAGGGCTTTTATCTTTGTTCCGGTGCGGAAAAGGGTGCTCAAGTCGGGACCAAAGATTTTTATTGCGAGGTCGGCCTGCGTGCCCGACACCATATGGTCGATGCGATGCTCAAGAGGTTGCCCCACCGATGTCACCACACCCGGCACTGCCGCCAAACGCGCACGCACATCGTTGAGGAACTCGGCCTTACTGCGCTCGCCAAGCTCAAAGTTTACATCTATTTCGGCTCCGTTGGATGTCTGCGAGTGCTCGTCGAGCTCGCCGCGTCCCGTGCGACGGGCTGTGCTCACCACCTCGGGTATTTGCAGGAGCTCGCTCTCAATGAGGGAACCTATGCGGTTCGACTCCTCGAGCGACACGCCGGGGCGCGACACCGCAGAGATTGTGAGCGCCTTCTCGTTGAACTCGGGCAAGAAGCTGCGTCCCATCGTCGCAAAGAGCACAAGGCACACCACGAAGAGCGCAACGAGCGATGCCACAATAACTTTTGAGTGTTTCACGGCGCGGTCGAGCGACTGCGTGTATCGGGGCAGGAGCCACTTGTCCACCCAATTCTTCTTCTCGTTGCGCGACAGATATTTGTCGCCCGAGAGCATCAGTTTGCACAAGAGAGGGGTTACGGTCATAGCCACAAGCAGCGACATAACCAGAGCCACCAGATAGGCAATGCCAAGCGGCTTGAGCATACGCCCCTCGAGACCGCTCAAGAAGAAGAGCGGCATAAAAGTAACCATAATAATGAGCGTCGCGTGTATTATGGAAGCGCGAATCTCCGACGAGGCCTCGTAGACCACTGCAAAGGAGGACTTTCTCTCCCCCGCGGGCAAGCGGTGATTCTCGCGCAAGCGTTTGTAAACATTCTCCACATCGATGATTGCGTCATCGACCAAAGAGCCTATGGCGATGCACATACCTCCGAGTGTCATAGTGTTTATATCCATATTCAGGAGATAGAGCACAATGACTGTTCCCAGGAGCGAGAGAGGTATCGCAAGGATAGAAATTACAGTGCTGCGCAGGCTTGTGAGGAAGAGGAAAAGCACTAAAACGACACACACCGCACCCTCGATGAGCGACTGCCCCACGTTATTTACCGACGAGCTTATGTAGTCGGCCTGACGGAAGATGCCTGTGTCGAGAGAGACATCGGCGGGGAGAGATTTTGCAATGCTTTCGAGGTTACGTTCTATGTTTTCCGTCACGCTCAAGGTGTTTATTCCGGGCTGTTTCGATATAGAGAGAATTACCGCCGGCGCACCATTCTGCGCGGCATATCCCTGACGCACGGCAGGCGCTATGACCACGTCGGCCACATCGGCTATGCGCACGGGGGCCTCGCCGTTCATCTTCACAAGGGTATTCCCAAGCTCGTCGATATTGTTTGTGCGCCCCATACCACGCAGGTTATACTCGTTGCCGTAGTCGCGCAGCACTCCCGCGCCCACGTTCACGCTCATAGATGCTGCAGCCGCCTCGAGTTCCTCCATCGCAACGCCGTACATCTTCATCTTCACGGGGTTGGCAAGTACCTGATACTGCTTGTAGTCGCCGCCTATGATTGTCACCTGCGACACGCCTCCCGTAGCAAGAATTGCAGGCTTTACAACCCACTCGGCAAGGGTGCGCAGCTCCATCATAGAGGTGTGTGTGGCCTGCATTCCTATAAACATAATCTCACCCATAACACTCGACTGCGGAGCAAGCACGGGCACAATGCCGTCGGGCAACTGCCCCGACAAAAGCCCCATCTTCTCACTTATAATCTGACGAGCCTTGTAGATGTCCATACCCCAATCAAATTCCACCCACACAAAAGAGAATCCCTGTGACGACGAAGAGCGCACACGACGCACATTTGTAGCACCGTTTACGGCGGTCTCTATGGGGAAGGTCACAAGGCGCTCTATCTCCTCGGGCGCCATATCGGCAGCGTCGGTGAGAATTACCACGGTGGGCATAGTGAGGTCGGGGAAGACATCGACCTCTATGTTACGCGCCGAATATATGCCACCTATGGTCACAAGCACCACGGCAAGCATAACAAGCAGCTTGTTATTTAAAGAGAAAGCAATTATTCTGTTCAGCATAGCGAAAGGAGATTAATGAACGTGACCGGCGTGGGGATCGAGGGCCGCCGCGCCCTGTGACAGCTTGAGCGAAACACCGCCCTTTGTCACCACTCGCTCGCCTGCGTGCAAGCCTTTGAGTATCTGCACCTGTGCGCCGTCGGTTGCGCCGGGCACAACCTCACGCTTCTCGAACGACACGGGGGTGTGCTGCACAAATACAAAATAGTTGCCCATCTCCTCGACAAGGGCCGTGCGGGGCACCGTCACGCGCTGCACGTCGTCGGCACGCGAGGCTATGTGCAAGGTAACTATGCTGCCTGGGAGGATGGAGGGATGCTTTGCCGTCACGGTGACGGGGAGCATAGAACAGCTGTTCACGGCCGTTCCCACTGCCGCAACCACCGCCTCGGCCTCCTGCATAGAGCACACCGTTCCGCAGGGAAGTTCTATATTTACCGACGCTATGTTTGCAAGCAAAGAGGCATAGCGCACGGGGAGCTCGGCTGTGATATTTACCGCACCGCCACGCTGAACCACGGCAAGGGGAGTGCCCGCCGCAACGTAGTCGCCGTTGGAGACAAGCAACGAAGAAACGGTGCCTGTGTAGGGAGCCTTCAGAGCCACCTTACCCGAAGCGAAATTGCGCTGCATAGTATTGAAACGCGCCTCGGCACGGGTGAAGGCAGCCTGCGCCTCCTCGTACTCGCGCTGCGACACGATATTATCTTTGAAGAGCTCGCTCTTGCGCTCGAAATTGTTTTTTGCAACCATATAGTCGCTCTCGGCCTCGGCAAATTTAACTGCGGCGTCGTTCTCGGTGACATCGCCACCCTCGAGGGCAAAAAGTATTTCGCCCGCCTTCACTGCCTTGCCTGCCACGATATTACCTGCAAACTGCACCTTACCCGGAGCTGTGGCCACAACCGTAGTGAAATTGTCGGGGGTGGAGAGAGCGCGGGCTGCTACTTTTACCGCGCCATTGAACGCGCTCAACGTAGCGGGAGCTGTCGCAAAATCTATTTTCCAGCTCTGCTCTTTGCTGAAAGAGAGATTATTTTCGCCGCCGTGAGAAGCCTCATCTGCGTGGGCGTGGCTATGCGCGTGATGAGCCTCGTGAGAGTGAGCGCCGTGGTTATCTCCACCCTCTATGTGAACGTGCACAGGATATTCCTGCCCGTCGATGGTGAAAAGAAGGTTTCCCACACCTGCCGCAGTGGGCGCAAGAGTGAAATTGTAGATACCCTTGCGCTCGGGAGCCACATTGAACGAGAGATTGTTTTCCCCCGCTTTAAGAGCCACCGCAATGGAACCACCTTCGTAAGGCTTGAACGAGGGGAGCGCAGTTACATAGGCCGTAACAGAGGCCTTGTGCCCTGCCACAAGCTCGTCATACTGCACAAAAAGTTCTATGGAATCGCTATATTTCGTTGCGTTTAACACCGGATGCTCGTGCGATTGCGCATCGTGTTCGTGATTGTGATTGTGCCCGCCGCAGCCTGCCATAGCCACCGCAAAAGCAATTGAAAGGAGTATTTTTTTCATCGTAATAAGTTACTTGCAATTAACTGCTGCAAAGTTAAGAAAATTTCTCTGCAAATAGGTTGCAAAAGAGCGGCACAGAGCACGCCGGGCATAAAATTTCAGCAGCCTCACTTGAACTTCTCGGCAGCCCAGGCCTTGTCCACATAGTTGTCGAGCAGCGTGCAGGCACGCGCACTGAACGACAGGCCGCAGGAGATTATCTCGTCCCACGCCTCACGGGAGAGCGCGCCAAGGCCGTCGTAGCACACCTTGCCGCGCCACAGACCGCATACCACGCCCGCATTGAAATTGTCGCCCGCACCCACCGTGCTACACACTTCGACCTGTGGCACAGGATATTGTGCCGTAAAAGCAGGTGTAAAAAGAGTGACAGGCTCGCCACCTCGGGTAAATATAAAGTTCTCGCAGTGCGCCGCTATGCGTGAAGCATAGATATCGGCACCGTCGGTGCTGTCGAAGAGATAGCGGAAATCATCGGCCGAGCCACGCACAATGTGGGCAAGCTCCATATTCTCGATAACCGTCGGAAGCAACGCCTCGCGCTCGTGTATGTGATTGCGGCGGAAGTTTATGTCGTAGTAGAGTGTGGCGCCGCTCTCACGCGCATACTGCAGGAAAGGTTTCACCTTGTCACGCAGCACGGGGTTAAGCACAAAGTAGGAGCCGAAGAGAAGTATATCGCCGCGCTGCAACGTAGGGAAATCGACCGTCAGACGATTGGACGGATAGTCCTTGTAGAAGAGATAATCGGCGTCGCCGCGCTCGTTGAGGAAAGCAAGCGAAAGGGGCGACTTGCCATCGCTGAAACAGCACACCGACGAGGTGTCGATGCCGCTGTCGCGCAGATGCTCAACTATGATATTACCCACACGATCGTTACCCACCTCGCTGATGAAAGCGGCAGGCACGCCCGCACGCCCTATCGAAATTATGCTGTTATAGACCGAGCCGCCGGGCACTGCGCCCACGGGTTTGTTTTCCTTGAAAAGAATGTCGAAGACAGTCTCTCCTATGCCCACTACCTTTCCCATAATATCTTATGCTTCAATTATAATTTGTTTCAGTTCCTCCACGCTGCGCACCTCGGTGAGATAGTTGCAGAGAGCGCCGCGCACAAAAGCCTCTTGTGACATTTCGCGCAAGAGCGAAAGCAGACCGTCCCAGAAACCCGAGGCATTGTAGAGCACCACACGCTTGCTGTGGAAGCCTATGGTTGCGGCAGCCATAGTGTGAAATATCTCGTCGAGAGTGCCCACACCGCCCGGCAGAGCCACAAGCACATCGCTGCGCTGCACCATAATATCCTTGCGCTCGCTCAAGTCGCGCACAAGAACCGTCTCGTCGAGCAGGGCGCTCACCCTATTACGCTCCACAAGCACCTGCGGCACAACGCCCACGACACGGCCTCCCGCCTCCTTCACCGCGGCAGCTGTCGCCTCCATAAGACCGGCTCGGGCACCGCCGTATATGAGCGTGGCACCTACAGCGCCAATCATCGTTCCCACCTCGCAGGCCTCGTCTCTGTATTTTTTATCAATCTCTTCGGAAGCGGCACAAAAGACCGCCACATTCTTGCAGTTTTTCATAATTCGCCTTTTTATGATATTCTGCGCTAATTTAATGAATAATTCGGTATATTTTTCTATTTTTAATAGACTTAATCGGCATAGAATCACAAAATACGCTATTTTTGCGCCTATGAAAAGAGCCGTTGCACTGCTTACAATTATCGCACTGTTTATGCCCGCGCTGTGGGCACAGGAGAGAGTGACCACCGACGAGGGGGAAGGCTTTCTTGTGGGTGCAAGCGACTACAAGGGGAAGAAAATTCCACATATAGTGCTGCCCAACTACTATGTATTTGCGCCGCTCACATTCAAGAGTAAAAGAGAGAAGAATATGTATGGCAGGCTGGTGTACGACGTAAAAAAGACACTTCCGCTGGCCCGAGAGATACGCAATATCATATATGAGACAGAGCGCGACCTCAAGGAACTGCCCGACGAGAAAGCACGCAAAAAATATCTCGATAAAAAAGAGAAGGATTTAAAAGAGGCCTACACGCCCAAAATGAAAAAGCTCACCTTCAGACAAGGCAAGCTTCTCATAAAACTAATTGACCGCGAGTGTGACCAGAGCGCATACAAGCTCATAAAGCTTTTTATGGGCAGTTTCAAGGCGGTCTTTTATCAGTCGTTCGCATCGCTCTTTGGCGCAAGCCTCAAAAAGACCTATGACGCCACAGGCGAGGATTT
This sequence comes from Bacteroidaceae bacterium, assembly GCA_045646965.1. GTDB lineage: Bacteria > Bacteroidota > Bacteroidia > Bacteroidales > Bacteroidaceae > HGM04593. The sequence goes on from JAZRLR010000005.1 coordinate 17,707, forward strand.
TCTCATTGAAAGGGTTGTGCTGCTTGTCACAAGCGGACAGCTGTGACAGGGACTACACCCACCCAAGTTTCTTGGCAAATTCCCAAATAACCATACCCGTTGTCACCGACACGTTGAGCGAGTGCTTTGTTCCGAACTGCGGAATCTCTATAGCCCCGTCGCTCGCGTCTACCACGCTCTGCTGCACGCCCTTCACCTCGTTGCCCATTATAACGGCATAGCGCTGCTCGGGCGAGGTCTCGAACTGTTGCAGGGCTATGCTTCCCTCGCACTGCTCTATGGAAAAGACCTTGTAGCCCTCTTCCTTGAGCAGAGCCACCGCCTCCATTGTATCGGCGAAATGTCTCCACTGCACCACATCCTCGGCACCGAGAGCTGTCTTGTGTATCTCGGCCGAGGGGGGAGTAGCTGTTATGCCGCACAGGAAGATGCGCTCCACGCGAAACGCATCGCTTGTGCGAAAGACAGAGCCCACGTTATGCAGGCTGCGCACATTATCGAGCACCACGGTGAGGGGTAGTTTGTGGGACGAGAGAAACTCCTCGCGCCCCATACGCCCCATATCTGTGACAAGTTTTTTCTTCACGACGGCAGGTTTTATGCAAATTTACTCCAGTCGGTGAGACGCATATCTCCCTCGCGCTCAAATGTAGCGTGCATACCCAAAGCTGCTGCCACATTGTGGCTGACGTGACCTTTCTTGGCAATCTTGAGGTAGTCCCAAAGCATCTGCTTGTAGGCAGGGTGAGCACAGTTCTCAATGAGCAGGCGGGCACGCTCGTCGGGGCCCTTGCCGCGCAGGTCGGCCACACCCCACTCTGTCACCACGATGCGCACGTCGTGCTCGGTGTGGTCGGCGTGTGTGACCATAGGCACGATTGAGCTTATCTGGCCGCCCTTCTGTGTAGAGGGGCAGGTGAAGATAGATATGTATGCGTTACGCGCAAAGTCGCCCGAACCGCCGATTCCGTTCATAAGACGGGTTCCGCAGATGTGCGACGAGTTCACGCAGCCATACAAATCGACCTCGATGGCTGTGTTCATCGCAATGATACCCAAGCGGCGGATAATCTCGGGGTGGTTCGAAATCTCCGACGGACGAAGGATGAGCTTGTCGCGGAAGAAATCGAGGTTATCGTAAACGTGTGAGAGACACTCCTGTGAGAGCGAGAGCGAACAGGTACTGCCCGCCTTCACCTTGCCCAGCTCCATAAGTTTTATCACAGAGTCCTGCAACACCTCGGAGTAGAGGTAAAGGGGAGGTATCTCGGTGGCATTCTCGAGACCTTTGAGCACGGCGTTTGCCACGTTACCGATACCGCTCTGTATGGGGAGGCCTGTCGCGGGTATGGTGCCGCGCTTCATATCGCTGATAATGAAATCGACCACGTTCTCACCGATTTTGCGGGTTACATCGTCGAGTTCTTTGAAGAGCACAACCTCGTTGGGCATATTCACCTCAACGATACCCACAACCTTCTTGGGGTCTACCTGCACATAGGGCTTGCCTATGCGGTCGTCGGCTTTATAAATAGGTATCTCGCGACGATAGGGAGGGTCGAGCGGCTCATACACATCGTGGAAACCGATTGTGTGGTGGTAGCTGTTGCGCTCGATGATAATTTTGTCGGCAAGGTTGGCCACGGTCTGTCCGATACCTCCTGCGGTGGTGAGATACACCTTTCCGTCGGGGGTGATATCGATAGCCTCGAGGATAGCCACATTCACCTTACCCATATAGCCGTAACGCAAATCCTGCGCCATAAGCGAGAGATGAAGGTCGGTGTAGGTAAGTTCCTTGTTATTTACCGCAGTGCGCACTGTGGGGTTCGAGAGGAAGGGGGCGCGGAAACGTATCGCGTTGGCGCGTGTGAGCGCACCGTCGATGGCATCGCCCGTAGATGCTCCCGAGTAAAGGTCTATTTTAAAAGGTTTTCCAGCTGCGTGAGCCTCCTCGGCACGTTTTGCAACCTCGGGAAGAACGGTCTTGGGAGTACCCGAGAGGGTAAATCCGCTAATTCCCACACCGTCGCCGTCGTTTATATAGCAGGCAGCCTCCTGGGCTGTCATTATTCTGTAACTCATTGTGTATGTGCTTATTTATATCAATTAATATTTTCTTTTAAAAATCTCGGAATATATTATCGCCCTCTTTGCGTCGGACTTGCTTTTTATGCCGTAGGAGGGACGCTCTTTCTTTGCGGGCTCCTCCTTTGCAGCCTCCACAGGGGCGGGTGTCACGGGTTTCTGCTGCACAGGCCTTTTCGCCGGCTTTGCGGGAGCGGGCCGGGGCTGCTGCACGGGCATCTCTTCCTCCTCGGGTATCAGAGGCTCAATGGGAGGAAACACCTCGGCAGACTGCTGCTCGTCGGTGTTATTTAGCTTAACTACTACCTTGAATATCAAAAACAAGGCAACTATGATAATATATATTACGTTCATTGCACTCTGTTTTTAGTAAAGTAATCGCCAAATACCTCATCAAATTTCTCGCCACGGGTGAGACGACCGTTCTCGAGGCACACCACCTCGACACGTGCTTTCACTACAAGCCTTTCGGTCTCGGCGTGGTAAATATCCTGCAAAAAGACAATCTTGGCACCCTCGCGCAACATATTCACGCACACCACGAAGCGTTCGCTGCCTCGCAGCGGCCATTTGTATTCTATCGTTATTTTAGAGACCATAGGGTCTACGCCCGCGTCGTGCAGTTTCGACATACAATAGCCGTGAGCTTCGAGAAACTCGTGACGAGCGTGTTCGAGATAACGCTGATAATTGGAGTTGTGTACTACCCCTTGAAAGTCGCACTCGTAGTCGCGCACCTTCATCTCCAGTTTGTAAGCATATTTATCCATAATCTCTCTGCAATAAAGGATTTTAGCTTGCAAAGATACAACAAATGAGCACAATATATGAAATTTATCTCAATATATTTTACCGCCGACGAGGCACACAAGCGCCGTTTAACTAAAAGAAACGGCAAAGAAGAAAAAATTATATTTTTATTTCGCACACATATAAAATTTTTCAAAAAAGGCGCGTTACACGCTTAAAATACAATTATTTCACTAAATTTGCGCCTATAAAAGAGGCAGGCGGAAATAGGAAAACACTATTTTCGCCCATTTGCCGTGATATTTATTCAGGAAATTATGGAGCCAAAAGAGTTAAAAGCGATATTTGCAGCCCACCCCGGAGTAGACGCCCTGATGCAACTGCGCGAGGAGGGAGGAAAGAAAAATATCCACATAGAAGGACTTGTGGGCAGTGCCGCAGCAATGATTCTGTGCGGACTGCGCGAGAGAGCACCGCACCAGACCGTATTTGTGGTGATGAACGACGCCGACGAGGCGGGTTTCTTCTACCACGACCTTATGCAGATGTGCGACGACAAGGGGGTGCTGTTCTTCCCTTCGTCGTTTCGCCGCGCACTGAAATATGGACACGAGGACGACGCAAACCGCATATTGCGCACCGAGGTTATGAGCCGCCTCACAAGCCGTCACAAGCAGGAGGGGCTCATAGTTGTGACACACCCCGACGCACTCGCCGAGAAGGTAGCCTCACAGAACGACCTGCAGGAGAAAACTCTCAACGTTGCGGTGGGCGACACCATAAGCCGCGACGAGGTGGAGAAGCGACTCGCAAAACTCAAGTTCAAGGAGGTGACATACGTCTACGAACCGGGAGAGTTTGCCGTGCGAGGCAGCATAATCGACATCTTCTCGTTCTCGTCGGAGTATCCCTACCGCATAGATTTCTTTGGAGACGAAATTGAGAGTATAAGAACCTTTGAGGTAGAGAGCCAGCTGTCGCGCGAGCGTTGCAACGAGGCATCGATTGTGCCCAAGATAACAGGCTGCGAGAATGTCGCAATAACCAATTTCCTGCCCAAAAGCACTATACTTGTCACAAGAGATTCCGAATACATAAAAGGCAGCATAGAGAAACTGCGCAGCGAGGGATTCACCCTGCAGGCAAAGCTCTCGCAAGAGGAACTGCCACAGATGCCCGACCTTATGAGCGCGGCAGAGTTCGAGATATTTGCCCGCAGCGTAAAACACTGGGAGCTGCGCACCGCCACGGCAGACAAATCGACAAAGGTGAAGTTTGAGACTACGCCACAGTCACTCTTTCACAAGGACTTTGAGCTCGTGAGCAGCACATTCAAAGGATACATAGAAAAAGGATATAAGATATACCTCCTCGCCGACGACAAGCACCAGGCCGACAGGCTTAAAGCCATATTTGAGGAGCGAGGCGACGATATATCATTTACCCCCGTTGGCAAGACCATACACGAGGGTTTCTGCGACAACACCCTCAAAGCCGCATTCTTCACCGACCACCAGCTCTTTGGCCGTTTTCACAATTTCCGTCTGCGCAGCGACAAAGCCCGCAGCGGCAAGGTGGCACTCACCCTGAAGGAGCTCAAAGAGTTTGTCACAGGCGATTACATTGTGCACATAGACCACGGCATAGGAAAATTTGGAGGCCTTGTGCGCATTCCCAACGGAAATAACGTGCAGGAGGCCATAAAACTCATATACAAGAACGACGACGTGGTGTTTGTGTCGATACACAACCTGCACAAAATATCGAAATACCGCGGCAAGGAGGGCGACGCCCCCTCTGTGAACAAGCTGGGCACGGGAGCGTGGGAGAGAATGAAGGAGCGCACAAAGAAAAAGATTAAGGACATTGCACGCGACCTCATAAAACTCTATTCACAACGCTTTCAGGAGAAAGGCTTTGCCTTCTCGCCCGACACCTACCTGCAAACAGAGCTCGAGGCAAGTTTCAAATACGAAGACACCCCCGACCAGTTGAAAGCGACAAACGAGGTAAAGAGAGATATGGAGCGCAGCCGCCCTATGGACCGCCTAATATGCGGCGACGTGGGCTTTGGCAAAACCGAGGTGGCCATAAGAGCCGCTTTCAAGGCAGCCACCGACGGCAAGCAGGTAGCCGTGCTTGTGCCCACCACCGTGCTTGCCTATCAGCACTATCTCACGTTCAAGAAGCGACTCAAGGACTTTCCCTGCAACGTGCAATATTTGAGCCGCGCACGCAGCGGCACAACCACAAAAAAGGTGCTCGACGACATAAAAGAGGGCAAGGTGGATATTGTGATAGGCACACACCGACTCACAGGCAAAGATGTACAGTTCAAGGATTTGGGACTTCTTATAATTGACGAAGAGCAGAAGTTCGGCGTAGCCGTGAAAGAAAAACTGCGCCAGTTCAAGGTGAACGTGGACACCCTCACAATGACTGCCACACCCATACCGCGCACGCTGCAGTTCTCTATTATGGGAGCCCGCGACCTCTCTATGATTCAGACACCGCCACCCAACCGCCAGCCCATACACACCGAGATACAAACCTTTGACGCAGAGACTATAAAAGAAGCGGTGAGCTTTGAGTTGAGCCGCAACGGACAGGTATTCTTCATAAATAACAGAATATCAAATATGCACGAGCTCGAGCGTATGATAAAACGCGCCGTGCCCGACGCACGCATCTGCATAGGCCACGGACAGATGGAGCCTGCCGAGCTCGAGAAGATACTCTATGCCTTCATAAACCACGACTACGATATTTTGATAGCGACCTCAATCGTGGAGAACGGAATAGATATCCCCAACGTAAACACTATAATAATTAACCAAGCGCAACACTTTGGATTGAGCGACCTGCACCAGATGCGCGGACGTGTGGGACGCGGCAAGAGAAAAGGCTTCTGCTACCTGCTTACCCCGCCGCGTGAGAACCTCACCACCGATGCACGCCGACGCCTCGAGGCCATCGAGAGCTTCAGCGACCTGGGTAGCGGTATGCACATCGCAATGCAGGACCTCGACATACGAGGTGCAGGCAACCTACTCGGCGCCGAACAGAGCGGCTTCATTGCCGACCTCGGCTACGAGACCTATCAGAAGGTGCTCTCGGAGGCTGTGCTCGAGCTCAAGGAGGAGGAGTTTGCCGACATACTCCCAAGCGATGAGAACGAGAGCGATACCCTGCTTGTGAAGGAGTGCTTCGTGGAGAGCGACCTCGAGCTGCTTCTGCCCGCCGTGTATGTGCCCGACAGCAACGAACGCATACTCCTCTACCGCGAACTCGACTCACTGAACAGCGAAGCCGAGATTGAGGCCTTCGCGGTGCGTCTCAAGGACCGATTCGGCGAAATTCCCCACAAAGCAAAAGAGCTTATGAAGATGGTGATTCTGCGACGCAAGGCACAGGAGATAGGCATAGAAAAGATATACCTTAAAGGAGGACGTATGAACATCTTTTTTGTCGATGAAAAGAGGAAAAAATTCTATGAGAGCGAGCTTTTCGGAAATATCCTGGCCTATGTCCACACAAGCAACTTCAGTTGCAAAGTGCGCGAGGGCGACGGCCGCTGCATAATAACCGTCGAGAATATAACCAACGTGGAAACAGCACTCACGTTTATGCAGGAAGCAATTAGAGCCGGAAAAATAGGCGCGTAAAGTTTTTTTTGCTATTTTCGCCAACGAAGAACATAATACATAAAAAACATAGTTACTTATGAAAAAAACATTTTTGACATTGTGCGCGGCGGTTGCCATCGTCGCAGGCACACAGGCACAGAGCAACAAAGGCGGCATTGACGCCGATATGCTCAAGGAGATTGCCGGCAGCTACAACCCCACGGCTACCGAGAAAGCTCTGCAGAATATTATGCTTGCAAACCCCATCAAAACCCTGTCGGTGAACCAGGAAAACCTGGGCGAGCTGAACACATCGTTCAGCCACAGCGTTAATTCAAAAGGAATTACCGACCAGGAGTCGTCGGGACGCTGCTGGCTCTTCACAGGAATGAACGTAATGCGCGCCAAGATGATTGCCGAGCAGAACCTGGGCGAGTTTCAGTTCTCACAAGTATATAACTTCTTCTTCGACCAGCTCGAGAAATCGAACCTCTTCCTGCAAGGAATCATAGACACACGCAAGAAGCCCCAGGACGACCGTATGGTGGAGTGGCTTTTCAAGAATCCCTTGAGCGACGGAGGTACATTTACCGGCGTTGCCGACCTCGTTTCCAAGTATGGCGTTGTGCCCAAGGATATTATGCGCGAGACATACACAAGTAACAACACCGATGCTTTCAGTTCTTTGCTCAAGAGAAAGCTGCGCGAATTTGCCGTGCGCTTGCGCGATGCCTCGGCCAAGGGAGCCAAGGAGAAAGAGCTTCTGCAGATGAAAAAAGAGCAGCTGAAGGTGGTTTACAAAATGCTTGCACAGGTGTATGGCGTTCCCCCTACCGAGTTCGAGTGGGCACCTAAAGATGCAAACGGCAAGTACCGCGAGCAGCCTCAAAAGTACACCCCCAAGAGTTTCTATGACAAGTTCATAGGCGGCGACCTGCAGAACGACTTTGTGATGCTGATGAACGACCCCACACGCCCCTATTGGAAGAGCTACGAGATAGAGTATGACCGCCACGCATACGACGGACATAACTGGCTGTATGTCAATCTGCCTCTCGACGAGATAAAGCAGATGGCGATAGCCTCTATAAAAGACAGCACAATGATGTATTTCTCTTGCGACGTAGGCAAGTTCCTCGACAGCAAACGCGGCACACTCGATATGAACAACTACAGCTACGGCGAGCTCTTCGGCATTGACTTCGGAATGGACAAGCGCGAGAGAATTATGACCTACGACAGCGGTTCGTCACACGCTATGACACTGAAGGCCGTAGACATCGACAGCGAGGGCAATACCTTGAAATGGCAGGTAGAAAACAGCTGGGGTGCAAACAGCGGCTTCCGCGGCACGCTCATTATGACCGACGACTGGTTCGACGAGTATATGTTCCGCCTGGTGGTAAACAAGAAATATGCCCCTGCAAAGGTGCTCGAGGTTCTCAAAGAGAAGCCCACAAAGCTCCCCGCCTGGGATCCTATGTTTACTCCCGAGGAATAATCTGCACACAAACGACACAAACAGAAGACGGACTGCCCCGTAAAAGGGGCGGCCCGTCTTTTTATTTGCACCACAAAAAGCCCTGCAAATGATAGAAAACAGCGCCGCAAACACTCTAATACAGCAAAAGGCACACCACCGCCGCACAGGTCAAACAAAAAGCTAATTTTCAGCCCCATAGAAGAGCCTGCAACCTGTTGAAAACTTTCAGAAAAATTCTTTTTGTTTTATAGTGGGGAATTGTGGGGAATTGTGTAATTTTGAAACGAATTATATACATTGGCTTAAAAATATGCGTTTCATAGGTAACATAGAGGCAAAAAGCGACAGCAAGGGAAGGGTTTTCCTGCCCGCCTGCTTCCGCCGCACACTGCAGGCAGCCGCCTGCAACACGGTGATGCTGCGCAAAGATGTCTTTCAGGATTGCCTTGTGCTATACCCGCCCGACAGCTGGAACGAGCAGCTCGACCTGCTGCGCAGCCGTCTCGACAAGTGGAACGCAAAACACCAGATGATATTCCGCCAGTTCGTGGCCGACGTCGAGGAGCTGCACATCGACAGCAACGGACGCATACTACTGCCCAAGCGCTACCTGAAGATGGCGGGAATAGAGCAGGAGGTGCGTTTCATAGGAATGGACGACACAATTGAGATTTGGGCAAAAGAGAAACTCGACAAGCCCTTTATGAGCCCCGAAGAGTTTGGCAGCGAACTCGAAAAAATAATGACAGCCGAGAAAGGAGACCGAAACAATGAGTGAAGAACTTGTATATCACACCCCCGTAATGCTCAAAGAGAGCGTAGACGGAATGGAAATTAAGAAAAACGACATCTGCGTGGATGTGACCTTCGGCGGAGGAGGACACTCGCGCGAGATACTATCGCGTCTGGGTAGCAAAGGACACCTCTACAGCTTCGACCAAGACGAGGACGCCGAAAAGAATGCCCCCTGCGACAAGCGCTTCACCTTTGTGAGAAGTAATTTCCGTTTCCTCCGCAACTTTCTGCGTTATCACGAGGCCACCGAAATTGACACTCTGCTTGCCGACCTCGGAGTGTCGGGACACCACTTCGACGACGAGACACGCGGATTCTCGTTCCGTTTCGACGCCGAGCTCGATATGCGTATGAACAAACGCGGCGGTGAAACAGCTGCCGACCTGCTGAACAACGCACCCGAGGAGGAGCTTGCAAAGATATTCAAGCTCTATGGCGAGCTCAACTGCGCACGCAAGCTTGCCGCCGCCATAGTGAAGAGAAGAGCCACACAGCCTTTCAGACGGGTAAACGACCTCATAGAGGTAGCCAAGCCCTTCTGCCCGCCACAACGCGAGAAGAAAGAGCTCGCCAAGGTGTTTCAGGCACTGCGCATAGAGATTAACCACGAAATGGAAGCCCTCAAAGAGATGCTTGTGCAGGCAGGCGAGGCGCTCAAGCCCGGCGGCCGACTTGTGGTTATCACATATCACTCACTCGAAGACCGTCTTGTGAAAAACTATATGAAAAGCGGAAACATAGAGGGTGTCATAGAGAAAGATTTCTTCGGTCGCGTGACATCGCCGTTCGAAATAAAGAAGGTGATAATGCCAAGCGACGAGGAGCAGGAACGCAACCCCCGTTCACGCAGTGCAAAGCTGCGCATAGCAATCAAGAAGGAGACAGTACAATGAGCAGCACCGACACAAAAAACAAGAAAAAGAAAAAGCCCGGTTTTATGACCTATATCTTCGGCGGGCGTTTCTTTGGCAGCGAGTTCTTCCTCGAGAATGTCTGGCTGCTGGGAATGATTGTGATATATGCCTTCATATATGTGAGCAACCGATACGCTTACCAGCAGGAGCTGCGCGAGATAGAACACCTGAAGAAAGTGAGACTCGACTTGAGATACGACCTGCTTACCATACAGAGCGAATTCTCGGACAAAAGCCGACAATCGCACATTGAACGATTTATACAAGAATATAACAGCGAACTAAAAACCGCCACACAACCTCCCTTTTCCATTGAATGAGTATGTTCGACTTTAAGAAAGATATAATATTCCGTTTCAGGGTGCTTGTGCTATGCTTCTTTGGCCTCTGGGCCTTTATAATCATAGCAAAGGGCAGCATTGTGATGTTCAAGGAGAGGGATTTCTGGAACGAGGTGCGCGAGAGAGGCATAAAATATAACCAGAAAATCCCCGCCAAGCGTGGCAATATATTGAGCGACAACGGCGAGATAATGGTGAGCAGCCTCATCAAATACCGTGTGTACATAGACTTCGACTACACCGACCCCAACAGCAAGTCGATGGAAAAGAAAGTAAAACACAAAAAAGACTCTATATGGAATGCCGACGTGAAAGAGCTCTCAAAGGGACTATCGAAGATATTTCCCCGCTGGAGCGCCGGAGAATTTGAGGCACACCTGCGCAATGGCATCACAATAAACAAAAACAGAGGCAAGGGACGACGCGAATACCCCCTGTGCCCCATACCCAACTACTACATTACATACACACAATACAAGGAAATAAAAAAACTGCCTATACTCTCGTTGAGCCCCGCCTATTCGGGCCTCATCGGCAAGGAGGAGGTAGACCGCAAGAAGATATTTGGCTCACTTGCCAAGAGCACCCTCGGCGACATAGTTACAAGCGAGGACAAACGAGGAAAGAAGATAAGCGTGAGCTACGGCATAGAGAACAGATACGACTCTCTGCTGCGCGGCAAGGACGGCAACGGCCGAAAGGAAAAATCGCATTTGAGAATCGACAACCCCGTCGTGAACGGCGTCGATATACAGACCACGCTCAACGTGGAGATGCAGGATATTTGCGAAAAGGCATTGCGTAACCAACTTGTCAAGCACAATGCGATGTCGGGCTGGGCCATACTTATGGAGGCCGAGACGGGCGACATAAAAGCCATAGTAAACCTCACAAAGGCGGGCGACGGCATATACATAGAAACCAACGAACAGAGCGCATACAGCCAGACACCCAACCACGCGCTGTGCAACCTGATGGAACCCGGCTCCATATTCAAGACCGTAGCACTTGCCGTGGCACTCGAAGAGGGCAAGATTTCGGCCGACGACTCCGTGCCGCACCACGGCGGCTCACATCGCTTCTATGGCCGCAGCACCATAAGCGACAGCCACAAACCGCAGCCCGGCACAACACACTACAGCATCACCGAGGTGCTAAAATACTCTTCGAACATCGGTATGGGAGAAATCATAAACCGCGGGTTCCGCAACAACCCCAAAGCCTTTACCGACAAGCTCAAGGAGATGGGTATGCGCAACAACTACCGCCTCATTAACGCAGAGGCAACACCTATGTTTGCCAACCCCTCACAGAAGACGTGGTCATTGAGCGACCTCGTATCGCTCTCTTACGGCTACGCCTCTATGATGACCTCGATAAATATGGTGACATTCTACAACGCCATAGCCAACGGCGGAGACCTTATGAAGCCCCGCCTTGTAAAGAGAATCATAAAAGACGGAGAGACTCTGAAGGAGTTCCCCACAGAGACACTCAAGGAGGAGGTTCTCTCGCGTTCAACCGTGAACGACCTTACAAATATGCTCAAAGAGGTGGTAAATGCCAAAGACGGCACGGGAGGCAACGCAAAGACAAAGAACTTTGTTTCGGCAGGCAAGACCGGTACCGCCCGCATAGCAAAGAACGGCAGCTACAACTACTACCCCCTGGAGTACCTTTTGAGCTTCTGCGGTTTCTTCCCCGCCGACAAGCCGCAGTACACCTGCATCGTGCAGATGATAAACGACAAACGCCCCATTTCGGGAGGTATGACCTCGGGCGCCGCCTTCAAGGAGATAGCCGAAAAGGTGATGGCCAAGCACGAGCGTATGCCGTTGGCTATGGGAAAAGACACCCTCCACTCCCTGCTGCCCGCAATAAAAAACGGCAATATGAACGCCGTGAGCTACCTTCTCGACAAGATGGACATTGAGATAGATAGCGACTACGGCAAGTCGTATGAAGAGGAGCCCGAGTGGGGAACCGTGACGATGAACGAGAACAGCGTCGTGTTCGAAGAGTTGAGTACACGCGAAAAAATAATCCCCAACGTGGTGGGTATGGGAGCCAAAGACGCCATATATCTTATGAAACGTGCAGGCTTGCGCGTGCAGGCCAACGGATATGGCAAAGTGGTATACCAGAGCCTGAAACCCGGGCAAAAGGCACAGAAAGGCGCCTTTGTGACACTTACATTGAAACATTAAATCACATATAACTATGAGATTGAGCGAAATCACAAGAGAAATAGGTTACACGCAGATAGTTCTGCCAAAAGAGGAGGCCGAAATAACAGGCGTGAACATAGACTCGCGACTTGTAAAGAAAGGAGACATATTCATTGCAGTCAAGGGCACACAAACCGACGGACACCAATATATACAGTCGGCTGTGGAGAGCGGCGCGGCAGCCATAGTGTGCGAGATGATGCCCGAGCACCTGAACCCCGAGACAGCCTACATAAAAGTACCCTGCGCGCAGAGTATCACAGGCACAATTGCCACCACGTTCTATGGCAACCCCACACAAAAGCTCAAGCTGGTGGGCGTAACAGGAACTAACGGCAAGACAACCATCGCCACACTGCTCTACGAGCTTTTTATGGAGATGGGACACAAATGCGGTCTTTTGTCTACCGTGTGTAACTATATAAACGGCACACCCTACCCCTCGACACACACCACACCCGATGCCGTAAACCTTAACCGTCTGCTCGGGCAAATGGTTGAGGAGGGTTGCGAATATGCCTTTATGGAGGTGAGCTCGCACTCACTTGCACAGGAGCGCGTGGGCGGTCTCACATTCACAGGTGGTATCTTCACAAACCTCACACGAGACCACATAGACTTCCACGAGACTATGGACAACTACCTCAAGTGCAAGAAGAGCTTCTTTGATATGCTTCCGCGCGATGCCTTTGCCATTACAAATATGGACGATAAGAACGGACCTGTTATGGTGCAGAACACCCGCGCCGACATAAAGAAATACTCCACACGCACACTCTGCGACTACAGAGCACGTCTTGTGGAGACACATCTCGACGGAATGGTGCTCGAGTTCAATAACACAGAGTTTGTGACACCCCTCACAGGACGCTTCAATGTGAGCAACCTGCTTGCCATATACGGCGCAGCAGTGGAGCTGGGCAAAGAGCCCACCGAGGTGTTGCGTGTGCTATCGACACTCAAACCCGTGTCGGGACGTTTCGAGGCCATACACTCACGCGAGGGCATTTCGGCCATCGTGGATTATGCCCACACCCCCGACGCCATAAAAAATGTGCTTGGCACAGTGAACGAGGTGCTTCGCGGACGCGGTAACATAATAACCGTTGTGGGAGCAGGTGGAAATCGCGACAAAGGCAAGCGTCCTTTAATGGCACAAGAGGCAGTGAAGGGCAGCAGCAGGGTTATCATCACATCGGACAATCCCCGCTTCGAGGAGCCGCAGGATATTATAAACGATATGCTCGAGGGGCTTACCGACGAGCAGAAAAAGAAGGTGCTCTCGATAGCCGACCGCAAAGAGGCCATAAAAACAGCGTGCGCTCTTGCACAGCAGGGCGACGTGGTAGTAGTTGCAGGAAAAGGACACGAGAACTACCAGGAGATAAAAGGAGTGAAGCACCACTTCGACGACAAAGAGGTTATAAAGGAGATTTTCAATATATAATATAATAAGGTAAAGATGTTATATTACATTTTCAGAATATTGCAGGAGGCAGGCTTCCCCGGCGCACGCCTGTTTGGATACACCTCGTTCAGAGCACTCACCGCAATTGTGCTTGCTCTGCTCATTTCCACCATTTTCGGAGAGTACTTCATACGTTTCTTCAAGAAAAGACAGATATCGGAGAACCTGCGCGACCTCGACAAGAACAACCTGAAGGTGGGTGTTCCCACGATGGGCGGCCTCATAATAATTGTCGCCATTTTGGTGCCCTGCCTGCTCATAGGAAGGCTCAACAACATATATATGATTCTGCTGCTTGTCACAACCGTGTGGCTGGGAGTCGTGGGATTTGCCGATGACTATATAAAAACCTTCAAGAAGAACAAAGACGGCATACCCGGAAAGGTGAAGGTGGTGTCACAAGTAGGGCTCGGCCTGCTCATTGGCCTCACACTCTATTTGAGCCCGCAAGCTGTTATGCGCGAGAATATTACAGTGAATGTAAACAACACAATAGAGGTGCAGCACCGCAGCACACCCGAGAAACTGAATAAAACAACCATACCTTTTGTAAAAGACCACAACCTCGGTTACAACGACATTATGTCGTTCTGCGGCAAGCACGCAAATGCGGCAGGATGGATACTCTTTGTAATTGTGACAATATTTATTGTAACAGCCGTATCGAACGGTGCAAACCTGAACGACGGTATGGACGGAATGCTTGCAGGCAACGCAGCCGTAATAGGCGTTGCGCTGGCCGTGCTCGCCTATGTGTCGAGCCACGTCAATTGGGCCGAATATCTCAATATTATGTTCTTGCCCGGCAGCGAGGAGGTGGTGATATTTGTCTTTGCCTTCATAGGTGCGCTCATTGGCTTCCTGTGGTATAACTCGTTTCCTGCACAGGTGTTTATGGGCGACACGGGCAGCCTCACCATAGGAGGTATAATAGCTGTGGTGGCCATTCTCATACACAAGGAGATACTGCTTGTGCTTCTGTGTGGAATATTTGTAGTTGAGAACCTCTCGGTGATGGCGCAGGTGGCCTATTTCAAGAGCGGAAAGAAAAAAGGCATCAGGCAAAGACTCTTCCGCTGCACACCACTGCACCACCACTACACGATAACCGACGACAAGCTCGACAGCGCGTGCAAATATATGTTCAAAGGCCCCAAGAAACCTATGCACGAGGCAAAGGTTACCATACGTTTCTGGATTGTGACAATTATTATGGCTGCAATCACACTTATGACATTAAAGATTAGATAAAAGATGGAAAAGAGAATTGTGATATTGGGAGCGGGAGAGAGCGGCTGTGGAGCAGCTGTGCTCGCCACAAAACTCGGGTTCGAGGTGTTTGTTTCGGACTTTGGCGCCATAGCCGACAAGTATAAGGCTATGCTCGACGAGCGCGGCATACGCTGGGAAGAGAAACAGCATAGTGAAGATATAATTCTGGGCGCAGCCGAGATTATAAAGAGCCCCGGAATACCCGATGAGGCACCTATAATAGTAAAGATAAAGGAGGCCGGAATACCCATAATATCGGAGATTGAGTTTGCAGGACGTTACACAAAAGCCAAGATGATTTGTATCACCGGAAGCAACGGCAAGACCACAACGACCTCTCTCATCTATCATATCTTCCGTGAGGCAGGGCTGAATGTAGGTCTTGCAGGAAACATCGGCAACAGCCTTGCCCTGCAAGTGGCCGAGGACGACAAGGAGTACTACATTGTGGAGTTGAGCAGCTTTCAGCTCGACAATATGTATGAGTTCCGCGCCAATGTGGCCGTGCTTATGAACATAACACCCGACCACCTCGACCGCTACGGACACAAGATGCAGAACTATGTGGATGCCAAGTTCCGCATTCTGCAGAACCAGCAGTCGGACGATGCTTTTGTGTACTGGAACGACGATCCCATAATACAGAACGAGCTGCCCAAATACAAGCACGGCAAGCTCTACCCCTTTGCCGAAAGAAACAACGGCAAGATGGCTGCGTATGCCGACGAGCACAAGCTCATCTTCACAGAGCCCACTCCGTTCAATATGGAGCTCGAGGAGCTGTCGCTCACAGGCAAGCACAACCTCTACAACTCTATGGCAGCAGGAATATCGGCCAATGTGGCGGGTATACGCAAGGAGACAATCAGAGAGGCTTTGAGCAGCTTTGCAGGTGTGGAGCACCGCCTCGAGAAGGTGAGAAAGATAGACGGCGTGGAGTATATAAACGACTCCAAGGCCACAAATGTGAACAGCTGCTGGTATGCCTTGCAGAGTATGACCACAAAAACCGTGCTCATACTCGGCGGCAAGGACAAAGGCAACGACTACAGCGAAATTGCCGACCTCGTAAAAGAGAAATGCTGCGGTCTTGTGTTCCTGGGAGCCGATAACAGCAAGCTGCAGGCCTTCTTTGGCGAGACAGGGCTCCCCATAGCCGACACCCACTCTATGCAGGAGTGTGTAGAGGCGGCACGCAATATGGCAAAGAGCGGCGAAACAGTGCTCTTGAGCCCCTGCTGCGCAAGCTTCGACCTCTTCAAGAGCTACGAAGACCGCGGCCGTCAGTTCAAAGATATTGTAAACAAACTATAAGAGAGACTATATAAATGGGAAAAGGAATAACCCGAAGAATATTCAAAGGCGACAAGATTGTGTGGATTATTTTTTTCCTCTTGTGCGCCCTGTCGCTCATTGAGGTTTTCAGCGCAACGAGCCGACAGACATATAAGACACACAACTACTGGCAGCCGATAACAAAGCACGCAGTGTTCTTGCTTTCGGGTGTGGGTGTAGTGTGGTTTATCCACAATATGAAGATATCGTGGATAAAGCGTTTCTCATTCTTCACCTATTTAGCGGGCGTTGTGCTGCTCATCTGGGCCCTTTTCTGGGG
Organism: Bacteroidaceae bacterium; assembly: GCA_045646965.1. Classification (GTDB taxonomy): domain Bacteria; phylum Bacteroidota; class Bacteroidia; order Bacteroidales; family Bacteroidaceae; genus HGM04593. The sequence goes on from JAZRLR010000005.1 coordinate 34,287, forward strand.
TGACACGCTGAATAACAGCTCGCGATGGGTTACAATTCTAGGAGTGCAGTTCCAGCCGATGGAGATTGCCAAGATGGGTATTGTAATGGTCACATCCTTGATTCTTGCCAAGGCACAAAGCACCGAAGGTACCGACCACAATGCAATGAAAAAGATACTTATACTCTGCTCGTTGCCCTGCCTGCTCATCCTGCTCGAGAACCTATCGACCGTGTTAATCATAGGCTTTACAATCCTCTTTATGATGTTTATAGGGCGCGTCTATTGGAAACATCTGCTCGGGCTCATAGGGAGCGTAGTCCTGCTTGGCGTGACACTTTTCTCTCTTATTATGCTCACGCCCGACACAATAAGAGAGAATGCTTCGGGAGCTGAAGAAAAGATACACAGCAAGCTCCTCACCTGGAAGAACCGTTTCCTCGATGTGTTGGACACCGACAAGCAGATAAAGCCCAAGGACTACAAGATAAGCGGCAACGAGCAACGCACATACGCAAGCATAGCCATTGCATCGAGCGGCCTGCTGGGCAAGGGCCCGGGGAACTCGGTGCAGCGCGACTTTATACCCCACGCATATTCCGACTTTATATATGCCATAATAATTGAGGAGCTCGGCCTGCTTGGAGGCATAGGTGTGATAATGCTCTACCTCACATTGCTCTACCGCTGCGGCACCATAGCCGCAAGGTGCGACGACCCTTACGCCGCCTTCCTCATAATGGGCATAGGTATGATTATCACCATACAGGCCCTGCTGCATATGACAATTTCGGTGGGTTGGTTTGTAACAGGACAGCCCCTGCCGCTTGTGAGCCAGGGAGGAACGTCGATACTTATAAATTGTATCTACATAGGCATAATCTTGAGCATAAGCAGATATGTGAGAAGATTGAACAAATTAAAGAACAGCACAACCAATGCCGTTGCAACAGAAAATGAGAACACAACGGAGCAGGTGGCACAATAACTACAAAAACAGAGAATTATGAAAAAGGAGTATCGAATAATCATCAGCGGTGGAGGCACAGGAGGACACATCTTCCCCGCACTCTCCATAGCCGATGCCATACGAAGCAAGCACCCCAATGCAAAGATTCTCTTTGTGGGAGCAAACAACCGTATGGAGATGCAGCGCGTCCCCGACGCAGGATACGACATTGTGGGACTTCCCATAGCCGGCTTCGACCGCAAGCACCTGTGGAAAAACCTCAAGGTGCTGTGGCTCATCTTTAAAAGCCAGCGTATGGCAAAGAAAATCATAAGAGATTTTGCGCCACAGGTGGCTGTGGGCGTGGGCGGATATGCCAGCGGCCCCACACTGAAGATGGCTGCCTCAATGAATATCCCCACGATAATACAGGAGCAGAACTCTTATGCAGGTGTAACAAACAAGATTCTTGCAAAAAAGGCAAAGATGATTTGTGTGGCCTACGAGGGTATGGAGCGTTTCTTCCCCCACGAGAAACTGAAACTCACAGGTAACCCCGTGCGTAAGGCTCTTCTTGATATGCGTGCCAACAGAGAGAGCGCAATGCAGCAGATGGGGCTCAACCCCGACAAGAAATGCGTGCTCATTGTAGGTGGCAGCCTGGGCGCACGCACTATAAACGAGAGCATAATAAACAACCTCGAAACTATAAAGAGCAACCCCGACATTCAGTTTGTGTGGCAGACAGGAAAGCTCTACTTCGAGGAGATGAAGGAGCGTGCTGCAAAAGCCGGCAAGCCCGATAATCTCGTTATAACCGACTTTGTAAGCAATATGGCCAACGCCTTGAGCGCAGCCAACCTTGTGGTGTCGCGCGCGGGTGCCGGTTCTATTTCGGAGTTTGCCCTCTTGGGTAAAGCGGTGATACTTGTCCCCTCGCCCAATGTATCGGAGGACCACCAGACAAAGAACGCGATGGCACTTGTGGAGAAGGGTGCCGCCATATATGTGGCCGACGCAAATGCAGGCAGCGAGCTCTTACCCACAGCCATAGCCACGGTGAACGACGACGATAAACTCGCTTCACTCGAGAAAAACATAGAGACAATGGCAAAGCCCAATGCCGCACAAGAGATTGCCGAGGAGGTGCTTATGCTTGCCGAGGCCTATTCAGAAAAAGAGACACGACGCATAAAGGAGAATCTTAAATAATGGAACTAAAGGATATTAAACAGGTATATTTCCTGGGAGCGGGCGGCATAGGTATGAGCGCGCTCGTGAGATATTTTTTGAGCGAAGGAAAGATTGTGGCAGGATATGACCGCACTCCGAGCCCCCTCACCGACAAACTTATAGAGGAGGGTGCGCAAATACACTTCGAGGAGGACATAGAGCTCGTCCCCGAGTGCTGCCGCCAGCCCGAGGGCACTCTGGTGATATATACCCCCGCCATACCAGCCGACCACAAGGAGTGGGCACTCTTCGGACGCGGCGACTTCACCGTGAAGAAACGCGCCGAGGTTCTGGGCATAATAACAGGCGACAGACGAGGCGTGTGTGCCGCAGGCACACACGGCAAGACAACTACCTCCACTATGACAGCACACCTGCTTCACCAGTCGAGCGTAGACTGTGCCGCCTTTCTTGGAGGTATATCGAAGAACTACAAGAGCAACCTCATACTCACCGACAAGAGCGACCTTGTGGTTATAGAGGCCGACGAGTACGACCGTTCCTTCCTGCACCTGAAGCCCTATATAGCCACAATCACATCGGCCGACCCCGACCACCTCGACATATACGGAAACAAAGAGAACTACCTCGAAGCCTTTGCACAGTTTACCGAGCGCATAAGAGAAGATGGTTATCTCATTATGCACGAGGGACTCGAGGTTACACCCCGCACAAAGCCCGGAGTGAAATGCTATATATATGGCCGCGAGAGTGGCGATTTCCACGCAGAAAACATACGCATCGGCGGGGGAACCATACTATTTGACTATGTATCGCCGTGGCAGACAATAAAAGATGTGGAGCTCGGCGTGCCTGTGAGCATAAACATTGACAACGGAATAGCATCTATGGCTATGGCCGAGCTTTGCGGTGCCACAGCCGAGGAGATAAAAGAAGGAATGAAAAGCTTTGCCGGTGCCGACCGCCGCTTCGACTTTCACATAAAGGAGAGCGACCTGGTGCTGCTCAGCGACTATGCCCACCACCCCGACGAGGTGAGCGCCTGCGCAAAGTCGATAAAAGAGCTCTACCGCGACAAGAAGGTAACTGCGCTCTTTCAGCCCCACCTCTTCAGCCGCACAAAGGACTTCTACAAAGAGTTTGCACAGAGCCTTTCGCTCTTCGACGAGGTGATTCTTGTAGACATATACCCAGCCCGCGAGCTACCCATTCCGGGAGTGACAAGCAAGCTCATATTTGACCACCTCGACGAGAAAGTAGAAAAGAGTATGTGCAGCCGCAGCAACGTGGTGAAGACCATCGAAGAGAAGAAAAACAGCATCGAGGTGCTTGTTTCGCTTGGCGCGGGAGACATAGAAAACGAAATTTCAAAACTCAAAGAGATACTCACAAACAGATAATGCTGAAAAAGATATTCATATATATTGCCGCGGCGATTGCAGGAATCTACATTCTCTTCGCGATATTCTTCCTCACCGAGAGGGAGAAAAGCGAGCTGTGCAAAGGCGTGGAGATAAGCATAAGCGACGGTGGGTATGGCGCTCTGTCGGCCGACAATGTAAAGAAGATTATCGCCGAGAAGGGGATAAACCTCAAAGGCAAGCCGATGGAGGAGATAAACTGCGCTACAATAGAAAAACTCATCGCGCAGATTCCCGTTGTCGAGGAGTGTCAATGCTACAAGACACACAAAGGATATATAGGAGTAAGCATCGACTGCAAAATACCCATCCTACAGGCCTACGACGTGGGAGGACGAGAGTTCTTCATCGACAAGAACGGCTCGGTCATCGACGGCATACACAATGTGATGTATCTGCCCGTGGCGAGCGGATTCGTAACCCGCACAATGGCATCGAAGGAACTGCTCGAGATTGCTCTCTTCCTGAAAGAGAACCGCTTCTGGAACGAACAGATTGAGCAGATATATTTCACCGAGAAGAGAGAGATAATTCTTGTACCGCGCATTGGAAATCACATTGTAGAGATTGGAAAGACAGACAATCTGGGCAAGAAACTCGACAAACTGCAGAAGTTCTACGAGCGAGGGCTCAACAGCGTGGGGTGGAATAAATACAAAAAGATAAACGTAGAGTTCGACAAACAGGTAATATGTACCAAAAGAGATTAGAGAATATGGGAACAAAAGATTATATAACTGCGATAGAAATTGGTTCCTCAAAGGTATCGGGAACCGTGGGCATCACCACATACGAGGGCATTAAAATAATTGCCTATGCAAGTGAACCCGCCGACGGCTTTATCTCCAAAGGTGTTGTGCGCAACGTAGACGCTGCAAGCCATTGCTTGAGCAATATCATAAACCGCCTCGAGGCACAGCTCAACGGGGTGACCATAGAGAGAGCATATATTACCATAGGAGGCTTGTCGGTACACTCAATTAAATCGGCCGTGAGACGCGAGTTCGACGAGTATAAGAAGATTACCTCCGAGATTATAGACAGTATGGCCAGCGAGAACGACAGGGAGTTTGTCGTTCCCGAAGGATACAAAAAGGTGCAGGTGGTTATTCAGGAGTATCGTCTCGACGACGGCACAAACATCTCTCCCGCAGGCTTCCACACCCGCAACATAGAGGGCAACTACCTGAATATTGTGATAAAGGAGCAGTACCTGAAGCAACTCACCGAGTGCTTCGATATGGCACGCGTGGGCATTGTAGACAGTTTCTGCGCTGCTAAAATAAACGACGACATCCTCTTGAGCAAGGACGACAAACGCAACTGCGCACTTGTGAATATGGGTGCCGAGACCACTACAATCTCAATATACAAAAACGATATTCTGCGCAAGCTGGTTGTGCTCCCCATAGGCGGAGAAAATATAACCAAGGATATCTGCGCCGAAAATATCTCACGCGAGGAGGCCGAGCAGCTGAAGATATTCAGAGGATACAACAGCATCGCAGGCGCAGACAACTCCCCCGTGAACACCGAGACGCTGAACAAGATTATCGGGGCACGCGTGGGCGAGATTCTGCTCAACGTGAAACACCAGATAGAGGACGGCGATAGCAGAGTGGCACAGATTCTCTTCACAGGAGGAGGCGCAAAGCTCAAGAACCTGAACAAACTTATCGAGGAGTATCTGCCCGCCTACACCGCACGCATAATCACAGAGCCCTCGCTCAACTGCTTCAGCGACGAGAGCCTTCACCTCGCCGCAGGCGCCATCACCCCCACACTCTTCGGCCTGCTCACCACAGGCAAGGAGAACTGCTGCAAAGAACCGCAGGCAAAAGAGCCCGCCGCTCCCGTTCAGGCCACGCTGTGGGGCGATGAGGAGGAGGTAAACAACACACCCGAACAGCCAGTCACCCCGCCCAAAAAGGAGGTGAAGAGCGAGCCCCGCAAACCTCAAAGAGATCCCAAAATAAAGCAGGCTGCCGATACATTTATGGGCAAAGTACGCAATATCTTTTCGGGAATGTTTGAGGAGGAAGAAGACGGACACGACGAGGATATTAACGAATGACACAAACAAGTACGACTATGAACGAAGATAATAATAAAGGATTACCTTTTGCAATACCCACAGACGCTCCGCGCATAATAAAAGTTATCGGCGTGGGAGGTGGCGGCAGCAACGCTGTACAGAATATGTATGAAAAGGGCATACACAACGTGTCGTTCGTTATATGCAACACCGACATACAAGCCCTGGCAAACTCACCCATACCCGTGAAGGTGCAGCTCGGAGAGACCGTGACCGAGGGCCTCGGAGCAGGTAACGACCCCGTAGTGGCACGTCTGGCAGCCGAGGAGAGCCGCGCCGAGATTGAGAAACTCTTTGACGACGGCACAAAGATGGCCTTCATCACTGCCGGAATGGGTGGTGGTACAGGCACAGGAGCCGCTCCCGTTGTAGCCGAAATTGCCCGTAGTAAGAACATCCTCACAATTGGAATTGTAACAATTCCCTTCCGCTTCGAGATGGGAAACAAGATAAAGCAGGCTCTGCGCGGCGTATCAGAGATTGCCAAGCACGTCGATGCGCTGCTTGTCATAAACAACGAACGCCTGCTCGACATATATCCCAAGCTCGATATTGAGGAGGGTTTCCGCAAGGTGGACGAGGTGCTCACCACCGCCACAAAGAGCATTGCCGAGATTATCACGGCACGCGGTACCATCAACCTCGACTTCCGCGATGTAAAGAAAGTGCTCAAGAACGGAGGCGTGGCAATTATGAGCTACGGCATCGAGAGCGGTGAGAACCGCCTTGCAAAAGCGTTCCAGAATGCGATGCACTCGCCCCTGCTCAATCATAACGACATTTACAAATCGAAGAAAATTCTCTTCAATATCTACTACAACCCCAACGAGCCTATGCTTGTGGAAGAGATAAATGCCGTAAACAGATTTATGGAGCAGTTCCAGTACGAGAATATAGAGGTTATCTGGGGATTGAGCAAAGACCTTTCACTCAAGGAAGGCGATGTAAAGGTCACCGTTCTTGCCACAGGATTCGGTATGAACCACATCCCGGGTATGGAACCACTCCTCGAGATGCAGAAAGCCGAGGAGGAGCAGCTCTCACGCGAGGAGCAGGCACGCCGAGAGGCCGAGGAAAAAACCCTGAAAGCAATGGAGAAGACCTTCTACAAAGAGGAGTACAAGGTATATATCTTCGACGGAGAGGAGCTGAACAACGACGAACTCATTTCGGCCATAGACAACTCACCCACCTACAAACGAACCGTTCAGGAGCTTGAATTGTTAAAAACAACGGCCTCTTGTAACACCCACAAAGGAAAAACCGAGGAAGTGGGCAAGGAAGAGGACCCCGCAGTGGACACTCCCGCAGAAAACAACGAAAACCAATCATTTAACATAACAGAAGAAGAAAATTATGGAACTTTTTGATATCATAAGCAACGACATAAAAGAGGCTATGAAAGCCAAAGACAAAGTAGCTCTCGACACATTGCGCAACATAAAGAAAGTGCTTCTCGAGGCTAAAACAGCCCCCGGAGCAGGCGACACAGTGAGCGACGAGACTGCCATAAAAATTATACAGAAACTCTCGAAGCAAGGCAAGGAGTCGGCCGAGCTCTTCAGCAGCCAGGGACGCGAGGAACTTGCACAGGAGGAACTTGCGCAGGTTGCAGTTATGGAGAGATACCTGCCCAAGCAGATGAGCGAGGAGGAGATTACTGCTGCGCTTAAAGAGATTATTGCGCAGGTAGGTGCCGACAAACCGCAGGATATGGGCAAGGTGATGGGCGTTGCCACAAAACAGCTTGCAGGAAAAGCCGACGGCAAGGTAATTTCGGCAATTGTAAAGCAACTGCTTGCCTAAACACAGAAAAGTTCACGCAACACCTCGGCCGAACGCAAAGACGGAAAGTCGGGGATGTGCAGGCGATAATACTCTTCGAGAACAGCGAGGTACTCCCCTCGCTGTTCTCTGTTTAATGCGAGAGCCCTCACCGACTGAAAATCGGCCGCAAGCAGGCGTGAAAAACGCTCCGCTGCGGCAGGCATAAGGAAGTGCGGGTGCAAAGGGTGCTCGCGCACTAGGCATCCCGACAGCATATCGAAGTATTCATTCCTGCCCACGCTGCCTATATTGGGGTATATACCCAAGAAACGCAACAGCCTTGCCATAAAAACAAGATGGAAGTCGGCATAACCCTCTGTGGCTGCGTCGAGCCAGGTAAATGCCCTGTCCATAAAAATAAACAGCGTCTCGTCGTCGGTGCTGTCGCGCAGAGCGTGGGTGAGCAGCTCGGCAAGGTAGAGAGCTATAGAGGACTTCACCACATCGTAGGGCACGGTGGAATACATCGCATAGGGTTGGGCGTCCGATATACGCGCCATAGATTTCTCGCTGCGCCCCGCTGCGGTAAACGCCACCATAGACAACGGCTGAAAAAGCACATTGCGCACACGCGATTGCTTGCTACGGCTCACAGGCAGCAGGAAAGAGCGACGCCCCACCTGCTGTGTAAAGATGTCGGCAATCATAAGATTGTCGTTATATTTTATAGTGCGCAACACTATTCCGTTATACTTTTCAACCATATTTCTACATATTTATTCGGCAAAACAGCACTATATAGAGCACACATAGGCAGTTGAGCAATACAAAACTACAAAAAAAAACGGAATTTCTTTGTCAATTCAAAAAAAGGTTATACCTTTGCAGTCGCTTTAAGCACCATACTCTCGCAAAAGAGCTTGGAAGGGCTTTAAAAGAGCCGATAAAACACAGAGGCCCATTCGTCTATCGGCTAGGACGCAAGATTTTCATTCTTGAAAGAGGGGTTCGATTCCCCTATGGGCTACTAATAAAAACTAGAAAATTATATAAAGAGATGGCAAACCACAAATCATCACTTAAAAGAATCAGACAGACTGAGAAGAGAAATCTTCAGAACCGTTATTTCGGTAAAAATATGCGTACAGCAGTTCGCGACCTTCGCGCAATCACCGACAAAAATGAAGCATTGGCAAAGTTCCCCGAGGTACAGAAAATGCTTGACAGAATGGCTAAACGTGGCTTGATCCACAAGAATAAGGCTGCAAACCTCAAATCAGGTTTGTGCGCTAAAATCGCAAAGTTAGCCTAATTTTAAAAACATATATTTACCTACGATAGGCCGGATTTCATCCGGCCTTTTCGCGTTGTACCCAAGTCTCGAGCAGACACCTCCCGACACCTGCGGTACACATCATCTTCTACACAAACACACAGCGACTCCCGCAAAAAGATATAAAAACTACGTTTTTAAGACACAACAAAATGGCAAAATCGCTTGCGCGATAACGCCATTTTTTGTATTTTTGTTGAGTTATTGCAATCAGAAATATTCACTATGAGCGAAGAACTTAAACAGAATTCATCAGCACAATATTCTGCCGACAGCATTCAGGTACTCGAAGGCCTTGAGGCTGTGCGCAAACGCCCCGCGATGTACATCGGTGACATCAGCGAAAAGGGATTGCACCACCTTGTTTACGAGGTTGTGGACAACTCTATCGACGAGGCTATGGCCGGATATTGTACACACATAACAGTTTCAATCAACCCCGGAAACTCAATCAGCGTGCAGGACAACGGCCGCGGTATCCCCGTAGACTGGCACGAGAAAGAGAACCGCTCGGCACTGGAGGTGGTAATGACCGTGCTCCACGCGGGAGGTAAGTTCAACAAAGACTCCTACAAAGTATCGGGAGGTTTGCACGGAGTGGGTGTATCGTGCGTGAACGCCCTCTCAACACATATGAAAACCGAAGTGTTCCGCGACGGCAAGCACTACGAGCAGAACTACTCTTGCGGAAAACCCCTCGACCAGGTGCACTGCGTGGGTGAGACCGACTTGAGAGGTACACGCCAGACATTCCAGCCCGACGACAGCATATTTGTAGTTTCGGAGTACAAGTACGAGATTCTCGCAACACGTCTGCGCGAACTCGCCTTCCTGAACGCAGGTATCACCATCACCCTCACCGACAAGCGTGAAGCCGACGAGAACGGCGAGTACAGAAGCGAGACCTTCCACTCTACCGAGGGACTCAAGGAGTTTGTGCGTTACATCGACGCATCTCGCACACCGCTCATAGGCGATGTAATATACCTTAACACAGAAAAGAACGGTGTACCCATCGAGGCCGCCATCATCTATAACAACGGTTACAGCGAGAACGTACACTCATATGTAAATAATATCAACACCATAGAGGGCGGAACACACCTTGCAGGTTTCCGCCGCGCCCTCACCCGCACACTCAAGAAATATGCCGAGGACACCAAAGCCCTCGAGAAGGCAAAAATTGAGATTTCGGGAGAGGACTTCCGCGAGGGACTCACAGCCATCGTTTCGGTAAAAGTGGGTGAACCCCAGTTCGAGGGACAGACCAAGACAAAGCTCGGAAACAACGAGGTTACAGGTGCCGTAGACCAGGCTGTGGGCGAGGCGCTCACATACTACCTCGAGGAGCATCCCAAAGAGGCCAAGATGATTGTAGACAAGGTGATTCTTGCAGCTACTGCACGTATCGCAGCGCGCAAGGCACGCGAGAGCGTACAGCGCAAGAGCCCTATGGGCGGTTGCGGCTTGCCCGGCAAGCTCGCCGACTGTTCAGAGAAAGACCCCTCAATCTGCGAACTCTTCCTTGTCGAGGGAGACTCTGCGGGCGGTTCTGCAAAGCAGGGACGCAAGAACACATTCCAGGCAATTCTTCCCTTGAAGGGTAAAATCCTCAACGTAGAGAAGGTTATGTGGCACAAAGCGTTCGAGAGCGACGAGGTAAACAATATCATACAGGCGACAGGAGTTCGCTTCGGCCTCGACCCCGAGGACAGCAAAAAGGCAAACCTCGATAAGCTGCGTTACCACAAAATTATTATGATGGCCGATGCCGACGTAGACGGTGCACACATCGGAACACTTATTATGACACTCTTCTACCGCTATATGCCCGAGATTATCGAGGGAGGATACCTCTACAAAGCTATGCCCCCGCTCTACCTCTGCTCAAAAGGCAAGGAGAAGAAATATTGCTACAACGATGAGGAGAAAGACCAGTTCGTAATGCAATATGCAGGCGGTAACGAGAAGGATATAAACATTCAGCGTTACAAAGGTCTTGGTGAGATGAATGCCGACCAGCTGTGGCAGACAACTATGAACCCCGAGACACGTACACTGAAACAGGTAACCATACGCGATGCGCAGGAGGCCGACCACGTCTTCTCAATGCTTATGGGCGACGACGTAGGCCCTCGTCGAGAATTCATCGAGGCAAACGCAAAATATGCAAACATCGACGCATAAGAACACAAAAAAACACTCCCGCGGGAGTGTTTTTTTATTATACAAAAAGAAGCTCTCCCACAGAGAGGGAGCCTTTAGATAAAAAAGTCGTCAAGCAAAGAGGGCTCGCAAGGCGCAAGAGCCGCCGCACGCCCCACAGCAAGCACAGCACAGGGCAGCAAAGGCAACGACAGAGCATCGGCAAGCAGACGGGCATCGAAATCCTTTAGAAGCAATGCAGAGAGCCCAATCTCGGCAGCCTGCAACTGCATAACCTGCACAACCCTACCCAGCTCAAAAGTATTGGGCTCACAAGGCGAACAGACAACTATACACGCCGACGAGGGCGACAGGGGGAGAGCCTCGTGAAAGGCCGCATCCAAGGAAGGTAATATCCTATATCGAAAATCAGAGCACGCAGAGAGCCTCACCGCAGCCGAGACAATGCGACGCAGTTGGTCGGCACGCACCACATAACCATCGACAATGGGCGCCGCGCACCTCTCCACAAGCAGCGACAACGAAGCACGAGCCTTCGACACAGACGACGACGCCTGCGCACGATGCTGCTCCATTCTCTTTTCCAAAAAATTATCTGCCATAGCCTTAAATCAAAAAAAAGCACCGCTACTGCGATGCTTTTGAGGTACCTGGCGGACTCGAACCGCCGTACATGGTTTTGCAGACCACTGACTAAGCCACTCATCCAAGGTACCGAAACGCTCACGAGGTATATGCCCCATTTGCAGCGACAAAGGTAAGACTAATTTTCATAAAAGGCAAATAATGACCGCTATTTTTTAGCAGTTCGAGACCTTTTTATGGAAATTTGATAGAAATTTGAACTTTAAGCCCTATCTTCGCAACAAATAGCACAAAATATGATACACAAAGTAGCCGCATTTATTGAGCAGAAACATTTACTCGCACCGCGCGAGAAGGTACTTGTGGCATTGAGCGGCGGGGCCGACTCGGTGGCACTTCTCATTGTGCTCGAGAAACTCGGCTACCGATGCGAAGCGTTGCACTGTAACTTTCACCTGCGCGGAGAGGAGAGTATGCGCGACGAGAAATTTGTGCGCGAGCTGTGCGAACGCAGAGAGATACCCCTCAAAGTGGTAGATTTCGACACAGCAGCCTATGCACGTGAGAAGAAAGTATCCATTGAGATGGCGGCACGGGAGCTGCGCTACGAAGCCTTTGAGCAGGAACGACAAAAAACCTGCGCGAGCGCCATAGCCGTGGCCCACCACCGTGACGACAGCGCAGAGACACTTCTGCTTAACCTCTTGCGTGGCACAGGCATAAAAGGACTGCACGGCATACAGCCCAAGAACGGATACATAGTGCGCCCCTTGCTGTGCGTGCAACGCAAGGAGATATTGCAATATCTGCAGTGGCGGGGAGAGAGTTTTGTCACCGACAGCAGCAACCTTGAAACAGACTACACACGTAACAAAATAAGGCTGAATATCCTGCCGCTTATGAGCGAGATAAACCCCTCGGTCATCGAGAGCATCGCACAAACAGCCGAGCGCATCGCCGAGAGCGAGAAAGTATATGCAGCGGCCATAAAACAGGGCATAGCAAGAGTGAAGCAAGGCAACTGCATAGACATCGCAAGACTTATGGCCGAACCCTCGCCAAGCGCGCTTCTGCACGAAATTCTGCAACCCTCGGGGTTCAATTCTGCACAGATAAGCGACATCTGCGACTGCATAGGAAAAGAGGGCTGCCGCGTATTTGAGAGCGGCAATTTCCGCCTTATAAAGGAGCGTGACACCCTTGTCATCGCCCCGCGACACACCGAAAAAACCGAGGAGCGCACTCTGCCCCGCACGGGAGAGACCGCAACGCCGCAGGGAATTATCACTTGCAGCGAAGAGCTCTTTGACGGCAATGTCACAAGAGAGAGAAACATCGCTACCCTCGACCTCGCAAAAATAGCCCTGCCGCTGACACTGCGACACTGGCAAAAGGGCGACCGTTTCACCCCATTCGGTATGCGAGGAAGCAAGCTCGTGAGCGACTACATAACCGACCGCAAGATGAGCCTCACAGAGAAAGAGCAGCAGCTTGTAATTACCGATGCCACAGGGCGCATAATATGGCTTGTGGGAGAGCGTCCGTCGGCTCACTGCGCCGTGACGGAGAGCACAAAAAATATCCTCCGCATTGAGTGGCGGAGGATATAAGAGAGCCTTGCGGCGGCAATTTATTCCGACAGATGGCGCTGGCGCACAGCCTCATAGAGGATAACGCCTGTAGCCACCGACACGTTAAGCGATTCTATATTACCGAATTGAGGTATAGACACCCACTCGTCGCACAGTGCGAGATGCTCGTGGGGAATACCCGTATCCTCGGCTCCCATAACCACGCACACGGGCTCTTTGTAATCGGCCTGTGTAAAATTGATTTTGCCCTTTTCCGTTGCACACACGATGCGTATACCCGAAGCCTTCAGATATTTGAGAGTCTCGGTTATATTCTTCTCGCGACACACAGGCAGAGTGTGCAAAGCACCTGCCGAGGTCTTTACGGCGTCGGCGTTCACAGTGACGCTGTTGTGCGAGGGAATTATTATAGCATCTACGCCTGCGCAGTCGCAGGTGCGAGCAATTGAGCCGAAGTTACGCACATCGGTTATGCCGTCGAGCAGCACAAGGAAAGGCGACTTACCCTCCTCGTAGAGAGTGGGCACAAGTGTATCTACACTTGCATACTCCACAGCCGATATAAAGGCAATCACACCCTGGTGATTCTTGCGTGTTATGCGGTTGAGCTTCTCCACCGGCACACGCAGCACGGGTATTGTGCGACCTTTGAGCGCCGAGAACAGTTCTCTCGACAACTCACTCTGAATATCACGTTTGACAAGAATCTTATCGACCTCCTTGCCGGCCTCCAAAGCCTCTAAAACGGCGCGTACGCCGAATATCATCTCATTTGTATTTACCATAGTCTACGATTGCGACAGCAGAAGAGCCGCATTGTCAAGAGCCGCTTCGGTGAGTACCTCGCCGCTCATCATCTGCGCGATTTCGCGCACACGCTCCTCATTTGTCAGTTTTATTATATTTGTTATAGTTCCTTTTTCTGTCTCCTCCTTATACACCTTATAGTGCGCAGAACCAAGTGCTGCCACCTGCGGCAAATGCGTTATGCTCAACACCTGACAGTTTGTGCCGCCCATCTGCTGCATCAAACGTCCCATTCTCTCGGCAAGCACGCCCGAGATACCCGTGTCTATCTCGTCGAAGATGAGCGTGGGCTGATTGAGATTGCTTGCCACAAGCGACTTGAGGGCGAGCATCACACGCGCCATCTCACCACCCGACGCCACGTCGGCAAGGGGTTGCGGAGCACTTATACTATTGGCCGAGAAGAGGAAGGTCACCACGTCGAGGCCGGTGGGCGCAAAAGCCTGCGCTTCCTTCATCTCCACCTCGAAACGTATCATCGGCATACCGAGATTCACAAGAATTGCTGTTATCTCGCTCTGCAGCTTGTCGGCCGCGGCACGACGGGCAGCCGTGAGCACCGAGGCGAGCTCGCGCAGCTCCTTTTGTAATTTGTCGCAACGCTCTGCAGCCTTTTCGAGTTCCCAATCGCCATTGTCTATATGCTCCAGTTTTGTGCGATAGCTGTCGGCAAGTGAGAGAAGCTCTGCCACCGACGACACCCTGTGCTTCTTTTGCAGGGCATATATCGATGCCAGACGGCTGTCTACATATTCCATACGGTCGGGGGCAAACTGCACACGCTCGGCGCGCTGCTGCAGCTCCTCGCAACAGTCCTTGAGTTCTATATAGTTACTCTCGAGACGCTCGCACAGCTCTGCCGCGGGGGCATAGTGTGTCGAGATTCTCGACAAGGCAGACGATGCTTCGCGCAAAGCCCCGAGCAGGCTCGCCGTCTCGGAGCCGTCTATGGCCGAGTAGGCACCAAAGAGAGCCGCTTGTATATCCTCGGCGTGCGCAAGACTGCTCTGCTCCTCTTCGAGGAGCTGCTGCTCGTCCTCCTTGAGCGAGGCACGGTCGAGTTCCTCGAGCTGAAAGCGCAACCACTCTTCGTCGCTGCGGCTGCGCTGCAGTTCCTCTTTCAGTTTTGCAAGCTCCTTTTGTGCAGCCGTGTATTCGGCATAGAGCGATACGTATGCGTCGAGCTGCTCCTTGTCGTGAGCAAGTATATCGAGCACCTCGAGCTGATAATTCCTGTTACCAAGCAGCAGATTCTGATGCTGCGAGTGTATATCTATGAGCCTGCCGCCAAGTTCCTTGAGCAGGGCTGCCGACACAGGAGTGTCGTTTATAAAGGCACGGCTGCGCCCCGTTGCCGAGAGCTCGCGACGCACAATGCAGTCGTCGGCACAATAGTCTATATCGTTTTCCTCGAAGAAACTCTGCAGGGAGAAAGACGATATATCGAAATGCCCCTCTATGACACAGCGGTCGGCACCCTCACGTATAGATTTCACGTCGGAGCGCTGGCCGAGCATCATAGCTATCGCGCCAAGAAAGACCGATTTTCCGGCACCCGTCTCTCCCGTTATAACAGAAAAGCCGCGCGAGAAATCGACCTCCACCCTCTCGACGAGAGCAAAATTCTTTATTACAATAGAGCGCAACATATTACAACTGTCCTCCCGAAACATTATTTGCAGCCTTATCCCACGCTGTGGACAATGAGGCGTCGATAGTGGTTACTATACCCCTTACCTCGCCACGCTCGCGGGGAGGACACTCGGAGTAGATGTTTATGAGCTCGTCGTTCTTATACTCCACCCACAACTTTGTGAAATAGGCCATAGGCCTGTCGTCGTAGGCTTTTTTCAGCAGTTTCACGCTCTCGGTAATCTCGCGGCGACCGCCACGCTGGTCGTTGAACATAACGTCGAGCCCCAAACGGTGATATTTGTAGGTGAGCGTGCGCACAGGCTCGAGTGCGCCGTTCATATAGTCGTCAATTATAGAGTAGCGATTATTCTCGCTGCTCGAGGCCTTCCACCCCGCATCGCCGAGCGTCTGCGCGTTATTTGCAATGTTCTGCGCCTTGTTAAGCCACTCGTTGCCGCCGAGTTCACCCATAGAATCCATATCCATTCCTATTATGAGATAGGCATAAAAAGCAAGCACAGCGGTGAGGTTGTTATCGAGATTGTCCTCGTTAAAATCCATACGGTCATAGGGTTGATAACTGAAGGAGATAGCCTTGTCCTCGTATTTAAAGAGCGTTGTGGTGTAGGTAGAACCATATACGGGGCGCGTCGCCTGAACCATAAGAGAGCAGGTGAAAGAGCCGTCGTTGGAGTATTTGTCCACAACAAAATTGAAGTTGCAGTTTATGCGTTCGTGCTCCTCGTAGACATTCTGTGTCCACTTGCGATTGTTGAGAAAGTCGGCAATAGACTCCTCGAGCACCTTGAAGACTTCGGTGTCGCCACCTTGCACCTTTGCGGTATTAAGAGAAACCTTTGCGTTCATCTCCTCACCCGCTGCCGACACGCCTGCGGGCAGCAGCAAAGCCAGGAGCACAAGCAACAGCCTGCCCAGATGCGACACAATGTCGCGTGCAACCTCTCGCTTGCTCTTCAAAGGGAATTCCTCCTTTTCTTCTTTGCCTATGATTGTAACTTTATTTGTATCGTGAGCAAAGCCGGCGCCTTCGTCGGCAAGGGAGTTGAGCACAATAAAATCGAGGTTCTTCTTTTCGAGTTTCTCGCGTGCGTGCATCTCGCCGTCGTTTGTCTCAAGAGCAAAACCTACCAGACGCTGTGTCGGAGTTTTAATCTTGCCCAGCGAGGCCGCAATATCCTTATTTGCTTCGAGCTCAATGGTCATTCCGTCGCCTGTGCGTTTAATTTTTTTATCGGCACACACTGCAGGACGATAATCGGCCACTGCCGCGCTCAAGATAGCCGCATCGCACGAGGGGAAAGCCTCCATAGCAGCCTTGTACATCTCCTCGGCCGACTCCACATCCACACGTTTAATCGAAGCGTGAGGGGTGGCAAGCGACACGGGGCCCGAGACGAGAGTCACATCGGCACCTCGGCGGGCACACTCCTCTGCTATGGCATAACCCATTTTGCCCGACGAGTAGTTGCCTATGAAGCGCACCGGGTCTATCTTTTCATACGTGGGGCCCGCTGTGACAAGCACACGCTTGCCTGCCAGGGAGCAACTACTCAAAAAAAAATCTTTAAGCGCCTTCACTATATTCTCGGGCTCCTCCATACGGCCTTTGCCGCTCAAGTGGCTTGCGAGCTCACCCGACGCAGGCTCTATTATGTGACAACCATATCCGCTCAACATCTGCAAGCTACGCTGTGTAGAGGGGTGGGCAAACATATCGAGGTCCATAGCAGGAGCTATGAACACAGGAGCCTTCATCGACAGATATGTGGTGACAAGCAGGTTATCGGCTATGCCGTTTGCCATCTTGCCGAGTGTAGATGCCGTTGCGGGCGCCATAATCATTGCATCGGCCCACAAGCCGAGCTCAACGTGGCTATGCCACTCACCGCTGCCTGTGTTGAAAAACTCGCACAACACAGGGCGCCCCGACAACGTAGAGAGCGTGAGAGGGGTTATAAACTCCCTTGCCGACGGTGTCATAACCACCTGCACCTGGGCACCCTCTTTCACAAAAAGACGGACAAGCATTGCCGCCTTATAGGCTGCAATGCTTCCTGTCACTCCCAATACTATTTTTTTTCCTTTCAGCATTTTTTATTTGTTAAATTCACGCAGTTTTATCCTTGTGAGCACCTGCTTGGTGTTCAAGGAGAAATCGCCGTTCATCATCCAGCCGTAGTAACCGGGGTCGCGCTGCAGCACCACAGCTACGGGCTCTCCCTTGTACTTTCCAAAGTTGAAAACCTCGCGGCCGGCATCGTCATACACGAAACGCCCTGCAAAATCCACGTTGCGGTTAAAAGAAGACTCCTTGGCAAGAGCCGCGATGTCGTTCTCCATATCGTCGTAGTGGTCGAGCTGCGCCTTGAGCACCTCGTATGTGGCACGCGTGTCGGCAAGGGCGCTGTGAGCGTTGTCAAAATCTGTGCCGCAATAGAACTTGTGTGCCGCCGACAAAGTACGAGGCTCACGCTTGTGGTAAAGCACCTGCACATCTATGGCGTGGTGACGTGTGAGGTCGATGTCCACCTGGGCGCGCAGAAACTCCTCGGCAAGCATAGGAAGGTCGAAACGGTTGGAGTTGAAACCTGCAAGGTCGCATCCCTCGAAGTCGGCCGCAATCTCGCGCGCCACCTCGCGGAAGAGGGGGCAATCCTTCACATCCTCGTCATATATTCCGTGCACAGCCGACGCACCCTCGGGAATGTGCATCCCGGGGTTTATGCGTCGTGTATACTCTTTCTCGCTACCATCGGGGAATACTTTTATGTAGCATATCTCCACGATTCTGTCCTTCGCAACATCGACACCTGTTGTCTCGAGGTCAAAAAATATCAGCGGGTTTTTAAGATTCAGTTTCATCGTCTATTATTCTGTAAGCATCATAGGCATAAGCAGCATAAGCAACTCCTGCTGCTCAATCTGCTCGGCGGGGACAATCACTCCTGCGCGTGAGGGGTCGGCAAGCTCAATCACCACATCCTGACCGGGAAGGTTATTGAGGATGTCGATGAGGAACGAAGCGCGGAAACCGATATTCATCGATACGCCCTCGTAAGCACAAGCGATGCTCTCCTCGGCCGAGGTAGAGAAGTCGGTATCCTGTGCCGAAATAACTACTTTGTTATCCTCGAGGTGCAACTTGATAAGGCTCGCCTTTGCCTGCGAAGAGAAGATTGCCACACGGCGCAAAGTGCTTATAAGCGCAGCTCTGTCCACGGTGAGCTTGTGGGGGTTATTCTGGGGAATTACAGAGTTGTAGTTGGGGTAGCGACCGTCGAAAAGGCGGCACACGAGCTTATAGTCACCCATAGTGAAGATGGCAAAGCGGCCGTCGAACTCCACGCCCACAACCTCCTGCTCGTCTTTTCCGAGAAGGTTCTTGAGCAGCGTGGCAGGTTTCTTGGGCAGAATAAAAGCCGACTTCTCGGCACCTGTAACAGAGTAGTCGCGGCAACGCACCAGCTTATGTCCGTCAGATGCCACAATTGTGATGCTCTCGGGGGTGAAATCGAAATATACACCGCACATCACAGGGCGCACCTCGTCGTCGGCTGTAGCAAAGAGTGAGCAAGAGATACCGCTCGAGAGCACCTTTGTGGGCACTTCGATGGCAACGGCACCCTCGCCAAGCACAGCAGCCGAGGGATACTCGTCGGCGTTCTGTGCCACCATACTGTATTTACCGTTCAGATAGTATATGGTAACCTCAAGCGTGTTCTTGTTTACTTCGAAACGCAGGGGTTGCTCCGAAATCTCCTTCAACGAGTCGATAAGAATCTTCGCAGATATTGCAAAGCTGAAATCCTCGGAACTATCGATAACCTCGAAAGAGGTGTTGAGGGTATTATCGGGGTCCGAAGCCGTGAGGGTGAGAGTGTTTCCCTGCAATTCAAACAGGATACAATCGAGCACGGAAATAGAATTCTTTGAATTGATAACTCGGCTGATAGTCTGCAAACGAGACGAAAGCTGTGAGCTTGATACTGTAAAGTTCATAATATTTTAAGTTTAATCTATTTTCAACTAAAGATATCGCGCGTACGCGTATTACATAGTCACAAAGATAAAACTAAATATATTATTTCGGTATAAAAATCATCGAAAAAAATTGTTTTTCGGAGCGAAATGAACTATTTTCGCGGGGTATTTGAAAAGATATTATGGAAATAACAGGAAAAATCATCGCTGTACTGCCCGAAAGAGGCGGTACATCAAAAACCGGTAACGAGTGGAAAATGCAGGAATACGTAATTGAAACACACGAGCAGTACCCCAAAAAGGTTTGTTTCAACGTATTCGGAAGCGACAAAATAGCGCAATTCAATATTCAGGCAGGTGAGGAGATGACCGTGTCGTTCGATATCAACGCCCGTGAGTACAACGGCCGCTGGTACAACGATATCCGCGCTTGGAAGGTAGAGCGTGGCGTGGCTCCCGCAGGTGTGCCCGAGGATATGCCCCAATTCAGCGCACCCAAAGTAGATGCCTCAAGCTTCACTGCAAGCAACGATCCCGACGACCTCCCCTTCTAACGATTGCCGTCGGACAGAGCAAAATATAGCCCGCAAATTTGATTTGCGGGCTATATTTTATCCTCTCATTTGTTGTAAATATTTTTCACAACGAATTAAGAATTCATACTCATAAGGAATTCGGAATTGTCCTTTGTTTTCTCGAGACGGTCTTTCACAAACTCCATCGCCTCCATAGGTGTCATATCGGCAAGATATTTGCGAAGAATCCACATACGGTCAAGTGTCTGGCGGTCAAGCAACAGATCGTCGCGGCGTGTCGATGAAGCGATGATATTAACAGCCGGGAAAATACGCTTGTTCGCAAGTGAACGGTCGAGCTGAAGCTCCATATTACCGGTACCCTTGAATTCTTCAAAGATAACCTCATCCATTTTTGAACCGGTATCGATAAGAGCTGTTGCGATAATTGTCAATGAACCGCCATTTTCAATGTTGCGTGCCGCGCCAAAGAAGCGTTTGGGCTTATGCAATGCATTCGCATCGACACCACCCGAAAGCACTTTGCCCGATGCCGGAGATACGGTATTATAGGCACG
>JAZRLR010000006.1:0-68384 GCA_045646965.1 Bacteroidaceae bacterium
TTATACGAAAATGGCAGATTTGAAAGCTCTTGCAGAAGAATTGGTTAACCTTACAGTAAAAGACGTTAACGAACTTGCAACAATCCTTAAAGAAGAATATGGTATCGAACCCGCTGCTGCAGCTGTTGCTGTTGCTGCTCCCGCTGCTGGTGCCGCTGGCGCTGCTGCAGAGGAGAAGACAGAGTTCGACGTAGTATTGAAGAGCGTAGGTGCTAACAAGCTCGCAGTTGTTAAGGCTGTTAAAGAGGCTTGTGGCCTTGGCTTGAAAGAGGCTAAAGACCTTGTAGATGGTGCTCCCAGCACATTGAAAGAGGGTATGGCAAAGGCAGAGGCTGAGTCTTTGAAGAAGACTATCGAGGAGTCTGGTGCCGAGATCGAGCTTAAGTAAGAAATCCCGCCCTGCACAAGGGTATCAATGGTTAAGAACCCCGCTAAAAGGGTTCTTAACCTTTTGTGCGTAAAATAAAAGTAAGTTCTAAAACATTCTTCCACAATGTCTCTAAAAACTGATAATCAAAGAATTAACTTTGCTTCTATAAAAGATCCTATGCCTTGCCCGGACTTTTTGGAAGTACAATTGAAATCTTTCGAAGATTTCCTCCAATTGGATACTCCTCCCGAAAAAAGAGTGAATGACGGCCTTTACAAAGTATTTGCCGAAAACTTCCCTATAACCGATACGAGGAACAATTTTGTATTGGAGTTTCTTGACTATTACATCGATCCTCCCCGCTACTCTATAAGCGAGTGTTTGGAGCGTGGTCTCACATATAGTGTTCCCCTTAAAGCAAAGTTGAAGCTCTATTGTACCGATCCCGACCACGAGGACTTCGATACAGTTATCCAGGATGTATTCCTTGGCCCCATCCCCTATATGACCAAGCAGGGTACATTCATCATCAATGGTGCAGAGCGCGTTGTGGTATCACAGTTGCACCGTTCACCCGGTGTGTTCTTCGGTCAGAGTGTTCACGCTAACGGAACACCCTTGTATTCGGCTCGTATCATACCTTTCAAAGGTTCTTGGATTGAGTTCGCTACCGACATCAACAATGTGATGTACGCATACATCGACCGTAAGAAGAAGTTGCCCGTAACAACACTGTTGCGTGCCATCGGTTTTGAGTCGGATAAGGATATTCTTGAGATATTCGACCTTGCCGAGGATTTCAAAGTAACAAAGACAAGCCTGAAGAAGGCTATCGGCCGCAAGATGGCCGGTCGCGTGGTGAAGACAAAGCAAGAGGACTTTGTTGATCCCGATACAGGTGAGGTTGTATCTATCGAGCGTAGCGAGGTTATCATCGAGCGCGAGGCAATCCTTGACCAGGATCTCGTAGATCGTATCCTCGACAGCGGTGTCGAGACTATCCTTCTCCATAAGGAGAGCGAGGGTAGCGACTCACTCGACTATTCGCTCATCTTCAACACTCTCGACAAGGATACAAGTAACTCGGAGCGTGAGGCGGTTAATTACATTTTCCGTCAGTTGCGTAACGCCGAGCCCGCCGACGACGCCAGCGCACGCGAGGTAATCAATAACCTTTTCTTCTCGGAGAAACGTTATGACCTTGGCGACGTAGGTCGTTACCGCATCAACCGCAAGCTCGGTCTTACAACCGATATGTCGGTAAGAGTGCTTACTAAAGAGGATATTATAGAGATTATCAAATATCTCATCGGACTTGTGAACTCAAAGGCTGTAGTCGATGATATCGACCACTTGAGCAACCGTCGCGTGCGTACCGTAGGCGAGCAGCTGTCTAACCAGTTTGCAATCGGTCTTGCGCGTATGGCCCGTACAATCCGTGAGAGAATGAACGTTCGCGACAACGAGGTGTTTACACCCACCGACCTTATCAACGCAAAGACTGTGTCGGCTGTAATCAACACCTTCTTTGGTACAAATGCCTTGTCGCAGTTTATGGACCAAACCAACCCCTTGGCCGAAATCACACACAAACGCCGTCTCTCGGCTCTCGGCCCCGGCGGTCTTTCGCGTGAGCGTGCAGGTTTCGAGGTTCGAGACGTTCACTACACACACTATGGCCGTCTCTGTCCCATTGAGACTCCCGAGGGTCCCAACATTGGACTTATTTCGTCATTGTGTATTTATGCAAAGATTAACGAGCTCGGCTTTATTGTCACACCTTATAGAAAGGCCGGTGACTGCAAAGTTGATATAAATAATAATAATGTAGTTTACTACACCGCCGAGGAGGAGGAGGGCAAGATTATCGCTCAGGGTAACGCTCCCCTTGACGAGAATGGTAACTTCATACTTAAAAAGGTAAAAACCCGTCAGGATGCAGATTACCCTGTTGTAACTCCCGACCGCGTGGAGCTTATGGACGTTTCGCCCCAGCAGATTGCATCTATCGCTGCGTCGCTCATTCCCTTCCTTGAGCACGACGATGCCAACCGTGCGCTGATGGGATCGAATATGATGCGCCAGGCTGTTCCCTTGCTCACCACCGAGGCTCCTATTGTGGGTACAGGTATTGAGCGTCAGCTTGTAGAGGACTCACGTACACAGATTGTTGCCGAGGGCGACGGTGTAATTGAGTTTGTCGATGCATCGAGAATTGTAATTAAGTACGACCGCACCGACGAGGAGGAGTTCGTAAGCTTCGAGCCCGCTTCAAAGGAGTATATCATACCCAAGTTCCGTCGTACCAACCAGAATATGACCATCGACCTTCGTCCTATCTGCGACAAGGGCCAGAAGGTAAAAGCCGGTGATATCCTCACCGAGGGATATTCGACACAGGCCGGTGAGCTCGCTCTCGGAAAGAACCTCCTTGTAGCTTATATGCCGTGGAAGGGTTATAACTATGAGGATGCTATCGTGCTCAACGAGAGAGTAGTACGCGAGGATGTGCTCACATCGGTACACGTCGATGAACTCTCTTTGGAGGTGCGCGAGACAAAACGTGGTATGGAGGAGTTTACATACGATATTCCCAACGTGAACGAGGACGCTACAAAAGACCTCGACAAGAACGGTATCATCCGTGTGGGAGCCTATGTAAAACCCGGTGATATCATCATCGGTAAGATCACTCCCAAGGGTGAGTCAGATCCCACTCCCGAGGAGAAACTGTTACGTGCCATCTTTGGTGACAAGGCAGGTGATGTGAAGGATGTGTCGTTGAAGGCATCTCCCTCTTTGCAGGGTGTTGTAATCGGTCGTCGTCTTTTCCAGAAGGCCGAGAAGACACGTTCGGCAAAATTGGCGGACAAAGCCAAGTTGCCCAAGATCGACGACGAGTTTATGCAGAAGGTGGGCGCTCTCAAAGATGTGCTCGTAAACAAGCTGCTCACACTCATCGACGGCCGTGTTTCACAGGGTGTTAAAGACTTTATGGGCACCGAGGTTATCGCCAAAGGCGCTAAATTTATGAAGGGTGAGCTCGAGGCTCTCGACTACGATTCGATACAGTTGAGCAAGTGGACAGCCGATGCACACACCAACGACCTCATTCGTGCTCTCATCATAAACTATCTGCACAAGTACAAACAGCTCGATGCAGAGGTTAAACGCGAGAAGTTTGCTCTCACCATCGGTGACGAGCTTCCCTCGGGTACAATGAAGATGGCCAAGGTTTATGTTGCGAAGAAACGTAAAATTGGTGTCGGAGATAAGATGGCCGGTCGCCACGGTAACAAGGGTATCGTGTCACGCGTGGTTCGTCAGGAGGATATGCCTTTCTTGGCCGATGGTACTCCCGTTGATATTATCCTTAACCCTCTGGGTGTGCCTTCGCGTATGAACATCGGACAGATATTCGAGACTGTACTCGGTCGCGCAGGTAAAGAGCTCGGCGTTAAGTTTGCCACACCTATCTTCGATGGTGCGAAACTCGACGACCTTTGCACTTGGAC
The DNA here is from genome assembly GCA_045646965.1 of Bacteroidaceae bacterium. GTDB lineage: Bacteria > Bacteroidota > Bacteroidia > Bacteroidales > Bacteroidaceae > HGM04593. Next base: position 3,886 of record JAZRLR010000006.1, read on the forward strand.
AGACAAAGCCGGTATCCCCCGCTTCGGTAAGACATACCTCTACGACGGTGGTACAGGTGAGCAGTTTGACCAGCCTGCGACAGTGGGTGTGAGCTATATGCTCAAGCTCGGTCATATGGTCGAGGACAAGATGCACGCACGTTCTATCGGTCCTTACTCACTTATCACACAGCAGCCGCTCGGTGGTAAGGCACAGTTCGGAGGCCAGCGTTTCGGAGAGATGGAGGTTTGGGCACTCGAGGCATTCGGTGCAGCACACATCCTTCAGGAGATTCTGACCATCAAGTCGGACGACGTTGCAGGCCGTTCAAAGGCATACGAGGCTATTGTGAAGGGCGATGCAATGCCCACACCTTCACTGCCCGAGTCGTTGAACGTATTGCTCCACGAGCTTCGCGGATTAGGTTTGAGTATTTCATTTGAATAATTAATTCCATCACGTTTGTCAAAATACAACTATGGCTTTTAGAAAAGAATCAAAGACAAAAACAAATTTTACGAAGATTACCATCGGTCTTGCTTCACCGCAGGAGATTTTGGGTAATTCGTGCGGCGAGGTGTTGAAACCCGAGACAATCAACTATCGTACCTATAAGCCCGAGCGTGACGGATTGTTCTGCGAGCGTATCTTCGGTCCTGTAAAGGATTACGAGTGCCATTGCGGAAAATACAAACGCATCAGATATAAAGGCATCGTCTGCGACCGTTGCGGTGTAATGGTTACAGAGAAGAAAGTACGTCGTGAGCGTATGGGACACATCCAGTTGGTTGTTCCCGTGGCACACATCTGGTACTTCCGTTCTCTCCCCAACAAGATAGGTTATCTGTTGGGCTTGCCCACCAAGATGCTCGATGCAGTTATCTACTACGAGAAATATATAGTAATACAGCCCGGTGTGATGGCACGCAAGGAGGACGAGACACGTCAGGACGTTCCCGGCAAGGAGAACGTGCTCGACGGTGTAAACGCCTACCAGTTGCTTTCAGAGGAGGAGTATTTGAACATTATGGACAACCTCCCCGAGGGCAACGAGTACCTCGAGGACAGCGACCCCAATAAGTTTATCGCCAAGATGGGTGCAGAGGCCATTCAGGACCTCTTGGCACGCATCGACCTCGACTCACTCTCTTACGAGTTGCGTAACCGCGCCAACACCGATATGTCGCAGCAGCGCAAGAACGAGGCTCTCAAACGCCTTCAGGTGGTAGAGTCGTTCCGTTCTTCTATGGCGGCATCAAACGGCAATAACCGTCCCGAGTGGATGATTATGACCGTAATCCCCGTGATTCCCCCCGAATTGCGTCCTTTGGTGCCCCTCGATGGCGGCCGTTTCGCTACATCAGACCTCAACGACCTCTATCGTCGTGTAATCATCCGTAACAACCGCTTGAAGAAGCTCATCGAGATTAAGGCACCCGAGGTTATCTTGCGTAACGAGAAGCGTATGTTGCAGGAGGCTGTCGATTCACTCTTCGACAACTCACGCAAGGCAAGCGCATTGAAGTCAGAGGCTAACCGTCCTTTGAAATCACTCTCCGACAGTTTGAAGGGTAAGCAGGGACGTTTCCGTCAGAACCTTCTCGGTAAGCGTGTCGATTATTCAGCACGTTCGGTAATCGTCGTAGGCCCCGAGCTCAAGATGGGTGAATGCGGTATCCCCAAACTGATGGCTGCCGAGCTCTACAAACCGTTCATCATCCGTAAGCTCATTGAGCGCGGTATTGTGAAGACCGTTAAATCGGCCAAGAAGTTTGTAGACCGTCGCGACCCCAAAATCTGGGATATCCTTGAGCACGTAATGAAGGGACACCCCGTGCTCCTCAACCGTGCGCCGACACTTCACCGTCTCGGTATCCAGGCGTTCCAGCCCAAGATGATCGAGGGTAAGGCTATCCAGCTCCACCCCCTTGCTTGTACCGCGTTCAACGCCGACTTCGACGGTGACCAGATGGCCGTTCACTTGCCTTTGAGCAACGAGGCTATCTTGGAGGCACAGATGCTTATGTTGCAGTCACACAATATCCTTAACCCCTCGAACGGTGCTCCTATCACAGTGCCCTCGCAGGATATGGTACTCGGTTTGTACTACATCACCAAGCTGCGTGAGGGTGCCAAGGGTTCGGGTATGATATTCTATGGTCCCGAGGAGGCGCTTATCGCCTACAACCAGGGCCGTGTAGATATCCACGCACCTGTTAAGGTTATGGTAGAGGACCGCGACGAGAACGGTGACTATGTACAGGTGCTCCGTGAGACATCGGTAGGACGTGTGATAGTGAACCAGGTGGTGCCCCGCGAGATGGGATTCATAAACACCATCGTATCTAAAAAATCACTCCGTGATATCATCACCGAGGTTATCAAACGCGTGGGAGTTGCCCGTTCGGCAGAGTTCCTCGACGGAATCAAGAACCTCGGATACTATATGGCCTTTAAGGGCGGTCTGTCGTTCAACCTCGACGATGTTATCATCCCCGAGGAGAAGGCAGAGCTCGTTCGCAAGGGTAACGAGAAGGTCGAGGAGATTCTTGCAGAGTATAACCTCGGTCTTATCACCGACAAAGAGCGTTATAACAAGGTGGTCGATGAGTGGACACACGTAAACAGCGACCTTGCCGACGTTCTTATGAAGACTATCTCGACCGACGACCAGGGCTTCAACTCGGTATATATGATGCTCGATTCAGGTGCCCGTGGTTCTAAAGACCAGATTCGTCAGCTCTCGGGTATGCGTGGTCTTATGGCCAAGCCCCAGAAAGCCGGTTCAGAGGGTGCACAGATTATCGAGAACCCCATTCTTTCGAACTTTAAGGAGGGACTTTCGGTGCTTGAGTACTTTATCTCGTCTCACGGTGCCCGTAAGGGTCTTGCCGATACCGCGTTGAAGACAGCCGACGCCGGATACCTCACACGTCGTCTTGTGGACGTTTCACACGACGTAATTATCAACGAGGAGGATTGCGGCACATTGCGCGGACTTGTATGTACAGCACTCAAGAACGGCGACGAGACAATTGCAAAGCTCAGCGAGCGTATCCTTGGCCGTGTATCGGTACACGATGTGGTAGATCCCACAACAGGCAAGGTGCTTGTAGCTGCAGGCGAGCTCATCACAGAGGCTATTGCCGATGAGATTGAGAAGTCTCCCATCGAGAGCGTTGAGATACGTTCGGTACTCACCTGTGAGTCTAAACAGGGTGTTTGTGCAAAATGTTACGGACGCAACCTTGCTACCAGCCGTATGGTTGAGAAGGGTGAGGCTGTGGGTGTTATCGCGGCACAGTCTATCGGTGAGCCCGGTACACAGCTTACACTTCGTACCTTCCACGCCGGAGGTACCGCGGGTAACGTTGCAGCCGATGCCACAATCAAGGCAAAGCACGCTTCGCGCTTGAGCTTCGAGGAGTTGCGTACAGTTGATACCATCGACACCGACGGTTCTCCCGTGAAGATTGTAGTGAGCCGCTTGAGTGAGGTACGTTTCGTGGATATAAACACAGGTATCGTTCTCTCTTCTCACAACATACCTTACGGTTCAAAACTCTTTGCCGCAGAGGGCGATGTAGTGGAGCCCGGCAAGGTCATCGCAATGTGGGACCCCTTCAACGCAGTTATCGTTACCGAGGTTGCGGGTAAGGTAGAGTTCGAGTCGGTTATCGACAACGTAACCTACAAGGTAGAGACCGACGAGAGTACAGGCTTGCACGAGATTGTGATTATCGAGTCTAAAGACAAGACCAAGATACCTACCGTGCGCATCAACGATGAGAACGGAGTTACCTTGCACACATACAACCTCCCCGTGGGCGGTCACGTCGTTATCGACGACAAACAGATGCTCAAGGCCGGAGATGTGCTTGTGAAGATTCCTCGTGTATTTGGTGGTGCAGGCGATATCACCGGTGGTCTTCCCCGTGTAACCGAGCTGTTTGAGGCTCGTAACCCCTCTAACCCCGCAGTTGTATCAGAAATCGACGGAGAGGTTTCTATGGGTAAGGTAAAACGTGGTAACCGCGAGATTATCGTAACATCAAAGGTGGGCGATGTCAAGAAATATCTTGTTGCGCTTTCTAAACAGATTCTTGTACAGGACGGCGACTATGTACGTGCCGGTACTCCTCTGTCAGACGGTGCCATCACTCCTTCTGATATCCTTGCAATCAAGGGTTCCACAGCCGTTCAGGAGTATATCGTGAACGAGGCACAGGATGTGTACCGCTCACAGGGTGTGAAGATTAACGACAAGCACTTCGAGATTATCGTACGTCAGATGATGCGTAAGGTGCAAATCAACGAGCCCGGCGATACACGCTTCCTCGAGCTTCAGATTGTGGATAAGTTGCAGTTCCAGGAGGAGAACGACCGCATCTGGGGTAAGAAAGTGGTTGTCGATGCAGGTGACTCTGAAAACCTCAAGCCCGGTCAGATTATCACAGCCCGCAAGTTGCGCGACGAGAACAGTATGCTCAAACGCCGCGACCTCAAGCCCATTATCTCACGCGATGCACAGCCCGCTACATCTACACAGATTCTGCAGGGTATCACACGTGCCGCATTGCAGACACAGAGCTTTATGTCGGCTGCATCGTTCCAGGAGACTACAAAGGTGCTCAACGAGGCTGCAATCAATATGAAGAGCGACTACCTCTTGGGTATGAAGGAGAACGTAATTTGCGGTCACCTCATTCCCGCCGGTACAGGACAGCGCGAGTTCAGCCGCATCATCGTAGGTTCAAAAGACGACTACGAGCGCATACAGGCAAACAAAAGAACAGTGCTCGATTTCTCCGATTCGGCAGACGAGTAAAAATAAATAGATAGAAAAGCAGGGTGGTGCCATAAAGCACCACCCTATTTTTTTCTATCTACGCACGCGATATAAGTATTATATTTTTTTTTGATTTGTAAAAAATATAATCTAAATTTGCAATATAATCGTAAAATAGCATAATAGGGCGATGAGCGAAATGTTGCAGATTGATATAGATGCCATCTTGGCTGCAAAAGCCGGCAAAAAGGCGCGTTATGTACCGCGTTTCCTTGTCTCGTATCTCAAAAAGATAGTTCATCAGGACGAGATGAACGAGTTTCTGCGTGCTCACGGCGACAAGCGCGACCTTGCCTTCATAGGCGAGTTTATGAAATACTTCAATAACTCGTTCGACGTGCAAGGGCTCGAGAATCTCCCCTCGGAGGGGCGTTACACCTTTGTGAGCAATCACCCCCTGGGTGCGCAGGACGGTCTCGGCCTCGCCTATATCCTCGGCAGCAAGTACGAGGGCAAGATAAAACTCCTTGTGAACGACCTGCTTATGAATATCCCCAATATAGCTTCGTTTTGGGTGCCCATAAACAAAACGGGCAAGCAGGCACGTAATTTCCCGCAGCAGGTGAACGCCGCTTTCGAGAGCGACAATAATATCGTAATGTTTCCCGCAGGAATATGCTCGCGTCGCACCAATGGCGTCATACGCGACCTTGAGTGGAAAAAGACCTTTATCACAAAGAGTGTGCAGACACAGCGCGACATCATCCCCATACACTTTGAGGGGCAGAACTCCGACTTTTTCTATCGCTTGGCTAATATAAACAAAATGCTCGGGCTCAAATTCAATATCGCGATGCTCTACTTGAGCGACGAGATGTTCAAGAACAAAAATAAAACATTTAAAGTAACAATAGGCAAGCCAATTCCCTGGCAAACATTCGACAAGAGCCGCAAGCCTGTCGAGTGGGCGCAGTATGTGAAAGAGTTGGTGTACCAATTGTAATCTACGACATAAAATATATGGAAGAAATAATTGCTCCGGTTCCCAAAGAACTGCTCAAGGCCGAACTGACCGAAGAAAAACGTCTGCGTTTCACACATCGCAGCAATAATGAGATTTATATAGTTACGGCTTTCGACTCGCCCAATGTGATGCGAGAGATAGGTCGTCTGCGCGAGATTGCTTTTCGTGCAGCGGGTGGCGGCACCGGCAAGTCGGTCGATATAGACGAGTTCGACACAATGGAGAATCCCTATAAACAGCTCATTGTGTGGAATCCCGAGTGCGACGATATCATAGGCGGTTATCGCTACATCTATGGCGGCGATGTGCGTATGGACGAGAATGGCGAGCCCGAGATTGCCACAGCGCACGGAATGTTCCGTTTCTCCGACAAGTTTAAGCAGGAGATTCTTCCCCACACCGTGGAACTGGGCCGTGCCTTTGTGGCGCTCGAGTACCAGTCGTCGAAGATGGGCTCAAAGAGTATCTTTGCACTCGATAACCTGTGGGACGGTCTGGGTGCGCTCACCGTGGTGCTTCCCGGTGTGAAATACCTCTTCGGCAAGGTTACGATGTATCCCTCATATCTCACAAAGGCACGAGATATGATACTCTATTTCCTCAAGAAACACTTCCCCGATCCCGAGGGGCTTGTGCTCCCCGTTACCCCTCTGCAGATAGAGACTCCCGAGGAGGAACTGCGCGTTCTCTTCTGCAAGGATAATTTCAAGGAAGACTACCGCATACTAAAGCAGGAGGTTCATCGCTACGGCTTGAGCATCCCCCCTATGGTGAACGCCTATATGGGCCTCTCGCCCACAATGAAGATATTCGGAACAGCTGTAAACAAGGGCTTTGGCAATGTCGAGGAGACAGGCCTTCTTATCGCTGTCGATGAATTGCAGGATGACAAGAGAATGCGATATATCGAATCGTTTGCCAAGGAGAACCCCGATGCCATCAAGTTCACATCCGGAGCAAACAAGGTTTTCTATCAATCGGATAATAAAATTTGATAATAAGATACGAAGGGCTCCGAGAACAAACTGCGTTGCTCGGAGTTTTTCATTTAATGAAGTTAGTATATGAAAGTGCAGATAATAAATAAATCGAAACATCAGTTGCCTTCGTACGAGACAGTTTTGTCGGCAGGTATGGATTTGAGGGCAAATATCGACGCTCCCATAGAACTGCAGCCCCTGCAGCGCACCCTCGTTCCCACAGGTCTTTTTATGGCCCTTCCCGCAGGCTACGAGGCGCAGGTGCGTCCCCGCAGCGGCCTTGCCATAAAGAAAGGAATCACCGTGCTCAACTCACCCGGAACCATCGACGCCGACTATCGCGGTGAGGTGTGCGTGATACTTGTAAACCTCTCTTCGGAGCCCTTTACCATCACCGACGGTGAGCGCATAGCGCAGATGGTAATTGCCCGCCACGAGCAGGTCGAGTGGAGCGAGGTCGAGGTGCTCGACGAGACAGAGCGTGGAGCAGGCGGTTTTGGTCATACAGGAGTTTAAGATAATATGTACCGTTTGTTGCGCATACTTCTTTTGTCGCTGCTGCTCCCCGTGGGGGCATCGGCCGCGGCGGTGTGTCCGCCCGATTCCATAGAGCGTGCGCGCGCGGTCGATTACTTCTTTCTGCAGGCCCACTCTATGATTGAGCAGCAGAAATACGATGCCGCATACGATATCCTGGAGCATTGCCGCTTCCTGCAGCCCGAATCCTCGGCCATACAATACGACCTTGCCAATCTCTATTACTTCCTCGGACGCAGGGAAAAGACCATTGAGATTCTGCGCGAGATAGTTACCGACAACCCGCACAATCACCAGTTCTGGCAGCACTATGTATATGCTCTCGACAGGGAGGGTATGGTGGAAGAGCTTCTTGCCGCCTATGAAGAGATGCTTACGCTCTTCCCCGAAAAAAGCGAAAATTATATAAACCTTGCGTCGCGTTACACCGAGCGTGGCGACTATGCCAAGTCTATAGCTGTGCTCGAAAGATATGAGGCCGTGGAGGGTGCCGGTGAGATAGTGACTATGATGAAACATCACAACTATGTTATGATGGGCGACAAAGCCGCAGCCATATCCTCGGTGGAGTCTCTCATAGCCGAGAACCCCGCCTCCGACCAGTACCTCTCCCTGCTTGGCGATACATACGGCATATTTGGCGACGAGGCGCAGGCCATTGCCGTGCATAGCAAGGTGCTTGCCGAAACCCCCGACAGCTACAGCTCGTTGCTCACAATGACAAACCATAGCCGCGAAACAAAAAACGACTCACTCTACACTCTGTATGCCGAGCGTCTCTTCAAGAGCGAGAAGTGTCCCGACGAATCCCGTGCCGAAGAGCTTAAAGAGTATGTCAATTACAAAGACAGCCGTGAAGAGGTGCAGAGCGTGCTCTCGCTGCTCGACGAGCTTGTGGACATCCCCCACGCTTTCAATGCTGCATCTTTGGTTTTTATGGCCTATACGCGCTATAGGGCACTCCCCGAGGAGCAGGCGCGCGGCACGCTGGAAAAGATACTCCGCTTGGAGCCCGACAACAAAGGAGCCCACCTGTATCTGCTGCAGTATGCCGTGGCACGCAACGACTACAACGAAATCATCTCGCATTGCGATGCCGCGCTTATGTATTACCCCGATATGCTCACCCTCTATTTCTACCGTGGCTTGAGCTGCGACCAGCTGGGCAGGAAAAAAGAGGCGATAGAGACCTATCTGAACGGAGTGACAAAATGCAGCGACAGTGCTGACACCGACGCTCTCTCCGACATATATGCGCTGCTTGGCGACACTTATCACGAGCTCGGTCAGAAAGACAAATCAATGTGTGCCTATGACAGCGCGCTCGTATACAACGCAAATAACACGGGTGTGCTCAATAATTACGCCTATTACCTTGCCCTCGATAACAGAGAGCTCGAAAAGGCACTCGATATGAGCGCACGCACCCTGCATATGGAGCCCGACGAGCCCATATATATAGACACATACGCTTGGATACTCTTTCTGCTTGAGCGTTACGACGAGGCGGCAGAGTATGCCGACAAACTGATGCAGATGGAGGCCGAGCGCAGCGCGGTGGAATATCATCACTGCGGCGACATATATGCAAAGACGGGCGACATAGAGCGAGCCCTCGAGTGCTGGCAGACAGCCTTTGAGAAGGGCGACGACTCAAAGATTCTCAAACGCAAGATAAAAAAGAAACAATATATTCCCGATGGTAAGAAAAAGTAGTATACTGATGCTTGTGGTTGCGGTGCTGTTTCTTGCAGGCTGCAAATCAAAGAAAGTAGTCGAGCAGGGCATCGCTCCTGCCGAGGTAGCTCTCATAAAGAGTCTCCCCGCGGTGTCGGGCACGGCAGAGTCCTACTCGGCGACGGCGAAACTTGCGGTAGAGGCTACGGGCAAGAGTATATCCTCGTCGGGCAGAATCAAGGTGAAAGAGGGCGAGGGCATACAGATAGGCATCACCCCCCTGGGGCTCTTCGAGGCTGCCTGTATCGACTTCAGGCCCGGCGACCTCACCTATGTAAACAAGATGAAAGGGGAGTATGCGCGTGTCGATTATAACGCAGTTCCCCTGCTTGCCAAGTGCGGCATAAATTACGAGCTCCTCGAGTCTGTAATGCTCGGCAGGGTATTCCTGCCACAGGGTGTCTGCATAGAGGATATTGCGGCTGTGGGAGGTGTTTCGCACAGCGACGGCCTTCTCCTGCTCACAACAGAACGCGACGATATAAGATATAGTTTCTATATCGATTCCACAGTGGGAACGCTTGTGAAAAGCTGCGGGGAGCGCAAGGGCGGTATCACGGTCACCTGTGTATATGGCGATTTCACCGATACAGCCGAGGGCAAGGCGCCTACCCGCATAATAATTTCGCTCGACTCTCCGTCGGTGGCCGCCACACTCACCCTCTCGTTGAGCAAGATAAAAACCCCCGCCACATTCAAAGCTACAACCCTCTCGCCCTCCTATAAGAGAGTTCTTGTGGGCGATTTACTCAAAGAGCTCGGCATTAAATAAGCAAATAAAGAATGAAAAAACACATAAAGATATTTCTTTCGCTGTTCCTCTTCACTCTCTGTTCCACAATGGCTGTGGCACAGACTAAAGAGATAAAGGAGATGCGCCTCAAAGTGGGTGCGTTGCAGAAAGAGATTGCGCAGAAAGAGAATATTCTCCTCTCGTCGAAAAAGGATATAAACGCAAAACTCCAGAACCTCGACCTGCTCACCGCCCGCATAAACGAACGCAAGAAGATTATAAAACTTCTCACAGCCGAGGTGGCAGCAGTGAACGGCGAGATAACGCTCCTCAACAAAGAGGTGGCGGCCAATGAGGCGCGTGTGGAGACATCGAAACGCGAGTATGCCTCGTCGTTGCAGCGTGCCCGTCGTTACGGCGGTTTCCGCAATAAACTGGTGTTTATAATTTCTGCGGGCGACTTTAATAGTATGATGCGCCGTTACCGCTATGCCGGGCAGTATATGCAGGCATATAAGCAGAAGGGCGAGGAACTGAAAACAGCCATTGAGGAGCTGCAGGCGAAAAAAAATGAACTCGACAGCATCTTGTCGCTCAAGCGCGTCTCGCTCGACGAGCAGACACACCAGCGCAAGGCTATGCAGCAGCTCGAGGAGGAGCAGCGCAACCTCGTCAAGGAGCTGCGCAAGGAGTCGCGCAAGGTGGAGAAGGAGCTCAAGTCGCAGCGCGCACAGCTGCAGAAACTGAACGCAGCCATAGAAAAGGCCATCGACCGCGAGATAGAGGCGCAGAAGGCACGTGAGCGTGCCGCAGCCAAGAAGAAAACCCCTGCCGACAAGAAGAAACCCGAGAAAAACTCGGCCGTGGTTATGAAAGAGGATGAGGGTGTGCGCAAGATGACAGGCTCCTTTCTACAGAACAAGGGCAAGCTGCCTGCGCCCATCACAGGCCCCTTCCACGTAGTGGGTAACTTCGGCCCTCAAAAGGGTGTCGCAGGCAAGGGCACGGTGCAGATAGACTACGGCGGCATTACACTGGGCGGCGAGCGCGGAGCAAAGGCTCGTTGCGTCTTCGAGGGCAGGGTGACATCGGTTATACGTCAGGGCGATTTTGCCTTTGTGCTTGTGCGTCACGGCAAATATATCACGGTCTATTGCCGCCTCGACGATATTACGGTAAAGGAGGGCGACAAGCTCAAGGCAGGCGATATAATTGGCACGGTGGCCACCGACGCTTCGGGGCACACACGCCTGCTCTTTCAGTTGCGCAATGAAAAGACAAAGCTCAATCCTATGCAGTGGTTAAAGATATAACTCCCTGCGGGCGGGTAGGCATAAAAAAATGATTCAGCTTTTGCTGAATCATTTTTTTATGTAGTATGGGGATATTATCCCAGAACTCTCTTGAAGCGCTCTATGAAGTCGGCGGCCTGCTCCATTGTGAGTGTGAGGGGCGGCAACAGACGTATCACGTTTGTACCGCTTACGCCGGTAAACACGTGCTCCTCAAAGAGCAGGCGACGGCGTATATCCTTTATAGGCTCATCAAACTCCATACCTATCATAAGTCCGCAACCGCGCACCTCCTTTATCTGTGGCAGTTTCTTGAGCTCGCTCATTAGGTAGTTGCCCACGGCGTTCACATTGTCGAGCAGCTTCTCCTCCTGCATAACCTCGAGCACTGCCTGCGCGGCCGCGCAGGCGAGGTGGTTACCGCCGAATGTGGTGCCGAGCTCTCCATATACAGCCTCGAATTTGGGGCTTATGAGCACGCAGCCCACGGGGAAACCGTTACCTATGCCCTTGGCCTGTGTTATGATATCGGGGCGTATGCCTGCCCACTGGTGGGCAAAGAACTTACCGCTGCGGCCACATCCGCTCTGTATCTCGTCGAGGATAAGGGTGGTGTTTGTGGCGTTACACTCCTTCTGCAATTCCTGCAGGAATGTAGCGTCGGGTATTCTGATACCTCCTACTCCCTGTATTCCCTCAATTATAACAGCTGTGACATCGCCTTTTGCAATCTCGCGGCGCACTCCCTCTATATCTCCAAGTTGCAGATATGTGGTGTGTCCGTTGCTGTTTATGGGGGCAATTATTTTGGGGTTATCTGTAATCTCCACCGCAAGCGATGTGCGTCCGTGGAAAGCCTTGTTAAAAGCAATTACACGGGTGCGTCCGTTCTTGAACGAAGAGAGTTTCAGAGCGTTCTCGTTGGCCTCGGCTCCCGAGTTTATGAAGAAGAGGTTGTAGTCTTCGTAACCGCTCACCTTGCCCAGTAGCTCGGCTACATCGCTCTGCAGTTTGTTTATCACCGAGTTAGAGTAGAAGCCGAGTGTGGCTACCTGCTTGCTTATGTAATCGACATACTTGGGGTGTGCGTGGCCTATCGAAATAACTGCGTGGCCTCCGTAGAGGTCGAGGTATTCTGTGCCTTTGTCGTCCCACACTCGACATCCTTCGCCCTTTACGATGTTTATATCGAAGAGCGGATATACATCATACAATTTCATCTTTCTTCTCTTTTTAGAATGCCGAGGGTTTGAGTTTGAGTCCCACTGTCTCCTCGAGGCCAAAGAGCAGGTTCATATTGTGCACCGCCTGTCCGCTGGCACCCTTCAACAGGTTGTCGATGATTGAGGTGATGAGCAGTTTGTTGCCGTGCTTCTCAAGGTGTATGAGACACTTGTTTGTGTTCACAACCTGCTTGAGGTCGAGGGGCTTGTTTATAATGTGTGTGAAAGAGTCGCGCTCGTAGTAGCTCTCGTAGAGCTTGTACACGGTCTCAATGTCGAGGTCGCACTTCAGAACTATTGTGGTGAATATTCCGCGGGGGAAGTCGCCACGATAGGGGATGAAGTCAATTTCGCCGTCGAAGTCGGGCTGCAACTGTTTCACGCATTGCAGAATCTCGGGCAGGTGCTGGTGTGTGAAAGGCTTGTAGATGCTTATATTGTTATTACGCCAGCTGTAGTGTGTCGTTGCCGAGGGTTTTACACCCGCGCCAGTGCTTCCTGTGATGGCGTTTACCGAGATATCGCCCTTGAGCAGGTGCTCCTTTGCCAAAGGCAGAAGACCGAGCTCTATGCAGGTGGCGAAACAGCCGGGGTTTGCCACATAGCGGCTCTTGCAGGTGGCGCGACGGTTAAGTTCGGGCAAGCCGTATATGAAGTCGTGGTCACACGACTTTATTCTGTAGTCCATAGAGAGGTCGATGACCTTGAGTTCGTCGGGCAACTGTGTGCACTCGAGGAACTTGCGTGTGTCGCCGTGTGCTGTGCAGAAATAGAGCAGGTCAATCTCTTCAAAGGGCATCTTGTCGGTGAAGACAAGGTCGGTCTCGCCAAGCAGGCCCGCGTGAACGTCTGTTATGCGATTGCCGGCATTGCTGCTGCTGTGTACAAATTTTATCTCAACTTCGGGGTGTCCGAGCAGGAGGCGGAGCAACTCTCCAGCCGTGTATCCGGCACCGCCGATAATTCCAACTTTTATCATTGTATGGTGTGTGTCGATGGTTATTAAATCTTCTCGTCGGGGTGGTTGGCATAGTAGGCGCGCAAGGGGGTAGATGTAACCTTGATAAAGCCTTTGGCCTCCTCGGCTGTCCATCCCTTCTGTGTCTCGCCATATTCTCCCAACTTGTTCTTCACAAGGTCGTTGGGCGAGTCTACACCCACAGTCTCAAAGTGCTTGGGCATCAGCTTGAGGATTGCTGTACCTGTTACGTTGCGCTGTGAGCTCTCGAGCATAGCCTCGATGTCGCGCATAACGGGCTCCAGGTACTGGCTCTCGTGCAGGAACATACCATACCAGTTGGCTACCTGGTCTTTCCAGTACTGCTGCCATTTGCTCAATGTATATTTCTCGAGGAATTTGTGTGCTGCGATGATGAGCATAGGTGCTGCGGCCTCAAAGCCCACGCGTCCCTTGATACCCACGATGGTATCTCCAACGTGCATATCGCGTCCGATGCCGTAGGCTGCTCCAATCTCCTCTACCTTCTGAATGGCTTTGATTGCGTCGTCGAACTTCTCGCCGTTTACAGCCTTGAGCTCGCCGTTCTCGAATGTGAGGTGCAACTCCTCCTCGCCGCTCTTTGTCACCTGCTTCAGGTAGGCTGTCTCGGGGAGTCCCTGTTTAGAGTCGAGAATCTCGCCACCGCAGATGCTTGTGCCCCATATACCCACGTTATATGAGTATTTAAGCTTTGTAAAGTCGGCGCTGAAGCCGTGCTCGTTCAGGTAGTTAATCTCGTACTCGCGTGTGAGTGTCATATCGCGTGTGAGGGTGATAATCTCTACGCCGGGGGCACACACAAGGAAAGTCATATCGAAACGTATCTGGTCGTTGCCTGCGCCTGTAGAGCCGTGTGCAATGGCCTCTGCGCCTATCTCGTTGGCATAGCGGGCGATGGCAAGCGCCTGAAAGATGCGCTCCGACGATACAGAGATAGGGTATGTGCCGTTGCGCAGCACGTTACCATATATCATATAGCGGAGGCTCTTGTCGTAATACTCCTGTGTAACATCGAGTGTCACATATTTTGTTGCGCCCAGCTTGTAGGCGTTCTCTTCGTTCTGTTTCAACTGTTCGGGGCTGAATCCTCCCGTGTTGGCGCAAGCGGCGTAAACCTCGTAGCCCTTCTCTTTGGCAAGGTACATAACGGTGAACGATGTGTCGAGTCCTCCGCTGAATGCTACAACTACTTTTTTCTTTTCCATATTATAATGTATATTATTTTATTGTTAATTTTTACTTATGTTTTGCGGGGTCGTAGAGCATAGCTGTGCAGATGCAGTAGCGACGGTCTGTGCGCTCAAGTACATCGTGGTTTATGCAACCCTCACAGCCTTTCCAGAAGGCGTCGTCGTCGGTGAGCTCCGAGAAGGGTACGGGCACATAGCCAAGCTCTGTGTTTATCTTCATTACCGCACCGCCGCTTGTGAGACCAAAGAGCTTTGCCTCGGGCCAGAGCTTGCGCGAGAGGTCGAATGCGGTCTTTTTAATGCGCTTTGCAAGGCCGTGACGGCGGAACTTGTCCACCACGATGAGGCCCGAATTGGCTACGTAGTGCTTGTTTCCCCAGCTCTCTATGTAGCAGAAACCTGCAAACTCCTCTCCGCAGAGGGCTATAATTGCCTTGCCCTCTTTCATCTTCTGCGCAACGTAGTCGTGTGTGCGCTCGGCGATACCTGTGCCGCGCACCTTTGCCGCTGCTCTGATTGTGTCGAGTATCTCATCGACATATTTCTCGTGTGAGGCATTGGCTATGATTACCTCAATGCCGTCATCATATATTACATTTTCCATTTTATATATTGGGTATAATAGTTCTTAATGCTCGGAGTACAGCTCCACGGCTTGCGTCCTCTGCTATAATAAGCATCACTGTGTCGTCGCCCGCAAGGGTTCCTATAATCTCGGGGAACTCGTAGTTATCGATGTGATAGGCGAGTGTGCTTGCGTAGCTGGGCTTTGTGTGTATGACAGCTATGTTACCCGAGAATTTTATGGACAGAAAACCGTTTACCTCTTGCACTGGGGTGATGGGGCGCATTTCGCCGCTCTCTCCCTCGTGACGATATTGATGTGGGCGTGTCAGAACATATCGGTAACGCCCTTGAACACCTACGCTCTTCACAACCCGCAGCTGGTGAAGGTCGCGCGACAGGGTGGCCTGTGTGAGCTTGAAACCCTCTTTGGCAAGCTCGCTCAACAGCTCCTCCTGGCTGCCTATCTCCTGCGTAGAGAGTATGAGGCGTATGGCGTCGAGACGTGAATTTTTTATCTTCATAATTGTATATTTATTCTTGCGAGCTGCAAAAGTAGTATATTTACACAATTATGCATAATAATTTTACCGTTTTTTGCAAGAAATAGCAATAAAACGGTAAAAAATATGCAACAAAAGTTCTTTGCTGCATATTTTGTCTGTCAATCGAGCTCCTGGTCGGCTTCGTACCCTGCAAATTCCCTTATCTTGTTCTTGAGCATTGCAAACTGCTTGAACAGGTCGTGAACGGGTTTATCGCCATCTTTGTGCATAGGCGCCTTGCAGTAGAACGACATAAATTCCTGTATGCCGCACTCGCCTGCGCGCAGTGCAATGTCGCTGAAGAGCACGAGGTCGAGCACCAGTGGGGCTGCAAGAATGGAGTCTCGGCAAAGGAAGTTCACCTTAATTGTCATAGGGTAGCCCATCCATCCGAAAATATCTATATTGTCCCAGCTCTCCTTCTCGTCGCCGCGGGGAGGGTAGTAGTTAATTCTCACCTTGTGATATATGTCCGAGTAGAGGTCGGGGTAGACGTCGCTGTCGAGGATATTGTCGAGAGCCGATGTCTTGCTGCGGCGTTTGGTCTCAAAGTTCTCGGGGTTGTCGAGCACCACGCCGTCGCGGTTGCCCAGGATATTTGTCGAGAACCAGCCTGTCACACCCAACTGACGGGTGAAGAAGGCAGGCGCAAGCACTGTCTTCATCATTGTCTGGCCGCTCTTGAAGTCCTTGCCTGTGATGGGGACTTTTGTCTCCTCGGCAAGCTCCCACATTGCGGGTATGTCTATGCACAGGTTGGGCGCACCCATCACATAGGGGCATCCCTCGCGCATAGCTGCGTAGGCGTAGCACATACTTGGTGCGATGCGTGCTGTGTCGTCGGCTTTCATAGCCTCTTCAAAGGCTGCAACGCTGCCGTGAACCTGCTCGTCGCGGGGTATATATTTTTCAGTGCTCGCAATCCATATAACGACCACTCTGTCGCAATTGTTTTCTTTCTTAAAACTGCGTATATCCTCGCGCAACTGCTCGGTGAGCTCCCATCGGCTGCCGCCGGTTTTTACATTGGGGCCGTCTATGTTTGTGGCATAGCTCTTGTCAAAGAGGGCCTTGTATGGGCGAATGGCCTTCAGCTCCTCTTTCACGGGCTCGATGTCCTGCTGCTTGAGTACGCCCGCCTTTACAGCCGCGTCGTATGCGTCATCTTCGTATAAATCCCACGCTCCGAACACAATGTCGTCGAGTGAGGCAACGGGCACAATATCCTTCACCTCCTTATACACTTTTTCGCTGCCGCGTCCCAAGCGCATAATGCCCTCGCAGGCAAACGAGCCGGTGGGGCGTGAAAGTCCCTTGCGTGCCATCAACGTACCAATTATTGTAGTAGTGGTAACTGCTCCCAGTCCCACGCACATAACTCCTAATTTTCCGTTTGCGGGTTTTACCCTGTTTCCTTTCATAATTTTATATTATTCTTCCAAATATTAGGCAAAGGAACTGCTTTTTATTGAACTTACCTAATATTTGGCCGATTGTTCGCCGTTTTTTTTAAAATATCTCAAAAAGTTTCCGTCAGGCAAGGCCGAAGAGTCCCTCTTTTATAATCTCGCTCACCGTGGGGTGGGGGAATATCGTGCGGCGCAGATTCTCCACCGTAAGCCCGTTTGTTATGGCCATACAGGCTGCGCAGATAAATTCTCCCGAGGGGTTGCCGAGCATCTGCACGCCGATGATTTTATCTTCTTTGTCGGCGAGTATCTTACACAAACCCATCTGCCCCTCGTTCTCGGCCACGAAGCGCCCCGAGAAGGTCATCGGCAGCTTGCTTATGCGGTACTCTATGCCCTGCGCGGTTGCCTGCTCCTCGGTGAGGCCCACGCTGCTCACCTCGGGGTTGGTATATACTATGCCTGGGATGGCGTTATACTCCATTTTGTCCTCTATGCCCACGATGTGGTTCACTGCCACCTCGGCCTCGCGGCTTGCGGTGTGGGCGAGGAGCGAGAAGCCTGTGACATCGCCTGCGGCATAGACATTGGGCATTGTAGTCTGCATATATTCGTTTACTTTTATGCCGCGGTCGGCCTCCACGGCAAGGTTCTCGAGCCCGAATCCGCCGAGCACGGCGCGTCGTCCCACGCTCATAAGAATCTTCTCTCCCTCGGCGGTGAGCGCGTTGCCCTCGCTGTCGGTGTAGTGTACGGTGCTACCCTCTATGGCTGTCACCTTGCATCCGAGGCAGAATTTAACCCCTTTCTTGGCATATATGCCGCGTAGCATTTCTGCAATCTCCTTGTCCATTCCTCCCAGAATCTCGGGCAACATCTCTATCACCGTCACGGGTATTCCCAAGCTGTTGTAGAAACTTGCAAACTCCATACCTATGACTCCGCCGCCTATTACCACAAGGCTCTCGGGTGCTGCGGTGAGTGCGAGTATCTCGCGGTTTGTGAGCACAGCCTCGTTACCTTCTACGCCGGGGATAGGGGGCACAAAGGCCTCGCTACCCGTGCAGATGAGCAGGCGTGCAGCTTCGTAGCTCTCTCCGTTGCAGGATATGACTATGCGGCACTCGTTGCCGCTCTCTATGAACGCATCGCCACGCACCACCTCCACGTTGTGTTGCTCCATCTTCATTTTTATGCCCGCTACGAGCTTGCGCACTACCTTTGTTTTGCGGTCGGCAATCTTTTTGTAGTCGTAGGCGGCGTTTTCTGCCGTCACGCCATACTTCTTGCCACCTTGCGCGTGCTCATACATCTTTGCGCTGTAAAGCAGGGTTTTTGTGGGAATGCATCCCTCGTTGAGGCACACGCCGCCAAGTTCCTTTTTTTCGAAGAGGATTGTCTTTAATCCTTTTGCTCCTGCGTTTTCTGCTGCCACGTATCCGGCAGGGCCGCCGCCGATTATTGCAATGTCGTACATAGTTGTCATATAGTTGTTATGAGTTTTTTAGTGTGCTTTAATCCAATGCCTTATAACGTCGATAAGCTCTGCCTGCATATATGTGCCATCGCTTCCTGCAGCATTTTGTTGAAAATCATCGATGCGCCACCCGCCAGCTTCGGAGACTATATACACCGTCAAGTCGAAGCTCCGCTCAAAGGTATCGTCGATGTAGTGCTTTGCTGTCACCACAGCACTGTACCTCGCGCACCCGGCGTCGTCTGTTTTTTTTGCAGGTGTCACGCTGTAGTTTACGGTGGTCTCATCTTGCAAAGCTCCCCACACGCTGCCGCCCCAAATCATTTCGCCAAGTTTGCACTCCCAGTATCGCACTTCGTTGTATATGCTTTTAAAGTGCTGTGAGCAGAATCTGTTTACAAAATCCTGTTCGTCATAGCAGCCTTTAGTGCTGTTGTGGTTTTTTTCAATCTCGTTGAACACATTTTTCAGGTGTGTGGTAATCTCTTTCTCCGCGTTTGGGGTGCGGGTAATGCCTTCTGCATACGGTTCCCTTTTTGGGGGAAATAAATCGCAGGCCTCGAGCAGAGTCTCTTTCATCAGCTCCGTGTCGGGGACTTCGTCTTCTATGAAGTCGTCGATGCACCAACCCTCGCCGTCGGGTATTACAAGCACATCATACTTTATCTGTTGTATATCTTTGTCGGTGTACTCGGCGACGATGGTTGCGCGGTAACTCTTTTTGGTGTCGCTGTCGCTTTTGCGCACATTAACCACCTTGTATGCAGCTGTTGCAAAATAGTCGTTTGTGCGGTACCAAATATCGCCACCGCCGAAGCGGAAAAGGCACTCTCTTATAATCTCTGTTTCCCAACGACGTGTCTCGTGGTAGAACTCTTTGTAGCGTTCCGAGCAATATTCTTCGAGCAATAGGCTGTCTCCCGTGCACAGGTTATTAGCGCAGTGCTCCACACGGTTATATACTTTTTGCAGAAAACACTCCACAGCCTTCTCGTTCTGCGCACATACGGGCAGAGCAAGAAACAGCGCGAGGATGATTGCTTGTTTTTTCATATTAATTACTTGTTTTTTCTCTCAAAGCGCTCCTCTTTCCACGCAATCTTTCCGGCGTGCAGCGCAAATATGATATACAAATATACCGCAGCGTCTATAATAACCATAATAAATCCGTGGTATATACCCCACACCAAGAGAACTATATCGCCTAAAAGGAGCAGTACAAAAAATACTCTCCAAGTATTTAGCTCCTTCGATGTGTGGGAGTAGCGCAGAGCCATCTGTGTGGGTAGTTTGGTGTGTGGCAGGGCTGCGAGGAATATGAGGTTTGTAGCAATGGCCAAGTATGCAGTGAGTACCAGCGCAACATATATGCCGAACATAAGAAACTCATCGTTGGAGGTAAAGCGCTCGTGTACTATCTGTGCCAAGAGAGCTGTTATATGTGCGATGTTCAGCAGCAGGAAAAGTTTCCACCCCTCTATTGCTTTTATTCTTGCGAAATGCTCCCACTTCCTTATCTTGAAAGCCATTTGAAACAGGGTAAAAACCACACCTGTGGTGAGTATACCCACGCCGAAATTAAGTATGTCGCAGCCAAGTATTACCTGTGTGGAACCCTCGTTGATAAATGCGATGCCTGTGGGAATGGCGGTAGCTCCTGCCAGGAGCAGCAGAGCGGCTGCCGCGATGGGGGATGTGAGATTCTTGAACATAACGCAAAATTTTCTTCTTGTGCGAATATAGTGAATCACTTTCTCAAATGCAAAGCAAACGGCAAATTTGTTGTGAAACCCTGCTGTGACAGAGCAGGTAAAAAATAGCCCGGCGAGCTCTTTGAAAGCTCGCCGGGGCTGTTTAAATGGAGTGTATGCTTTTAAAATATCACTTTTTTGTTCTTGTAGATGAAGATACCCTTTGCTGGGGTGTTCACCTTGCGTCCGAAGAGGTCGTATACACTCTCCTCGTCTGCAGCCTCGTCGGTGATATCCTCAATGCCGGTGGTGCCGTTGAAGCGGAAGAAGAGAGCCTCTGCTGCGTCGCTCACATTCATATACATCTTGAATGCGTTGATGTGTGTGCCGTTGTATCTGCGCAGAACTATGCCGTTCTCTGCATCTGCGTCTGTCTGCAGGGTGTAGGGGTTGCCGAGCGAGCTTGTGGCAATCTTCTCAATGGTTCCCTCGAGCACATTGTCGGCAATTGTCGCCTCGCTCTTTGTTATGGCAAAGTTGTGGGTGCCCTGTGCAGCTTTCAATATCACGGCTGTGTTTGCGGGAATCACGCCATCCTCGATTGCTGCGAGGTCGATGTATTCGCCGTTGCGCACAGCGGTGTAGGCTGTCACCTCGGCAGGAATCTCAAGTGCCACGGGGGCATAGAGGGTTGAATAGCCTGTGGTGCCCACTTTCACGGGAAGCTCTTTAACCTCAATAACCTTCCAGTCGCAGTTGTTTGGGGCGTAGTTGGTGTTGCGGTCTACACGGTTGCCGTTGTCATATACATACTTTGCTGCGCCGCTGTAGTCGGTGTGCAATGTGAAGTAGTTGTAGTTGCCGCTCTCGGCGTTGCGGAACTCTATGGTCTGTCCGTTGCTTGCGCCTATACCTCCGATGCAGCGTGTGCCGTTGGTGTATGTACCCTCGCTGTAGCTCAAGAGCTTGCTCTGGGCGGTGAGGTAGAAGATTGTGGTGGCTGTTGTGCCGTCGGCAATCATAGACATCTGTCCCGATGCTGTGTCGTAGGGGTTGGCACCATTCATATAGTTACCCGATACACGGCCCTGCAGACGGTAGAACGCTTCGCTCTTGGGGGCGGGGAAGGCTGCTGCCTTCACCTCATCGCTCATAACCTCGGAGAGGTCGATGGGTACATATACGATATTATAGGCAAATGTGCCGTCGTCGGGGTCCTCCTCAAAGAGGAAACCTATGGTCTTTCCGTCGGGCAGAAGAGTCATTGTAGAGTAGGCCGAGCCTATGTGTGACACCTGAATGAGCTCTGACCATCCTGTGGCAATCTCGGCCGAGGTGTACTTCTTGTCTTCTATTACCTTATAATATATAGCTACGTTACTACGGTCTTTGCCCTGATAGCCGCGCTTGGGTATAGACTGCAAGAGCACGTTGCCCACACGCATAAGCTCGCCGTTGCAGTCGCTCGCGCCGAAGTTGCTCGAAGCCACGCCGTTCCAGCTACCCTCGCCATTGGCCTTGTCGGTGAAACTGAACACGTTGAAGTAGCGGCCGCCGCCTCTGCGCACGCTCACCATAAGGTCGCCGTTGGGCAGCTCCTCCACCTTGGTCTCGTTACCCGCCGAGCAGGCCATACCGTTCTCTATGCCTCCCAGAATGTTCCAGCTCTCGCCGAAGTTATCCGAGTAAACCACATAGTTGGGGTAGCTGTTGTTTCCGTCGTCGTTGAGCACCACAACGCCGTATATACGATAATACTCGGCACCCTCTTTCTTGTAGCTCGACTGCAGCAGACGTCCCGAAGTGAGGAACAAACTGTATGCAGTGGGGAAGAGGGCATCCTCCTGTCCCAGGAAGTCGCCTGTTACATCGCTTATCTCCCAGGTATCGCCGTCGTCTATTGTAACGATGCGTGCCACGCTGTTGTGGCTTGTAGATGTAGCCCAGTTGAAGCGCTGTTTACCTGCTACGGCCATAACGAGGGTTTTGTTACTCTCGCGGTCGCTCACCACGGCTGCGTCGCCAAAGCCCACGTTAAAGACATTGCTGTTTCCGCCCTGTCCGTCGGCTACATAGTCCTCCTCGGTCCAGCTTATGCCGTCCCAGTCGAAGTAGCTTGCCGTGCTGCGGCGGAACATAATATCAACCTCTCCCATACCTATATCGTCGCCGCAGGTGCGGTAGTCGCTTATGGCGATAACCTTGCCGCTCTTTGTGACGGTTATCGCAGGTATGCGGTAGGGAGCGTTTGTGCTCTCCTTGCGATACCAGAAGAGATACTGATATTTATTTTCGGTGTCTATGCCGTACTTGGCGGTTATAGTGAGGTCGCCGTCAAATGTGTAGTTTGTGAAATCGGTGGCTGTGGTCTCCTCGCCCTTGAAGAAACCTGTGTGGGTGTATCCACGGTAGAGCCAGGGCTCTGTGAGGGTGAAGGTACCCAGAGGCAGGTACACTGTTTTGCTTGTCTCGCCCAGCTTTAATATGGCATTTCCTGTTGTGCCGTTGCTGCTGAACGCCACCTCGGCTATGCGGGTGTTTGTGGGCAGGGGCTGTGTGCCATCTACCGCGACATTCAGTGTGAGGCAGCCCAGAACCTCAAAGTTCCACCAACCGCCGGTGTCTCCTGCGTTATACAATTTTATGTTGTAGCCCTTGCCGCCGTAGGCGTTCAAGGTCATATTTGTGTTTTCGCTCGGAACGATGGCATATCCGCTGGTTTTCTTTACAAGTTTCCAGGTTGTGGCGTTGGCAACTGCGGTCATTGTGGCTGCTGTGCCCTCGGTAGTTGCCGACACGTTGAGGGCGTATGCGCTGCCTGCTGCCTCGTTCTGCAGTTTGAAGCCGTCGGCAGTGCCCACAAGGTACCACACCTCGCGTGCGCTCTGTATGTTTGCAGGGTGTGTAGTTCCTGCCGCACCGTCGAAGTTGGTCTGGTTTGCTATTCCTGCGGTGTAGTTGTTATCGTTCACCATTCTCATACGCACCTTCTTTTCGCCAAAAGCCGAGGAGAATACCGCGAGCTCAAATTTCGCATATATAACTTGGTCGGCGGTGAGCTCGCTTATCTCGGTGACAGGTACGCTGTGTGCCTCGTCGCTGAAGAAGCCTACGAAGCTGTATATGGGGTTGCACGATACCATATTAAGTGCGGGCGATGTAACGCTCCCGCCGTCAAATGTGGTGCTGTATGTGAACTCCTCGCCATTCCAGCTAAACACCGCGTCGGCGTTTGTCATATTGCTCTGTATGGTGAGGCTGCTGCCGAGGTAAGCGTCTATGGGTACGAAGACAAAGTCGGTACAGTAGTTCGAGTTTGTCTGGTCGTATGTTACAGAAGATTGGTCAAAACCTCCGTCGGCGTTTCTTATAACAAAGTAGTTGCTGCCGGCTGTGTGCAGGGTTACACCTGCGTGGCGTGTGCTTGCTGCAACAGTGAAATTGTGTTTACTGTCGCTCATACCTTTGTGGGCAAGGTAACGTCCTGCTTTATTTGCGAAATTGTACTTGCCGTCGCTCTCCACCGCAGCTGTCCAGATGTAGTTGTCGTTATTGCGGTACAGGGTAGTGCCGAGTGTGAGCGTGCCGCCGTTGCTATAGAGATAACGGTTGAGGAAGGCTCCGTCTTTGTATGTGTCGGCATATATATAGTGCTCGTGTCCCTCGATGGGCGAGCCCTCGGTGAGACCTTTGTTCCACTTATATACGCTGTTGAGCGCAGTGGCCTGCTCTGCGGTGGGGCTTTGCGCTGTGCGGTAGGCACGCACTGCGTCAAATGTCTGTGCTACCTTTTCGTTGTTTGGCAGAATGTAGAACTCCGAGAAGGTGTAGAATACGGTGTTGTTATTTGTAGTGTTTACTGTGAAACGCAGATATTTGTATGCTGTTTCGGTGCTTATAAGCTCGCTGTAGTAGTCGAGCACGCTGCTGCTTGTGGGGAAACCGCTGCTTATAACGGTGATATTCTCCCAAGCGTCGCCGTCGGCAGAGCCCTGAATGGTTATCTTCGTGGGGCGGTTATTGTCGTTCTGACTGCGTTTCTTGAAATAGAAACGCCAGCTCTTTGCAGGGTTGTTGAGGGTTGCCTGCAGGTAGTGGCTTCCCTCTCCTATAGTGTTTCCATATCCGCTGTGGAAGAAGGTGGTGTAGTTGCCGTCGATGAGGTTTGCGTATGCGTTGCCGCTCTCCTGACTTGTGCTTGCGGGGTAGTTGCAGACAAACTGTCCGTCGCCCGCGATGCCTGTGCCCGCGTTTTTCACGAGGCCGTAGAAACGCTGCAAACCATATATGTTTATGTTTGCGTTCGACTCTACCGCTTCGTTAAGGGCTATGTCCTCGTCGGTAGCGGGGTACTCTATCTGTGAAACCTTTGCCGCATTGAATGCCTCGTCAAAGAACTGCACCGAGCGCACCGAGCCTGCAAAAGTGTCCCAGCTTGTGGTGCTGTTTACCACGCCTGCGCCGATGTATATCTTTGCGTTCTCACTTGTGGCCTCGTTTGTGGCAATGTGTGCAAAGTCCTGAAAGGCGTTGCCCGGTGAGGCGGTGTTTCCGAGTGTACCGTTTATGTATGAGCTGAAGGTGTTATTGTCCTTGTCGAGCACAAATACCACCTTGTAGCTTGTAGATGCGTTCAAGGATGTGGAACCCGAGTATACATCTCCGCCGCGTGACGATGTGATATAGGCGAGTTTGTTTCCGTTGAAGCCTGCGGCCACATAAGGTGAGGCTCCCGAGCCTATGGCCGAGGTCACGGGAGCTTTAGTAGGGTCGGCTGCGCACACAAGTACCTGACGGCCGCTCAATGAGGCGGGTGTCACAAGGTCGATGGCAATTGTGAGGTTTCTCTTTGAGAAAATCTTTGCCGCGGTTTCGTCGTCTATGGCAAAGGGGTAGGTGGCGTCGCGCAGCTGCTCAATCTTTGCAAAGGGCTGCGGGGCGATGTCGTCGGTCACATCGATGAAACGGTACTGACAGCCGTCGTCGTTTGTGTTTGTTCCGCTACCCCAGTTGAGGAGCTGGTAGCTGCCGTCTTTCTGCTGGTTGAACTGCGATGAGCCGCTCACAACTATCACATAGCCGTTTGTTGCAGCTTTTTTAATTGTCCAGCCTGCCGAGGGGGTGGCTGTGACGCACTTCAGGGGTGAGCCGCTTGTGGTGATATATGTGCCGTCGGCGATGTTTACGATGTTATATGAGCCGTCGCCGCGTGACTCGAATCGCCATATAGAGGCTTTTGTGGTTGCCTCTGTGGGGCCTGTGATGGCTGCGTCGGCGCCGTTGCCTGTGGCATAGCGGTTGGCACGCAGAGGGGTACACATTCGATAGCAGTGTCCGTCCACGGGTTTGTTCATATTCTCGTTTGTGAGCGTTGCGACAAAGGCTGTCCAAACCTGCTCAAGTGCGTTTATCTGCTCGTCGCGCTCGTCGGCTGTCATTGTAGCCGAATAGGTCGCCTCTATCTCTGCAATTTTTGCATCTACGGCCTGTGCGGCGCTCTCGGGCCACATACCCACCGCTGTGCCTATGTATGAGCCGCGGTCGCGTTTCATCTGGCTTATCTTGGCTGCTACCTGCTCGGTGGCGTCGTCCTTGCACTGGTTGGGTGAGTAGATGAGGTTCTCCACGGCGTTCTTGCCCTGCTTGTCGGTAAACACACAGGTGAAGAGCCATTTGTTGAGGCGCACGCCGTTGGCTGAAACGTAGGGGAGTTTGATAAATACTTTGTTCCAGCCGGCTTTCAGAGTTATGGTAATGGGCTCGCGGGCGCTGAAGTTCTCGTTGCCGAGGTCTACTTCGCTGCCAATACCCTTGCCTGCATTTGTCCAGGTGGGGGGATTCACTCTCACGCCGTTAATCCAGATGTTGGAGCCTTTTCGGTCCCAGTTGCCGTTGTCGGGAGCTTTGTCGTTTTCGCTGCGTCCGTAGTTCTGGAACTCAATCTGTGCTCCCACCTCCTGCTCTGTGGGGCTGTAAACGTATGTCCACGCATA
Source organism: Bacteroidaceae bacterium (assembly GCA_045646965.1). Classification (GTDB taxonomy): domain Bacteria; phylum Bacteroidota; class Bacteroidia; order Bacteroidales; family Bacteroidaceae; genus HGM04593. The sequence continues at coordinate 30,050 of JAZRLR010000006.1, forward strand.
GGCGGTGCGGTTCTCGTAGTTTGTTGTGCCGTAGTAGGTGGGGATGATACCGTTGCCCCAGGTGTGACGCAAGTAGATACCCGCACCTGTTGCCATACCTGTGTAGTAGGTCACGCCGTCGTGTGTGAAGCTCTCTGCCATAAGGTCGGTGCTTGTGCTCTTGCCTTCCTCCTCGGGCGGGAAGATAGCCGAAGCGTCGCCGTTATTGGGGAAAGCGTCTGTGATGCGCCAGCGCACGTTGGTCTGTTTTACATAGGGGATGGGCTCGTTCTTCAAAGAATTAGCCTTGTGGAAGAGGAAGCGACGCTCCCAGTCGGCAAACTCGTCAAACTCTTCGCCGCTGTTGGGAAGCATAGTTCCGCCTTTTTCTATGTAGAGCTTGCCACCGCCTATCCAGGCACGCTCGGCGCTTGCAATCACGTTGGCATACATATTGTTTTGCTTCACGATGTCGCTCTCTGTGGGTGTCTTGCGGTCGTTCCAGTAGGCCGATATGGTTCCTGCAACCTCGCTGTTTCCCTGTTGCACATAGTAGATATTACTGCGGTAGATTCCCACTACATCGGCAAACACGTCGAAGTGGTTGGTGTAGTTGTATCGGCAGTCGATATTGGGTATGCCGCCGACTTTTGCGCCGCTGCTGCTCCACATCTGTGTCATATCGGCTGTGTTGCTGTTTATTGAGACGCCGCGTATGGGGTTCCACACAACTACCTTCTTGCCCAGGTTGTGTATGGTGTCGTTCATAATCTGGAGGAAGTTGGGATAGGTGATGCTCTCCTCGTCGGCACCTATGTGTATGTAGGGTGCGTCGGGGAACACATCTGCCACCTGTGTGAGGGTTGTGAGAAGCACCTGCACGCCCTGGTCTGTCTGCATAGAGAAGCCCATAGCACGGTCAAAGGCGTCGCTGTGTCCGGGCATATCAATCTCGGGAATTACAATCACACCGCGCTCTTTGGCATAAGCGGCCACATCGCGGCACTGCTCCTGTGTGTAGTATTTTCCTGCGAAGCGTGTCATTGTGGAGTCGGCAGTGAGCTGGGGGTAGCCCATAACCTCGAAACGCCACGCCTGATTCTCGGTAAAGTGCCAGTGGAAACAGTTTACCTTGAAGCGCGACAGCAGGTTGATGTGTTTCTTTAGCTCCTCTACGCTGATAAATGAACGGCCTACGTCGTGCATATAACCGCGCAGTTTGAAGGCTGCCCAGTCTTTTATCTGCACTGTCTCGATGGCCTCCGAGCCTTCGGCATATCCTTCGGCGAGCTGTGCGAGTGTCTGCGCTGCGCGTATCACTCCCGTGGGTGTCACGGCGGTGATATTTATTGCGTCGGCGGTAACGGTGAGTGTGTAGGCCTCGTTTTCAAAGCCCTCGAGCTCGTAGTCGTATGCTCCCTCGATGCTTTCTACAATCTGCACGTTTACGGGGGCACCGCCGGCTGTTATTTCGCAGCCGTATGTAGTGAATAAATTGCGCAATAGTGTGCTGCCTGTTGCGTCGCTGATTGTCACGGGACGGTTAAGTGCGAAGGCTGTTCCGCCTGTCTCTGTAACCGAGTGGGGTTTAGGCAGCAGGTGCGTTACCTTTGCCTGTGTCGCTGCCGGCATAAGAAGTGCCATTGCGGCAACGAGCGTTGCAATTAATTGTTTTCTCATAAAAGTTATGTATTATATTTTTCTCTTTCTCGCGGTAAGCGGCTTAATATTTCACTGCGGCAGGGTGCTATGCTTGCGCCCTGCCGCAGTCTATCTATGTAGTTTCTTATTTTACAAGAACTTTCTCGCCGTTTACGATGTAGAGGCCGGGAGACGAAATGCTCTCCACTTTGTTTCCTCGTATGTCGTAGATGGCGCTGTTGCCGTTGCACTCCTCAACTTCCACAATCTCGGTGGGCACCTGCACGTCGCTCTTCTGGAACTCCCAAGTACAAGCTCCCCAGAAGGGCTTTGTGAGTATATAGTTCCACGATGCGGGGTTGGTGTACCAGCTTGTGCTTCCGCTCTTGTCGATGATGCAGATACCTGTCTTGCCGTCGAGGTTACGCTCCTCGAGGCTCCACGCATACTCCTCGCCAAGTTTTATGGCCTGCTCGCCGTTGTGCGCTGTGGGGTAGGCTGCGGTGCCTGTGGCTTTGTTGTAGATGTAGATAGTGCCGTCGTTGTTTTTCACGATGCTCCACAGCATATAGTCGTTGCTGCTCTTTGCCATAGGAGCCACAATTTCGTTTCCGCTGTTGTAGCCTGCATACTTGCCGAACCACACATTGTAGATGTAATAGTAGTAATCCTCGCTCATACTCTGCGCGATGCTTGCCTTCTCCATCATTTGGAATGTGTGGTAGAGCGCAACGTATGCGTTGTACTGCGCCTCGCTCACTGCACCGCTCTTGAGAGTCTCCTTGGCAGGGGTGATAACACTGTTCTGCAGGTAGTCGAGCGCCTCGGCTGTGTAGGAGTTCATCTCGCCGGGAGTTGTGGTGAGCAGAATAATCTCGCCCTTCTTTACAAGGCCCTGCAGCTGTGCGGTGAAGTCGTTCACCTCCACAATCTTCCAGGTACCGTTGTAGCAGAGCGCGGCGTTGTCCTTGGCATATACATCGCCCGATACCTCGGCGCTCAATCGTTTCACGCTGCCTGTCACCTGCTCGCTATAGCCCTCTACCGCCGAAATTGTGACAACTCCGGGGATATATGTGAAGTTCTGTGTGGCGATGGTCGCTTTGTCTATTCTCACGGGAGTTCCATTCTCCGAGAGTGACACGGTGCTGTTATATGCTCCCATTGTGAGCTGCTCGCCGCTGTATGCGTTGGTTATAATGTAGCCGCCGTCGGTTGCGGTGAAGCTCCACAGTTCTTCGGGCTCTGTCTGTGGGGTGTAATGGAAACGCACGCCGTTGCCTTTCTGATACATTGTAGAGCCCACATACTGACGTTCATATTGTGTAGATGCAGAAACAATCTGATAGTATTTGCCCTCCTGCGGCATTGTCACGGGAGCGTTCTTATAGTTCTCTATCGCCTCGGCAAGAGCCTCTACATCCTCGCCGTTGCACAGGCTGTAAAGCATCTCAAGAGCGTCGTAGAGCTCTGCTCCGGGGTAGCCTATGCCGCCGCGCACGCTGCCTGCGAGAATCTCTTTGGCCTCGTTCATAACCTTCTCGGCGTCGCTGTACTTTGTGGGCTCGATGTAGTGCTTTGCATACTTGTAGTCGAGCAACTCAAATATCTCGTCGTGGCTCTGCAAGCGCTTGTAGAACGAAGTCCAGTTCTTCTGCACTGTGGGCAACCAGCCAATCTCGGCGAGAGCGAGCAGACGGGGAAGCAACTGATACTCCACCTCGTCGATGTCGTTTGTAGTCTCGGTCCACATATTTCCCTGCACACCCAGAGCATAGCTCTCGCGTCCCTGCAAGTTGCTCACGGGGTTGAGGCCGTAAATTTCCTCCAAGGTGTTCACGCCCCAGCCGCCGTTGTAGAGCTCGTCCACAAAGCGGTTGTTTGCGTCACTCTGCATAAAATCGAGGTAGAGGTGGCTGTAGGGCACAATAATTGATTTCATTCCTCTGTCGGCAGCTGTGGCGCTGTAGCCTATGCCGTTCCACGCCATAATCACGGGCTTTATTTTGTTATTGTCGTTCCAGTGGCTCAGAAGCTCGTCCCACACCACAATGTCCTTGCCGTGCTTCTCTTTTACATAGGTTCCGAGTTCCTCTACAAGCCACGACTGCAGCTGGTTCACGCCGTTGAGGCCGAGCTGTTCCACTCTTGCAAGGCACTGCGCGTTGGTGCTCCACTGTCCCGTGGGGCACTCGTCGCCGCCGAAGTGTATGTACTTGTGGGGGAAGATGGCTGCAAGGTTGTCCATAATGCACTTGAGGAAGTCGATGACACGGTCGTCACCTATGTTGAGCACGTCGTGCGAGATACCGCCGTCTACGCGCACCTCGTATTTCTTTGAGGGGTCGCAGCTGAACTCGGGGTAGGCTGTCACGGCTGCCACCATATGTCCGGGGAGGTCTATCTCGGGCATAATCTCGATGTTACGCGCAAGGGCATACGCCACAACCTCTTTCAGGTCTTCCTGTGAGTACCACATTCCGCGTCCATACTCTGTGTCGTCGTAGAAGTTTTGTCCGTCGCTTGCGTTGCTGAACGAGGCCTTGCGTATAGAACCAACCTCGGTGAGCTTGGGATATTCGGGTATCTCGATGCGCCATCCCTGGTCGTCGGTGAGGTGCCAATGGAAACGGTTCATCTTGTAGAACGCAAGAATGTCGAGCACTTTTTTAACTTCCTCTTTATTAAAGAAGTGGCGTGCGATGTCGAGCATATATCCGCGGTGACCGAGTGTGGGGCGGTCGTTTATATCGAGGTAGGGGATGTCCCACTCTGTGCCGCTCTGCAACTTGTCGGCAAAGAAGGCGCGGGGCAGCATCTGCTTCAATGTCTGCAAGGCGTAGAAATATCCTGCAAAGCCCGAAGCCTTTATCTCGATGCTCTTCTCGCCCACGGTAAGCGTGTAGGCCTCCTCGGGCAGGGTGCTGTCGCTGCCGAACCATATCTCGCCCTCGCAGCAGCTCTCGCCGGCGCTCTTCATCTGCAGTGCGATGCCCGACACCTTGGCAAGCTGTGTGGCAAACTCGTTGAGGTGTGCCTGCATCTGCGCGTCGTTGCAGGCGATGGCGTTGAGGCTGCTCAATGCGAAGCGTCCCTCCTTTATCACTTCGAGCTGTGTGGGCTGTGGTATGATAGAAATCTTGCCAAGCTCGGCAAATGTAGCTGCATCGACAAATGTCACGGGGTTATTGGGGTCGTTTGAACTGTTCCACAAACCCACGCCGCGGTTGTCGGTGGGGCCGCCCCACAGGTTCATAGAGATGCCTGTGTTGCCCTTGGGGTGAATCTCAAATGCACCGTTGAATTCACTGTAGGGTGTGGGGGTGATGAAGAAATCGCACACGCCCTCGCTGCCTGCTGTGGTGTTGCGCACCTTCTCGTTGAGGCTTGCCGAGTTTACATAGAGTGTGTAACCCTTTTTGTTTGTGAAGCGGTATCCGTCGGTGTCGTTACCTGTGATTTTCCACTGCTCCTCGTCGCTTCCGGTGGGCATAGCAACCTTCGCTTCGCCTCTGTCGCTTGTCGAAGCGATGGCCTTTCCGCCGTTCATAAACTGTATGATATACCACTTGACGTTGTCGCCGTCACTTACGACGGGAAACCCTTGTGCGCATAGCGATGTGAGCCCTGCGCAAAGTAAAAGAATTGCTGAAAAAAGCTTTTTCATACTCTGTATTTATTTAATAGGTTATATTTCTGCTCGATAAAGGTATGAAAAAAGTGTCATATAAGGTTAATTTTTTATTTATTTTTTGTTTTAAAAAAGATAAAAAAGAGCTGTTAATCAACTAAAATGCCTATATTTGATGCAAAAACCTCGAATATACATTAGCTCGCTGTGAAAATATTCAAGTAAACTTGATATTTCTCGCTCGCTTATCTGTATATTTGCAGAATACGAAACCGAGAGAATTTATAAATTTTAAAAACTATGAATAAAAACATCAAACGTTTTGTGTCGATGGCAGTTTTTCTGCTTTTGTCGGCATTTGCGGTACCTGCTCTCTCGCAGGTGGTGGACATCTCTCCCGTGCCGCAGCAAATTGAGTGGAGTGGCAGCGTGGCTTTCAGCGCCGCAACAGCCTATAACATTGTGGGTGAGGCCGATGCCGACAAGGACGCCGTTGCGCTCTTCAAAGACAATTTCACCATTGGCGGTGCACTCACTGTTGTCATAGGTGAGCGTGGCGATGCAGCTGTTGCCGAGTACGAGGCTCTTATCCCCTCGAAGAGCGAAGGCTACTATCTGTCGGTGACAAACGACAAGGTGGTTATCGCAGGTAACGACGGCGCCGGAACATACTACGGCGTGCAGACCTTTGTGCAGGTAGCTTCGCAGCCCAACGTGATGAGCGTCACCGTGACCGACTATCCGAGCGTTCCCTATCGCGGTCTTGTGGAGGGCTATTACGGCAACCCCTACAGCGAGGCCAATCGTATGAGCCTCTTTGAGATGTTTGGCCGCCAGAAGATGAATATCTACATCTATGGCCCCAAAGACGATGTGTACCACCGTGGACAGTGGCGCGAGAACTATCCCGCCGAGCAGGCCGAGGAGATACGCTCCTATGTGGAGGCGGCCAAGGCAAACAAGGTCGATTTCGTGTGGGCGATACACCCGGGCGAGAATATCCAGTGGAACAAGACCGACAGCGTGAATATCGTAAACAAGCTCAAAGCTATGTACGACCTCGGTGTGCGCACATTTGCCGTATTCTTCGACGACGTATGGGGCGGCGAGGGTACACGCGGCGACAAGCAGGCCGAGCTGATGAACTACATCACCGATGAACTCAATAAATCATACAGCGACGTAAACCCCTGTATCATCTGCCCCACGCAGTATAACAAGGGCTGGACAAGCGGCAATTACCTTTCAACTCTCGGTAACACAATGTACCCCGAGGTGCGCATAATGTGGACAGGTAACTCTGTGGTAGATATGATAAACAAAAGCGATATGCAGTGGATAAATGCACAGATAAGCCGCAAGGCCTTCATCTGGCTCAACTATCCCGTTACCGACTATTGTATCAACCACCTGCTTATGGGCCCCACATACGGCAACGACCTTGATATCGCCGATATGCTCTCGGGCTTCACAGCCAACCCTATGGAGTATGCCGAGGCATCGAAGCTCTCGCTCTTCAGCATAGGTGACTACAACTGGAATATGCCCGCTTACGACGCCGACGCGTCGTGGGAGAAGGCCATCGAGTACCTTATGCCGCAGAACGCTGCCGACTTCAAATTCTTCTGCGAAAATAACGTAGACTTGGGCAGCACAGTGCACGGCTTGCGCCGCACCAACGAGTCGCCCGAATTTGTTGTGGCAAAAAATACTTTCGACACAAAGATGGCTGCGGGCGACAAGGCTGCGGCCTACGCCGCCGTGAACGAGCAGTTTGTGAAGCTTGTGACAGCTGCCGACAACCTCCTCGCCACCGATGAGGCTCCCGCTCTCATCGGGGAGATTACCCCCTGGTTGCAGAGTATGAAATATCTCGGTGCAAAGGGCGTTTCTGTTGTCGAGATGCAGAACGCTCTGTTGTGCGAGAACCCCGACAGCTTCATAAACAGCTACCTGCGTTACCGCGACTACGATACAAAGCAGGCGGCTCTGCGCTCACGAAATTTCGAGGGCACAATAAAGGAGGCCACTCCCGTGGTTGCAACGGTGTATGTGGAGCCTTTCATAAAAGAGGCTGCAGCAAACCTTGTATCTGAATACAGAGAAATTTACGACTACCGCACCGACGTCTTCCCCGCACAGGTGATAGAGAACGGTACCTACTACATAAAGTACAACGATAAATATCTCACCAATTCCACACCCAACACAGCGGGCAGCGTTCCGCAGTTTGTCGTGGCCAAGGACGACACACGTCCCCAGCGTCAGGAGTGGAAGATTACCCTCGATATGAACACAAACCGTTACAAGATTGTGAACCTCGAGGATAACCGCTACCTCAACGAGAAGGGTGAGTTCTCCGTAAACAACAGCACCAACCCCTACGAGTCGGCTTGGCACACCTACGAGATTCTTCAGCAGCCCGGTGGCAAGTATGCCATTCAGAACGGTGGTAGCGCAGGCGAGAACCTCTGGACATCAAACGGCTCACGCATAAGCAAGAGTTCATCGACCACTCTGCTGCCCGAGGCCTTCATATTTGAGATTGTGCCCATAGGCGACGAGGAGGCCGGCAGCGACTCCGACGAGCTTATCTCACGCGGAATCTACTACATTACCGACGGCGACAAGTATCTCACAAATAACAATGTAGACGGCACAGGCGGCACACCCTCGTTCGAGGCTGTCGAGGAGCCCGGTCTTGCACAGGAGTGGCGCATAGCTCCCGATGCGGGCGGCAGAGACTGCTACAAGATTACAAGCAACGCCGACGGCCGTTACATCAACGAGTATGGCGTGTTTGGAACAAACGACTACTACAGCAACTGGAACAGCTACCTCATAACCCTGCGCGACGGTCTCTACTCTATACGCTGGACACAGCAGGCTGTCGAGAAGAACGGAATGAAATACCTTGTATCGGACGGAAGCAGACTCGTAGACCGCGCCTGCGCACACTCCGAGAGCTACAGCGTGAAGATTGTGACAAAGTATATTGAGCCCGCCCCCGAGCCCGAGCCTATTCCCGAGCCCGAGGACCTCAACCCCTTCAAGATAGACATCTACCGCGTTGTAAACATCTCAACAGGCAAGTATCTCTCCAACGGCGAGAACGAAGCTAATAACGCAAAGATAATCTACGCCGACGGCGATGAGGCTTCGGCAGGTCAGAAGTGGGGCTTCTATCCCACAGGTGTGCAGGGCGAGTATGTGCTCATAAACACTCTCTCATACAAGGCTTGCGATATGGCTCCCGGCGTGGGATATCCCGTGCAGTGGAACTTTGAGCCCTACAACGTGAACCAAGTCTTCAAGGTTGTGGAGACAGAGCCCGGTATATGGCAGCTCTACAACGCCGACAACACAGCCGAGTGCCTCGGAAAGAACGCCGCAGGTAACCCCGTGGTTACAAGCGACCTCGCCGCAGCGGGCTCAACCTTCCGCCTCGAAAAGGCCGAGGAGCAACTCGCACTCAACTTCCCCGTGGCAAACAAGAGCTTCATTGTGTACAATGTCGATACAAAGCAGGTATTGAGCTGCCCCGCAAACAGCACCCTCAATACCTATGTGCGCTCGGCCGCTTACACAGGTGACGACGGTCAGGTGTGGTCTTTGACAAAGGGAAACAATGCTTTCATCCTCACATCGCCCATCTACGGCGTGTCGCTCGACTTCGGTCTCGACGGAGCACGCAAGCCCTTGCTCTACACCACAAATACAACCAACTCCAACCAGAATGTCTACTTCGAGGAGGTTGTGGCAGGCTCTCACCTCTACTATATGTATGCGTTGAAGAACTCGGTGAAGCATTATCTCAAGGCTGTGGCCGACAACACATACGCCACTACCACATCGGCAAGTGACGAGGGCACACGATTCCTCATCTATATGGTAAACGGCTCTTTCGGCAACGATTGGGAGAACCAGGAGTTCTTCGAGGAGAATAAAGAGCCCGCTCACGCAACCTACATCCCCTATACATCTACCGCAAGTATGCTTGCCGACGCCGCATACACATACCCCTGGCTCACCCCCGAGACAGCCGACTATCTTTCACTCAACGGCACTTGGAAATTCCATTTCGTGTCGGAGCCTTCGGCACGTCCCGGCGAGAAAGCCTTTTGGGGCGACGCAGCCGACGTGTCGGGCTGGGACGAGATAGACGTTCCCTCGTGCTGGGAGATGAAGGGCTACGACAAGCCTCTCTATGTAAACGTGGAGTATCCCTTTTACAACACACCTCCCTATATAAACAACAAGGTAAACGGCATCGGCGATAACCCCGTGGGTTCTTACCGTCGCACATTCACCCTGCCCCAAGGCTGGAACGAGAAAAATGTATTCCTTCACTTCGACGGTCTCTACAGCGCAGCCTATGTGTGGATAAACGGCGAATATGTGGGCTACACACAGGGCGGAAACAACGACCACGAGTTCGATGTCACAGCCTATGTGCGCGAGGGCGAAAACAATGTGAGCGTTCAGGTGTTCCGCTGGAGCGACGCCTCTTATCTCGAGGGACAGGATATGTTCCATATGAGCGGCTTGCACCGTGACGTATATATGTATGCCACACCCAAGGCTTTTGTGCGCGACCACTATATCACATCAACCCTCGAGGAGGGCTACACAAGCGGCTCAATGTCGGTGCAGATAGATATAGACAACCGTGGCGCCGAGGCTGCTTCCGTAACCGTGGAGGCCGAGCTCATATCTCCCGCAGGCAGCGTAATTGCCACACGCACCACATCGGCCGACGTGGCAGCAGGTGCGGAACACAAGACAACGCTCCTCTTCGACAACCTCTTCGACCTCTTGCCCTGGACAGCCGAGACTCCCAACCTCTACACCGTTGTAGTGCGTCAGAAGGACGAGGCGGGCAACGAGAATATGGTATTCTCTACAAAATATGGTTTCCGTCACATCGAAATTAAAGACGGTCTCGTGTATGTAAACGGCGAGCGCGTCTTCTTCAAGGGTGTGAACAACCAGGATACTCATCCCCTCTATGGCCGCTCTATAGATGTGGAGACTATGCTCAAGGATGTGGAGATGATGAAACAGAGCAATATGAACACCGTGCGCACAAGCCACTATCCCCGTCAGGCCAAGATGTATGCGATGTTCGACTACTACGGTCTTTATATAATGGACGAGGCCGACGTGGAGTGCCACAAGAGCTGGAACGACCGTGACAAGAACAGTATCTCAAACGATCCCACCTGGAGAGCACAGTATGTAGACCGCACCGTGCGTATGGTGTACCGTGACCGCAACCACCCCTCTGTGATGTTCTGGTCGTTGGGTAACGAGTCGGGTGTGGGAGTGAACTTCAATTCTACCTACGCAGCCACACGCGCCCTCGATTCCCGTCCCATACACTACGAGGGATATTCTGCCGCAAACTCTTCTGCAAACACCGATATGCACTCAAAGATGTACCCCGACCTTGCCTTTGTGCAGCAATATGCAAACAACAGCATCGGCAGCGAGCCCTTCTTTATGTGTGAGTATGCCCACGCTATGGGTAACTCGGTGGGTAACCTGCAGGAGTACTGGGACATCGTGGAGAGCAGCCGCTACGGTATAGGTGGTTGCATCTGGGACTGGGTAGACCAGTCTATATATGACCCGCAGGCAATAAAGAGCGGCGTTCTCGATGTAAACGGCTTCCCCAAATATATGTCGGGTTACGACTTCCCCGGTCCTCACCAGGGTAACTTCGTAAACAACGGTCTCGTTACAGCCGACAGAGCGTGGACACCCAAGCTCATCGAGGTTAAAAAGGTATATCAGTATGCTGCGTTCACATACGACAAGGCAACGGGCGTGCTCTCGGTGAGAAATAAGTATAACTTCATCGACCTCGATAATTTCGACCTGCGCTATACCGTTCTGCGCAACGGTGAGGCTGTGGAAAGCAGTGTGGTGGCAATGCCCGCAACCGCTCCCGGAGCTACATCGCAGGTTACACTTGCCCTTGCAACCGATATGCAGGACGGCGCCGAGTATCTCCTCAACGTGGAGCTTCTCAAGAAAGAGGCCGAGGTGTGGTGCGAGGCCGGCTATTCTATGGCAGCCGAGCAGTTTACATTGCAGGAGCGTGCAGCCCTTGCAACAGTTGCTGCGGCACCCGACGCTCTCATCTACTCAACAGAGGGTGGTTACAGCGTGAAGAACGGCAATATAACCTTCACACTCAACTCGTCGGGCTTTGTGAAAGAGTGGGTTGCCAACGGCGTGCAGGTGCTCGAGGAGAACCTCTCGCACCCCGTGTATAGCAATATCCGCTGGATTGAGAACGAGAGCCCCTATGGCACACACAACTTCGGTGACAAGAGCGCTTATGTGTCATCGGCCAAGGTGAGCACATCACTTGCCGCCGACGGCAGCAGTTGCACTTTCACTGTGAAGGCATCGCACGACAAGTGTCCCTATAACATCGTTTACACCGTGTATGCAAGCGGCGTTGTGGATATGAAGATATCTTATACACCCAAGACCACTTTGCGTCGTATAGGTATCGACCTCACCTTCCCCGCAGGCTACGACGATGTGACATACTATGCAAAGGGCCCCTGGGAGAACTACATCGACCGTCAGCGCGGTTCGTTCCTTGGTGCTTACACCACAACCGTAGACGATATGTTTGAGATGTATGCCCACCCGCAGTCTATGGGTAATCGTATGGCTCTGCGCGAGCTCACCATACAGAACCCCGAAAACGGAAACGCGATAAAGGTGGAGACCGAGGGCGAGGTATCTTTCTCTCTCTCACACTACAACCAGGCGCAGTATCTTGTACCGCAGATACACGCGTGGGAGCTTAAGAGAGACGATGTGATATATGCCACATTCGACTATATGCAGCGAGGTCTGGGTAACGGCAGCTGCGGCCCCGGCACCGAGAGTATGTATCTCTGCCCCACAAGCGGCACATATACCCACACTCTGCGCATAAGCACATCAAACGGCAATGACACAAGCGTTGAGAGCACAGGTGTAAAGAGCTGCACCATAAGCTATGACGCCGACAACGAGGTTCTCGTGTGTGAGAATATCCCCGCTCCCGGCGAGGTGCAGGTGCTCAATATAGGCGGTATAACCGTAGGCAAGGCTGTAGCCGAGGGTGCGGCACGCATTTCGCTTGCAGGCGCGCCCAAGGGCTCATATATCGCCATAATAAACGCAGGCGGTGAGCAGCGCGTTCACAAATTCCTCAAAAAGTAAATCCTTTTGCAGGTAAGATAAGAAATAGGCACCCCGCGCGGGGTGCCTATTTTGTTTTATATATGTGTGCTTTCGGTTACAGGTAGTGCGAGGAGCGTTTCCTGTTTATGCGGCGGTATTTTATGACGCTCGGGGCCTTTGCAAGCAGCTTGCCCATAATGCGCAGGTAGTCGATGCTCTGTCGGCGGGGTAGCGCGGCGATGCTCTTCTTTGCCACGGCTGCAATGCCGTAGGCCGCAGCCTTGAGCAGTGAGTGTCTCACATTGGCACACTCGGCAAGGTGGTAGATGTATTCGGCACGCATAAACCTCTCGTAGCCGCCGGGGCGGTCGTCGCGGTCGTGGTGTGCAAACGACTGTGGGCAGTAGCCTATCTTGTAGCCGTGGAAAAGGAGTCGGTTCGCAAAATCCACATCCTCGCCGTAGTGGTAGAAGAGCGGGCAGAAACCTCCTATGCTCTGGAGCAGGGAGGTGGGAATGAACCAAAAGGCGGCGTTCACAAAATTTGTGTTTACAAGGGCACACTCGGGCAGTTGTGCACACTCCTTTATCCCTGTGTAGTGCGAGAAGCCTCTGTCGGGGCGGTCGCCCTTGCCTGTCAGGTGCACGGGCGAAATAATTCCATATTCGGGGTGCTCCCTGCACTCCTTTGCGAGGCGGGCTATGGTGTCGGGCTTTATCCAAGCGTCCTGGTTCATAAGAAATACCGCGTCGTAGCCCTCGGCAAGGGCTATCTCAAGCCCTTGGTTGTTTGCCTTGCCGAAGCCTCGGTTCTCGCTGTTTGCAATGAGGCGCACTTCGGGGTACTCGCGCTTTATGCGCTCCACGGTACTGTCGTGTGAGCAATTATCTATGACTACGGTGTCTATGGGGTGCTGCGACTCTCGCAGGCTGCCGAGACATCTCTCTATCCACCGCTCGAAATTGTACGATACTATAATGACAAGTGTTTTCATCTCTTTGGAATGTGAGTGCAATATTAGAACAAAAAAATATTTTACACAAATGCCGCGCCGCAAAGCTTGCTCTCTTTATCCTCTCAATGCCCGATAAATGGCTACACAGCAGTTGTATATAAATACTTTTTATTAATTTTGCGCGATTTCTTATCGGAATTTAAATTTTATAGATATATGACATTCTTTACCTCGGAGAATATAATGTTTATAGGCTCCATTTTGGTTTTTTGCAGTATTCTTATCACAAAGGCCGGCGGACGTTTCGGTTTGCCCGCCCTTTTGCTTTTTCTTGTGGCGGGTATGCTGTTTGGCAACGACGGCCTGGGCATACATTTCGACAATGTGGGGCAGGCGCAGTTTGTGGGTATGGTGGCGCTCTGTGTCATTCTGTTCACAGGCGGTCTCGAGACTAAACTCGACGATATAAAGCCGGTGCTCGGGCCCGGTCTCACGCTCTCCACGGTGGGTGTGCTGCTCACTACCACTTTTACGGGCTTCTTCATATATGGCCTCACAAAGTGGGACGCTATGTCGCTCGAGCTACCGTTTGTTACCTGTTTCCTGCTTGCGGCAACGATGTCTTCGACCGACTCGGCTTCGGTGTTCAACATCTTGAGAAGCAAGAATATAAATCTTAAGAATAACCTGCAGCCGCTGCTCGAGCTCGAGAGCGGAAGTAACGACCCTATGGCCTACATACTCACAATTGTGCTCATACAGCTTGCGCTCACATTGGGCGGGCCGGGTGCCGTGGCCATAGAGACACCTGTGCTTGTGGTCGATTCGCTCAAGGTGCTTGTGCAGCAGTTTGCGTCGGGTGCTATGATAGGCGCGGCGGCGGGCTTCGGCACTGTGTGGTTTATAAACAAGGTGAATCTCAATAATATCCCCCTCTTGTCGATAATGCTTATGAGCATTGTCTTCTTCACCTTCTCTTTCACCGATATGCTCGACGGCAACGGCTATCTGGCGGTATATATATCGGGTATCATAGTTGGTAATAACAAGATGAGAAACCGCAGGCAGGTGGTTGCTTTCTTCGACGGAATGACCTGGATAATGCAGATAGGTATGTTCTTGCTGCTTGGCTTGCTTGTGGTGCCGAGCGAGATGTGGAAAACAGCCGTAGCGGCTCTTTTCATAGGTCTCTTTGTTATGGTTGCGGCCCGTCCGTTGAGTGTATTCATCTCTTTACTGCCGTTCAAAGAGCTGACGCTAAAGTCGCGCCTCTTTGCTTCGTGGGTGGGCCTGCGCGGTGCGGTGCCCATAATCTTTGCGATATATCCCGTGGTGGAGAATGTGCCGGGTAGTGGTGAGATTTTCAATATAGTATTTTTTATAACCCTGCTCTCGCTTGTGTTGCAGGGCAGCAGCATAGTGATTGCCGCAAAGAAGTTCGACCTTTTGCTGCCCGCCAAGGAGGAGCGCCGTTTCGACGTGGAGCTGCCCGAGGAGGCCGGTGAGCAGAAAGAGATTACCGTCACCGCCGAGATTCTTGCCGAGCGCGGAAACACTCTCACCTCGTTTGGTTTTCCCAAGGGTGTACTTGTGATATTTATCAAGCGCGGCGACAAATATATAGTTCCCAACGGTTCGGTGGTGTTGCAGGAAGGCGACCATCTGCTCACCATAGCAAGCTCCGAGATTGACGAGGAGTGAGCCGCAGAGGGTGTAAAAAGAAATCGGGAGCATCACACGACGCTCCCGATTTTTGTATCCTGTGAGAGTGGATTATTTTATGATTGTCATCTCGTCGATGAGGCGTGTGCAACCACCGAACTTGTCGATGATAAAGAGCACATACCTGATGTCCACGTTTATACAACGCTGCATCTTCTTGTCGAAGTTGATGTCGCTGCTCAAAGACTCCCAGTTTCCGTCGAAGGCAAGGCCGATGAGCTCGCCGCGTGCGTTCATTACGGGGCTTCCGCTGTTACCGCCGGTGATGTCGTTTGTGCTCAAGAAGGCAACGGGCATATCGCCGTTGGGCATTGCATAGCAGCCATAGTCCTTTGAGAGGTAGAGCTCTTTGAGACGTGCGGGAACGGTGAACTCGCTGCTTGTGTTGTCCTCTTTCTCCATAACACCCTTGAGGGTTGTGTAGTGGTTGTATGTGACACCGTCTTTGGGCTGATAAGGCTTCACGCTACCATATGTGAGGCGCATTGTGAAGTTTGCGTCGGGAGCCATAGGCGCGCCGTCGGCCATCTCCATAAGTCCTTTGAGGTAGGTCTTGTGCAAGGGGTTGATTACAGAGTCGAATGCTGCCTTCTCTGCTGCGAGCTCGGCATATTTGTCGTAGATGGCTTCGCGCAACTGTGTGGCGGCATCCTTTGCGAGGCTCTTCTCTGTACCCTTCTTGTAGTATTTGTCAAAGTTCTTTTTATTAGAGATAATAGAGTTGTCATATACGTGGTCGATGTACTTCTCCATATCTCCCTTGTACTTCTTGCTCATTTCGTTGAGCAGGGCGGGGCGCTCGCTCTCCTCGGTGAGTGACATATAGAGCGGGAGCACTTTCTTGGCTACGCGACGGTCTACCTCGTGGTTGTAGTCGCGGTTATGTACCCAGTCGTAAACAGCTTTGGCTGTAGCTCTCACCTTCTCGGTGTCGTCGCTGTTTATGGGATAGATGTTACGCTGTATGAACTCTACGTTGCTTATAATCTCGGTGATGAGTGTCATAAGATACTCCTTGCGGCTGCGTGCGTTCACGGCGTTGTTTATATTCTCGACAACGGTCTCATACTCTTTGTTGCCCACCTTTTGTGCAAATTGCTTGAAGGCTGCCTCTTTCTCGAGCTTTGTCTCCACAACTTTGTTGTCCACGATAGCTTTGTTCATACCTATAGAGTTCTTCCAATAGTTGCTTATGCGTGCCATCTTACTTGCATACTGTATGTTTACAGCCTCGTCTTTCTCCATCTCCTCGCGAAGAATTGTGAGCGATGCGTCGCGTATTGCGATGCGGGGCTCGTTCTGTGAGAACATACGGTGTTTCACTTCGTCGCCTGTGAGGTAGCGCGATGTGCTGCCGGGGAAGCCCATAATCATAGAGAAGTCGTTGTACTCAATGCCTGCAAGAGAAATCTTCAGGTATTTGGGTGTGCTCAAGGGGATGTTTGTCTCGCTGTAGGGAGCGGGGTTGCCCTGTGCGTCGCCATATACGCGGAATACCGAGAAGTCGCAGGTGTGACGGGGCCACATCCAGTTGTCGGTCTCGCCGCCGAACTTACCGATGGAGCTGGGAGGTGTGCCCACGAGGCGTACGTCGGTATATTTTTTGTAATATACGAGATAGTATCTGTTACCCTCGAAGTAGGGGAGCAACTGGGGGGTGAGATACTCTTTACCCGAAATTGTGTCGGCTGCGAACATCTCTGCCGCAATGTTTTTGAGAACATTTCTGTTGAAAGACTCCTGCTCGGTGAGTGTGCCGGCTGCGATGCGGTTGTTTATATCCTCGGTGACATCCTTTATCTCGGCAACGAATGTGAAGTTGATGTCTTTGCAGGGTAGCTCCTCGGCGTAGCTCTTGCTCCAGAAACCGTCGCGCAGGTAGTTGTGCTCCACGGCGCTCAACTGCTGTATGTAGCTATATCCGCAGTGGTGGTTGGTGAGGATAAGGCCGTTGGGCGATACAATCTCTCCTGTACATCCGCCACCGAAGATTCCTATCGCATCCTTCAACGAGGGTGCGCCGGGTGCATAGATGTCGTCGGCTGTGAGCTCGAGACCAAGCTCGCGCATAGGTCTTTCAAGGTTCTGGCTGCGCATTAACTGCAAAAGCCACATACCCTCGTCGGCAAGAAGCTGTGTGGGGAGGGTGGTTGCTGCGATAATCAGCGTCAATAAAAATTTTCTCATTGTTTTACTTATTTTTAGGTTTTGAAATTTCTCGCTGCGAAGATACGTTAAAAAAAGCACTTTCCTTGTGCCGTGGACGGGTAAACTTGCGGCGGCACATCTTTTTTTGTTACAAAATGTTATCTCTCGGCAATATTTTATAAATATGCCCTCTCTGTTTGTGCGCGACAGATAATTATTGCTATCTTCGTGCTCCCAACCCATATAAGTGAAAAATACTATGAAAAATTTTCTGGCGGCACTCTCTTTGCTGCTTCTTCTGCCTGCGTGCGGAAATAAATTCAGTGTGAAAGGAACACTTGCCACCGATATTCTCGACGGCGAATATGCCTATGTGAAAGGCACGGTGGGCAGCGATGTGTTTACCATAGATTCGTGCAAGGTGCTACACGGAGCCTTTGAGTTTGCGGGCGCAGCCGATTCTGTGCAGATTGTATCACTCTACATAGGCTCTACGCCCATTATGCCTTTTGTGCTCGAGAATGGCGCCATAGCCATAGACATCGCTCCAAACAGTATCTCTGTGGGCGGTACTCCGCTCAACGATGAGCTTGGTCGTCTTATGTGTGAAAAGGCCTCGCACGAGGCGCGTCTCGTGGAGATAGGTTCTCTGGAGGCGTCGATGATTCTCGACGGACACACTTCAGAGGCTGCAGCCGACTTTGTGCGCGACTCCATTGCGGCGGTTGGCGTCTCTATGGAAAATATGATAAACAGCTACATAAGACGCAACTACGACAATGTGCTTGCGCCCTGTTTCTTTGCACTGCTCTATAGCGAGGTGTCTGTTCCCATCCTCTCTCCCGAGCTCGAGAAACTCTACGACGAGGCTCCCGAGTCTTTCCGCAACGATGCTTTTGTGAGTGAGTATTACAACGTGGCGCGCGAGAATATGAACCGTATGCAACGGGCTGCCGAAGAGGAAAAAAATAACTGAAAAAGATGGCCACGGCCATCTTTTTTCAGTTATTGTGCCTTGTAAGAGGCGGCTATCGTCGGCAGGTTACTCGCCGAGTGTCTTTGCGATGGCCTCTCTCGATTTCTCCATCAGATAGTCTACGTTCTCACTGCCACGGCCCTCGCATTTGATGGGAGCGTGGAAGGTGAGTGTCACGGGCGACCAGTGAAGGAAATGTGCGCCCACGGGCATAATATCGTATGAGCCCTGTATAGCCACGGGGATAACAGGTACTTGTGTCATATTTGCAACTGCAAAAGCACCCTTCTTGAAAGCGCCCAGCTTGCCGTCGCGGCAACGTGTGCCCTCGGGGAAGATAGCCATACACTTACCGCTGCGTATGATATTTATCGCCTTGCGGAAAATATCTTTCTGGGGCGATGTGCGGTTTACATATATGTGGTCGGTCATCTCACACGCCTTGCCCAGCAAAGGTATCTTGCGCAGAGAGTCTTTTATCATCCATTTGAAGTTTCTCATTACATAACCATACATTACAAAAATGTCGAATGTACCCTGGTGGTTTGCCACAAATACATAGCTCTTGTCTTTCTCTACATATTTCTCACGGTCTACCACCTTCACGGGAATGAGGAACACCCAGCAGGTGAGTCGGCACCAGATTACGGCAGGCCAGTAGTCGCCGTTTTTTATTTTAAGGATACCGCCGAAAAAGCTGATAGCCAAGCTCGCAAGAGCCGCCAGAAGAATGCCTGCCCACCAAGCAAAACATATCTGATAAAGCGCGTAAAGGGGGTGGAGTAATTTTCTCATAATCTGTCTTGTTTTAGTTATTTGTCGCACAAATATAGTTCTCTTTTTCGATTTTTTCACAGCCCGTCGGGCAAAAGAGTCAAATTTGGATGTTTTTGTACAAAAAACGGTGCAAATCTTCGGGCGGCAGGCCGCGTCGTTGTGCATAGTCGTGCAGCTGCTCTTCGCTTATCTTGCCCACGGCAAAATAACGTGCCGCAGGGTGTGCAAGCATAAGGCCGCATACCGATGCGTGCGGTATCATAGCGCCGTTGGGGGTGAGTGAGATGCCTGCCTCGCACAGCCCGAGCAGCTTGTCTATAATAAATATTACCGACTGGTCGGGCAGTGAGGGGTAGCCCACGGCAGGGCGTATGCCGCAGTATCTCTCGGCGTTTAGCTCGTGGGGGGTGAGCTCCTCGTCGGGGGCGTATCCCCACAGTGCGGCGTTGCGTCGCACGTCGCGGTGCAGCAGCGTGGCGGCAGCCTCGGCAAGGCGCGAGGCTATGGTCTGCGTGAGCAGTGAGCGGTAGGTGTCGTCGCTCTCCTTTGCGCTAAACAGCGGGCTCACCGCTGTGGCAAAGAGTCCTATCTTATCGCCGCGGGGCGATATGAAATCGTTCAGGCACAGGTTGGGCTCTCCTGCGCGGGCGTGCTGCTGTCGCAGCAAGGGAAATGTTTCCCCTTCAATTAAAATATCATCGCCACACGAGCGGGCGTCGCACAGGGCAAAGAGCGCGGTGGCTGCAACGGCATCGCTGTGCTCGCGCAACAACTCCTCGGCGTCGTGCTGCACCTCACGGGCTTTCTCGCTCTCGCTCTCTCGTGGTGCTATGCCCCAGGCGTGGAAGAAATAGCTCCAGTCGATGAAGGGGAGCAATTGCCACACCGTGTAGCTGAATTTGTGCCTTTTCATCGGTTGAAAGTGAGCTTCTTGCCCTTTGCACCCTCGACTATCTTGCCGTTCTTGTAGGCGCACTCGCCGTTTACCCAGGTTTGTGCCACCTCCCAGTCAAAGGTGGTACCCTCAAATGGGCTCCACGCGCATTTGCTTATCACATCCTCTTTTGTGATTGTGTGGGGGCTGCCGGGACGCAGTAGCACAAGGTCGGCGAAATATCCTTTTCTTATGTATCCTCTTTTGTTCACGGCAAATAGCTCCGCAGGGGCGTGGCACATTCTCTGCACCATTGTCTCAATGGAAATTACACCCTCGTTTACAAGCTGCAGCATAGCGGGCATAGTGAACTGTATGCTCGGCATACCCGAGGCGGCTGTCAGTGCGCCGCCCTCCTTGTCCTGTAGCAGGTGGGGTGCGTGGTCGGTGCCCACGAGGTCTATTCGGCCGTCGGCGAGGGCTGTGCGCAGTGCCTCGCGGTCGTCGCTTCCTTTTATGGCGGGGTTACATTTTATGCGTGTGCCCAGGCGTGCGTAGTCGTCGTTGCAAAAGGTGAGGTGGGCGGGTGTCACCTCGGCGGTGATATTCTTCTCGCTTATGCTCTTGTCGCTCAACAGCGCAAGCTCCTCCTTTGTGCTTATGTGCATTATGTGCAGCTTTGTGCCGAATCGGCGTGCAAGCTCCACGGCGCACTCGGTGCTCTTGTAGCAGGCTTCACTGCTTCTTATCACAGGGTGATACTCCACGGGTGGGTTCTCCCCTGCCTCGGCAATTGCCTTTTGTGTGTTTGCGGCGATGATTGAGCTCTCTTCGCAGTGTACGGCCACGGGCATCTTTGCTGTGGCGAAAATCTTTTCGAGCATCTCTTTCTTATCGACAAGCATATTGCCTGTGCTCGAACCCATAAAGAGTTTTATGCCACACACCTGCGTGGGGTTTAGCTGTGCAAACTGTTCGCAGTTGTCGTTGGTCGCTCCAAAGTAGAATGAGTAGTTGGCGATGCTGTCGCGTGCCGCAATTCTGAACTTCTCGGTCAGCGCCTTGAGTGTGGTTGTCTGTGGGTTTGTGTTTGGCATTTCCATATATGATGTGACGCCGCCTGCCACCGCGGCACGGCTCTCGCTTGCTATGGTGGCCTTGTGTGTGAGCCCCGGCTCACGGAAGTGAACGTGTGCGTCTATGGCTCCGGGTACGAGGTACATTCCGCCGGCTTCCACAATCTGCTCTATCTCGCCGCGCGGCAGTTCGTCTCCGCGCAGAATCTCTGTTATGCGTCCGTTGTTTATGACTACCGAGCCGCGAAAGCTCTTGCCCTCGTTCACAATTATGGGGTTGCTTATAAGTGTTCTCATATATTTTGTTTTTTCTCTTGTGGCGAAGATAATGAAAATTTGTTTTCTTTGCGGTTGTTTCTCTGCCTTTTGTGGAATAAAAAAAGGAGATTGCTTGGTTAAGCAATCTCCTTTCTAATGTTCTCGGCAATTTCGTTGAACTCTTCGGGCGACAATTGCAGCTTGGGGTTTGTAAAGAGCATATCGCGCTCGCTCTGCATAGGCACCAGGTGTATGTGTGCGTGTGCCACTTCGAGCCCTAACACAGCCTGCCCCACCTTGCGGCAGGGGTATGCGCGCATAATGGCTTCTGCCACTTTCTTTGCGAAAATCTGCATAGCACCTATCTCTTCGTCGGTGAGATCGAAGAAATAATCTACTTCGCGCTTGGGTATTACAAGCGTGTGTCCCTTTGCAAGCGGGTTTATATCGAGAAAGGCATAGAACTGCTCGTTCTCGGCTATCTTGTAGCTGGGAATCTCGCCTGCGACTATTTTGCTGAATATCGTTGCCATAGTTCCTGTTTTTTAAAGCTCAATGCTTGTAATCTCGAGTGACAACTTGCCCTGGGGAACGGTAATCTCGGCAACGTCGCCCACCTTCTTGCCCAGGAGGCCCTTGGCGATGGGGGTGTTGATTGAGATTTTTGCTTCACGCAGGTTGGCCTCGCTCTCGGGAACGATTGTATATTGCATTGTGGCGCCTGTCTTTGTGTTCTTCAAGCCCACTTTTGTAAGTACCTGAACGCTGTCGGTGCTCAATTTAGACGAGTCGATAATCTTTGCGTCGGCAATTATCATCTTGAGCTCGTTAATCTTCATCTCCAACAGTCCCTGCGCCTCTTTTGCCGCATCATACTCTGCATTCTCCGAAAGGTCGCCTTTGTCGCGTGCTTCTGCAATCTGACGAACTATTTCGGGGCGTTTCGCCTCCAACTCTTTTAAATCGGCTAACAGTTTTTTGTAGCCCTCTTCGGACATATAACCCATTTCTTTATATAATTTAATTGATTTAAAATAATACTAAAACAAAGGATTCCAACACGAGTGCTGGAACCCATCTTTTCTCCTTATGCTTGCAAAGATAGCTCTTAAAAATTGAAAAGCAAATTAAAAGCAAAAAATTTTACTTTTATTTTACAATTGCTAACATCTTTTTTTTATGCTGTTTAGCTCTTTGTCACTTGCCGAGCAGTTGCTCTATGGAGGCCTCCAAATCTTCTATCTGGTTGTCGCGGCTTACTATTTCGTTCTCTCTGTTTATGAGGTAGAAGGCGGGGAGCTTCGCAAGGTTGTAGAGCAGGCGGTTTTTCGACTCAAGCCCCTCGCCGTCGCGCACACAGAGCCAGGGAAGGTTGCCTGCCGAATTGCTCCAGAAATTCTCGTTCCCGTCGAACGATACCTGGAATATTTCGAACCCGCGCTCGTGGTATTTCTCATATATCTCGCGCAGCTTTATGTTGCGGCTGCTCATCTCGGGCACGGCATAGAGGGTGAAGTCGAGAAGCACTACCTTGCCCGCAAGAGAGCGCAGGCTCAAGGTGTCGCCGTTTATGTCGGGCAGCTCTATATTGTAGAGGCCTATCTTTTCAATCTTGTCGCTTGTGAGGTCTATGGTGTCCCGGGGTGTGGCAGGGCGTGTGTAGGCCAGTCCTTTTATGGCGATATTATATAAATGTATCGCGCGCGTCGCGTGTGGGTGCTCGTTGTTCAGGGCTGTTGCCACGGCGGCAAAGCATTTGCTGTCGAAGCGGTTGCTTGTGGGGACAAACAGGGGTTCACCGTTCAGGCGCAGAAAGAGCGAGTAGTATGCGCTCGCCTTGTGGGGCGCTGCCGCAATGTATTGTGTAAAAATGTTTCTCTTGAACTCCCCAATGAGGTTGTACACCGTTTCGCGTGTGTTGCCCACTGCAGCCGACGAGTTTTTCAATATGGCGTTCACCTGTTGTTGCAGCGATTTCTCGAGGGCGGCAATTTCGCGTAAGCGAAGGCTTTCGGGAGAGCCCTCGATGAGGGCGCTGTCGGCAAAGTGTGTGGCTGTGGTTGTCACGCGCACCGTCTCGGTGGAGTCGATGGCTATGGTTATGCGTCGCGGCGAGTCGTGCAGTTGCAGTGCATAGAAATCGTAGCATTCGGGGCGGGGCTGCTCAAATGAGAAACTACCCTCCTTGCCGAGCTTTACCGAATCGACTGTCACGGTTTTGTTTGTGGTTATGTGAGAGAGGTATAGAGTCTTGCCTTGCGAGCCCGATACGGTTCCCTCAATAGTGAAATGTGGCTCTTGGCTGCAGGCGAAAAAAAGTGTTGCCGCAGCGGCCACGATGCTGTTTTTTAGTATGTAGTTGCGCAAATTCTTCATATAATAGGTAAAAATACGGGGCAAAGATAGTTAAAATGTGGAAATTTGTATATCTTTGCGAGAATATAAGAAGTTTAAAAATATTTTTAACGAATAAAAAGATGAATGTTGTAACAAAAAATGTGGCTTTACCCGATGGCCGCGTTATCACTATTGAGACCGGTAAGCTCGCAAAACAGGCCGACGGTTCTGTGATGCTGCGCCTTGGTAACACAATGCTGCTGGCTACCGTGTGTGCGGCAAAGGACGCTGTTCCCGGTACCGATTTTATGCCTTTGCAGGTAGAGTATAAAGAGAAATATGCATCGTTCGGCCGTTTCCCCGGTGGTTTTACAAAACGCGAGGGTAAGGCGTCAGACTATGAGATTCTTACCTGCCGCTTGGTCGATCGCGCCTTGCGTCCCCTTTTCCCCGATAACTACCACGCAGAAGTTTATGTAAATATCGTGCTCTTCTCGGCCGACGGCGTAGATATGCCCGATGCACTTGCTGGTCTTGCAGCTTCTGCGGCACTTGCAGTTTCTGATATCCCCTTCGGAGGCCCCATTTCAGAGGTACGCGTTGCACGCATCGGCGGTGAGTTTGTGGTGAACCCCACATTTGCACAGCTCGAGGAGGCAGATATGGATATTATGGTAGCCGCTACCTACGACAATATTATGATGGTCGAGGGTGAGATGAAAGAGGTTTCAGAGGCCGACCTTTTGGAGGCTATGAAGGTTGCTCACGAGGCTATCAAAGTTCACTGCACAGCGCAGATGGAACTTATGGAAGAGGTAGGAAAGACCGTGAAACGCGAATATTGTCACGAGGTGAACGACGAGGAGCTCCGCTCACAGGTTCACGAGGCTTGCTATGCAAAGGCTTACGCAGTTGCAGCAAGCGGAAACAACGACAAACACGGCCGTGCCGCTGCTTTCGATGCAATTAAAGAGGAGTTCAAGGCACAGTTCACCGAGGAGGAACTCGAGGAGAAGGGTGCACTCATCGACCGCTACTACCACGATGTAGAGAAAGAGGCTATGCGTCGTTGCATTCTCGACGAGGGTAAGCGTCTCGACGGTCGTACAACAACCGAGATTCGCCCCATCTGGTGCGAGGCCGGTTATCTGCCCGGCCCCCACGGTTCTGCAGTCTTTACACGTGGTGAGACACAGTCGCTCACAACCGTTACACTCGGTACAAAGCGCGACGAGAAGATTATCGACGATGTTATGAACCAGGGCACAGAGCGTTTCCTTTTGCACTACAACTTCCCTCCCTTCTCAACAGGTGAGGCACGTGCACAGCGCGGTGTAGGTCGTCGTGAGATTGGTCACGGTAACCTCGCTTGTCGTGCGCTCAAGAATATGATTCCTGCCGACTATCCCTATTGCGTTCGTGTAGTATCGGATATCCTTGAGTCTAATGGTTCTTCGTCAATGGCTACCGTGTGTGCAGGTACTCTCGCTCTTATGGACGCCGGTGTGAAAATTAAGAAACCTGTATCGGGTATCGCTATGGGCCTTATCAAGAACGCAGGCGAGGACAAATATGCTGTGTTGAGCGATATTCTCGGCGACGAGGATCACTTGGGCGATATGGATTTCAAGGTGACAGGTACAGTCGATGGTATCACAGCCACACAGATGGATATTAAGGTAGACGGTCTTTCATACGATATCCTCGAGAAAGCCCTCAACCAGGCACGCGAAGGTCGTATGCACATCCTCGGCAAGATTACCGAGTGCATCGCCGAGCCCCGTGCAGAACTTAAACCCCACGCTCCCCGCATTGAGACAATGCGCATTCCCAAGGAGTTTATCGGTGCAGTTATCGGCCCCGGCGGAAAGATTATCCAGGGTATGCAGGAGGAGACAGGTGCTACCATCTCTATCGAGGAAATCGATGGCGAGGGCGTTATCGAGATTGCAGCAACCAACGGTCACGCAATCAACGAGGTTATTGCCAAAATCAAGGCTATCGTTGCAATCCCCGAGGCTGGAGAGGTTTACGAGGGTACAGTGCGCAGCGTAATGCCCTATGGCGCATTCGTTGAGTTTATGCCCGGCAAGGATGGTCTCTTGCACATTTCAGAGATTGACTGGAAACGCTTCGAGACAATGGAAGAGGCTGGCATCAAAGAGGGTGACAAGCTGCAGGTGAAACTTGTGGAGATCGACCCCAAGACCGGTAAGTTCAAGCTCTCACGTCGTGCTTTGATTGAGAAGCCCGAGGGTTATGAGGAGCGTGAGCGTCGTCCCCGTCGCGAGCCCCGCAAGTCTTAATCTGGTTTGAGATATTTCCTAAAAGGAGGCTGTGTCGCAATTTGCGGCAGCCTCCTTTTTTATTTGCCGCGGCGGTGCGCAGCTTTTTTTTTCTCGACGCATAAAAAAACGCTCTATATTTAGAAAATAAAAAAGAGATTTTTATATCTTCGCATCGCTAAAATATAACTGTTATGAAAAAGATAAGAGCAGCCATAGTAGGTTATGGCAATATTGGAAAATATACATTGCAGGCGCTCACTGCGGCTCCCGATTTCGAGGTGGCAGGCGTGGTGCGTCGTTCGGGTGCCGAGAACTTGCCCGCAGAGCTTGTCGGCTACAATGTGGTGAAAGATATACGCGAGCTTGGCGACGTAGATGTGGCCATTCTCTCAACCCCCACACGCAGCGTCGAGAAGTATGCAAAGGATATCCTCGCCCTCGGAATAAACACTGTAGACAGCTTCGACATACACTCTAAAATTGTGGAGCTGCGCCGCTCGCTCACCGAGAGCGCGCAGGCGGGCAATGCCGTTTCTATTATCTCGGCAGGCTGGGACCCCGGTAGCGACTCTGTGGTGCGTGCTTTGCTTCAGGCAATCGCTCCCAAGGGTATCACATACACAAACTTCGGCCCGGGTATGAGTATGGGACACACCGTGGCGGTGAAAGCTGTCGAGGGTGTGAAAGCCGCTCTCTCTATGACAATTCCCGTGGGCACGGGTATACATCGCCGTATGGTGTATGTGGAGATAGAGGAGGGTTATGACTTTGCGCAGGTAGCTGCCGCAATAAAGGCCGACCCTTATTTTGTGAACGACGAGACACACGTTATGAACGTACCTTGTGTAGATGACCTTCTCGATATGGGACACGGTGTAAACCTCACCCGCAAGGGCGTTTCGGGTACAACACAGAACCAGCTCTTCGAGTTTAATATGAAAATTAACAATCCTGCACTCACAGCGCAGGTGCTTGTGTGCTGCGCACGCGCTACAATGCGTCTGCAGCCCGGCTGTTACACAATGATTGAGGTTCCCATTATCGACCTCCTCTATGGCGAGCGCGAGGAACTCATCGCTCACCTCGTATAAAAGATATCATTTACCGCAAACAGGCTGCTGTCAGCAGTCCGTTTGCGGTAGCGCGCAATGCTTTTTGCTTTTGCGCTCAAAGGGGGGGTATCTCCCTTTTGCGTTTTTATAAAGTTGCAATTACAATGAAAAACAGATATAAACACAGCAGCTTGCGCTTGGTAGGGCTGTTGCTTTCGCTCTTGTTTTGCTCGCTTATAACCTCTTGTGCCGACGACGACGGCGGAGAGGAGAATCTCGGCTTACCGCAGGTTTATATAAACACACCCGACGCGACTCCCATCACAAGCAAGGTCGATTGGGTGAAGGGCGGCACCTTGCGCATCCTCGACTCACGAGGCAAAGAGGTGCTTCACACAGCCTCCGACTTTAGGGGGCGCGGCAATACAACGTGGTACAATATGCCCAAGAAACCCTACGCCATAAAGCTCGCTTCGCGTGCAAAGGTTTTGGGTATGCCTGCCCACAAACGCTGGGTTCTGCTTGCCAATTGGATGGACAGGACCCTTATGCGCAACGCAGTCTCTTTTGAGGTGGCCCGTCGCTGTATGAGCTACACGCCGCGCGGCAAGTTTGTCGAGCTATATGTAAACGATGTGCACCAAGGCAATTATTACCTGTGTGAGCACGTAAAGATAGACCGCTACAGGGTAGACATCGACGAGATAGAAGAGGATACCCCACTGCAGGATATCACAGGTGGTTATATCCTTGAGTTTGACAAATTTGCCAACTCCGAGCCCGTCTATTTCTACACAAGCATAAATAACTATGCGGTGGCTATAAAGGAGCCTGACGAAGATATTATAATTGACTCGCAGCACCCGGCCTTCAGCTACATAAAAGGGTATGTCGATAACCTTGAGGCGCTCTTTGAGAGCGACGACTATGCGGCGGTGTGCAATCTCATCGACATAGAATCCTTTATAGACTCCTGGCTTGTGTATAACCTGACGGGCAACCAGGAACCGGCGCACCCGAAGAGCTTCTTTATGCACAAGAAACGCAACGGCAAGCTCTATGCAGGGCCTGTGTGGGACTTCGATTGGGGTACCTTTGTTCCGGGCCTGAAGGGTGCCATTCTGCAAAATGCCTTTTATTACCGCTATCTCTTTGCAAATGTCGAGTTTAAACAGGAGGTGAAAAAGAGATGGGAAAAACTGAAGCCAGCCTTTGAGGAGGTGCCCTATTTTATAGACGAGACCGCCTTATATATAGCCGAGTCCAACGCAATAAACAGCGTTATGTGGCCCATCTCCCTGACGGTAAACGGCGACGAGGAGATGACTTTTGAAGAGGCTGTTGCCCGTATGTATGCCGCCTATATGGAACGTATAGATGAACTCGACCGAGTTATAATGGGCTCCTTTTGATTTTTAACCGATATACAGCTTTGCTACCTGCAGAATCCTGCAGGTAGCAAAGTTTTTTTGTAGGTGCTGTTTGCGAGGGTGTAACGACATATTTAGGGCTACAATCTTGCGTTTTTTGCATATTATTTATATTTTTGTGAGATTGCAAACAAAAGAGTATATTTACGCATCTTTTCACCTATATCGCAAATGTCAGTAGAAATAAAAAAAGTGGATTCGGAGAGCTTGCTCAAGCAATTTGTGCGTTACAACTACACCTTGTACAAGGATTGTCCCTATGCGGTGCCCGAGCTCTACGAGGATACTCTCGCCACGTTGCGCAAGAAAAGCAACGCCGCATTTGAGTTTTGCGATGCCGACTATTTCCTAGCCTTTCGCGACGGCAAGATTGTGGGGCGTGTAGCTGCAATTATAAACCACAAGGCCAACGAGCTTTGGGGCAAGAAGGCGGCCCGCTTCGGCTGGATTGATTTCGTGGACGATGCCGAGGTCTCTTCTGCGCTTATGAACGCCGTGGAGGAGTGGGCTCGCGAGAGAGGAATGACAGAACTGCACGGCCCTCTCGGCTTCACCGACTTCGATCCCGAGGGTATGCTTGTCGAGGGCTTCGACCGTCTGGGTACTATGGCCACAATATACAACTACCCCTACTATCCCCGCCACATTGAGCGTTTGGGCTTTGAGAAGGATGTCGATTGGGTGGAATACCTCATAAAAGTGCCCGAAAAGAACTGGGAAAAGGCCGAGCGACTCTCGGCTGTCGTGGCGCGTAAATATAAGTTGCGTGTGGTGCAGTGCGGCTCAACCCGTGAACTTGCCCGCAGATATGGCAAGGCGCTCTTTGAGCTTGTGAACGAGTGCTACGCTCCGTTATATGGCTTTTCGCCGTTGAGCGAGAAGCAGATTGCACAGTTTATAAAACAGTATCTGCCTGTGATAGACCTGCGTCTGGCCTCTGCCGTGGTGGACGAGAATGACAACCTTGTGGCGATAGGTGTGAGCCTTGTATCGCTCTCCGAGGCGTTGCAAAAGGCCAAGGGCAAGATGTTTCCCTTTGGCTGGTGGCACTTGGCAAAGGCGCTGTTTGTGAAGCGTCCCACACGACTCGATTTTCTGCTTGTGGCAGTGAAACCCGAGTATCAGAGCAAAGGCGTCATTTCGTTGCTCTTCAACGACCTTATGCCCCGATACATCTCTATGGGATTCAAAGATGTGGAGACAAACCCCGAACTTGAGACAAATAACAAGATACAGGCGCAGTGGGAGAGTTTCGAGAGAGAGCAACACAAACGTCGCAGGGCGTTCAAAAAATCAATTTAAGAGTTATGAGTGAGGAAAAAGACCTTATTTTCGATAATGCGGCTCCTGTGGAGCAGGTAGAATATAACGAAGAAAATATTCGACATCTCGATGATATGGAGCACATACGCACCCGCCCCGGTATGTATATCGGTAAGTTGGGCGACGGCTCGCAGAGCGACGACGGTATCTATGTGCTTCTCAAGGAGGTGATGGACAACAGTATCGACGAGTTCAAGATGGGTGGCGGCAAGCGCATCGAGATTGACATCGACGAGAACCGCTCTGTGGTGGTGCGCGACTATGGTCGAGGCATACCGCAGGGAAAGATGATTGAGGCGGTGAGCAAGCTCAATACCGGTGGAAAGTATGATAACAAGGCTTTCAAGAAATCGGTAGGTCTCAACGGTGTGGGCCTAAAGGCCGTGAATGCGTTGAGCTCGCGTTTCGAGGTGCGCAGTTACCGCGACGGAGTGGTGCGTACAGCCTCGTTTGAGGGAGGTATCCTTGTGAGCGACACCACCGAAAAAACAGCCGACGAAACAGGCACATACATCTCCTTCACTCCCGACTCTACACTCTTTCGCAACTACGAGTTTCGCCCGGCGTTCATTGAGACGCTGCTGCGCAACTACACCTATCTTAACACAGGTCTTGCCATAATGTTCAACGGCAAGCGCATTTTGTCGCGCAACGGTCTCGCCGACCTCCTTTCCGACAATATGACAGCCGAGAGCCTCTATCCCATCATACACCTCAAGGGCGAGGATATAGAGATAGCCTTCACCCACGCGCAGCAGTATGGCGAGGAGTATTACTCTTTTGTGAACGGACAGCACACCTCGCAAGGCGGTACACACCAGAGCGCCTTCAAGGAGATGGTGGCGTCTACCATACACGACTTCTTCTCGGCCAAGAACTTTGAGTATTGCGACATACGCAACGGAATTGTGGCGGCCATAGCCGTGAATATTCAGGAACCTGTGTTCGAGAGCCAGACAAAGGTGCGCCTCGGCTCCACAACCATAGCACCCGAAGAGGGTAGTATGAGCGTGAAGAAATTCATTGGAGATTTTGTGAAGGAGGAGCTCGATAACTTCCTGCACAAGAACCCCGACATCAGCGATGTGATGCTTGTGAAGATACAGGCCTCCGAGAAGGAGCGCAAGGAACTTGCAGGTCTCACAAAACAGGTGCGCGAGAAGGCAAAGAAGGTGAATATCCACAACCGCAAGCTGCGCGATTGCCGCATACACTACAACGACAGCAAAGGCGACCGCATAGACGAGAGCTGCATCTTCATTACCGAGGGAGACTCTGCGAGCGGCTCCATCACAAAGAGCCGCGACGCCAATACCCAAGCGGTCTTCAGCCTTCGCGGAAAGCCGCTCAACTGCTTCGGCTTGAGCCGTGCGGTAGTCTATCAGAACGAAGAGTTCAACCTGCTGCAGGCGGCACTTAACATTGAGGACGGCCTCGAGGGGCTTCGCTATAACAAAGTAATTGTGGCAACCGATGCCGATGTCGATGGTATGCACATCCGCCTTTTGATGATAAGTTTCTTTCTGCAATTCTTCCCCGAGCTCATCAAGAAGGGGCACGTTTACATATTGCAGACACCGCTATTTCGCGTGCGTAACAAGCGCAAGCAGCCACGCGGAAAAAAGTCGGGCGACGAGAAAGGGGGCTCAAAAGGCGATTTCGAAACAATTTACTGCTATTCCGAGGAAGAGCGCATAGCTGCCATAGAGAAGCTCTCGCCCAACCCCGAGATTACACGATTTAAGGGACTTGGTGAGATTTCTCCCGACGAGTTCCGCAATTTCATCGGTGCCGATATGCGCCTGGAGCGCGTTACAATGCACAAAGATGATAAAGTGGAAGAACTGCTCTGTTACTATATGGGTAAAAACACAATGGAGAGACAGAATTTTATTATTGACAACCTCGTTGTAGAGGAAGATAAGACAAATGAAATTTAAGCAGTTATGAAAACAGTTGTTTTTGCGGGTACATTTGCCCCTTACACCCGTGGACACCACGCCATTGTGGAACGCGCCCTTTCGATGTTCGACAAAGTGGTTGTCGCAATAGGAAACAATGTGGAGAAAGCTATGATGCTCACACCCGAGCAGCGCAAGGCCTTCATTGAGAGCGTGTATGTCGATGAACCCCGTGTGGAGGTTGCCGTTTACGACGGTCTCACGGTGGACTTTGCCCGTTCAATAGGTGCTACGGCTCTTTTGCGCGGTGTGCGCAGCGTTAAGGACTTTGAATATGAACGCGACCTTGCCGACGTGAATATGCGCATCGGCGGCATAGAAACGGTTATCCTCATAAGCTCGCCCGAATATGCCGTTGTGAGCAGTAGTCTTGTGCGCGAGCTCATTTCACACGGCAAGGATGTATCGGAATTCCTACCCTAATTTTAAAATTAAAAAATGAAAAGACTTTTACTGCTATCGTTAATTTCGATTTTACTCTCGGGCGTGTCGGCACAGAACCAGATGCCCGCGTCTCTTTATAAGTTGCTCACAGCAGGCAATGTGATAAATCGCTGCTATGTGGACAGTGTCGATGAAGCAAAGGTTGTGGAAGAGGGCGTGAAGGCGATGCTCAAACAGCTCGACCCCCACTCGACCTACACCGACCCGCAGGAGACCAAAACCCTTCTCGAGGAGATGGAGGGCAGCTTCGGCGGCATAGGTATACAGTTCAATGTGCTCGACGACTCGCTCTATGTTATACGCGTCACAAAAGACGGCCCCTCGGAGCGTGCAGGCTTGCAGGCGGGCGACAGAATAGTCACTGTGAACGACACCCTCATTTCGGGCGTTAAGATGGAGCGCTCCGATATTATGAATCGTCTGCGTGGCCGTGAGGGAACCTCTGTCGTTGTGGGCGTGAAACGTGCCGGCGAGGCCGAGCTCCTGAAGTTCAATCTTGTGCGTTCACAGATATCTACGGCAACCGTCGATGTGGCCTATATGGTCGATAAGCAGGTGGGCTACATAAGAATTACCTCTTTCGGCGCAAAAACCTACAAGGAATTTGTCACAAAGCTCGACTCTCTGAAGTCGTGCGGTATGAAGCACCTTATGCTCGACCTGCAGGGCAACGGCGGCGGATATTTGTCGGCAGCCGTGGACATAGCAAACGAGTTTCTCGAGGAGTCGAACCTCGTCGTTTACACCGAGGGACGCATCTCGCCCCGCTACGATTACAAGTCAAAGGGCGGCGGTCGTTTCACAAAGGGCAACCTCGTGGTGCTTGTGGACGAGACATCGGCCTCGGCCTCGGAGATTCTCGCAGGTGCACTTCAAGACTGGGACCGCGGTGTGATTGTGGGGCGTCGCACCTTCGGCAAAGGCCTTGTGCAGCGTCCTTTCCCTCTGCCCGACAACTCAATGATACGCCTCACCATAGCGCGTTACTACACTCCCACAGGCCGCAGCATACAAAAGCCTTATGGTGACTCTATAAACTATCAGGACGACCTTATGAACCGCTACAACAGCGGTGAGCTCACCAATGCCGACAGCATACACTTCCCCGATTCTCTCAAGTTTCACACAAAGCGTCTGGGACGCGTCGTTTACGGTGGCGGAGGTATTATGCCCGACTACTTTGTACCGCTCGATACGATGCGTTACACAGCGTTCCATCGCGAGCTTGCGCGCAAGGGTTCTATTGTGCTTGCCGCGCTGCGTTACGTCGATGCACACCGCAAGTCTCTGCTTGCCGACTATCCCTCGATACAGGAGTTCGATAAGAATTTCGTGGCCGATGAGGCTGTTATGAAGGTGCTGCATCTGCAGGCCGAGCTCGACAGCGTGAAGATACCCGAGGCCGAGGAATTTGAGAAGTCCTTGCCCGAGATTACACGCCAGCTCAAAGCGCTTGTGGCGCGTGACATTTGGGACACTACCGAGGCTATGCAGGTGCTCAATCCCGACAACGACTTTTTCAAAAAAGGTTACGCTATAATAAAAGAGCGTAATATGGATAAACTGCTCAAGAAAAAGTGATAGAAGTTAGACAAAAATCAAGCGGCTAGTTCCAAAAAACCAGCCGCTTGATTTTTTTATTGCGCCTTGCTGCAAAGAATCAGGGCTCTGTGCTCGTCGGCAAGTGTGGTGGCAAAAATGTATGTGTCGCCGCCGTCGGCAAGTTTAAGTCTCTTGCGCAGCGCCTGCACACTGTCGGGGTAGTTGCGAGTTGTGATATTAGCCTTCTTCAGCTCCGACACTCTCTTTATATCGCTCTTGGTAAAGCCCAATACCTCGGTCACCTTAAATGTGCGGCCGGGGAA
This sequence comes from Bacteroidaceae bacterium, assembly GCA_045646965.1. GTDB lineage: Bacteria > Bacteroidota > Bacteroidia > Bacteroidales > Bacteroidaceae > HGM04593. The sequence goes on from JAZRLR010000006.1 coordinate 63,978, forward strand.
GTTCTCTATAAGCTCGTGCGATGTGTAGAGGTGGCTGTTTGGGTGTAGTTTGCGTGTGCCTGTAGCCTGTGCCAGCCTTCTGTAGCAGCCGCCTTTCTGTATTGAGGCGTTGGGCTCGTATAGGTAAGCGCCTATCTCACTTGTATATACTACTGTGGAGTTCTGCTCTTCGTCGGCGGTGAATGTGAAACACTCTGTGCCGCCTTTCGTAATGTTTACACAGTGTGTCGCAGGGCTCTCGCGCCTCTCTCTCTCTACAATGAACAGCAGCTCCTTGCACTCATTGTTTACCGCAACGATATGTATCTCTGTCACGCTTTGCAGCTCATTGCAGGCGGCCGTCACATCGAGCATCGGTGAGCATTTTATCATTATGCGGGGGCACTTCGCGAGTAACGCCTCCTTGAGTGCGGCCACGTTGGGGGTGCAGTCGGCAAGGGCTACCACTTTGCGGCCGTCGCCGTCGCGTCGTGCGGGGTCTATGAAAATACAATCGCTCTGTGGTAGTTGTGGCAGAATATCCTCGCTCTCGCCATTTATAATTTCTATATTGCGCAGCCCAAGTGTCGCGAAATTCTTCTGCGCTATGCTGCACAGCAGGCTGTTGCGTTCTATATATGTGGCGTGTGTGAAATTGCGCGACATATAGCTGCAATCTATGCCAAAACCGCCTGTGAGGTCGGTGAGACGCTCTCCGCAAGCCAGAGAGGCTTTGTAGAGCGCTGTGGCCTCCGAGGAGCACTGTTCCATAGAGATACGTGGCGGGTATATGACACCCTCGCAGGCTGCCCACTGCGGCAGCTTGTGCTGCGCCAGTTGCCACCCCTCGATTTGAGTCACGGCCTCACGCATATCCACGTCGGGGTAACGCTTTGCCTGCAGGGCAAGCGTGTGTATATCGTCGCTGCGGTGGTCGAGTATGAATCTTTTTGTTGTTTCGTTCACTTGCGTAGAGTTCTTTTTACAAAGATAGTTACAAGCGAGCGAGAAATATCAAGCTTGCTTGAATATTTTTCACCGCGAGCGCAGTCTATCTTCGAGCTTTAGCTCAAAGATAGCGATTTTTAAAAATGCAGTGTGTGAAATGAGAAGAGCCGCGGAAATTACCGAGGCTCTCCTTTGGTGAAATTATTTAATGGCTATTTTGCCGTTCTCTAAAACCTTTCCTTTTTTAGTTACTGTAAAATTGTATATACCGCTATGCATATCTTCGGTGCTTATTTCCAAGCTTTTAATCTCGGCGGGTATTTGCACCTTTTTTGCCAACTGTCCGCTCATTGCGGTGATTGTAACCTCGCTCTCTCCGCTTGTCGCACTTTGCAACTGTACCTTTACGCTGCCTTTTGCGGTTTTAATTAAAGAACCTTTGCTTTCTGCTACTTTTTGTATGCTTGTGGTTTGTTTGTCAATTAAATAACAAAAACTTTCATTTTCATAAATAGATGTTGCTATATAGTTTTTCCCTTTTATGGTAATAATATATTCGATAAATTCACCCTCGGGGAAAGAGTAAAGGATTGTGCCGTCTTCGGAAAATATTATGTCTCCGTAATTATCATTTTCAATATTCGTGACATATTCAAACTTCTCATCATCATTAAATAATGTTTGCGAAATAGCTATATTCGCTTCTTCGAAAGTGTCAAAGTTCTTATAGCACCGATAATCATACTCGGATGTCGATGTAAAATTGAAACTTCTTACAAGGTTGAAGTCGTAATCGTAAATGTCGCAAACGCCGCCTTTTAGATTATAAAATAGCTGCTCGTCGTTAGCTACAATACTTTTTAGCAGCGGCTTTGAATTGTAGGTCAATGGTAATTGTACCTCGGTGATAGATTGTGCATTGCTTGCAATGGCGCTCATTAAGCACGCGCAAAGTGTAAAAAACTTTCTCATAGTTTTATTTTTTTGTTACTGCGTTCCCTCGGTAACTAATGGGTAAAAAAGAAGCGTGGAACTGCAATGCCACGTCTTAAGTTGAGGTCCTGAGAAAACCTTTAGCACGATATGGGGATAGCAGCCCACGCCGTATGGCGTGAGAACCACTATGCTTTCCCTTGTGCTAAATTCGAAATTTCTCAGGTTTCAACTTAACAAGATAAGCATAACGCTTCTACAAATATTTTATCTATGACAAAGATAATCTTTTTTTTAGAAACAATTATAAATGTATATAAAAAAGGTGGCAGGCTGATGCCTGCCACCAAAGTATATAATCCTAAATTCTTTTTATTAGAGTTTGGGACCAGCTGCAACAAGAGCCTTACCTGCAACGTTGCCGGTGTACTTTGTAAAGTTCTTGATGAAACGTCCTGCGAGGTCGAGTGCTTTCTCCTCCCACTGTGCTGCGTCAGCGTATGTGTCGCGGGGATCGAGGATTGCGGGATCTACGCCGGGAAGCTCTGTGGGAACCACGAAGTCGAAGTGAGGAATTGTCTTTGTGGGAGCTGTATCGATAGAGCCATCGAGGATAGCGTCAATGATACCGCGTGTATCCTTAATAGAGATACGCTTGCCTGTACCGTTCCAACCTGTGTTCACCAAGTATGCTTTAGCACCGTTCTTCTCCATCTTCTTAACGAGCTCCTCACCATATTTAGTGGGGTGTAGGCTCAAGAAGGCTGCACCGAAGCAAGCAGAGAATGTGGGTGTGGGCTCTGTGATACCACGCTCTGTACCAGCGAGTTTAGCAGTAAATCCAGAGAGGAAGTAGTACTGTGTCTGCTCGGGAGAGAGGATAGATACGGGAGGAAGCACACCGAATGCGTCAGCTGACAAGAAGATAACCTTCTTTGCGGGAGCTGCCATTGAACCGGGCTTGATGTTGTTGATGTGGTTGATGGGGTAAGATACGCGTGTGTTCTCTGTTACGCTCTTATCTGCGAAGTCGATCTTGCCGTTTGCATCAACTGTTACGTTCTCCAACAAAGCGTCGCGTTTGATAGCGTTGAAGATGTCGGGCTCGCTCTCTTTGTCGAGGTTGATAACCTTTGCGTAGCAACCGCCCTCGAAGTTGAATACAGACTCATCGTCCCATCCGTGCTCGTCGTCACCGATAAGCATACGCTTGGGATCTGTTGAGAGAGTAGTCTTACCTGTACCTGAAAGACCGAAGAAGATAGCTGTCTCGCCCTTCTCGTTGGTGTTTGCAGAACAGTGCATAGAGGCGATACCCTGCAAGGGGAGGTAGTAGTTCATCATAGAGAACATACCCTTCTTCATCTCACCACCGTACCAAGTGTTGAGGATGATCTGCTCGCGTGTTGTGAGGTTGAACACAACTGCAGTCTCTGAATTGAGACCGAGCTCCTTGTAGTTCTTTACAGCTGCCTTTGAAGCGTTGTAAACGATGAAGTCGGGCTCTCCGAAGGCTGCGAGCTCCTCCTCTGTGGGACGGATGAACATATTCTTCACGAAGTGAGCCTGCCAAGCAACCTCCATAATGAAACGTACTTTGAGACGTGTTGTGGGGTTAGCGCCGCAGAAAGCATCTACAACGAAAAGTCTCTTGCCTGAAAGCTCGTTTGTAGCAATCTCCTTGAGTGCGTTCCAAGCCTCTGTTGTAACAGGCTTGTTATCGTTCTTGTACTCCTCTGAAGTCCACCATACGGTGTTCTCTGAAGTAGCATCTTTAACGATGAACTTGTCCTTGGGTGAACGACCTGTGTAAACACCTGTCATTACGTTTACTGCGCCAAGCTCTGTCTCTTGACCAATCTCAAAACCCTCAAGACCGGGCTTTGTCTCCTCGGCAAAAAGCTGCTCGTAAGAGGGGTTGTAAACAACCTCGGTAGCACCGGTAATACCGTACTTGCTAAGATCTATTGTAGCCATAATTTTAAAAAATAAATTATTTGTTAATAATCGGTTTTTAATTCACCGGAGTAGTGCGGTGTCGATGAAATTTTAACATTTTGCTCGAACTTGCCGAAATTCTCCTAATGCAAAGATATATCATTTTATTGAATCCTTCAAATGAATTAAAGAAAAATTTCTTTAATTGAGCTAAAAAGGCATTTAAAACCCCGTTTTTGTGCACAATGCACCTTTTCGAAGTGTCATCTTGTTAAGCGTTATCCCCGCTTTTTGTTACCAAACGCACGGCAATGGTTATGATATTTTGGAAAATTGTTTCAAAAGATGTGCTATTTTTGACATTTTGTCTTTTATGGAATTTTTTTGCACAAAACCTGCTTTTTTATCTCGTCGGGTGAGCCTTTTATATAATAAGGTGTGTGGCCGCAAAAAAAAAGGACGAGCGTGAATGAAGTGAACCCCAAAGTTTGGACAAAAAAAACTTTGGGGTTTATTTTATGCGTAAAAAACACGATTATTCAGCATTGCTCAAATATATGCATATGCTTGAAGATGGTTATTCTTTTAATTACATACATAGCACCTATG
>JAZRLR010000007.1:0-53899 GCA_045646965.1 Bacteroidaceae bacterium
TGCTTTGCCGCGTGACTATCGCATCCCTTTCCTGATGCATCTCTCGGGTTTTAAGTACCGTGAGATAGCGGAGCGGCTCTCTTTGCCTCTTGGCACAGTAAAGAGCCGCATATTTTTTACCCGTCAGCACTTGCAGCAGCTTCTAAAGGATTTCAGGTGAGGGGGGCCTCTGCTATGGCTATATGCGCTCGCGCAGGTATGTTATTTTGCGATTTCGTATCTTTTCTTTATGTAAAGAAGAGAATGTGAGTCATCTATATAGGCTCAACTTTTTACGTTGAGCCTTTTTACGTTGAGCCGTTTGTGTGATGTATCGGGGAAGTAAAAAAAAAGAGAAAGGTTGAAAAACCTTTCTCTTCGTACGCCGTCAGGGACTCGAACCCTGGACCCATTGATTAAGAGTCAATTGCTCTACCAACTGAGCTAACAGCGCATCTGCTCTTTATTTTTGTAGCGCCTACGGGAATCGAACTCGTGTTCGTTATAAAAATAAGGTGTGAGAGGTATGTGTCCTAGCCACCTTTCTCCGTACTTGCTTCTTTGTAGCGCCTACGGGAATCGAACCCGTGTTCCATGCGTGAGAGGCATGTGTCCTAGCCACTAGACGAAAGCGCCGTGTTTTAAGGGCATTGCTTGCAGAGTACCTTATGAGAAAAAATCTTGTAGCGCCTACGGGAATCGAACCCGTGTTCCATGCGTGAGAGGCATGTGTCCTAGCCACTAGACGAAAGCGCCGTTCTCTGCAAAAATCCGTTGCGGAAGCTGGGGGATTCGAACCCCCGGTACGGTAAACCCGTACGGCAGTTTAGCAAACTGCTGGTTTCAGCCACTCACCCAAACTTCCGTTTGGAATAAAGCTTACGCCCTTATTTTGCGTTGCAAAGGTATGGCGTTTTTTTTGATTGTGCAAGCGTATTGGTGATTATTTTTGCAAGAATTTGAAAATAATTTTTAACCTCTTGTAACAGACTGGTTTAAATTCCAGAATTTTATATACTGTTTTGCCACCTTTTCGGGTGTGTGGTATGTTTCAATCATTTGCCGGCTCTCATTTTGTAGCTTTGCGATGTTTTTTTTCTCCTTTATTATATAGAGTAGCTTCTTATATACGTCCTCTTCGCTGGGTGTTACGTTTATGCAGGGGCGCATTTTTTTCTCTCCCAGCATTTGGTAATACTCTTCTTCGGCGCCGCCGACGACAATTTTTCCTTTTGACATTGCAAGGAGGGCGTTCATTGCGGGTGAGTAGCCATATAGCTGGTCGAGCAGAATGTCACAGCTGTCTACCATCTCTTTGTACTGCTCAAAGGGCACGCTCTCGGCTTTTATTATTTCGCACTCGTCGGGGTAGTCGCGGGCGATGCGTTCGAGTGCGCACAGCATAATATCGGTGCCCTTGTAAATGCTTCTTTCGCGGTTTATGCCTATGAAGAAACGTATCTTGCGATTCTCGTTATAGGGTGCAGTTCTCTCCTCGGGGGGTATGGGGAAGGGTATGTAGGTGAGTTTTTGGGAAAACTCTCTCTCGTAGGCTATGTAATACTCGTAGAGCCCGGCTACTATGCCGTCGCAGTCGTGGGCGATGTAGCGGTTGAGTTCGGCTTTGGGAGTGTCAGTCCAGTCGGCTTTCTGCTCGCGTGTGTAGTGGTTGTCTATGGCTTTGTCGCCTATATTAAAATCGGAGTAGCGGAAAATGGGAGGTGTGGCGGTGCAACTTTTTACCCAATAGGCGTCCATTCCGAATGCTCCCATAAAAACCTTGCCGTTGTGACGGCGCAGGTAGCGGTAGATGGGTTTTAGCAGCTCGGCTTTGAGCTCGGCAAACATAGGGTTTATTATCTGCACCACGTCGTATCCGCGCAGTTTGGGTAGCGTGGCAATGATTTTTAGTAATAGTCTGATGCCGCCCAGACGTCCCTCTTTGCGCGCAATGGAGATGTCGCGGCGGTAGTTCTTCCAGAAGTCACCGTTACTCACCACGCACACCTCGTGGCCGAGCGAGCGCAGCCCCTCGGCAAGTGTCCAGTGTACATTGCTGTATTCTCCTATAAGAAGTATCTTCATACGTCTTTAGTGTTTTGTGGGTACAATGAGGCGTAGCAGATGCAGGCCTGTGTTGCAGTTGGCAAGCAGGCGGAAGATGCTGAATTTTATTCCGTAGTTGCCTTGTGCGATGGGGTAAATGAGCAGTGGGACAAATCTCTTCTCGATGACGTCGCTTATATAGCTTACGCTCTTGCCTGCGTGCAGTAGTCGCACTATGTGGTCTACCGTGAGGGTGGTTATTTTGCGTTGCAGGGCTCTTTTCTGCAGGCTGTTGCACTGTGTGTAGACATTTGCCCTGAAGGTGCATAGTTTCTCTATGGCTTTCAGGTGGTCGTCGAGGCGTTTCTCTACGGTTTTCTTCTCGCTGCTTCCTGTTATGGAGTCGCGGCGTATGCAGTAGTTGTATATCTGTGCGTTGCTTTCGATGAGTGTCTTTGCATAGTGGTGTACTATGGTGCTGAATTCCTCGTCTTCGTGGTAGCATCCCTCGCTGAAGAGTATCTCGTGTTTTGTGAGTAGCTCCTTTTTAATAAAATAGCACCACGCGCACCCCGACAGGTTCTTTTGTGTCATATACACCGCGCCGCTTATTGTGTTGCCAAATGTTACCTTGTGCTGTGTCTTTTCGGCGGGCGTCTGTGCGTGCGGGCGCACCTTGAATTTAAAGCGCAGTATGTCGGGGTCTTCTCTCTCGAGTCGGTCGAGGCATTGGGGGACGGCGCCGTTTGTCTGCAGGGTGTCATCGCCGTCTACAAACTGTATGTAGCGGCCGTTTGCGGCTTTTATGCCTGCGTTGCGTGCCGCTCCCAGGCAGCCGTGCTCGTTTTCTATGAGCTTTACGTTCTCCTGTGGATAAATCTCCTTTATCCATCGGGGCGGAACGGCCGAGCCGTCATCGACGATGATTATTTCGTGCTTTTCGGGTGCAATCTGTTGGGCGGTGATGCTCTCAATGCAGCGTTTGAGCAATTCCGCGGGCAGGTTGTAGTGGGGTATGATGATTGACAGCAGCATACGCAGGTCTCTTGGTGTTTAGCAGAGCTTGCGTCGCAGCAATGCGTGTATGCGGCTGTGCAACGGCGCTCCCAGCAGTGCCAATGTGGTGTATTTGATTTTCTGCGGGAGGGGCATCTCCATATTGTACAGTTCTTTTATTCCAATCTTCTCCTTCTGCAAGAGTGCGGCAGCCTTGCGGTACTCCTCTTTTTTGCCGTCGCTGCAACGGAAGAGGTCGGTAAGCCTGTCGGCGCATATAAGCAGAATGTCGTTGGCCTCCTTTTGCATTTTGTAGTTCTTCTTTACCTTGTAATAAAGGTTTACGAAATTGCGGTACAGAAAGAAACGTGTGGAAAAGGAGTAGTTCTGTGATATGCCTTCTTTGCGGTCGATGTAGTAGTAAAAGCCGCAGTCGGAGTAGTAGATGTTTTCGCAGCCCTCGATGAGCATAGGGGTGGTGTAGAGGTCTTCGAATACTTCGCCCTCGGGGAAGCGTACAAAGAAGAATAGGTCGGCGCGGTAGATTTTATTACAGGCGTATGCGTGCATATAGCCTTTGCGCTGAATCCAGTCGGTGAATATCTGTTCGTTGCCCGTTACTTTCTCGGGCTTGAAGGAGATAATCTCGCTCTGCGGTGTCTCGTAGTGTACGTTTACGGGGTATTCAATTATGTCGATGTCGGGGTTTGCAAGCAGTATGCGCATATTGTAGTAATATGTTCCCGATGCCACAATGTCGTCGGCGTCTACAAATGTAATGTACTCTCCTTTGGCTGCGGCGATGCCCGCATTGCGTGCCGACGAGAGACCGCCGTTTTTCTTGTGTATGACTTTTACTTTGTCGCACTCCTGCGCGTAGCGGTCGCACACGGCGCCGCTGCCGTCGGGTGAACCGTCGTCTACGAGTATAAGCTCATAGTCGGTGTATGTCTGCTGCAATATGCTCTCTATGCAATTCTGCAGATATCGCCTTGCTTTATATACGGGGACTATGATACTTAATTTCATTAGCGGTTTTTCTCGGTTTAATATTGCGAAGATACTACAAGTAGGTGGTAATTGCAAAAATAAATTGGGTATTTTTAATAAATGACCGGTGTGTGACGCGGTTTTTCTTCTTCTCTCCCCGATGCACCCCTGCTTGCCGTTTTTTTGTGTGCGATAAATTGCTAATCTTGTGGCAAATGGTTATCTTCGCGTTAATTTTTTATGTATGGGGAAAAGATTCTTTACATTTCTTATATTTGCTGTGGCTGCGGTGGTGACAACCGTGGCGCAGCCCTCTTTTGTGCCTCCTTTTGACTTCTCGCTCTTCTTGAGCGGAAACTTCGCCGAGCTGCGCAGCAATCATTTTCACGCGGGGCTCGACTTTAAGACGCAGGGGGTGACGGGCAAGCTCATAAGGGCGGTTGCCGACGGCTATGTGTCGCGTGTGCGTGTGTCGTGGGGCGGTTATGGCCGAGCCCTCTATGTGATGCACGACAACGGTTATATGTCGGTCTATGGGCATCTCGACCGCTTTCCCGCCGATATTGAGGCTATGGTGCATCGTCTGCAATATGAGAACGAGGAGTATGTAGTGGATTTTACTCTCGCCCCCGACGAGCGTCGCGTGACGCAAGGCGAGGTGTTTGCCTATGCGGGAAACAGCGGCTACTCCTTTGGGCCGCACCTGCATTTTGAGCTCCGTTCGCCCGACGGCGAGCAACTCTATAACCCTTTGTTGTTCTACAAGGACTATATACACGACACCCGTGCTCCGCAGGTGAAGGCTGTGGCCGTTTATCCTGTGGCGGGTGTGGTAGAGGGTGGCACCGAGTCGGTGGTGCGCAAGGTCTCTGTCGCTGCACGCCCCGACACGTTGAGCGCGTGGGGTGTGGTGGGCTTTGGTCTGCAGTCGCTCGACTATATGAACGGAACGCAAAATAAATATGGCGTATATTCTACCGAGTTGTATGTAGACGATTCGTTGCGTTTTGCGTCGCGTGCCGACAGCTTCTCCTATTCCGAGAATCGCCTGATAAATGCCTGGGCCGACTACGACAGGCTCGACGCCGGCAAAGGGTGGTTCCTGCGTTCCTATTTGCCGGGAAACAATCCGCTCCGTATGCTTGCCGCCGACAGCGCGCGCGGCCTTGTCGATATATGCGAGGAGCGTCTCTACAAGGTGGAATATCGCTTGTGCGACTACCACGGCAATGCCACACGTTACGTCTTTTATGTAAAAGGAGAGCCTGCCGAGGTGGCGCTTCCCGCTCCGCGCGGCTTTCATTTGCAATGGTTTTTTGCCAATGAGATTGTGGACGACGATTTTACGCTTGTAATTCCGCGTGCCTCGCTCTTTGACGATGCGTGGGTTGAGGTGAGTCGTCGAGAGGGACGCGGCGGCTCGCAGGTTTGCTTGTTTGGCGATAAAAAGATACCTTTGTGGCGCAACGCCACGTTGCGAATGAAGATACCCGCGCATTTGCTCCCGTTTGCAGAAAAATGCTATATAGAGCGCGTTACACCCGGGGGCGGCAGCTCGGTGGGTGGCAAGAGCATCGGCGGTTATGTGACGGCGCAGGTAGGGGTGCTCGACGGTTATGCCGTGGCGGTGGATACGGTGCCTCCCGTGCTCAAGCCTGTTACAGAGAAAAACTAGGCAAGAAACGGAAAGGTGGTATTCTCGCTTGCCGACAAAGGCGCAGGGCTCGACGGGTATAAGTGCTATATTGACGGGCGTTTCGTGCTTTTTGAGTACAGCAGCAAGAATAAACGTCTTGTGTGTGACCTCAAGAAAGAGAAAATCTCGCGTGGCACCCACATTCTCAAGGTGGAGGCGCGCGACGGGGTGGGAAATCTCACCGTTTACGAGAAAAAGATTAAATATTAAAAATAATTAAAATGAAGAAATTGTTTGTATTTGCAGTGCTTGTGCTCTGCGTGACAGCGGCAGATGCCTGTACCAACTTTCTTGTGGGCAAGAAGGCATCGACCGACGGCTCGGTGTTTGTCTCTTACAGCGCCGACAGTTTTGGAATGAGTGGTTTTTTGGCACATTTTCCTCGTGCCGTACATCCTGCGGGCGCTTTGCGCGAGATTTACGATTGGGATTCGGGTAAGTATCTCGGCTCCATTCCCGAGGCTCCCGAGACTTACAATGTGATAGGTAATATAAATGAGTATCAGGTGACCGTGGCCGAGACAACCTTCGGAGGCCGCCCCGAGCTTGTGGACACCACGGGCGTGATAGACTACGGCTCGTTGATGTACATAGCTTTGCAGCGCTCAAAGAGTGCCCGCGAGGCAATTAAAGTGATGACAGAGCTCACACGCGATTACGGCTATTACAGCTCGGGTGAGAGCTTCTCTATTGCCGACCCCAACGAGGTGTGGATTCTCGAGATGATAGGTAAGGGTAGTGAGAAGGGTACCGTGTGGGTGGCTGTCCGCATCCCCGACGATTGCATTGCGGCTCACGCCAATCAGTCGCGCATCCACAAGTTCGACCTCAACGACAAGGAGAACGTGATGTACTCTAAAGATGTAATAAAGTTTGCCCGCAAAAAAGGATATTTCACAGGCAAGGACGAGGACTTCAGCTTTGCACAGGCCTACTGCCCGCCCGATTTCGGCGGCTTGCGCTGGTGCGATGCCCGTGCGTGGACCTTCTTTAATATGTATGCCGATGCAGATATGGGCAAATACATCCCCTGGGTGTCGGGCGATGCCACAGCCGAGCCTATGCCTCTCTATTTCAAACCCAAACGTCAGCTTGCCCTGCAGGATGTGCAGGTTGCTATGCGCGACCACTTCGAGGGTACTCCCTTTGATGTGACAACCGACCTCGGTGGCGGCATTTACGATATGCCTTATCGTCTCTCGCCCCTCACTTTTGAGTACGAGGGCAAGGAGTATTTCAACGAGCGTCCCGTCTCTACATTCCAGTCGGCTTTCACTTTCGTGTCGCAGATGCGTGGTCACCTGCCCCGTGAGATAGGTGGTGTTATGTGGTTTGGTTGCGACGATGCAAATATGATTGTCTACACCCCTGTGTACTGCTGTCTCGACAGAGTCCCCGAGTGCTACGCCGCCGAGTATGCCGACCAGGTGACCTTCTCGTGGAAATCTTCTTTCTGGGTGTTCAACTGGGTTTCAAATATGATTTATCCCAAATATTCGCTTGTGGTAGACGATATGAAACGTGTGCAGGGGGCTCTCGAGAAGGGTATCTATGAGCGCAGTCTCGTGCTCGAGGCACAGGTGACAGAGTCGTTGAAGGAGTCGCCCCGATATGCAGTTGAGGCAATCAGGGATTTCTCGTGCAGCACCGCCGAGGAGGCTCTTGCAGAGTGGAAAAAGTTTGGCGAGTATATAATTGTGAAATACAACGACCTCGTGGTGAAGCCCGAGAAGGACGGCAAGTTCCAGCGCACTGCCACAGGCTTGGCTGTTCCGGCGCAGCGTCCCGGTTACCCCGCCGAGTACAAGAAACGCCTTGTAGAGGAGACTGGTGACAAATATCTCTATCCCGCAGCAAAATAAATTTGAATTCCTATTATATATTTGCCCGTTTGTTATTATATTCGCACAAATTTACCTTCCTTGCAAAACAAAACGGCAAAGAGGGCATTTAAGTTTATAGACCGTCGGCACCAGCCGTTTGTGGTTGAATATTAATAATTAAAAAGATAATACATTATGGATTTGGAATTGATTAAAATGGTAACCGAAAAGGCTACCGAGTGGCTCTCTCCCGCATTTGACGAGGAGACACGTAAAGAGGTTCAGGCAATGCTCGACAACGAGGACAAGACTCCTCTTATCGACGCTTTCTACCGCGAGCTCGAGTTTGGTACAGGTGGCTTGCGTGGCATTATGGGTGCCGGCAGCAACCGTATGAATATCTACACTGTGGGCAAAGCCACACAGGGCTTGTCCGATTACTTGAACGAATGCTTCAAGGATAAGGAGCAGATTTCTGTAGTTGTGGGCCACGACTGCCGCAATAACAGCCGTCTCTTTGCCGAGATTTCTGCAAATATCTTCTCGGCCAACGGAATCAAAGTATACCTCTTCGAGGATTTACGTCCCACACCCGAAATCTCTTTTGCAATCAGATATTTGGGTTGCCAGAGCGGTGTAAATATCACAGCAAGCCACAACCCCAAAGAGTACAACGGCTACAAAGCCTACTGGGACGATGGTGCGCAGATGCTTTCTCCCCACGATGTAAAGACCATCGAGTATGTAGAGAAAGTTAAGGTAGAGGATATCAAGTTCAAGGGTAACCCCGCACTCATCGAGGTAATTGGTGAGGAGGTGGACAACGCCTACCTTGAGCGCGTTCAGACAATCTCAATCGACCCCGAGGTGATTGCAAAGAATAAAGACCTCAAGATTGTGTATACACCTATCCACGGTTGTGGTCGTGTACTCATTCCCGCCTCTTTGCGCCGTTGGGGATTCGAGAATATCCACTGCGTAGAGGAGCAGATGGTGAAGGACGGAAACTTCCCCACCGTGGTATCTCCCAACCCCGAGAACCCCGAGGCTATGACTATGGCGGTTAATCTTGCCAAGAAAATCGACGCTGACCTCGTTATGGCTTCCGATCCCGATGCCGACCGCATCGCCATCGCTTGCAAGGACGACAAGGGTGAGTGGGTTATTGTAAACGGTAACCAGACCTGTCTCATTTTCCTTTACTATATAATAACGCAGTATACCAAGCTCGGCAAGATGACCGGCAAGGAGTTCGTTGTGAAGACCATCGTTACTACAGAGGTAATCAAGAGCATTGCCGAGAAAAATAATATCAAGATGTATGACTGCTACACCGGCTTCAAGTGGATTGCAAAGGTTATCCGCGACAACGAGGGTGTTATGCGCTACATTGGTGGTGGTGAGGAGAGCTTCGGTTTCTTGGCCGAGGACTTCTGCCGCGATAAGGACTCTGTGTCGGCTTGCTGTCTTATCGCAGAGGTTGCCGCTTGGGCAAAAGAGAATGGCAAGAGCCTCTACGAGATGCTTATGGACATCTATGTAGAGTATGGCTTCTCAAAGGAGATTACCGTGAATGTGGTTAAGCCCGGCAAGAGTGGTGCCGACGAGATTCGTCAGATGATGGAGAACTTCCGCGCCAACCCCCTCAAGGAGATGGCGGGCGAGAAGGTAGTATGCTACAAGGACTTTAAGTCGTTGAAGGCTGTCGATGGCGACGGCAACGTAACCGACCTCGATATGCCCGAGACATCTAACGTGTTGCAGTACTTCACCGAGAGCGGAAACAAAGTATCGGTGCGTCCTTCGGGTACAGAGCCCAAGATTAAGTTCTATATGGAGGCGAAGGCCAAGATGCAGAACCGCGACGAGTACCTCGCTGCTTGTGCAAAGGCCGACGAGATTATCGCGCAGATGAAAGCCGCTATGGGCATTTGATTCGCAACTGCCGAAATATGATAAAACTCCGACTGAAGAAATTCAGTCGGAGTTTTTTTATCCTTTTGGTGCGTAAAAAAAATCGGGGCGGCAAAAAAGCCGCCCCGATTTAGTCATAGGGTTATTTTATCTCTGATTCCTCTTTCATATCCACCTCTTTGCCCGTCTTGTCATAGAAATGATACTCGAGATAGGCGAGCTTCTGGTCGGGGACGATGCGCATTCCTGTGCTGTATCGCAACTGCCACTTGCGGTACAAGGATATTATACCTTTTTTTATGTAGGCCTCTACATAGGGGTGCAGGTGCAGCTTGAAATTCTTTATGCCCAATGTGTTTACAAGGGTGTTTATTTTACTCTCCAATGTGTCGGTAAACAGTATCGACGACTGTACTTTTCCTTTTCCGAAGCATACGGGGCAGCTCTCTTCCACCGGCATATTTATTGCGGGACGCACTCGCTGGCGCGTTATCTGCATAAGACCAAACTTGCTCAACGGCAGAATGTTGTGCTTTGCTCTGTCGCGGCTCATATTCTCGGTCATACGCTCATAGAGTGCCTGACGGTGCTCGGCTTTGTCCATATCTATGAAATCGACAACTATAATACCGCCCATATCGCGCAGGCGTAACTGTCGGGCAAGTTCGTCGGCTGCGCCAAGGTTCACCTCGAGTGCGTTTTCTTCCTGGTTGCTTGCGTTGTTGCGCGTTCTGTTGCCGCTGTTTACATCTACAACGTGCAGAGCCTCGGTGTGCTCAATCACAAGGTAGGCGCCGCCTTTGAAGGATACTATTCTGCCGAACGACGATTTTATCTGCTTCGTAATACCGAAATGGTCGAAGATGGGGAGCTCGCCGCGATATAGTTTTATTATGTTTACGCTCTCGGGGGCTATGACAGCCACGTAGTCCCGTATTCTCTTGTACACGTCGATGTTATTTACGTGTATGCTCTCGTACGAGGGGTTGAAGAGGTCGCGCAAAAGGGCGAGTGTTCTGTCCGACTCCTCGTGGACGATGGTAGGGGGCTTGGTGCTCTTCTGCACCTTTGTCACAAGCGATTCCCAATTGTTGAGCAGGCTGCGTAGCTCGGCGTCGAGCTCTGCTACCTTTTTGCCTTCGGCCACGGTGCGCACTATGATTCCGAAATTCTTGGGCTTTATGCTTTGCAGCAACTGTTTAAGCCTTGTGCGCTCCTCGGGAGATTTTATTTTAGACGACACGGATACTTTGTCCTCAAAGGGGATGAGTATCAAAAATCGGCCGGCAAATGATAGCTCGCAGGTGAGGCGCGGCCCTTTGGTGTTTATGGGCTCTTTTGTTATCTGCACCAGAATCTCTTGTCCTGTCTGCAGTGCCTCCGAAATGTTTCCCTCTTTTTTCTTTTCGGGCATTATAGATGCCTTGCTCATCGGGAAACTTTTTTTGCGGTCGCTTGTAACTTGTTTTAAATATTTCTGTAAAGAGTAAAATTGTGGGCCTAAATCCAAATAGTGAAGGAATGCTTCTTTCTCGGAACCTACATCTACAAAGCAGGCGTTCAGCCCGGGCATAATCTTTTTCACTCGCCCGAGGTAAATGTTGCCCACCGAAAATGTTTCTGTCTGTTCTTCCTTTTGAAATTCCACCAGCTGCTTCTCTTCGGTGATTGCAATGGCAATTTCATTGGAGTGAACATCTACAATAAGTTCGCTTGTCACAATTACTTTAATATTTATGATTTAGTGAGCCTCGTTTGTTTAAGGTGAGCCTCTTTGACCTTTAAAGGGTTTGAATCTCTCTTTAAAACAAAAAACAAACTTGAAGTAAAAATTCATCTCCTTGCAAGTTTGTTTTTTGTGTCTATTCAGACGGAGCTTACTTGCTCTTATGTCTGTTCTTTCTCAATCTTTTTTTACGCTTGTGCGTAGACATTTTATGTCTTTTTTTCTTTTTTCCGCTAGGCATAGTTGATAAATTTATTGATTAATACTATTTAATTATTTCTTTACATCGTTAAGGAATGTCTTTGCGGGCTTGAATGCAGGGATGTCGTGTGCAGGGATGATGATTGTTTTCTCCTTGTGGATATCTCTTGCGGTCTTCTCGGCTCTCTGCTTGATTATAAAGCTGCCGAATCCGCGCAAATATACGGGCTCGTGATTGGCCAAAGATGTTTTCACTACCTCCATAAATGATTCTACTGACGCAAGAACCATTGCCTTCTCAATACCAGTCTTCTTCGCAATCTCGTTTACAATTTCTGCTTTTGTCATTTTATTTGTTGATTTTATGTTATATAATGAATCATTCATTAGAATTTCGGGAGGCAAATATATATCTTTTTTTGTTTTTGCCGAAATTTAATTGCCTTTTTTTGCAAAAAAACATTGTTTCTCACCTCTTTGGAGCCTTTTTTAGTCTATTGCGGAGGCTATTTCGGGGAGTTAGGGGTTGTTTCCATCATTTTGTTTTTTTGCTACAAACTTTGTGCTGCCCGTAAAGGGCTTATCTGCTAGCTCACAAATGTTAAGCCGCCTGCCGGGTGGAGCACACTTTTCGACTTGTGTGGGTGATTGTTTTTTTATGTTTGCGAGGCGCGGTTTTGCCTGCGATAAATATAATATTATAAGTATTTTTAATATTTAATTGTTTTTTGTCTTTGGCGGTGCTATCTTTGCACGCTGAAAAGATTTGTAAAATTTTAAAAACAGAACCGATATGTCAGTAAACAAAGTTATTTTGATAGGAAATGTGGGTAAGAACCCCGATGTACGTCACCTCGACCGTAATGTGGCTGTTGCAAATATGGTGGTTGCCACAACCGAGCGTGCTTATACCTTGCAGAACGGTACACAGGTGCCCGAGAGAACCGAGTGGCACAACGTGGTGCTGTGGGGCGGTCTTGCCGAGGTTGCCGAGAAATATGTACACAAAGGCGACAGAATCTATATTGAGGGTAAAATAAGAACCAATACCTACGAGGATCAGAACGGAATACGTCGCTACCGCACCGAGATTCTGGCCGAGACAATGGAGATGCTCTCGTCGAGAGGTACTACACCTCCTGCAATGGAAGGCCCTGCAACAGATAGCTCTGTGTTTTAATTAAATAATTGATTTATTTGATGATACCGGCTTTTTTGCAGTTCTCTGCATTTGTGCTGCCCGAAGTCACCTTTACGGCGCCTTCGCCGGCGGCTATTGTAGCTTTGGTGCTTGCCTGTATGCTGCTGCTTTTTTCGGCTTTTGCATCGGGTTCCGAGGTTGCATTCTTCTCTCTCACCCGCGACGAGCTTGACGAGGCGGCCGAGAGTAAATCGCTGTCGGCACGTCACATTATCACACTTTTGCAAGAGCCCGAGCGCTTGCTTGCCACAATCCTCATTGTAAATGATTTTGTGAATGTGGGCATAGTTATGCTGCTCAACTTCTTCTTTATGTCGATAATGTCGTTTGGCGAGAATGCGCGATGGATGGAGTTCCTGTTACTCACGGTGATACTTACCTTCCTGCTCTTGCTTTTCGGCGAGGTGATGCCCAAGATATATTCAAAAAATAATGTGCGCAAGTTTGCCTATGCAGCGGCAAACTGGCTCTATTTGCTCTATCGCCTTTTGGCTCCCGTGTCGTCGCTGCTTGTGCGCTCGACAGCCTTTACAGAGCGCCTGGCGTCGAAGACCAACTACTCGCTGTCGGTCGATGAACTTGAGCAGGCGCTCGAGCTTACCGACAAGAAAGAGATTGGCGAGCAGAAGAATATGCTCGAGGGAATCATACGCTTTGGCGACGAGACAGTGCGCAGTATTATGACTTCGCGTATGGATATGGTGATGCTCGATATACGTGCCTCGTACACCGAGGTGCTGCGTTGTGCAGCCGACAATGCCTATTCGCGTATACCCGTATATGCGGGTACGCAGGACGATATACGCGGTGTCCTTTATATAAAAGACCTTCTGCCTTATCTTAACCGCGGAGCGAGCTTCCGCTGGCAGTCGCTCATAAGACAGCCCTATTTCGTGCCCGAGACAAAGAAAATCGACGACCTGCTGTGTGATTTCCAGACAGTGAGGGTGCATATGGCAATTGTGGTCGATGAGTTTGGCGGCGTGTCGGGCCTGGTGACGCTCGAGGATATCATAGAAGAGATTGTGGGCGAAATTAACGATGAGTTCGATGAGCCCGATACCTCGTATGAGCGCATAGACGACCACACGATTATTTTCGAGGGCAAGACTATGCTTTCCGATTTTTACAAGATAATGTCGCTCGACAGCGACCTCTTTGAGGATGTGGCGGGCGAAGCCGACACTCTTGCGGGCCTCCTGCTCGAGATAAAAGGGGAGTTCCCCCGTCTGCACGAGGTGATTGAGTGTGCGGGTGTGGTGTTTGAGGTTATGGCCAAGGATAAGCACCGTCTTGTGAAGATAAAAGCTACCGTGGGCGATGCCGCGGACAACGCCGAGGAGTAGTGCTATGCCGCTTGCTTGCAGATACATAAGCGGCGAGGTGGAAACGGCCGTGTGGAAGATTGATGAGAGCGAGGAGGTGCTTCTCTCACTCTTGGGCGACGATGCACGGGCTTCGGTGAGCGGGTACAAGAGCGCGCAACGCCGTAGCGAGAGGCTCGCGGTGCGTCTCCTGCTCAAGGAGCTTGTGGGCCCATCTGCAGCGATTGTGTATGACTCTTGCGGAAAGCCTTTGCTTGCCGACGGCACCGCTTATATAAGTGTGTCGCACACGGCAGGGTATGCCGCCGTAGCGGTGTGCCGCAGCTATGAGGTGGGGCTCGATATTGAACTCGTTTCGAGAGCCGTGGGCAGTGTAAGCAGGCGTTTTATGCGCAAAGAGGAACTCGAGGCTCACCCGCAGCCTCTGCGCGAAAAGGCTGCGCTGCTGCGCTGGACTGCTTCGGAGGCTATCTTCAAGCTGGTGGGCGACCTCGGCGGCAACTACCGTGATAATATCTTTCTCGAGCAAAAGGTGGTTGTGCAGAGCGATGTGTTGCGAGCTGCCATTGTAAATATGCCTCGCAACGAGGAGTTCTATATAAAATACCTCTTCGACGGGGCACTGCTGCTGACGCTGTGTCACGGGCGTGCACAAGGCGCAGGGCAGGGCATTGCGAGGGCTGTATAGATTTTTTATGACAGATTGTCGATAAATTATCTGCCGCGCGGGCATATAAGTGTGCCCCGTGTTTGTTTTTATAAGGCAGTGAATAATAATAATTTTAAGGGTATATGGTAAATGTGATTGTACGCAGTTTGTGCGTGATGATTGTGGGCGTTCTAATGATAGTTTTGCGCGAGGCGTTCCTGCCTGTGATTGTTCAGGTGATAGGAGCGGCTTTCATCGTTTCGGGAATAATCTCCCTGTTTAATCTCTATTTGATATCGAAACGCGGAATGGCCAGGTTTTTCGATACGGCAGTCTTCGGCATCGTGGGTGTGGCTGCGGTGATGCTTGGCACGTGGCTTTTGCTCTCGCCGGCATTCTTCCTCTCGCTGCTTATGCTTCTCCTTGGTATTCTGCTGCTTGCGTCGGGGCTCTACCAGATAGCGACGCTTCTTGCCGTGCATAGAAAACTCTCGCTCTCGCTTTATATGTACATTGTGCCTTTGCTGCTTGTTGCAGCGGGTCTCTTTGTTATGGTAAATCCGTTCGATGCGGCCGGGCTTCCCTTTCTGCTTGTGGGCATAGGAGCGGTTGTCGCAGGTGCATCGGATATTGTGGGGTATCTCTATCTGTCGCACCGTCGTCGTGCGATAGGGCGATGAATGTCTACTTTTTGCGGGGAGTTTGTTTTTGTTGAACAGAAATTTGTGTAAAAAAAATAGGCTGTTTATGTCTGTTAATTCATAAAAAAATAACATCTTTGCAATGATAATGCCCCGAATATGAAAAACTGCCTTTTGGCGGCAAATGGTTTATGCGAAGGGCTTTCTGTTATATGATGAGGGTGTTGCCCTTGCCAAATTTTGCGAATATGAATGAGATAAATGACTTTTTTCTACAATTTGTATCACAAATATCACTGTTGGAGATAATTGTAAAGGGTGCCATAATAGGATTGGTGGCGTCGGCTCCTATGGGTCCGGTGGGTATCCTGTGTGTGCAGCGCACGCTTAACAAAGGACGTATATATGGCCTTGTCACAGGTATGGGAGCCGCAGTTAGCGATATTCTTTATGCCCTCATAACAGGCTACGGTCTTTCGTTCATATATGACTTTATCCACAACCGCACGGCTCTCTTTTCGTTGCAGCTTATAGGTGCTGTGCTTATGTTTATCTTTGGTCTGCACACCTTCCGCACCAATCCCTCCAAGGCTACTCACAATGTGAGCCGTAACAAAAGCAGTATAGTTTTCAATGGTGTAAAGGGCTTTTTCCTTGCATTCTCGAATCCGTTGATAATATTGCTTTTCCTTGCACTTTTCACTCCGCTTAATTTTATGCTGCCCGAGCTACCGCTGTATCACCAGTTCATTGGATATCTTGCCATATTTGGCGGTGCGATGCTCTGGTGGCTCTTCATTACCTATGTGGTGAGCAAGTTGCGCGAGCGTTTCGACGTGCGCGGAGTGTGGATAATAAACCGTGTCATCGGCACGCTTGTGATGATTGGCTCTTTCATAGGTGCGGTACTCATTGTAACGGGTATTTATTCATTTCATTAAAAAAATCAGGCTTTGTTTGTTTCAAGGGAATTAAGAAAAAAGAATATAGCAGAGTATCTGCTGTATATGTGGCAGGTCGAAGACCTGCTTCGTGCGTATGGGCTGTCGCAAGCAAAGGTGAAGAGCGCCTTGGTTGAGCCCTATAGCCTGCCGCAGGAATCGGCGGAGGAGCTTTTGCAGTGGTACGAAAACCTCATAGAGATGATGCGTCTCGAGGATGTGAAAGAGAGCGGCCACCTGCAGATAAACAAGAATGTGATAATAAACCTCACCGACCTGCATCAGCGTCTGCTAAAGTCGCCCAAGGTGCCTTTCTATTCGGCGGCCTACTACAAGGCGCTGCCTTTTATAGTGGAGTTCAGAACCAAGAGCGAGGGACGCGAGAAGGGTGAGATTGAGAACTGTTTCGACGCGCTCTACATCGTGTGGATGATGAAATTGCAGAAGCGCGAGATTAACGAAGAGACCATAAAAGCCACAAACGAGATTGGAAAGTTTATATCTATGCTCTCGCTCTACTTCAAGGAAGACGAGGAGGGCAAGCTCGATATAGACGACGAAATTTGATTGGAGAAACGATAAAACTTATTTGTTCAAATGAACGTAAACGAAGAGATTGGAAGAAGAAGAACTTTTGCGATTATATCGCACCCCGATGCCGGAAAGACTACCCTCACCGAGAAACTTTTGCTTTTCGGAGGACAGATTCAGGTGGCAGGAGCGGTAAAGTCGAACAAGATAAAGAAAAGTGCCACATCCGACTGGATGGAAATTGAGAAACAGCGTGGTATTTCGGTAACTACTTCTGTGATGGAGTTCGATTACGAGGGTTACAAGATAAACATCCTCGACACTCCCGGTCACCAGGACTTTGCCGAGGATACCTTCCGCACACTCACAGCGGTGGACAGTGTAATCATTGTTGTGGACAGCGCAAAGGGTGTGGAGACACAGACACGCAAGCTTATGGCGGTGTGTCGTATGCGCAACACCCCTGTGATTGTTTATGTAAACAAAATGGACCGCGAGGGACGCGACCCCTTTGAACTGCTCGACGAGCTTGAGCAGGAGCTGCAGATTGCAGTGCGCCCGCTCAGCTGGCCCATCGACCAGGGAGCGCGTTTCAAGGGTGTGTATAACATCTTTGAGCAGAAGCTCGACCTCTTCACCCCCAATAAACAGAGAGTTACCGAGAAGGTGGAGATAGATGTAGATAGCGAGGAACTCGAGCAGAGCATAGGCGAAGAGCTTGCTTTGAAGTTGCGCTCCGACCTTGAACTTGTCGATGGCGTATATCCCGAATTCAACGTTCAGGACTATCTCGACGCAAAGGTGGCACCGGTATTCTTTGGTTCTGCGCTCAATAACTTCGGCGTGGAGGAGCTGCTCAACTGCTTTGTGAAGATTGCGCCCAGCCCCCGCCCTGTGCAGGCTGTGGAGCGCGTGGTGAACCCCGAAGATGCGAAATTCACAGGTTTCATCTTCAAGATAACTGCAAATATCGATCCCAACCACCGCTCTTGTGTGGCATTCTGCAAAATCTGCTCGGGAAAATTTGTGCGCAATATGCCTTACCGTCACATACGTCTGGGCAAGGATTTGCGTTTCTCGTCACCCACGCAGTTTATGGCACAGCGCAAGAGTACCATCGAGGAGGCCTATCCCGGCGATATAATCGGCTTGCCCGACACAGGTAACTTCAAGATAGGTGACACCCTCACCGAGGGCGAGAACCTCCACTTCAAGGGCTTGCCCAGCTTCTCGCCCGAAATGTTCAAATACATCGAGAACGCCGATCCTATGAAGACAAAACAGCTTGCAAAGGGTATCGACCAGCTTATGGGCGAGGGCGTTGCACAGCTTTTTGTGAATCAGCACAACGGACGCAAGCTCATCGGCACCGTGGGACAACTGCAGTTCGAGGTTATACAGTACCGCCTCGAGAACGAGTACAACGCCAAGTGTCGCTGGGAGCCTGTGAACCTCTACAAGGCCTGCTGGATAGAGAGCGACGACCCCGTGGAACTCGAGAATTTCAAGAAACGCAAATATCAATATATGGCAAAGGATATAGAGGGACGCGATGTGTTCCTTGCCGACAGCAACTATGTATTGCAGATGGCACAGAACGACTTCAAAGGCATCCGTTTCCACTTTACCAGCGAATTCTAAACTAAACTACTATGGGAACTATTGCCGATGAGGCTAAAAAAGCCGTTGAGGTTATGCGTAAAGGAGGGGTAATTCTTTATCCCACCGACACCGTGTGGGGAATAGGTTGCGATGCGACAAACCCCGAGGCGGTGAAGCGTGTCTATGAGATAAAACGCCGTGCCGACAGCAAAGCACTTTTGCTGCTTGTCGATAGCGCCGACCGTCTTGCACGCTATGTGGGCAACGTGCCCGCCGTGGCGTGGGATTTGATAGAACTCACCGATAAACCACTCACAATAATTTACGATGGGGCGCGCAACCTCGCTCCCAACCTCATTGCCGAAGATGGCAGCGTGGGTATCCGCGTGACATCGGAGCTCTTTTCAAAGGAGTTGTGCTACCGCTTTCAGAAAGCGGTGGTATCTACCTCGGCAAATATAAGCGGAGAACCTACCCCCGCAAACTACAGCGAGATAAGCCCCGAAATCATTGAGGCGGTGGACTATGTGGTAAACTACAAACATCTCGACAAGGGACGTCCCAAATCGTCGAGTATAATTAAATTGGCGGCCAACGGAACCGTCTCCATAATAAGAGAATGAGCGCCGATAACAAAACAGAGAAGAGCCTGCTCGAGCGTTTCATAGAGTGGCGCGAGAAGCATCTGTCGCAGAACCAGTTTGTTCTTATATTGAGTTTTGTGGTGGGTGTGCTGTCGGCTTTGGCTGCCTACACGCTCAAGCATCTTATCCATTTCATACAGGATATGCTCACGGGAGGTTTCGACAAGGATACCTTCAACTGGCTCTATCTTGTGTACCCCGTGATAGGTATTCTCATAACAGGCCTGCTCATACGCAAGGTGGTGCGCGACGACATAAGCCACGGAGTAACAAAGGTACTCTATGCCATTTCGTGTCGTCAGGGCAAGATAAGGCGTCACAACACCTGGTCGTCGCTTCTTGCCAGTGCCATAACCATCGGCTTCGGCGGTTCTGTGGGTGCCGAGTCTCCCATTGTGATGACAGGCTCTGCCATAGGCTCAAACCTGGGCTCTTTCTTCAAGATGGAGAAAAAGACTATGATGCTTCTCATAGGCTGTGGTGCGGCGGGTGCCGTGTCGGGTATCTTCAAGGCGCCCATCGCGGGACTTGTGTTCACCGTGGAGGTGCTTATGCTCGACCTCACAATGTCGTCGCTGCTCCCGCTGCTCATTTCGAGTGTCACGGCTGCCACGCTCTCATATATTTTTATGGGTACCGACGCCACGTTTGAGTTTCACCTCGAGAACCATTTCGACATTGCCCGCGTGCCCTATGTGATAATGCTCGGTATAATATGCGGTCTTGTTTCGCTCTATTTCACGCACGTCACAACCACAATCGAGGGCTTTTTCAAGAAAATAGACAATCCCTACAAACGTCTGGCATTGGGCGGTAGCGCGTTGAGTGTGCTCATCTTTCTTTTCCCGCCGCTCTATGGCGAGGGATACGATATGATTCACCACCTCATAAACGGCTCTTCGGCCGATGTTATTCTGAATAACTCGCTCTTCTACGGTCACGCCCGTTTCCTTTTCCTCTATATGTTTCTTATAGTGGTATTCAAGGCTTTTGCATCGACGGTTACAAACTGTGGCGGCGGTTGCGGCGGTATCTTTGCTCCCAGTCTTTTCCTGGGCTGCGTGTCGGGCTATCTCTTTGCGGGTATATGCAACGCGGCGGGGTGGGGTATCACTCTCTCCGATAAGAATTTTGCGCTCTTCGGTATGGCAGCGCTTATGTCGGGTGTCTTCCACGCGCCCCTCACGGGTGTCTTCCTCATTGCCGAGCTCACAGGCGGTTATGCACTTTTCCTGCCGCTTATGATTGTGTCGGTGTGCTCTTATCTCACCGTGAAGGTTTTTGACAAGAATAATATCTATGCGGTGCGTCTTGCACAGCGCGGCGAGCTCATCACACATCACAAGGACCAGGCTGTGCTCACCATTCTGAAGGTAGAGGATGTGATAGAGAAGAATTTTATGCGTCTAACACCCGATATGGACCTGGGAGCTCTCACCGCCGTCGTGGCAAAGACAAAGCGAAATATCTTCCCCGTTGTAAATGCAAACGACCATCTTGTGGGTATTCTCTTCCTCGACGATGTGCGTCACATAATGTTCCGTCAGGAACTTTATCACCGCTACACCGTGGCAACGCTTATGCGTGAGGCGCCTGTGCGTTTGAGCATCGAAGAGCCTATGGAGGCCGTTATGCGCAAGTTCGAAGAGACTAATGCGTGGAACCTTCCCGTGGAGGGCGTGAGCGGCGAATACATCGGTTTCATCTCGAAATCGGCAATATTCACGGCCTATAGAAAAACTTTGTTGGAATTTACATCAGATTGACAATGAACGAGAATTTGCGAATAGTATATTTGGGCACGCCCGACTTTGCGGTGGAGCCTTTGCGTCGTCTGCTCGAGTTGCAACGTAGCGACGCAGCTTGCGGATATGAGATAGTGGGCGTTGTCACAATGCCCGATAAAATGATAAACAAACGCGGAAACCAACTGCTTATGAGCCCTGTGAAGCAATTTGCGGTGCAGGAGAACTTGCCCGTGTTGCAGCCCGAGTCGCTCAAGAGCGAGGAGTTTCTTTGTGCTCTCGCAGCTTGGCGTGCCGACCTGCAAATTGTGGTAGCATTCCGTATGCTGCCCGAAAAGGTGTGGAATATGCCGCGCTTGGGCACATTTAACCTGCACGCTTCGCTGCTGCCGCAGTACCGTGGTGCCGCTCCCATAAACTGGGCCATAATAAATGGCGACAATGAGACAGGTGTGACAACCTTTTTCCTCAAGCACGAGATAGACACGGGCGATGTCATCTACCGCGACAAAGTGGCGATAGAGGAGAGCGACAACGCCGGAACTCTGCACGACAAGCTGATGCTTCAGGGTGGTGACACAGTGGTGCGCACCGTGCAGGCAATCGTGGCGGGCAAGGTATCTTCGCTGCCCCAAACGCAGATGTTTGAGAATGAGAGTGAACTGCGCCCCGCTCCCAAGATATTCCGCGACACCTGCCGCATCTCTTGGGATAAAAGCTGCAAGAATATCTACGACTTTGTGAGAGGTCTCTCGCCTTATCCTGCTGCGTGGTGCGAGCTGCGCGATGCCGATGGCAACGAAATTGCCATAAAAGTATATGAGGTATCGGCCGAGCCTGCCGCCCACGGATACGACACGGGGCACCTGCTCACCGACGGCAAGAGCTATATAAAAATTGCAGTGCCCGACGGTTATATCTCGCTTCTTACGTTACAGGTACCGGGCAAGAAACGTATGCCTGTGGGCGACCTTCTGCGCGGGTTCAAGATACAAGGATACACAATCGTAAAATAAAATATATGGGAGAGCACTAACGCAAAATGCTCTCCCATATTGTTAAAAAGTTCACTTTTATTTAGTGATATTTGGATTTTTCATAATAAATTCATTACCTTTGTGCCGATAATTCAAATTAAATAACCTAAAACCAATTGCCTATAGACTGAATCTACTCCAAATTATAAAAGATATTTTAATGGAGAATTTAAAGCAGATGACCGACGACCGGTTGGTGTCGCTGTATATAGATGGCAATAATTCAGCGTTCGATGTTTTGCTGAATCGTCACAAAGACAGGTTATATTACTATATATACTTTATTGTACGTTCACGCGAGGTGGCCGAGGATATATTCCAGGAGACCTTCGTCAAGGCTATTGTGAAATTGCAGGAGGGGCGCTATGTGCCCGACGGCAAGTTCTCGGCGTGGATTACCCGCATCGCACACAACCTTGTGATAGACCAGTTCCGCCAGGAACGCAACGAAAATCTTGTATCTAACGACGAGACCGAACTGGATCTCCTAAACAACGCGGCCTTCTCCGAGGGTACCATAGAGAACCGTATGGTAAACGAGCAGGTGTTGCGCGACGTGCGTGCCCTTGTCGATGAGCTGCCCGACTGCCAGCGCGAAGTAGTCTATATGCGTTACTATCAGAAATTGTCGTTCAAGGAGATAGCCGACATAACAGGCGTGAGCATAAACACCGCCCTCGGCCGTATGCGCTACGCCATACTCAATATGCGCCGCATCGCAAGCGAGAAAGAGATAAGCCTTGTTATGGAGTAACCCCCCTGCAAAGCAATAAATATTATACGCCGCAGTAAAAAAAATACTGCGGCGTATACTTTTTTTAAATTTACAGCGTTAATAATATAGATACAAAAAATATGGCCTATGGATAAAATCTCTACACAAGAATTTCCTTCAAAAGAGTCGATAATCACAAAGGCTCTGCGCAGCGAAAAAATGCCTAAACCCGCGGAGACCTCATTGGCTTTCATAAGAAACTTTGCACACAATTTCAGGGTGCAACGATGTGCCAACGGTACACTGCAGGAGTTTGTACTCAATTAATCTAATTACTTAAACTAACCCGGCCGTCCCTGTAGAGGGGCGGCTTTTTTTCGTATATCTGCAAAAAAAACAGCCCTCCCATTGGGGAGGGCTGCTGTGTTGTCGGATATTCTGTATTATTTCATATTCTTATCCTCGAGACCGTAGCCGTGTTTCTTGTCGGCAATCTTCAGGAGCACAGATATAACAACTGCAATCGCTCCAAAGAGTGCAAAGATAGACATAGGCTCGGTGTAGTCGGTTGTGCCGTTGGCGGTGTTTGCCGCAATTACATTTCCTATGAGCACGGGCACCATAGAGAGGCCGATATTCTGTATGTAGAATATTATCGCATAGGCCGAACCGAGCTGCTTCATAGGTATAATCTTGGGTACCGAGGGCCACATAGCCGAGGGCACGAGAGAGAAAGCCACGCCAAGCAGAATCATCACAATCACTGCAAACCACCACACATTGAGCAGGGGCATTGCAAAGAGTATGTGTACAACGGTGAGCAACAGAGAACCTATAATCATAAGTGTGGCACCCTTGCCCATCTTGTCATACATTGAGCCGAAGAGGGGGGTGAGCAGCATTGTGCCGAAGGGCAGCAGGCCGGGAATCACACCCGCGAGGTCGGGGCTCACGTTATACTTTATAATCATAAGGTTTGTGGCAAACTTCAAGAAGGGGAACACAGCCGCGTAGAATATGAGGCACAGGAAGGTGATGAGCCAGAATCCTTTGTTTGTGAAAATCTCCTTCAGGTCGCTGAACTTGAACTGCTCCTCGCTCGTCTCGCTCACATTCTCTTCTGCCATAGAGGCGTCGAGCTTCTTGTCCATAACGCAATATACTATGTACGAGATAAGACCTATGCAGAGCGCCGATGCACCAAACATAACAGGTGCCGAAACAAGCCCGAATTTCTGTGCTATGGGCAGAGCAAAGAAGAGTGCAAAAGCGGTACCCACGCGGGCAAGTGCAACCTGCAAGCCCATTGCGAGCGCCATCTCGTGGCCTGTAAACCACTTTGCGATAACCTTTGTAACAGTGATACCTGCAATCTCGGCACCCATACCATATATCGCAAAGCCGAGGCAGGCAAAGGCTACCTGTGTGGGCAGCCCGAACAGCTCGCCTGCAAAGGTATTATCCACGGCATACCACTTGATTGCGGCACCGATAAACATAAGCGCGGTGCTCATAATACCGGTGAAACGCACGCCCATCTTGTCGAGGATGAGTCCTCCAAAGAAGAGCATAAGAAGAAACACGTTGATATATCCGTATGCGCCCGAGAAAATTCCGTAATCGTCGCCACCCCAGCCAAGGCCTTTTATGGTCGATGTCACGGTAGTCTCTTTGCTTGCGGCGTTACCCTCGCTGTCGGTATACTGCATCTTGTAGGTGTTACCCACAAGAATCTCCTCCTCGCAGTGTATGGGTGTGTCGCTTATCTTCATAAGCGACTCGGCTGCGAGATATGTGCCGTCGGCAAAATAGACAAGCTTGCCTTTTGTGGTGAGAGGGGCTTCGAGGGGGCCCATAACATCGGTAAAGAAATATGCCATCATCATAGTCAGCGAGACGATGATAAGAGCAGTCCAGCGTGCCGCTGCCGAGTCGTTCAGCCTTTTTTGAATTTTCTGTGTAGTAGTCATTTTGTGTATGTTTATTTAGTTATTCTTATTTTACCCATTTGTCGAGCCAGTTAAAGAATGTGCGCTGCCACAGGATACCGTTCTGCGGTCTCAACACCCAGTGGTTCTCGTCGGGGAAGAGAAGTAGCTGTGCCGGCACGCCCTTGAGCTTTGCCGCGTTGAAGGCTGCCATAGATTGTGACGAGAGAATGCGGTAGTCGCGGTCGCCGTGTATGAGCAGAATGGGGGTGTCCCATTTGTCTACAAAGCGGTGGGGTGAGTTTGAGAACGATTTCTGCACCTGTGCGCTCTTCTCGTGGGGTGCACCGCCGAGGTCCCAGTTTGTGAACCAGCTCTCTTCGGTCTCGAAATACTGCTGTTCCATATTGAAGAAGCCGTCGTGGGCGATGAAGGCCTTGAAACGTTTGTTGTGGTGTCCCATCATCCACATAGCGGTGTATCCGCCAAAGCTTGCGCCTATGCAGCCAAGGCGGTCGCTGTCGATGTACTCCTCTTTTGCGATGTCGTCAATTGCGGTGAAGAGGTCTTTCATACAGGCACCTCCGTAGTCGCCGCTAATCTGCTCGTTCCACTCCGAGCCGAAGCCGGGCAAGCCTCTGCGGTTTGTGGCAACCACCACATAGCCGTTGGCTGCCATAATGCGGAAGTTCCATCTGTAGCTCCAGAACTGGCTCACAGGTGACTGCGGGCCTCCGTTGCAGAAGAGCAGGGCGGGGTATTTCTTTGTGGCGTCGAAGTGGGGAGGATACACAATCCACGAGTGCAGGTCTTTGCCGTCGAATGTCTTGCACCAGCGTGCCTCCACTTTTATGTCGTCGAGCTGTGAGAGTATGTGCTCGTTCTCGGCTGTGAGACGTGCTATGGTGCCGTCGCTCTCTATTGAATAGATATCTGTGGGCTCGCAGAGCGACTGGCGTGTCACGGCGAGCTTGTCACCGAGGGTGGTCACCGATGTGTAGTCGTAGTCGCCGTCGGTTATCTTTGTGAGCTCGCTCTCGAGTGTGATGTTATAAACCTGTGTTGTGCCGTGCCAGGTTCCTGTGAAATAGAGGCTTTTAGAGTCGTTTGCCCAGCAGTAGCTGTCTACGTTGCTGTCAAAGAGAATCTCGCCGCTCTTCTTGCCGTCGGTGAGGTAGCTTTGCTCGCCTGTCGCGAGGTTGAGCACGCAAAGGCGGTTGCGGTCGCTTTCGTAGCCGTCGTGCTCCATACTCAACCAGGCGATGTAGTTACCGCAGGGCGAGAATGTGGGTGTGGTGTCGTATCCGTAGTTGGCTGTGGCGTCGTTGCGCTTGCACAGGTTCTCTGTGGCACCGCTTTCTGTGTCATAGAGGTAGATGTCGGTGTCGGTGCTCACGGTGTACTCTGTGCCTGTCTTTTTTATGCACGAGTAGGCAAGTTTCTTTGAGTCGTTGCTCCAGGCGAGCTGCTCTGTGCCACCGAAGGGGCGGTTGGGGCAGTCGTATGTGGTGCCGTGGAGAAGGTCACAGCCTTCGTCGATGCTCTTGCCGTCGAATGTGGCGATGAAGGGGTGAGGCGCGTCGGTTATCCACTCGTCCCAGTGCTTGTACATAAGGTCTTCAACGATGAAGCCTTTGGCTTTGGGCAGGTCGGGGTATTTGTCGGCTGTGGTCTCTTTTATCTTTATGCGTTTCACAAGCACCACTTTCTCCTCATTGGGCGAGAAGAGGAAACCCTCGATGTCGCTCTTGTCGTTTGTGAGCTGTTTGCGCTCGCTGCCATCGGGGTTCATCTCCCACACCTGGCTGCTGCCTCCCTCGTTGGAGAGGAACGCTATTTTGCTGCCACCTTTTATCCAGGCTGCGCTTGTCTCGTTGGCTGCCGTAGTTGTCAGGAGGGTTTTGTTACCGCCGTCGGCGTCCATAATGTTTAATGTGTGGTGGCTCTTGTCGTGCTCCACGCTGTAGTAGCTTATGCCGTAGATTATTTTACTGCCGTTGGGCGAAATAATGGGCGAGCCCACGCGTCCCATAGCCCACAGGGCCTCGGGTGTCATAATACCGTTCTCAATCTTTATGTCCGACTTGCCGATAATTACCGTCGGCTCGTTTTTGGGGCTGTCGGCGCAGCCTGTCAGCATAATGCCTGTCATTGCCATTGCTGCCATAATTTTACTTCTTCTCTTCATTATTCTTATTTTTATTGTGTGTTTTTGTATGCTTGTTGCATAAATATAATTTATGCAGTACATTCTTGCAAAAATAAGGATAAATATTCTATTTTACAATAAGAAGAGGTTTTTTGATTAAATTTTGCCGTGGCTGCGCTCTCCTGTGGCGCAAAATGATGTGCTTGCGAGGCTTGCAGAAGTTGTGCAGGGTGATAAAAAAGAGGCGCTTTTATGTTTGTCACATAAAAGCGCCGTGAGCTTACTCTATGCTTGTCGCAGAGTCTATCTGCCTGATGGGGTTTTTGATATTTTGTTTTGCGCCGAGCTTTTGCAGTTTTGCGCAGGTCTGCAGTATGCTCTGTCCGCCGGGGAGCAGTTTCTTCTCGCCCTCCTCGAACGATTTCTGCGCATCTTTTATGGCTTTTCCTATGCCATCGTAGCTCTTCATAAACTTGCCCACTCGGTCGAGTATCTCGTTGGCGAGCTCGTACACCTTCTCGTGGTTCTCGGCCTGTGCAATTTGTGTCCAGGTGAGGTTTATCATTCTCAACGCGGCAAAGAGTGTCTGCTCGTCGGCGATGAAGACGTTCATCTCCATAGCCTTGCGCCAGAGGTCGGGCTGTGTGTTCAGTGCGGTCCACAAAGCGCCTGTGTGGGGGACAAACATAATCACATAGTCCATCTTCACTTTGGGGGCTTTTATATAAGATGAGTAGTCTTTCTTGGAGAGCTCCTTAACGTGCTTCTGTATGCTGTCGATGTGTGCCTTCAGGTGTTTCTGACGCTCCTCCTCGTTCTCGGCATTTACGTAGTCCATAAAGGCTGTGAGCGATACTTTGGAGTCTATGATAACCTCGCGGCTGCTGTCGATGTGCATAATGACGTCGGGGCGCAGGTTACCGCCGGTGTCGGTTCTCACCACATTGCCCGCCGCGTCGCGTATGGTGGCCTGTATGTCGTAGTGTACGCCTTGTGTGAGGCCTTGCGACTCGAGCAACTCGCCGAGCACACGTTCGCCCCAGTCGCCCTGTACCTTGCTCTTGTGCTTGAACACGCGCGCGAGTTCATCGGCGCTCTCCTTGGCTGCAGCGCTGTGTTTCATCATATTTTCGAGGTTGGCTTTCATTTCGCTGCTCAACTCGGTTTGCTTCAGGGTGCTGTCGTTCATTGTCTGTTTCATCTTCTCGATGGTCTCGCGCAAGGGATTTACAATCTGTCCCAGGTTGCTGTTGCTCGACTCGGCAAACTCCTTTTGTCGCTGCTTGAGCATATCGTCGGTGGCGCTTTTCACTTGCGCTGTGACCTTTGCCATAGTTTCTTCAAAGAGCTCCTGCTGTGCCTTCATTGCCTGCTCGTGTCTTTTCTCCTGCGCAGCCATTGCGTCGCGTGTCTGTTTTTCGGCGTCGCTTTTCACCTCGGCAATGCGTTTGTCGCAGTCGGCTTTTATGCTTTCTATCTGCTCTTTGGCATCGTTCTTTACGTTTGCCATCTGCTGCTGAAGGTTCGACGAGAGGAGTTCGGCGTTTGCCTTCTCTCCGTTGAGCTGCCATTCGAGTTTGTCGATGGTGCTCTGCTGCTCTCTGTTTCTGCCGCGTGCAATACCCAGGCCGATGAATATGCCCAATGCCACTCCCACGATAATTGCGATTATGATTTCCATAGTATATCTGTTTTTTTGAAATTTGTTTCCTAATTTTATTGTAAAGTTACATCAAGTTGTTGAAAAATCAACTATCTTCGTTTGATTTTCTGCAAGAGTGCAGGTGTCTCTTTGTAATTTGGTTATTATATGTTTTATGTTTTGCGAGTGCAAAGTAAATTACTTTCTGTGCAGCCTTTGTGCACAGGTGATTTTTTTTATCAGCCCTGCATCTTTAAAAAATAGGTATCGCCTCCGCGCACCTGCCGCGTTACTTTTATGTGGGTTTCGTTCATAGAAATAGGTGAAACGACAACCTGCGCTTCTGTGCCTTGTGCTACCTTTGCCTATATAATTTTAAAACAATGGAAGAATATTTCGATTGCCGAGATTGCACGGCCGAGGAGGTTCTCTCTCTCTTGTATGAAAAGCTCCCTTGGCTGCGGCGTGACAGAAAAAAACGTAAGGCGGTGTATATAGGGGCTACGGGCGACGTGGCAAAGAGGGCGCGGGAGCATCGCATTACCCCCGACAAGGTTTTCTTTTGTGCCTTGACAGCGCATCGCAGAGTTGCGGCCAAAGTGGAGTGGCTTGCCCGGGAGCGGGGTTTTAATATAGGTAAAGTGGAGTGGGGAGGCAACGGCACAAATAGCTTTTCGCGTTACGTCTATGCCTATGAAATAACAAAAAACAGCAGGCAGTGAGTGCTTGCGGTGTGTTTTCAAATTTCTGCGTTGTGCGGGAAGAATGAAATTTGATGCCCCCCCCTGTTTCTCCGCTTTTGAATAGAAGGATATTCCCCTCGCCTGCACTATGAGCACCTGAAGATTCATTCAAATTCAAGAGAAAGAGTGAGCCACGGCTCACTCTTTCTCTTGAATAATCTTTTTCAGTTCCTCAATTTTTTTTATGTTTTCTGCACTCTCTTCGCGCACGGCGTTTACAAAGCTGTTATCTTCGACTTTGCCGTAAATGGCAAGGCTCTCCTCGGTGTTGCGGCAGGTAGAGGCGCGGAAGGGGTTGTCGTGGTCTTTCTTACGCGAGCGATATACCCGCTCACATATTTCGCGTTGTATGCGCTCGGCGTGTGTCAGGGCTTGCAGCCACAGCTCGCTTGTCATTGCATCGGTGTCAAAAACCGTGCATAGTGCGTGGAGAGCGTGGCGCAGTTTGTCGGCGGGGTAGCGCTTCCACAGCTCGTTGTAGCGGCCGTGTATGGCTTCCCACGAGTCGAGTGTGCCGTCGCATATATCCTTGCGCAAAGTGTCAATGTCACTGCTCTTGACAAGCTGTCCGCCGAGGTTTATCCACTCTTCGCTGCACTCCTCGCTCTTGTAGCCTGTCGAGAGAAGTGTGACAGCCTTCTCCCCGTCGTTCAGCACGCAACTCACGGCGTAGTGTATGAGCATATCGCCGTAGGCGTGGTAGGCGTCATAGGCCTTGAGTATCTGCACGGGGCGTCGGCTGTTTTCCATCCCTTCGGCCAGAATTGTGAGGCTGTCCACTGCTTTGCGGTCGCCGCGTAGCAGGCTGCGTCCTATATTTGCGAGTGAGAGCTCGTCGTGCTGTGAGACTTGGGGCTCGTCTGTGGCTTTCAGGTGTGCTTTTGCCGTCCACAGTTCGAGGAGTGTGCGTGCTTTCACTACCTCCTGCATAGTGTCGGGCGCAAAAGTGTCGAACTCGATGTTCTGCACCTTGGTGATGCGCTTGTCGCGTGCGTGGTATTTGCGGGTGTTGCGTGCCAGGGCATACATATTGTAGAGCCACCAGTAAGCGGGCATCACCTCGAGTCGGTCGGCCGATACATTGTTATTTACCAGGGCAAATGGCAGGGAGATATTCATCTCGGAGGGGAAATCGCCCTTTGCAAGCAGAGTGAACGAGGCAAATCGGCTCGAGTGTTTCACCGACGAGCAGAGCCCCGGCCAGAAACCTCGCCCTGCCGACAGCTCGCCGTCGTTGGTGCGGCTGTTGTGGTTGCTGCCTATTGTGGCTCCTGCTGCCATATTGCTCTGTCCC
Source organism: Bacteroidaceae bacterium (assembly GCA_045646965.1). Taxonomy (GTDB): domain Bacteria; phylum Bacteroidota; class Bacteroidia; order Bacteroidales; family Bacteroidaceae; genus HGM04593. Next base: position 30,159 of record JAZRLR010000007.1, read on the forward strand.
ATAATAACCGAGGAGATAAGGAACGAGTTGTTGTGGTGCTGCTCGTGTCCGGGGAAGATGAGGTTGTTCAGAACCTCGCAGCACGAGATGGTGCTGTTATCACCCATAATGGAGTTTATGAGGCGGGCGCCATATTTGAAGTTCGAGTTGTTTCCTAGAATAAATTTCACCGCCGTGCACGAGTAGAATATGCGGCAGCCGTAGCCCACGATGCCGTTTACAAGAATCACGTTCTCGCCTATCTGTGTGGGCTCGTCGTTCGATGAGTTTATGGTGATATTCTTGAGCTTCGACGCTCCTTTTATGTAGCAGTCGGTGCCAATCTTCACATCCTTTACAATGGAGGTGTTTTTTATTATGCAGCGTTCGCCTATCTCGCCATAGTATCCGCGGTGGTGGTCGGCGCAGTTCTGCGTTATCTGTTGCAGACGCTCCTGCAGCGTGGTGTCATCGACATATTTGCCCCACAGGTAGGCGTCGGCTGGTATCATTCCGTCGAAGGGAATCACAGAGCGCGTCCCCGTCTCGTTCATAATTTCCAAACGCACGCGCACCGTTTCGGGCTCGCCGTCTTTCACTATGCCGTTGCCAAACTTGGCGTGGTCGGTGGCCGACATCTCCTGTATGTTGAAAAGCATACTATGGGCACCTATGATGTAGTGCGAGAGGTAGTGAACGTCGTGTATGGCACAGTCGTCGCCTATGTCGCAGGAGTGTATGCTCGAGTTTGTGATGCCCACAGGCAAACGCAGGTCGTGAAACTGCAGCGCCCCGTGGCATACACGTCCTATGCGCACCGTACCATAGAATTTATTGTCTTTTATCATTGCGGGGTTGAACTCGTCGCTCACCCACACCTTGTCCCACGACGATGCGCTGTTATTATTTTTTACAAGCTGCTCAATCTCGTCGCTGCGCAGGTGGCGCCAGCCCGCGGCGGGCTCCTTCACCTGGCGGTTGCGTATATAGTATTTGTCCTTTCCTTCGGGCAGATATTTGGGGTCTATCCATCCGTCGCTCAATGCGGTGGGCGGAAGCAGGGTTACTCGTTCCATAGTAGTGTATATTTATGATATATAAAAACGAAACCGAGTGTGATATATTGTGTTGCACAGAGCTATTTTATACAGTTTCTGATAAAACGCAGATTCAACTAATGAATATAGCGGGAAAAGATTTTGTAAAACATTAAAAAATATCGAGGGTTTGGAAATTTCTTTATATTTTTGTAAGCGGTATCGTTTCTGTAATCTGCTTCTGTAAAATAACCGATGAGTTTGTTTAACGTGATAAGAATGTATCGAACAAATGATTTGGGAAGAGAGTTTGATTTCTTACTTCAAACGATATATTTGATTTATTATTAACAAATTAGAATTTAATTGCGTTTGCAAGTTAAACTTGGTTGAATATTATGGCAAAAGTTAAGATTTCAACAACTATGGGCGACATCACAGTGCGCCTTTACGACGAGACTCCTCTCCATCGCGATAATTTCCTGAAACTTGCTTCGGAGGGCTTTTTCAACGGAACCTTGTTTCATCGCGTGATAAAGGATTTTATGATTCAGGGAGGTGATCCCGAGAGCAAAGGCGCTCCCGCAGGCAAGAACCTGGGAAGTGGCGGCCCCGGCTATAACGTGCCTGCCGAGATTCAGCCTGCGACACTCTTTCACAAGCGCGGCGCATTGAGCGCGGCCCGTCTCGGCGACGAGGTGAATCCTATGAAAGAGAGCAGTGGTAGCCAGTTCTATATTGTGTGGGGAAAGGTTTACAAAGCAGCCGAACTCAAACAGCTCGAGCACCAGATGAAGATGCAGCAAGAGCAGAGTATCTTCAACGCGCTTGCCGCCGAGCACCGCGAGGAGATTATGAATCTCCGCCGCAATCGTGACCGCGACGGCCTGATGCAGCTTCAGGAGAAGTTGGGTAATATGGCTATGGCAAAGAGCAAAGAGATAGGAAATCCCGCTTTCACACAGGAGCAGGCAGATGTTTACACCACACAGGGCGGCACCCCCTTCCTCGACGGTGCATACACCGTATTTGGCGAGGTAGAAGAGGGGCTCGATGTCGTTGAGGCTATTCAAAAGGTAGAGACCTCAATGGGCGACCGCCCCAAGAGCGACGTGGTGATGAACGTAGCTGTGATAGATTAATCGCATTTATTTTTTTCTTTGTGCCGCGGCGGTAGTGTAATACTTTCACAAGTCGTTGGCATTTAAATAGTAAAAGAGGGTTATCCTTTGGGGATAACCCTCTTAAAGTATTCTTAAACAAGAATCTTTTGCGAAATATAAATGCTGTACAGAAAGCTACGAAACGCCCTACCGCAGTGCGTGAAAAGAACTATTCCCTGTATCGCTTGGTTACGGCTGCGTAGCCGCAGCGGCGGCAGAGGGGCTCCACGGCTGTGTGACGGGTGAATCCCTCGTATATGGCTTGCGCGCGCGGCGATGATAGAATCTCCTGCAAAGGGGTGTGGAACAGGTTGCCGAGGTTTATATCCCCTGCGTGGTCGAGACAGCAGGGTACCACGGTGCCATCTACAAGAACTCCTATCTGGTTCCTTATCGCATAGCAGAAGATTTTTTCTTCGGCATACTCGTTGCGTGCGGCGTCGGGCCACTCAAACATCTTGTCATACTCAAGGTATATCTTGTCGGCAAGTTTCCAACCGTTGCTTTGTATCTTCCACGGGGTGGGAATGTGGCGGGCGATGAGGCTTGTGAGCGTGTCGTTGGTGCTCTCGTACCCACCCTGATTCCAAAAGCGCAACACGATGATTATTCCGCTCGAGGCGGCTTTTGTGGCAAACTGCATCACGCTGTCTATATACTCTGCTGCGTCTTCTTTGTTATTTCCTTCGTGTGAGTGAAGCGAAATCTGCATCTTGTAGGGCTTTGCTTCTATCACCCCCTCGGCTTGCGAGAGCAGTGTGCCGTTGGTTGTGAGTACCGGCACAAAACCTTTTGCGCGCGCCGTCTCTATGAAGAGAGGCAGCTGCGGGTGCATCATCGGCTCGCCCATCAGGTGAAAATAGAGAAATTGTATCTCTCCCTGCAGGCGGTCGGTGAGGGTGTCGAACTCCTCGAATGTGAGTCGGCGTTTCTTTCTGTCGGTCTTGGGGCAGAACACGCAGTTGAGGTTGCATATATTTGTTATTTCAAGATAGCAGCGCGATATCATTGTACAATTATTCTCAATACTGTTTTTATATTTGATGTAAACCTCGAATATACTTTCGCTCGCTGTGAAAAATCTTCAAGCAAGCTTGATATATTTGGCTTCGCCGAAGTTCTTTGCGCTCGTTGTGAGTTAAAATTAGATTTTTACTCACTCGCTTGTCGAACTTTCGCTCGTTTATTTTTATATTTGAGGTAAACCTCGAATATACTTTCGCTCGCTGTAAAAAATGCTGAAACAAGTTTCGCATTTCTCGCTCGTTTATTCGTATATTTGATGTAAAACTCGAATATACTTTCACTCGCTGTGAAAAATACTGAAACGAGTTTCGCATTTCTCGCTCGTTTATTCGTATATTTGATGAAGTTTGATTAAGAATCTTTGAGTATCAAATCATTAAGAAGAACTTGCATAAGAATGGGCAATGGATAAGAAATTGCTAACTTGTTTTGTTAGACTATATTCCTCATACTTTTCAAATAACTCTTTTCTAAATGCAAAGATACGATTTTTTCTCCAATTATAAGAATCTATCCCCTAAAAACTATCTATGATAACAATAGTCAAACAGGTCATACCGACCTGCTATCAGGTATCTTGAAGGTACAAGTAAGAAACGAGGACAAGATTACGGAGACCGACTACGGCACCCACTGCATAAATCAACTTGGTACCCGCATCAAAATACGATGTTACTATGTTGGTAGCCTCGGTGATATCTGCGATACTGTTACTCTGGTTTTGTTAGGAAAATTGTATTGGTTGTTTGATTATTCGTTCCAAATAGATGGGCGTTTTGATGTTATTGCGACCGGTTCGCTCTTGGGTGTAAGGGGATATGGTAAAATCGGACTTCTCGTGGCTATGCTTGATTATGGCACCCAGGCAGATATTCTCAAAGGTAATCTTTTGGGGTACAGAGGTGCGATATTCGAGAATCTTATGGCAGATTTTCTTTGTAAGTCAGGACAGAAGTTGTACTACTTCCAGAAGGATAGTGGCCTTGAATTGGACTTCCTTGTACGATATAAGGGTGAATGTGTGGTACTTGAAGTCAAGGCGAAATCGGGTAAGACAAAGAGTTTGAAAACGGCCTTGAAGAATAAGAGTGTTTATCACTTGAACAATGCGACCAAACTTGGGCAATATAATGTAGGACGCGAAGAAGAGATTCTTACAATACCTCTTTATATGGGATTCCTTTATTAATATATTAATATTAAATAATTTCAGTTATATTTGCAGTAGGTAAGTTCGCGTAGTGCGATTTTGCCGGTTTTTGATATGTTTAAATTTTGTTAATTTATAAAACCAAATGAGATGAAAAAACTTTTTACTTCTTTGTGTTTGTTGGGTATGATGCTTCCGTTCGGAGCATCGGCGCAGCTGCAGCTCAATACCGAGGTGCCTGCCAACCCCGACAATGCTCCGGCTCCGGTGCATCCGGTGCCTGACGAGCGCCAGCTTTTGTGGAACGAGACAGAGTTCTATGCCTTCTTCCACTATGGTATGAACACTTTCACAGGCTTGGAATGGGGTTTTGGTAATGAAGAGGAGTCGCGATACGCACCCTTGGCGATGCCTAATCCCGAGCAGTGGGTTACTGCAGTGAAGGCTGCGGGTATGAATGGCGGTATCGCCGTTGTGAAGCACCACGACGGTTTCTGCTTGTGGCCCACAACTACCACGGAGCACAGTATAAAGAATGCCGGTAACGAGAACGGTCGCAACGCAAACATCCCCAAATTGTTTGCAGATGCAAGCAGCAAGCACAATATGAAATATGGTTTCTACATCTCTCCGTGGGACCGCAACTCGGCACACTATGGCAAGGATACATACGTAACCGAGGTGTTCCTCAAGCAGTGCGAGGAATTGGCCGAATATGGTTCTGACCAGTTCGAGATGTGGTTCGACGGCGCACGTGGTGGCGACGGTTACTACGGCGGCGAAGGTGGTAATCGCGATATCGATCCCGAAATATACTACGATGTGCCCAACTTGCGCACCCGTGTACACCGCATCGCTCCCAACTGCGTTATGTGGGGAGTTGGTGGCGAGGCTCGTTGGATTGGTAACGAGTCGGGTTATGCCGGTGAAACAAACTGGGCTATGACCGACTATCTCTCGGAGACTGTTGTGCGCGAAGAGGGTGATATCGACGGTTGGTTTTGGAACCCCGGAGAGAGCGATGCCAAGGCTACAAGTGCCGGATGGTTCTGGCATCAGGGTGAGTCTATGAAGAGTGCCGAGCGTCTCTTCCAGATGTATCTTGAGACCGTAGGCCGCAATGCAACCCTTATTCTCAACTGCCCTCCCAACCAATATGGTATTCTTCCCGACAACACTGTGAATGAATTGAGCAAGCTGGGCAAGATGTTGCACGAGCGTTTGGCCGTTCCCGTATATGGTCTCGATGAGAGTACCGCTGCCACCGATTTTGCAAAGATTGCAAAGATAGAGGTGAGCGAGACACGCACCGGCGGAAAATATGCTGCCGCCAACCTCACCGACGGCGACAAGGATACATATTGGGGTACAAACGACGAGAGCCTCACCGCTACAATCAACCTCACTTGGGATACCCCTCAAGTAATACGTTACCTTGTTATGCAGGAGCCTGTTGCTTTGGGACAACGCATTAAGGACTTCAAGATTGAGTACAGCGCAGATGGCGAAACGTGGACAGAACTCTGCCCGGCTATGCAGACAACAACTGTCGGCTACAAGCGCATCATTCCTTTGAATGGAAAGACCAGCGAGAGCTACGGCAGCGGCTACAAAGCAAAGATGTTGCGCATAACCATCCTCGACAGCCGTGCTTGTCCTTTGCTCTCTAATTTGAACGTATATTAAGAAACATCGACACGATAATTAAAATAAAAGACTTATGAAAAAGAATATATTATTTTCGGCTGCGTTGATGTTTTTAAGCCTTGCATCTACAGCGCAAACAACTATAACATTCGACAGCGAGGATTATAAATCAATTTCTGTTTATGATAAATGGGAAATGAGTCCTTTCCGCACAGGAGCTCTCACAGGAAATGCGGCGGTAATCGATAACCCCGATGTCTCGGTGGACGAGGTAATTGGTGCGGCTCCCAACCCCACAGGCAAGGTTGTGGCTCTGCAACGTAGTCGTTTCGGTAGTAACACCTTTGGTGTAAGAATAGACCTCAAAGAGCCCGTCCGCGTGACAAAGCAGTTGCAGTATATCCACATTATGACACACCTCAAGGATAAACCTTCTAACAGCCGCCTGATGGTCATCGGTTTGGGTAAACGAGTGGAGGATAGCTGGAACTGGCAAACCGGTGAGGAAGAGCAGTTCTGGGCAGTTACAAATACCAATGTGGCTCCCAAAGATGGCTGGCAGGATGTTGTGGTCAGCTTCAAGGGTTTCTCATATTCCAAAGAGGAGAATGCCAATAGCGGAATCGACATCTACTCGTTGGTTATCGTTCCCGATGTGCGCTCGCCTCACAGCGACAATGCCGACTGGGTGGCATATTTCGATGAGATTGTAATAGACAGCAATCCCGACAAACGTTTCTCAACCGACAAGTATGCACTTACCTATGACAAGGATGCTGCATTCACCCGTAACGACCGTTCTTTCAACGGTGTCGGTCTCGTCTCTTCGGGTGCGACCTACACCGCGACAACAACCAAAGGCAAGGTCTATTCCGATAACACCACTTTCAGCGTCTTTTCGGCCAAGGCAGGCACACAGGTGCAGCCCACATTTAACTATTCGGGTACCTGGATGAGTGCTTATGTGTATGTCGATTGGAATAATAACGGTAAATTTGAATACACAATAAACGAGAATGGTACACCTGCCGAAGGCAGCGAAATTGTCAGCTATAATGCTGTGCAGATTGGTAACACTTGGTACAAGAGCGATGGCACAACAACCGGCAATGGTAATACAATAGGCAGCGGTGTGCCCTCATTTACAATCCCCGCAGACACACCTGCCGGCCTCTACCGTATGCGTTACAAAGTCGATTGGAACAGCATCGACCCTGCAGGAAGCAGCACAATTATTGCAGACGGCGGCGGATATGTGGACCTTATGCTCGATGTACACGGTGACAAGGTAACAGTGAGTGCTTCGCAGCTCAACGGCGACATTGTGCTCGCTTCGGATGAGAGTGCACTGCAGAGCTATGTGACCAATTACGCCGAGTCCCTGAAGGTTAAGGATATCCCTGCCCCCGGCTTCATACAGAACGGCTTCGACCTCAAATATGGTTATAACGTAAATGCAATAGAGCAGCTCGACGAGAATGGCAATCCCAACTGGATATTGGTAAAAGTTCCGCGGAGCGCTATTGCAGCCGATAGCACATACACCATCCCCGCCGAGTATATGCGCGGTAGCCAGGTGAGCATCAAGGGTGATATGCAGCAGGCCTATAAATACACCGTGAAGATTACAGGTGACGATGGCAAAGGCGCTCTTGTGTATGCCGGCGTGGAGTACAAATCGGGCGAGACTATTTACGTTACACAGTTCTTTACCGCAGCAGATGTAGCCGCAGCAAACGTAGATGGTTATGTTGCCAAAGTATCGCTGGATACAAAAAACAATATCGTAAATATTGAATATAACAAGATACAAGAGTATCGTCAGATAAGTTCGCTCGGCGAGTTGAAGAACGATGCAGTCTATCATATCAAGGCCAAAACCGGTGAGGGCTATCTTGCTTGGAACACTACAATTACCGATACATATTTGAGCTTGAGAGGCTTGACCACATCATCTTATAACAACTTACCATCGAATCAAGTGGTGGTGGACATATACAAGGCTCCAATCGACCCTTTTGATTTGACCGTCGTCTGGCAGATTATTCAGGAAGATGGTAAGTACTATCTCTTTCAGCCTGCAAAGCAGGAGTATGTCACCCGCGTAGACCGCGATTACAAGTTTACAGCGGAAAAGACAGCTTTGGATAAAATACGCGACAATGGCGACGGTACCTTTAGTTTTCACGCAGGCGGTGGCTACAACGAGAACTCTACATACTTTGCCTGCATCGTGACAAACGATCCTTTGGCAGCAGTGCGCAACTGGACGTGGAACGACCACGGTTCGGAGATGTATATTGTAGAGAATCCCAATATTACCCTAAACGGCTCTACCGATGTGGAAAATATTGTCATTGAAAAGAACGATGCGCCCCGAGCAATATACAACCTGCAAGGTCAGAAACTTGATAAACTTCCTGCATCGGGCATCGTCATAATAGACGGACATAAATATGTGATTAAATAACTCCTTTGCAGGTTTGTAAAGATATGTATGGCGCGGCCGGATAACCGGCCGCGCCTTTTTTATGCAAATATTTTTTTGAAAAACGGCCGGGGCGCTATCCTTAATTTTGTGTAAATAGAGATTGTAGGTGGCGATACAAAAGAGAGGCTTGATATATCTGGCTTCGCCGAAGTTCTTTGCGCTCGTTGTGAGTTAAAATTAGATTTTTACTCACTCGCTTGTCGAACTTTCGCTCGTTTGTTTTTATATTCGAAAACAGAATTTAGGTATAAGTATTATATCCGAATCCAGTTTCTCATCTAAACAAAATATTGGACACTCTCTTTTTTAGATATATTCAACAATGCTTAAACCGTTTATTTGCCCCACTACATAGCGTACGTTGCTGTCGGTGCCTCTCTCTCCCGAATGGGCAAAATAGTCCATATACAGTTCTCTTCCTTTTTGTATCTGCAAACAACTGAAAGAGTCCCCAGGCTTGATACTCGAATTTTCGGTTCTTGTGGCAATGAAACGGTTGTTGCCAAGATATTCAATTTCGCATATTCTGTCGGGCATCCATCCAAGTCTTAATTTTGTGCCTTTCTCCAATTTGTTGCAGTTTATAATACTATCGTTCCTGAATAGTTCCGATTCTTTGTTATTCCTTGGTGTGTGGCAAAAATGGTGCCAATCTTTTGCATCGACAAATTCGGCGATGATGTCCAATATGCGCTCCGATATATTATTTGCGTTGCGAGTGGAATATCCCCAGAGACGCTCTAAAGTGGTTATAGATATATGCTCCTTGCACTTCTCTTCTATGAGTGAGGTTAGTTCTATGAATTTGTTATGCCCGCTAATTTTGCCGACAATTTTTTCAACTTCCTCTCGCAACTCCTTTATATGTTGATTGTCTATGCTGATGCTCATATTTATGCCTACCGATTATTGTATTCACAAAATTAAGTCATATATTTGACAAAAATAGAAAAAGTTTTTGTCATTATTTGTCATTTTATGAACGAAAGCGGTATGTTCTCATTTGCGGCTTCGACCGTTGATTGCGCTTCGGGTTATGCAATGCCCGAACTATTGGCTGTGACCTCGTCGTCGAAGTTGTATCGTGTGCGCAAGGCTGGTAAATATTTTATTATTAAAACGGTAAAAGATGATTCGGGGCAGTCGCTTGCACTGCTGCAACGCGAGTATGAATTGTCGTTGGGCAAGTCGCATCCAAATATTGTAAATATTTTTACATTTGAGCAATCGACGGTTGTAGGGCCCGGTATCGTGATGGAATATGTCGATGGGCGCACATTGGCCGAATATATTGCCGAAAACCCTTCCTGCGCATCTCGCAAGCGTGTGTTCAAACAGTTGTTACAGGCTGTTTCATATATTCACCGTTGTGGTTTGGTACATAACGATATAAAACCTGAAAATATAATAATTACCCGTAGTGACGACGATGTGAAACTTATTGATTTCGGTCTTGCCGATAGTGATGCCTATTACCTGGCGCGTACCCTGGGTTGCACTCGCGCGTATGCCTCGCCCGAACTGGTGGCGCAGAAATCCTCTATTGATTCGCGTAGCGACATATATTCGTTAGGGGTAATAATGAAAGAACTTTTTGGTAATCGATATTCGCGCATCTCGGCGCGTTGCCTGCATTTGGAAGTGGAGAAACGCTACCGCAATGCCGATGAATTGTTGTCGGCAATACAGCATCGCAATAGGCCGTGGTTTATTGCTTTGTCAATAGTTGTTGCGGTAATCATCTCCTTGCCTTTATTTTATGTAGGTAACACTGTGGTGGCCGAAAATGAGAAAATCGAAAAAGAGAACGGGCTATTATTGCAGGTGGAGCAGGATGTCCACGCACTATATTCATTGACGGCCGATTCCCTGTCGCGTGCAGTGTATTTTGAATTTGCAGTTAATAATATTATCAACTTTTTCGATGCTCTTGCTGTATATAATAGGGATAATATATCAACGCTCTCTCCCCCCGAATTGTATGTAAAGGTCTCTAATCATTACACTACGCAAGTGAACGAGTGCAACGAGCGTTTGTGGACGGTGGCTAATAACTTGCCTCCGTATTTCAAATGTGGGTTAAGTGAGGAGGAGATGCTCTTTTATAAAAATCTTATTGAAAAGCGTATGCCTTTTATTCCTTATAAAAAATAGGATATGCTTTTTGTGGGGCGGGGATTTTTCCGCCTCTTTTTTGTTATATACCTTAATATATATCTTAATTTAAAAATACAGCTTCTGGCGTTTGCAATGTTTTTGTCTTTACAGTGAATTTGTGATTTTTAACAAATATATAAGTGCTGTAAAATGACAAAATAGACATAAACAGTGTTCGTGAATTTGCTTTTCAGACAAGTGAAGCAGGCGCGAGTACTGTTTAATGCCAATTCACAAAATATGTGGCGCTTTCTTATTGTGGGGTACAGTGGCTTCTAGGGCCACTTTTTCTTTGTCTATTGACAAAAACGCAATATTTGTTTCAACTGACAAGAATTTGACAAAAATAATAGTGACGTATTCCCATACCTTTGCAACGGAAAAACACTTTTTATGTTTTTTTTATTTTTGGTAATATGTTGTCGCTGCAGCCAACGATTGCTTTTTTAGGAGGAACCTGAAAATCCTTAAACGAGTAGGGGTGTGATTAAAATAATATTTTATGGAAAATCAGAAAAAGAATGGTGGCTGGTGTAAAGCCTCTGTGGTATTTGGCGTTATTTCAATAATTCTTGCATTGTTGCCGTTGGTTAGCGCCTGGTTTATGTTTGTTTCAGCCTTGAACTATGTCTTGGCTCCTATCGGCATAATTTGTGGCGTTGTCGCAATTGTTAAATCCTATAATGTGGTTAAATCAATCGTGGGTTTGGTACTTTGTGTTTTGGCACTTTGCGCTCCTATGTTGCTTGCCGAGTACTATTTGGCAAGTGCGGCAGATTCGGTAGGTAATGCGTTGGAAACTGTTAATTCTTTAAGCGGATTTTAATTATGAGCAAAACAAAAAAATATATCCTTTGGGGTATCGGTATCTTTATTCTTCTTTCGTTAATTCCTAATTGCGGCGGTAGTGACGAAACCGAAGTGCAAGAAAAGAAAGAACTTATTTTGAAGGTCGATCAAAGAAAGATTAAAGGCGATTTGAAAGAGTGCTTCAAGGTAGTAGATAAAGATTACAGAGTGAAATTCGCTAAACAAAGCTACGAGAACGATGTGATAACAGTTGAACTCGAGCGTACATCGAATCCTCTCCCTCATAGCCGCGAAGACCTTGTTATTTTCCCCGAGGCTAAAAACTCTTCGGCAAATTATTGCGCAGGTTTTGGTATTGAGATTCTCGATGCCAATGGCGATGTTATCGACAAGAAGAACCCGCAGGCGACACCTTGTTCTTGGGACGAAATGACTGCTGCATTGCAGTTGCTCCCCGACGAGACAACTACAATCCAATTCCATTTCGATAATTTGTCCGAAGCTGTTAGTTTTCGTGTAACATCACTTGTTACAAAGAACGAGGAGCGTAAAATGGGTGCAAAAACCAGTACAAAATCAAGTGTAAATTCTTTGATAGATGCTGCCGAAGAGGCTATCGAAAACAATAACTACGATGCTGATTTGGAAGATGCTGAAAAAGCTTTAGAAACAGCAGGCAAGGCTATGGAGGCTACCGGTAAGATGCTCGATGCTCTTAACTCGATGTGGTAATTCGTCTAAAATAAATCTTTAAGTAACTCTTATAACAACCCCCGGCCGGGGGTTGTTTGTCTTATATATAACACTATCGTGGAAATTCGGAGACTGTAATTTAAACTGTGTCAGCAAAGAAAAATATTATTATCTCTGGAAAAATCTAACGAATGAGGGAAAATAATGATGGCGGCACTGGTGCTCAATGACTTATGAGGACTTTGGATGAAAGCCTCACCGATGCAAAAGTGCAAGGAAATGAAAGGTAATGCGTGCAGACGGTTTTCAAATCATTACCCGTTAACGAGGTAAGGTTATAGGTTGTTGGAGTTTATTTCTACTCTCTGCTACATTCTGCATAACAATGTACAACTCACTGATAACTAATTTTGTAACCAAAAGAATTGGATTATGCGAAGTACATTTAAGGTGCTGTTCTACGTGAACGGAAGTAAGGAGAAAAACGGTATTGTCCCGATTATGGGACGAGTTACAATCAATGGTTCAGTGGCTCAATTCAGTTGCAAACTAACCATCGCGAAAACAATGTGGGATGCCAAAGGTAATCGGGCAAAAGGCAAGAGCAAAGAATCGAGAGACATCAATTTGGCTTTGGATAACATCAAGGCTCAAATCATCAAGCACTACCAACGCATTTCGGATAGAGAAGCGTTCGTAACTGCCGAAATGGTACGCAATGCCTATCAGGGAATTGGAACAGAGTATGAAACATTGCTCGGTGCATTTGACAAGGATAACGAGAGTTTCAAGAAGCGCATCGGCATAGACCGTGCAGCAAGTTCCTACAAGGTGCGTGTAAGGTCAAGAAATCATTTGGCAGGATTCATCAAGAAGTGCTACAAGCGTAGTGATATTTCTATGCTTGAACTTACTCCCGACTTCATCAAGGAGTATGAAATTTATCTCTCTACCGATGCAGGTTTGCATAATGGCAGTGTATGCTCGCATTGTATGTGGCTGAAAACAATCGTGGCTAAAGCACATTATAATGGACTGACACCGAGAAATCCATTTGCTCAGTATCGGGTAAATCAGAATATCAAGGAAAGACAATACTTGACCGAAGATGAAATCAAGGCTGTAATGACACACGAGTTTGCGGATAAGAAGTTGGCTTATATCCGTGACCTATTCGTGTTTGCAAGTTTCACTGCCTTGTCATTCGTGGATATTAAGGAACTGACTACCGATGATATTGTAGAGATAAACGGAGATAAATGGATTCTATCCAAGCGACACAAGACAAAGGTCAATTTCCAAGTGAAGTTGTTGGATATTCCATTACAGATAATCAAGCGTTACGAGAGGTTTCAAGAGAATAAGTTGGTATTCCCGAATCTCAACTATTGGAATATCTGTAAACCACTGAAAAAGATGATAAAAGAGTGCGGTATTACGAAGAATATTTCATTCCATTCAAGTCGCCACGGATTCGCGACATTGGCTCTCAGTAAGGGTGTTCCAATTGAGAGCGTAAGCCGAGTATTGGGGCATACGAACATTACCACGACACAAAAGTATGCAAAGATTACCACCGAGAAAATCGACAAGGATTTGACAATGTTCGGCAACAGACTTAATCAATCGTTTAGTGAAATCTCAATTGCAATGTAACTATGGAACTAACAATCAGCGAAAGTGGCAGAGTGAATATCCCAAGCGGTAATGTTTGGATGTCCGAAATGGAATTGGTGGAGTTGTTCGGGGCGATAGCCCCGACACTCCGAGCTGATTCATAAGTCAAGTTGTATAATATTCTCAGCGTATTCCAACTAATTATTATATCTAAATCGTTAATCTATCCAATTTAGATATTTGTGATATATCTTGTTATTACGATATGACGTTTTATCAAAGAAATCTTTATCTATGCACTTATACTTTAGTGCATATTCTAGGATATAATAATATGATGTTTCTAAACCTTTAAACTTAGAGTAATGATATAATAATCATGAACGTGTCTGTTCTTTACAATAGAATCCACTTGATATTTAAACAATAAAAATGTCTCTCTATCAAAAACGCCCATAAAATTTAGATAGCAGATATAATCAAAATATGTAAATGTGTAATCTATTTTTTGTTCTATTTCACTGCCATGGAATTTTTGGTCATACCACCTCTCATTATAGTCAAATAGAGTAAAAGTTTCTAATATCATTTCTTTATTATTAATATCGATTAAACTCTTTATATAGTCAGCTCGTTTAATACGCATACTCTTACTCCATTTATATAGAGCAAAAAATCCACCAATGAGTATTGTTATTAAAGTTATTATTTCAAGTATGTCAGAAATATTAAGTGTATTATTAAATTGCATAATCAAAAAGTATTAATGATAATAATTTTATAAGTCTAAATAATCGGTTGGTTTATATTCCCGTTATATCCTCTATATCTATTTATTCTTCTATTCTTCGGGAGCGTTGTTTTCTTGGTGCAATCTAAATATCATTTTTTGACGCTCTATCTCAGTTGTCAACTCTTCTTTCGTTGGCAAGAATGTTAGGTACTTTGCTTGGAATAATCGGTCATTGTCTTTGAGCATAGAGTATCGTGCCATATCTTCACTTGTACGAGAACAGAGTATAAGCCCAATTGTCGGATTATCTCCCTCTGTTCGCTTTAGTTCATCGTACATTCGGATATACATATCCATTTGCCCTACATCTTGATGGCTGATTTGCTCTGTTTTCAAATCGACAAGCATAAAGCATTTGAGAATGTAGTTATAGAACACGAGGTCGATGTAAAAGTCGCCCATATCGGTTCGGATATGTTGCTGACGGGCAACAAATGCATAACCCTTTCCCAACTCCATAATGAATTTTTGAAGGTGGGTGATTATCGCACTCTCCAATTCTGTTTCCGAGAACTTGCTATTATGAGCCAAGCCTAAAAACTCTGCAACTACGGGATTCTTGATAAACTCCAACTTGTCGCCCTGCATAGGTGCTGTAATCTGTTTCATCTCATCTATTACAACATCCTTTGCTTGCGACTGCAACAGACGATAGTAGTATTGCGATGATATATTACGGTGAAGAGTGCGAACACTCCACATTTCTTTGGCTGCTTCTTGCATATACCAGTGGCGAGCCGTCTCATCACTAACCGTAAGCAATTCACGATAATGAGTCCAAGTAAGATTTGGCACTCGCGAGTGCCAAATCTCTATATCCTTGAAATAGAGGTAGAATTGACGATAATCCTGCAAGCGACGGGCAGAATACGAGTTGCCATATATCGGCATTAACTCGGTTGCAAGATTCTTCAGCAGAGCCTTGCCATATTCAGCTCTTGAAGCACCGCCTTGTTCTTCCTCCACAATACGACGACCTACCAACCAATTCGATTGAATCATCAATGTGTTGATAGAAGCGTACGCCTGTTTTCTCGCTTGCTCGATAATCTGCTTAATATCGGCAATAATATCTGTGCTATTATGAATCTGCATCTGTTTCATAGTGCAAAGATATATGCTTTTATCGAAATGATACGCTTACAATTGTGAAAAACATCTCTTTATGAGACTTTAAATATCAAATCCTATGTCTTATGTTCAGTTTCTTACTTACAATATTGTAAATGATTTAGATTTTAAGCATTTGTCCTCATACCATATTTCAATGCGATACTTGCCTTTACGCCAAGAACCACTACTATCGCTTCCCCACCCAAATAATGCACTTGTGTTAGTGCCTTGATAAATGTATTCTTGTGTAGAATGTGAAAAGCCCGATGGAGAAGTTGAACAAGTCTTAAGATCTCCATCTGAGTCATATATCCTATAATACAACTTCTTTGTTCCAGATACCATTCCATCATAATTGATTCGAAACCAGATCCATCTGGACTTGTTACTATAAATAGGTTTCCCATAATCT
Source organism: Bacteroidaceae bacterium (assembly GCA_045646965.1). Classification (GTDB taxonomy): domain Bacteria; phylum Bacteroidota; class Bacteroidia; order Bacteroidales; family Bacteroidaceae; genus HGM04593. The sequence goes on from JAZRLR010000007.1 coordinate 46,247, forward strand.
GAAAGAACTTTCCCCCTGTCTTTTGTGTAATTGGCAAGCTCTATATTGTTTATAATCAAAGGAAAATTTTCTCCTACTTTGTTTTGATAATTCGATAACTTTCGTTTTGCATCCTCGAGGTTGCTTTTTGTAGTTGACAATTGGTTACTTGTTGACGAAAGTTTACTATTAACAGAAGACAAATTCGTTCTTAAATCATTTATAAGATTTTCTTGAGAAATAATCGCATTGTTAAGCGAATCTATTGAACGATTATTTTGAGAAACCTCCTTTTTAAGATCTCCAATTACATAGTTTTGCTCAGCAATTTCAACAGCCATTGTATCAATCTTCCCATTTGCCAGAAGCAAATCTTGGTTTAACTCCTTTATCTCTTCATTTCGCTGTGATAAATCACCAGTTAATGTTTGAATATTACTATTGAAAGAATAGAGTGCAACTAGACAAGCAACAACCGCTAAAATCAGAAAAACCACCATTCTATATTGTTTCTTTTGGCGATTAATCTTGGCTAATTCTGCCTCTAACTGAGATATTTTCTCGCTTGACTTTTTCAATGTATTAGCATAGCCTAACACATAGGGGTTATCGCGTGAAATAACAACATTGTCATATGTGTTTAATAAATCAATAAGTTGTGTGTGCTTATCATCGTATGCTAAAACCACCACCTTCTTTCTTTCTGATGTGTAGTTTTGCGAGGGCAAATTTATGTATTTAGCTAACTTGTCATTAAAATGATCGCTAATATAATTACTATAATAATTAACCAGTTCTATCTTATCTGAAATAAAATCTATACTGGGAGATATAATACCAGATGAGTCGTAATGTATAATTTCGCCCTTAGTTAATACATCTTGCACTATGTTATCAAAAAACTCAAATAGATATTCAAAGTTAGTTGGCACAACATTATTATATTCACAACATATTCCAAAATATTTAGAATCTGAATACCTATATTGGTAAGTCATATAAGCCAATTTACCATTCATAGAAATGGCAAACTGGCTTAAATTCTTCTTTCTATCAGTTTTTGCAAGAATGTTTGAAATAATGTCTTTTGAATAGTTGCTAGGGTATTGAGAATATCCCTTTTGTGTACCTATAAAAAAGTATATATTACAATTCATTACAAGTGAAATATTATTTGCTTATTGGCATTATCAATTGAGAAAGATGATATTCTATCAAACACACCATTTCCAAGTAACATTGGTGCGGATATGTTGTTTGATACTGTAACATCTACATCTGAACAAACTATCTTACCCCCAATAATCATTTCGTTAATATTAAATACCATATTCTCAACGATGCTTCCATCTGCAATTGACGATAAAGCATTCCCTCGATAATCCTCTTCTGTTAGAAGTCCAGATTGAGCCAAGTATTGTGCTTCTTTAATTGAAATTAAAACACCAGAGCAACCTGTATCAACTATCATATCGAATGTTGGTCCGCCATTAATCTTAACAGCAATATATTTGACACCATTTTTCTCTATATATGGGATAGATATAGTTTCATCTTCATAAGTTGATGTCTGTTCATAAGTGAAATTATCCGTCCAAATATTGGGATCAAATTTTTCCTTATTACTTTTCTTATTGCCACCACAAGAGCATAAAAGGATTGCTATCAAACAAATATATTTAGCCTTAAACCTCATCATATCTATAACATAATTATTAAGGAGCGACAACAGTTATATTTCGCGATTTCTCTTTATTATTATATCTATAAATTATAGTAAAAGAACTCCACTCTGGATGTACATACAAAGAAGCCGTTATGCCATTGTCATTAGATTCTAATTGCTGTTCTGAACCATTTGGCAATTTCACAATAAAGGCTCCACCACCAGTGGTTAGCGTTTGGCGATTATCAACATTCCCTTTTTTTGCTGTTAATTTATATGTTGCACCTCTAGTTACAGTGCTTCCTCCATTTTTAATGTCAATAAATGATATTTCATCCCCATCATAATTGAATCCATTATCTCCATATAGATCGCTACCAAAGTTGTCATTGGCGTTTATATTATCTACCTTTTTATTGATGTCATCCAATGTTCTGTTTATTGGTTTCAGAGATTCATTTATCATTCTTTGCACATCAGTGGTTGTTACAGTGTCATATGAAGATCCACCCATATTAGAACTTTTAGTTGGCAACATAATTCCTGCGATCGCGATAGTCGCAACTATCACAAGACCACCTAACAACAGATGATGAGATGTTAATTTGAATGCTCTTTTCTTATTTAGTTGATTGTCTATATGCTCGATATTTTCTTCTGCTTTTTTTAATCTCGGACTTATAGAGTCTATCAACTGATCTGTCTGAGCTCGTTTATGAGCTATAGTTTTTAATGCTGAAAGACATTTTTGCAGAGTCTCATCATCACGATTATTCTGAGCCAGTCTTAGTTCCTCTTTTAATACTTCTATTTGATGACGAGTCTCCTTTAACGCATTTCCCAATTTTATCCTTTCTGATTCTAAAGTTGCTATAGTCCCTTTATGCTCAGTAATAACTACATTTTGGTGCTTTATTGTGACACCTTTGGTTTCAATATCTTTTTCCTGATCTGATATTCTAGTTCTCAAACCTTCGTTTTCACTCTGTAGATTTCCATTATCGGATTCAAGTGCCTTTATCTTATTATCTTTTGTACGGTTGTCACCTTGTAGAATCTCTACTTTCTTATACGACACTGGATAAAAAGGCGATATACTAGCCATGGAATCTCTAAGCAATATGTTTACGAATGTTTTATTGCCAACATCGTCAATCGACCATTTCTCTATCCAACTATCCTCTCTATGCTTGGGCGTGAAATTTTCAGGAAAAGCAACCATGTTATGCTCAAATAGAGGTATATTCTTACGAATCACACCATCTACTCTTTTTAACGCAGCTATATTATTAGTCGAATCAAAATCCGACAATACGTATTTATATCGTTCTCCTGACTTAATCAACACAGTGTTTAAGGCTACTTTCTTGAAACATGCGTCAAGTAGCTTATATAGTTCAACAAAATCAGAACAATATACACCTTCAAAACAAATAGTCATACCAAAGTAAGAACCAGGTCTTGACTCGGAATCATCCACATTGCTTAGAAGCAAGTAATGATAATATGAGCACACAGTATTCCCAGAATAGCGAATATCTACTATCATCTGTGTCGGCACATTAGATGCCGACACAGAATTGTAAAATGATTTAAGATATTCACTATCACTAATATCACCCCACGATTGACTACCATAAGGAACACCATGAATAGAAAATGTGTATTTCATAATTACCCTCTTATGCGTTTATAAATAATTTCCCACAGTCTTCGTGGATGTGAATCGTGTCCAGCTTGGAAAGATTTGTATGGCTTTCCATTTGCATCTTGTCCCTCTACATATGTTCCAGTTTGGAATGCTGTAAAATCATAACGTGCTTTGCTGCCAAAAATACCTTTAACAGTGAAACTTTTGAACAACTGTGGATACAAACCATCGACATAACGGAAAAGGCCACCCATATTTATATTTGTTGGAGATAGAACAAATGAGCAGGTAGCAGGTAGATCTACTTTATTTTCCACGAATATAATTCTGTCTCTGCTATCAATTACACTGCGTAAATCCTGTATCTTCTTAACATATGCAAATCTATCTTCTTGGCTCATGCCGGGCTCCAAGAATATTAGCCATATCTTACGATTATTACTTGCGATAATTTGATGAAGGTAAGCAGGAAATTGCGCAGTTGGGTTCTGTGGGTTAAATAGGAACTCTCCAGGCGACTCTACAAATTGACAAATTGTTCTACCATTTCTGCGTTCATTTACGCGAAGAAGCATAAAATCTATATACTTCGTACCATCAGCAGCTTTATCAGCGCCAACAGCCGCATTGAAGTTTTTGCACAACTCATTGAACTCGGTATCGGTGGAATTTCGAAAAGCTTGATCAGGCATAAAATCATAAGTACCAGATAGGTATCTAGTAAGACGAACTAAGGTCATTGTTTTACCACACGATGGTGGACCAAACAGAATCACCATAGGAGCATTATGATCTGTTATAACAACATTATATGTTTTAGCATTGTTCTGATTAATCGTTGACTGATTGTTGTTAACGATATTATCTGACACATTGGTATCGGCAGTTCCCTCAATTTCGCTGTTTGTATGTTGGTCCTGCACATCATCAAAGTTAAAATCTTTTGCCATAATTCTAATTGTATAATGTTATTAATATGTTTTTCTAAATGCAATAGCAAAGAATAATAATCCTGCTATATCAATGATTAATGATATGATAACCCAATAGAACATATCAAAATCCAAGTTTTGCATTTTGCCACCTAAATAGTCTCCCCATAATTTGAATACACTATGCAAGCGCTCTGTCTTGTAAATTTTATATGATTCGACATTACTATCTTTATGTCCAGCATTAGCATCTACTAACACCTCTACATTATTAAGAATCTTGTCTCTATAATCGGGATTATTATATGCGTTATCAAGAACCAATCTCGCTGCTTTTATCCTATCTTGATGAGGAACATCAAGATTCCTTTGATAATCCTTAACTTGCTCTATCTTTGTGATGTAATTTGATAATAAATTCTTTTTTTCTGCATTATATGCAATCTCTCTATCACGTACTGCATTGATTTCATCAATCTTCTGTTTAAGCAGATTGTTTATTTGTGGAATATAATGTTTCTTGATTCTTTCTCGCTCACTTCCAGATGTATTTCTCTGTGTGGTATGCAAAAAATAAGAATCTGGATTTACTCCACACTTAACTTCAATATCTTTCAAGATGTTGAAAGCTTCAACACCTAGACCTGGTCTATCAGTGTGATTTATTTCAGTTATAAATCTATCCCTTAAAGTAGCTACCTCTGATTTTAATAATTCTATCTCTTTATCCTTTTGAGCATTGATGTCCATACCGAGAAGTTGTAGTTCAGTATTTAATGTCTCTTTTTGATTGTCTAACTCAGCAATAACTACTTTGTCTATAACTTTTGTATAGAATAAAGAGTGCGTGTTTGTTGGCATACTACAAACTAACCAAAACAATAGAACTCCTAATATTCCAAGTATAAAGTCTCTACGACGATGGTCTACATAAACATCTATATTGCATGCATCTATCACCAACTTAAAGCAATAAGATGTAAGCAAATAGATTCCAAATGCAAAAATAAACATCATAGAAAACGAGAGCCAAAAAGGAATCTCCATTTCCAATGTTAAACTTAGCGATTGGGCTGTCGCAACACAACTGATAATCGCGAATACTAGAAATGCTACTGCGCAAATCTTTTGAAATAGGCTTTTTTCATTCATAGCTTGATATTTTTAGTTTTATTACTTTTATCTTATGGATTAGAATCTTCCGTCAGATATTGTATCTGTCGTTATATTATCGGATTTTAAATCTCTACGGACTCATAAATTTTACTATGAACTTAACATTTTAGAATCCATCTCTTGACAAGAGACAAATCACAAAGCTTTATTGCCTGTGTTTCAAGCATATAATTATAGATTCAATGTGTATTTACTAAACAATTCGATATTATTTTCTTATGTGCGAAACTTTTTTCTTGATAAATTAGCCTTTGATTGCGATATTTTGCGTAATTTTGCAATGTGCAATTTGTCTCTTGTCAAGAGATTGTTGAATTTACTAAACACCTCATAGCAAATTCAAAATCATACTATTAGCCTTATCAACAACTGCCGTATCCAACGAAGCCAGATAGATTTGGGTAGTTATCTCCGAATCGTGCCCCATTCCCTCACTTATTACCGATATTGGCACATTCTTATTCTTCGCCACACTTGCCCACGAATGCCTTGCCACATACATTGTTAGTGGTGTTTGAACACCCACCATCTTGCCAATATCTTTGAGTTTGCGATTGATTAGATACATCGCATTCTGATACTGCGTGCGTTCATCACCATTCATCGGCTTGATTATAGGTAATAGGTATTCAGATAGCGGATTATTGTACTTATCCACAACCTCCTGCATACACTTCTCCCAACGGATAAAGAGTTGCTGTCCCGTCTTGCGTCTGCGGTACGATAGTATGCCATTGGAAAGATCTTTCTTCTTGAGGTATGCCATATCAATAAACGACATACCACGAGTGTAGAACGAGAAGAGGAACATATCCCTTGCAAAGTCCAATGATGGTTGCAATGACAGGTCAAGGTTCTTAATCTGCCTGATTGCCTTTAATGGAATGGCTCGTTTAACGGTCTTCTCAATACCCGTATAAACGTGCTTGAACGGATTTCGATTGGTGGTCAAATCCTTTTCAACAGCACGATTATAGACAGCTCGAAGTATTCGCATATAGAACGAGGTGCTGTTCTTAGTCAGTCCTCTGTTATGCAAATAAGCCTCATACATCAGCATTAAATCCGAGTCAATATCTTCCAATAACACATCTTTATCCTCTCTAAACTGCATAAAACTTTTGAGCGTACAACGATAGGTTTCTGATGTGCGTTGCTTACCCATCTGTTGAAGTTGAGCAATAACACCCTGCATAAAGTTGAATAGAAATTGCTCATTGGCTTGCTTCTGAAAGGTTGAGATAATATCATCAGCAGTGTATTTTACTCGCTTATTTTCCAAATGGGCGATGATACTATGTAGGCGTTTAATATCCCAATCGATGCGTTCTTCAATGGATTGTAGATAGTTCTGTCGGCTGTTATTGGTGGCGATTATTGAACTTTCAACCTCATTCCACTCGTGCGCAAAGAGTCGGTAATCCGTCTTTAACTGACGGATTACACGATTCTGAATGATTTGATAATAGATTGTTCCCTCCTTATTTTCGCTTGTTGAGGGTCGAAACTTTACCTTGATACTTGCCATAGGCTCACGGTTTTGATTTTTTGTTTGGGTTATCCTTTGCCTGCTCTTGCTTGTTCTTGATAGACTTGGCTTTGCTCTCTTGTTCCTTTGCTGCTTGCTCTTTCAATCGTGCTTGCTCGGTAAGGGCGGCTTGTTTGCGAACGGCCTCTTCATAGGTCTCCACATCCTCACGCATCTGCTCGATTGCTTCGTTGTTGCGGTTGAGCTCAAAGATATCCTCCAATGTAGCTATCTGCTCAGCCGAAGCATCGCCTTTCATCTTGATGTAGCGGTATTTGAGGGCATCATCATCCCTCTGAACATTCGGTCTTAACAGGTGATATACTGCTGATACTCCTGCTGCCATAAGGAAGATAATTATTGATAGGAGAATCCAAGATTCCTTTGTATAAAGAGCAAAAGAGTGTCGTTTCTCATCAATGTTGTGCTTTACCTTTATTTCATCCATCTTGTCGATAGCATCTGTTAGCTGTTGTTTTACACCCTCAAAGTCGGGTTGTTCCTGCTCACTGATACCATCCATTCGTTTGTTTATCTTGCTAAATTCATTGACAACGAATCCTGCAAGCTTGTTGGTTTTAGCATCATAGTACTCCTTGTTTTCTCGGTTGCCATTCTCGATTAGATCCTTAATGGGTGTCAAATCTACATTGGCATTTACTGTTTGTTCCGTACGTTGGCTTTTGCTGATGGTCAGCAACTCTTCCAACATTGCGATAAT
>JAZRLR010000008.1:0-84564 GCA_045646965.1 Bacteroidaceae bacterium
TGCAGCAGCCTTACAAGCGTTGTAATTGGTAATAGCGTTACAAGCATCGGCGATGACGCGTTCTATTATTGCTACGACCTTACAAGTATCGTTGTAAAAGAGGGTAACACAGTTTACGACAGCCGAAACAATTGTAATGCAGTTATTGAGACAGCTACAAACACACTTGTCAATGGTTGCAAAAACACAATCATCCCCGATGGTATTACAAGCATCGGCGATGACGCGTTCTGGGGTTGCAGAAGCCTTGCGAGCATCACAATCCCCAATAGCGTTACAAGCATCGGCGATGACGCGTTCAGTGGTTGCGACGGCCTTACCAGCATTGAAATTCCCAATAGCGTTACAAGCATTGGAGTCTGTGCGTTCGAAGGTTGCGACGGCCTTACCAGCATTGTAATTCCCAATAGCGTTACAAGCATTGGAGGATATGCGTTCAATTATTGCACCGGACTTACAAGCATTGAAATTCCCAATAGCGTTACAAGTATAGGAAGCGAAGCGTTCTATTGTTGCAGAGGCCTTAAAAGTATAACATCTTTAATCCCTGCCGAGAACCTCTTTGCAATATACAGCAATGTATTTGATGGCGTAAATAAAAGCACTTGCACCCTCTACGTACCCTACGGCGCAAAAGAAACATACGCAGCAACCGAGGGCTGGAGCAAGTTTACAAATATAGTAGAACTTGAACCAACTGCTACAGATGTTACCATAACTATCAACCAATACGGCAACGCCACATACTGCTCGCCCTATGCGCTCGACTTTAGCGAAGTAGAGGGATTGAAGGCATACGCCGCAACGGGTTATAAGGCAAATAGCCAGGTTGTGACCTTGACAAGAGTAGAGACTGCCGAGGCAGGTATTGGCCTGTTCCTGAAGGGTGAGCCGGGTGAGTATGTTGTTCCTGTAATTGAAAGCACTGATGAGCACTCATTGAATATGCTTGTGGGCACTCTTGAGCAGACTACAGTGAACAGCACCTCTGGCGCAATGAGCAACTACAAGTTCACTATTACCGAGGGCGATGAGGCGCCAATGTTCTATCCGTTCGAGGACAACACCACATTCAGCGCAGGCAAGGCATACTTGCAGATACCTACAGCTTGGTTGCCTGTGACAGCACAGAAAGCAGCATTGAGCATACGTTTCGACAATGGCCTCACCACCGACATTGAGGATATTGAAGAGGGTGCTTGGGAAGAGAACACCTATTACGACTTGCAAGGTCGCAAGGTGGAAAATCCCTCAAATGGCATATACATTATAAACGGCAAGAAAGTATTTGTAAAGTAATGAGAAAGAAATATAAAAAACCGATAGTGGCAGCTGTGATGCTTGACACAGAGCCTATGATGAACACAACATCGGCCGAGACGGACGGCGTAAATATTGGCAACAAGCCGGTTGGCGGCAATACCCCCGACTTGTCAATTAGAAACCGTGGCGAGTGGGGTAATTTGTGGAAATAATTCCGTAAATTATTGTCGCGCGTCGGGAGGTACATTGCGTATCTCTGTTATAAGTAAGATTGTTCCCTGCGTATGTTGCGTGGGGAACAACTTTTTTAACAAGAATGAAAAGGGGTGTGATTATAAAAATGATATAACACAATTACGACCATTGCGTTTAACGCAATGGTCGTAATTGTATTTATAGGTGTGTGGTTATTTAAAACAGCTATATAGCTTCTCCCACTCGTCGTGTATTTTTTGCACCGAGGGGAACACCATATTTGCACCGGCATCGTAGAGTACTTGTGGGTTAAGCGGCCCAGTATTTGCTGCTATGGTAAAGAGACCGGCTGCTACTCCCGCGGTTACTCCTAGGGGGGCGTTTTCTACCACGATTGCCTCATTGGGGGCAAAGCCTCCTTTCTCGAGTGCAAGGAGGTAGGGGTCGGGGAAGGGCTTGCCACGTTTCACATTGAAGCTGGTTACTATGTGGTTCTCGTCGAAGAGGTAGGGGAAGTGGCTCTGTATACGATTGAGCAGAGTGGGGGTTCCCGAGCCTGTCACAATCATAGGTGTGAGACCGCTCTCCTTTACCTTCTTCACCAGCTCCAGGGCCCCCTGCATACGGGGTGTGGGCGGGTAGGTGTCGAAGATGTCGCATTTGGCCTTGCACAGAGCGTCAATGAGCTCCTGTGTGGCGGGCTTGCCAAACTGTGCGAGGCTCGCGGTGTTTATTGTGTCGGCACCGGTGCGTCCTTCGTTCATATAAACATCCTCTTCGCTGAAGTTGAAGCCTGCATCGCTCATAACCTTTGACCAGGCTTTTGCGTGGTAGGGCATTGAGTCGAAGAGCACTCCGTCCATATCAAACAATATGGCACGCAACTGCAAGGGTTTGCCTTGCAGTTGCGTGTATTGGTCTATAATCTCTTTGTAATTCATTAGAGTCTTGCGCGTATAGCTTTGCTCTCCTCCTCGTAACCGGGTTTGTCGAGCAGAGCGAACATATTCTTCTTGTATGCCTCAACACCGGGCTGGTTGAAGGGGTTTACACCCAGAACGTAGCCGCTGATACCGCAACCAATCTCGAAGAAGTAGATGAGCTGGCCAATATAGTAAGCGTTGAGCTCGGGGATGCTGATGCGGATATTGGGAACGCCGCCGTCTACGTGTGCGAGCTGTGTACCGAGCTCTGCCATCTTGTTTACCTCATCGACGTGCTTGCCTGCGAGGAAGTTGAGACCATCGAGGTTCTCCTCGTCGGCGGGAACGATGAGTGAGCTGTTGGGCTTCTCAATTGAGAGCACTGTCTCGAAGATTGTGCGCTCACCCTCCTGAATCCACTGTCCCATTGAGTGAAGGTCGGTTGTGAAGTCTACCGATGCGGGGAAGATTCCTTTGTTCTCCTTACCCTCGCTCTCGCCGTAGAGCTGTTTCCACCACTCCGATGTGAAGTGGAGCTTGGGCTGGTAGTTTACGAGAATTTCAATCTTCTTGCCACGTGCGTAGAGTGCGTTACGTGTAGCTGCGTACATTGCTGCGATGTTCTCCTCGAAGGGTACTGTGGGTGCGCAGCTCTTCTCCATATCCTGTGCGCCCTGTACAAGTGCCTCGATGTCGAAGCCTGCAACGGCGATGGGGAGAAGGCCTACGGGTGTGAGTACCGAGAAGCGACCGCCCACGTTGTCGGGGATAATGAAGCTCTTGTAACCCTCTTTGTCGGCTGTGATGCGTGCAGCACCCTTCACTGCGTCGGTAATTGCAACGATAACCTTGCTTGCTGTCTCCTTACCGCGCTGGTCTTCGCACTGTTTCTTCAAGAGACGGAACGCGAGAGCTGTCTCGGTGGTTGTACCCGATTTAGAGATATTGATTACACCGAACTTCTTGTCGGCGAGGAAGGTGGTGAGCTCGCTCAAATAGTCCTCGCTGATGTTGTGACCTGCGAAGATTACGCGGGGGTTGCTGTTGTCGTTCATCATAGCAGCGAAGTTGTTGCTCAATGCCTCGATAACGGCACGCGCGCCAAGGTAGCTGCCGCCGATACCTGCCACAACCACTACGTCGCAGTTGCTGCGCAATGTCTCGGCACAAGCCTTAATCTCCTCGATGAACTCCTTTGTGATTGAAGTGGGGAGGTGCAACCAACCAAGGAAATCGTTTCCGGGTAGTGTGCCCTCCTCGAGTGCCTGCTGTGCTTTCTTCACCTGGGGCTCCAATGCAAGAATCTCCTCTTTGCTTACGAAGTTTGTTACTTTGTCTATGTTCAGTTTTATATTTTCCATAATTTTATAATGTATATTTTGTTATTTTATTTATTTGCAATTATTTGAGTCTCTTTTGTTTTTTTGTAACACCGCACTGCCTGCACTGAAACATCGCTCGGGCATAACGCATACAAGCATTCTGCACTTGCGATGTCGCAGGTTCAGTATTGTGTTTTCTGTTCTTGAAAGCAAGAACTGCGCCCGACGCACATTATTTGAATGCGTCGGTGAGCAGCTTAATCTCTATGACGGGTGAGATGCCTTCGTACAGAATATTGTAAACAGCGTCGATAATGGGTGTGTTCACTCGATACTGCTCGTTTATCTCTTTAATACACTTTGCACCGTAGTATCCCTCGGCAATCATCTCCATCTCTATCTGTGCGCTCTTCACAGAATACCCCTTTCCTATCATAGTACCGAATACGCGGTTACGGCTGAAGTTTGAGTATCCTGTTACAAGGAGGTCGCCCAGATAAACCGAATCGTTGATTGTGCGCTCGATGGGGTGTACCACATTTATGAAGCGGTTCATCTCGATAACGGCGTTGGACATAAGCACGGCCTGGAAGTTGTCTCCATATTTGAGACCGCTGCATATACCTGCTGCAATGGCGTATATGTTCTTGAGCACCGAACCGTACTCGATACCTACTACGTCGTCGCTCACCGATGTCTTAATGAAGCTGTTCGAGAGCTTCTGCGCAAACTGTTTGGCGTGCTCTATGCTTGAACAACCCACGGTGAGGTATGAGAGGCGCTCGAGAGCAACCTCCTCGGCGTGACAGGGACCTGCTATGGCTGCGATATTCTCGTAGGGCACATTGTAGGCCTTGTGGAAATATTCCGATATGATGAGGTTCTCATCGGGAACGATACCTTTGATGGCGTTCACAATGAACTTGTCCTCGAGGTTTGTCTTCAGCTTCTTGAGGTGGTTCTTCAAGTAGGGCGAGGGGGTTACAAATACCAAAATATCCGACTCCTTTACAATCTTGTTTATGTCCGACGAGAAGTTTATTCTGTTTGTGTCGAACTTCACCGACGAGAGGTAGGCGGGGTTGTGTCCCAGGCGCTTGAAATCCTCGATGCGGTCGTCGCGTCTGATGTACCAGTTAATGCTCTCTACATTGCTCAATAGCACTTTGGCGATGGCTGTTGCCCAGCTGCCGCCACCCATAATTGCTACGGTGGAATTGGTAAGATCCATAATTAAGCGAGTTTGCTAATCCACTCTGCTACGTCGTTCACGGAGGGAGTAGTGTAGTTTAACTTGAATTTTTTATTTATTCCGCCAATCTCCTGCTGAATCTTCTGGGGATTGCCGTCTTTGAGGTCATTTACAAGGTTGTAACCTGCTTTGTGCAGCACGGGTACCCACTCTTCGGGCACGCCGATTGCGGCAAAGGCTGCCATACCGTCTTTGGGCACTTTCTTCTCGGGACGCATCTGGGGGAAGAAGAGCACCTCCTGAATGGTTGTCTGGCCGGTCATAAGCATAGCGAGGCGGTCCATTCCGATACCCATACCCGATGTGGGGGGCATACCATACTCGAGAGCGCGTACAAAGTCTTTGTCGATGAACATTGCCTCGTCGTCGCCCTTCTCGCTCAAGCGCAGCTGCTCCTGGAAACGCTCTGCCTGGTCGATGGGATCGTTGAGCTCGCTATATGCGTTGCAGAGCTCCTTGCCGTTTACCATAAGCTCGAAACGCTCGGTGAGGTCGGGGTTCTCGCGGTGACGCTTGCAGAGGGGTGACATCTCAATGGGGTAGTCGGTGATGAAGGTGGGCTGTATGTAGTTGCCCTCGCAGAACTCGCCGAATATCTCGTCGATGAGCTTGCCCTTGCCCATTGTCTCGTCTACCTCCATCTTGAGCTCCTTGCAGATTGCAAAAATCTCCTCCTCGCTCTTGCCGTTGAGGTCGTAACCTGTGAACTCCTTGATTGAGTCGAGCATTGTGACACGACGGAAAGGTGCCTTGAAGCTGATGATATTCTCACCTACCTTTACATCGGTGGTGCCGTTTACATCCATAGCAATCTTCTCGAGCATATTCTCGGTGAAGGTCATCATCCAGTTGTAGTCCTTGTAGGCCACGTAAATCTCCATACAGGTGAACTCGGGGTTGTGTGTGCGGTCCATACCCTCGTTGCGGAAGTTCTTTGAGAACTCGTATACACCCTCGAAGCCTCCCACGATGAGACGTTTCAGGTAGAGCTCGTTGGCGATGCGCAGGTAGAGAGGTATGTCGAGCGCGTTGTGATGTGTGATGAAGGGACGTGCAGCTGCTCCGCCGGGGATTGACTGCAGCACGGGTGTCTCCACCTCCATATATCCCTGTGCGTTGAAGTACTCACGCATAGAGGTATATATTTTGTTGCGCTTGATAAAGATTTCCTTTACATCGTCGTTTACCACGAGGTCTACATAACGCTGACGGTAACGCAACTCGGGGTCCTCGAATTTGTCGTATGCCACGCCATCTTTGTATTTTACGATGGGCAGGGGACGTATGCTCTTCGAGAGGATTGTGAGCTCTTTGGCGTGAACGGTAATCTCGCCGGTCTGTGTGCGGAACACAAAACCTTTGATACCTACGAAATCGCCAATGTCGAGCAGACGTTTGAAGAGGGTGTTGTAGCCGTCTTTGTTCTCTGTGGGGCAGATATCGTCGCGGGTAATGTATACCTGAATGCGGCCTTTAGAGTCCTGCAACTCGATGAATGAGGCCTTTCCCATAACACGGCGGCTCATCATACGTCCGGCGATGCACACCTCGCGGGGCTCGTCCTCGTCTTTGAATTCATTCAAAATATCAACCGAGAAGGCGTTTGTGGGATACTCGGCTGCGGGATAAGGCTCAATGCCCATATTACGCAACTCGCCCAGTGCCTCGCGGCGTACTATCTCCTGTTCGCTTAATTCTAAAATATTCATTGTCGTATATGTGTGTTAAATTATTTTCTTAAAGTAGTCTATGGTTCTTTTGAGTCCCTCGTCGAGCTTTATGGTGGGCTCCCATCCGTTGAGCTCGCGGTGCGCGACGGTAATGTCGGGCTTGCGCTGACGGGGGTCGTCCTGCGGCAGGGGCTTGAAGATAATCTTTGAGCCGGAGCCGGTGAGCTCTATCACCTTTTGTGCGAGCTCGAGCATTGTGAACTCGCCGGGGTTACCTATATTTACAGGACCCAGGAACTCGTCGCGTGTCTCCATCATACGCACCATACCCTCAACGAGGTCGTCTACATACTGGAAACTGCGTGTCTGCCTGCCGTCGCCATATATCGTGATATCTTCGCCGCGCAATGCCTGAACGATGAAGTTCGACACTACACGCCCGTCGTTCATACTCATTCGGGGACCGTAGGTGTTAAAGATACGGATAATTTTTATACGAAGAGCATTTTGACGGTGATAATCCATAAAAAGTGTCTCGGCGCAACGCTTTCCCTCATCGTAGCACGAACGTATGCCGATGGGGTTTACATTGCCCCAATAGCTTTCTACCTGCGGGTGTATGTGGGGGTCGCCGTAGACCTCGCTGGTAGAGGCCTGCAGTATCTTGGCTCCCACGCGCTTGGCAAGGCCCAGCATATTCATAGAGCCTATCACGCAGGTCTGTATGGTTTTTACAGGGTCGTGCTGATAGTGTATGGGCGAGGCGGGGCAGGCGAGGTTGTATATCTCGTCTACCTCGGCGGTGTAGGGCTGGGTGATGTCGTGTCTTACAAGCTCAAAGTGGTCGTTGCCTATGAGGTGGCGTATATTGTCTTTGCTGCCTGTGAAATAGTTGTCGAGGCAGATGACGTCGTTGCCGTCCTTCAGCAGACGTTCACACAGATGCGAGCCGATGAAACCCGCTCCTCCTGTTACCAATATTCTTTTCATTTTACTCTTTTTACTCAAATTCGTAACTGCCCGAGCCTATCATAACTCCGTCTACAAATATGTAAAGGCGGTAGGTTCCGGCTTGCAGAAACTCTTCAATGTCCCAGTACATTTCGACCTCCATCTCCTCGCCGGTGTATTCTATCTCTTTTTTCATTGAGTAGCCTATCTCGCGGTTTTCGTAGAGGAAGGTGTTGCTCAAGCTCTTTGTGAGCACTTCCTGGCTTGGCTGCATAATGCGTGCGTACACGGTTTTGTTACCTGTGCTCGCCGTAATGTTCTTTGTAATCAAGAAATTGACGGTGAGCTGCTTGGCGCGTTTTAGCTTGCTCACACTCTTGCCGCTGCGCTTTGTGGGAGTCATCTTTATTCCTATGGCGTCGAGCTGCGAGGCGAGTGTCACCTTTTCGGCGAGCTGCTCCTTGGCTGTCGCGAGGGCGTCTATTTTGCGCGATGCCTCGCGATACTTCTCGTTTACGCGTTTGTTCTCTTTCTTGAGATTCTCGTTGAGCGCGTTCAGGGAGTCTATCTGCAGGACATAGCTGCGCAACACGGCACGCACAGTTTTGAGCTCTTTCTTCAAGCGAGTAATCTCGGCCGCGTTCTCGGCCTTTGTCTGCTTGAGTTCCTCGAGCAGTTGCTGTGTGCGCAGCTTCTCCTGCTCGAGTTTTATCTGTAAAGAGTCGTTTGTGATGCGAATCTTCAGCTCGTCATACTGCATTGCAAAGCTCGAATATTCGCTCTCGAGCTCCTCCTTCTCTATGGCAAACAGCTCCTGCATCTCGCTGTTCTGCTGCTTGCTCTGCACGAGGAGAACGCCAAGCAATATGGTGGCAATCAGCAGAATGCCTCCTACAGTGTATAGAACAATCTTTTGTTTCTTGTTCTCCATTGGGTGGGGTTATTTTGAAAGTTTCTGAATACTCTCTTTGAGCATAGCAATCTTCTCGCTTGCATCCGACTGTTTCTTGCGCTCAATGGCAATAATCTTTTCGGGGGCTTTGCTCACAAAGTTGGGGTTGTTGAGCTTGGCCTCTACGCTCTTGAGGAATTTCTCGTGGTAGGCGAGCTCCTCCTGCATCTTGGCAATCTCGGCATCTTTGTCTATGAGTGAGCCCATAGGAACGGCATACTCTGTGGTGCCTACGCGGAACGACACGGCGGTGTCGTCGGGTGTGCTCACGGTGTCGATGCTTGTGAGGTTACCCATCTTGGTGAGCACGCTCTCGAGGCCTGCCACGGGAGAGGTTCCCATAATCTGCAGGGCGAGGGGCTCGCGGGGCGAGAGGTTCTTCTGCTGACGTATCGCGCGCACGTTACCGATAATCTCTTTGAGTGCCGCAATCTTGCCAAGGAATTCCTCGTCGCAGGGGCGTATGAGTGATTTAATGTCCTGTACCATAAGGCTCTCTCCATCCTTGCGCTCATAGATTGACTGCCACAGCTCCTCGGTGATGAAAGGCATAAAGGGGTGAAGCAGACGAAGCAGGCTGTCGAAGAAGTTGAGTGTAGCCTCGTAGGTGGCCGCGTCGATGGGTGAACCGTATGCGGGCTTAATCATCTCGAGGTACCAGGCCGAGAACTCATCCCAGAAGAGGGTGTAGATGTTCATAAGCGCCTCGTTGATGCGGTATTTAGAGAACTGGTCGTCGAGCAGAGTAGCCGATTTTGCGAGTGTCTCCTCGAAATAGCGTATCGCGAGTTTTGAACTCTCGGGCTGCTCAATCTCGTTGCTCACATTCCATCCCTTTACAAGGCGGAAGGCGTTCCATATTTTATTACAGAAGTTACGTCCCTGCTCGCAGAGGCTCTCGTCGAAGAGAATGTCGTTACCTGCAGGAGCAGAAAGCATAATACCCATACGCACACCGTCGGCACCATACTGCTCTATGAGGTCGAGGGGGTTGGGCGAGTTACCGAGCTGCTTGCTCATCTTGCGGCCCAGCTTGTCGCGCACGATACCTGTGAAATATACGTTGCGGAAGGGCATCTCACCCTCGTATTCGTAACCCGCCATAATCATACGTGCAACCCAGAAGAAAATGATATCGGGGCCTGTCACGAGGTCGTTGGTGGGGTAGTAGTAGCTTATCTCTTTGTTACCGGGCTCAAGTATACCGTTGAAGAGCGAGATGGGCCACAGCCAAGAACTGAACCAGGTGTCGAGTGCGTCCTCGTCGTGACGGAGCTCCTCGGCGGTGATATTCTCGTATCCGGGGATTGCCTTTGCAAGCTCCAGAGCCTGTTCGCGGCTCTCGGCAACGACAAATTTCTCGCCCTCGGCCTCGCTGGTGGGCAAGAAGTATGCGGGGATGCGATGTCCCCACCACAACTGACGGCTGATGCACCAGTCTTGAATATTTGCAAGCCAGTTATTGTATGTGGTCTTGTATTTTGTGGGGTAGAACTTGAGAGAGTCGTTCATTACGGGGGGCAGCGCAATGTCGGCAAAGTGCTGCATACGCAAGAACCACTGCATACAGAGACGGGGCTCCACTGCGGTGTCGGCGTTACGCTCCGAGTAACCTACTTTGTTGTCGTAGTCCTCTACCTTCTCCATAAGGCCGGCCTGCTCGAGGTCGATGGCTATCTGACGACGCACCTCCATACGGTCCATACCTACATACAACCCTGCAGCCTCGCTCAATGTGGCGTCGGCGTTGAAGATGTCGATGGTCTCGAGGTTGTGAGTCTTGCCAAGCATATAGTCGTTTGTGTCGTGAGCGGGGGTTACCTTCAAGCAACCTGTACCGAACTCTATCTCCACATAACGGTCCTCGATAACGGGGATTGAACGGCCTACGAGGGGCACGATAACTCTCTTGCCCTTGAGCCAGCTGTTCTTGGGGTCTTTGGGGTTGATGCACATTGCGGTGTCGCCCATAATTGTCTCGGGGCGGGTTGTAGCTACAACGGCGTAGCGGCGGCCCTGCTCGTCGCGGTGCAATATCTGATGTTTAACGGTTGCGTCGAATGCGTCGGTGGGGTTGAGGGTTACTGCATCGGGCTCCTCGCCGTCGGTGCTGCCTGCTGCCTCCTCAACGTAGTAACGCAGATAGTAGAGCTTGCTCTTCTCCTCTTTGTATATCACCTCCTCGTTGCTCAACGCGGTCTGTGCTTTGGGGTCCCAGTTTACCATACGGAGACCGCGGTATATGAGGCCTTTGTTGTAAAGGTCACAGAATACCTTGATTACGCTCTTGCTGCGCACCTCGTCCATAGTGAACGATGTGCGGTCCCAGTCGCACGAAGCACCCAGCTTGCGCAACTGCTTGAGGATGATACCTCCGTGCTCCTCTTTCCACTCCCAGGCGTGCTTGAGGAACTCCTCGCGTGTGAGGTCGCTCTTCTTTATGCCCTGCTCGGCGAGTTTCTTCACAACCTTGGCCTCGGTTGCGATAGAGGCGTGGTCGGTGCCGGGTACCCAGCAAGCGTTCTTGCCAAGCATACGGGCGCGGCGCACCAGAATATCCTGAATTGTGTTATTGAGCATATGGCCCATATGCAATACTCCTGTTACGTTGGGGGGAGGAATTACAATTGTGTAAGGCTCTCTTTCATCGGGTTCCGAGTGGAACAGATTGTTTTTTATCCAATAGGCGTACCATTTTTCTTCGACCTCGGCCGGAATATAGGTGCTTGCTAAACTCATAGTATTTAAATATTATATAATTATTCCAAGTTAGAAATTAAAGTTAATTGCAAAGTTAATTCTTATTATTAAATTAATTACTTTTGTAGCACAAAAAAATACAATTTATGCATAGTAGAAGTGAAATTTTGGCCTCTTTCGGCCGATTCTTGGATGTTCTTGACGAGTTACGCGAGAAATGTCCGTGGGACAGGAAACAGACAAACGCAAGCTTGCGCCCCAATACTATAGAGGAAGTTTTTGAATTGTCGGACGCTCTGATGGACGAAGACACTCAAAATATCTGCAAGGAGCTCGGCGATGTGTTGCTCCACGTTGCCTTTTATGCAAAGATTGCGCAAGAGAAGGAGCAGTTCGATATGAAGGATGTGTGTGACCGTTTGTGCGAGAAACTCATATATCGTCACCCGCACGTCTTTGGTACCACAAAGGCCGAAACAGCCGGTGAGGTGTGCAAGAACTGGGAACAGTTGAAGATGGCCGAAAAGGGTGGTAACAAAACTATATTGAGCGGTGTACCCGCTTCGTTGCCTTCACTCATAAAAGCCTATCGTATGCAGGAGAAGGCAGCAAATGTGGGCTTCGACTGGGAAAAGAAAGAGCAGGTGTGGGACAAGGTGCGCGAGGAGCTTGACGAGCTGCAGGTGGAAATGGAGAAGGGCGACAAGGAGAATGCTCAAAAGGAGTTTGGAGATTTCATCTTCAGCCTTGTGAATGCGGGCAGACTCTATGATATGAACCCCGACACGGCGCTCGAGCTTACAAACAAAAAATTCCGCAACCGTTTTAATTTCGTTGAGGAGCGCTCGGTAGCCTGTGGTCGCAATATGCAGGATATGTCGCTCGAGGAGATGGATGCGCTGTGGAACGAGGCAAAGGCAAAAGGGCTTTAACCACTCTGTCGCATAAAATAGTCAGGGGGAGGCAACTGCCTCCCCCTGTTTCGTATCTGTAGCTGTATGGGTTTTGCGCCACGCTTTTTATCTGTCTGAATTTTCTTTGCGCTGCTTGCGCTCGCCCTCTCGCCCTGCACGGGGTTCCTTTCGTGTCATAGTTTTTATGAGGTGGCTCTGGAACGATTGCTCTGCGCGTTGTATCTCGAGCAGTTTGCGGGCTGACACGGCCTGCAGGTAGCGGGTTATGTACTCTTTTTCTATCTGTGCTATCTTTATTTTTGCGTCGGCATTGTTATTCAGCACCTCTTTCAACTGCTCGTCGGTGAGCTTCTGCCCGCGCTCTTTTATCACCTTGCTGCGCGCTTCTCTCTCTATGTTGAACTTCTCTTTCTGCAACTCAAAGAAGATGGGGAAGAAGGCGTCGGCCTCCTGCTGCGTAAGCTTTGCTTTTTCGGTGATATACTCGCGCTGTTTTGCCTGGAACTGCTCGGGTGAGAAACGGCCGCGCTTCTCTCTATGCGGCATATTTTGCTGTGCGACAACAGTGAGCGTTGTCACAGCTATGAGAATGAGGACTGTAAGTGTTCTTTTCATAGTTTTAGTAGTTTGTGTCGGTGCCGGTGATGCAGCAGAAGAATGTGTAATCGTCTATGGGGTAGTTGTTGAGCACTTCGTCGATGTACTCGGCGTCGTAGAACTCGTCGCCGCCCGCAGCTGTGGCTGTGCCGTTGTCGGTGTTTCCCAAAAGAAGTGTTGTGCCTATGACGGCTGCTATTGCAACGGTGGCTGCATAGCCTATGTACTGCCCCCAACGGGCGGGCAGAATGGTGCGTGTGCTCTTCTTCTCGGCAGGGAGTCTTTTGGTGACTCTCTCGGCGATGGTGTTGAAGTAGCCTTCGGGCACGGTGAACGGTTCTCTGTTTTTAAAGTCTTCTATTTTCATATTTTCAGCCTCTTTATATTTGATTGTGAAAGAATGAAAAGGTTTAATTGTGTTCTTCTATAAATTTTTCTATTTTTTTTACCGCGATGTGGTATGAGGCTTTCAGTGCTCCCACGCTGGTGTCGGTCATCTCTGCTATCTCCTCGTATTTGAGCTCTTTGTAGTATTTGAGTGTGAAGATGAGCCGCTGTTTGTCGGGCAGTCGGCTTATCGCCTCCTGAAACAGCGCGTCGGCGTGGCTTCCGTTGAAGTATGTGTCGCTCTCGAGGCGGTGTGCTATCTCGCCCTCGGGGCTGTCTATGGAGATGGTGTTATTGTGGTTCTTTGCGAGGAAATTGAGTGTCTCGTTTATTGCTATGCGGTGTAGCCAGGTGGTTAGCTGTGAGTCTCCGCGGAACTTGTCGATATTGCTCCAAGCCTTTAGAAATGTGTTTTGCAGCAGGTCGTCGGCGTCGTCGTGCGAGAATACCATACGTCTTATCTGCCAATAGAGCGAGGAGCTGTGCTCCTTTATGAGTGCAGTGAAGGCAGCCTCTTTTGTTCTGCTGTTACGCAGGCGGGCGATGATTTCCTTTTCGTCAAATGTGCTGCTGTCACTCATTTTGTTTGTGTGTTGTAATGTTTTGTTGCTCTCTTTTTGACAGGGGTGGCTGTGAAAGGTTTAATCAGATGTAGAATGTTTTTCCTTCGTCGGCAAGGTGGGTGTGGGGGAAGATGGCCCGTGCCTCGTCGAGCAGCAGGGTGGTGTCGTCGTAGCGCGACGAGAAATGTCCTATCACAAGCTGCTTTACCTTGGCGTCGAGGGCTATCTGTGCCGCCTGTTCTGCCGTGGTGTGGAATGTGGCGAGGGCGCGTGCGCTCTCTGCTGTGGCAAAGGTGGCCTCGTGGTATAGCAGGTCGGCGTTCTCTATGTGTGTGTTGTTTTCGGGGCAGGGCAGTGTGTCGGAGCAGTAGGCATAGCTGCGCGAGGGGTCGGCCTCGGTGGTGAGGCGTGCATTGGGAATGGTCTCTCCTTCGGGAGTGACGAAGTCGGCACCCTCTTTTATGCTCTGTCGCATATATTCGGGTATCTTGTATGCCTCTATCATATCGCGTCTTATGTGGCGCTTCTTTGGCTTCTCGGTAAACAGGAAACCGCAGCAGGGGATGCGGTGCTTTTGCGGCAGGGTGTGCACGGTGATTGCGCTGTCCTCGTATATGAGGGCGTGGGCTGTGGCGTCGATGTCGTGGAAGATGATTTCGTAACGCAGTTCCTTGCAGAAGAACTCGAGCTGTGCTTTCATAAGCTTGCGCAGCAGGGCGTCGGCATATATGTGCAGCGGGGTGGTGCGCCCAAGCAATCCGAAGCTTGAAATGAGACCTATGAGGCCGAAGCAGTGGTCGCCGTGCAGATGTGAGATAAATATGTGGTTTACAAACGAGAAGTGTATGTGTGAACGGCGCAGTTGCAGCTGCGTACCTTCTCCACAGTCAATCATATATTGTCTGTTTCCCACTCTCACTACCTGTGAGCTTGCATTGTGTCGTGTGGTGGGCAGTGCCGAACCGCATCCTAAAATATGTACCTCAAATGGCTCCATAGTAAATTTTCTCTTCCTTGCGAAGATAGTGCTTTTTTTTGAAACGGCTCTCTCTTGCCGATAATATGTGTGTACAAAAAAAAGTGAGGTCGGCATTTGCCGACCTCACTGCTTATTTAGAATAAGGTTAATTATTCTGCGTTGCCCTCGAGCTTGCTCTTCAATGCAGCGAGTGCATCGATGTCGCCGAGAGTTGTAGAAGCTGCCTGATTCTGGATGGCGGGAGCTGCCTCCTCTGCTTTCTTGCTCTTGCGAGCTGCTGCAGCGGCCTTCTTCTCTGCCTTCTCCTCCTCTTTAGCAGCATCCTCAAAGATGCGGCTGTGAGAAAGGATGATTCTCTTTGCCTCTTTGTTGAACTCGATTACCTTGAATGAGAGTTTCTCCTCGGCTGTAGCCTGTGTGCCGTCCTCTTTTACAAGGTGCTTGGGAGTTGCGAAGCCCTCTACGCCGTAGGGGAGCGATACAACTGCACCCTTGTCGATGAGCTCTGTGATAACGCCCTCGTGGATTGAACCAACTGTGAAGATGGTCTCAAATACGTCCCAGGGGTTCTCCTCGAGCTGCTTGTGACCAAGGCTCAAGCGACGGTTCTCTTTGTCGATCTCGAGTACCTGTACATCGATAGCCTCACCAATCTGTGTGAACTCTGAAGGATGTTTAACCTTCTTTGTCCAAGAGAGGTCGCTGATGTGGATAAGTCCGTCTACGCCCTCCTCTATCTCAACGAAGATACCGAAGTTTGTGAAGTTGCGAACTTTTGCAGTGTGTTTAGAACCAACGGGGTATTTCTCCTCGATGTTTGTCCAGGGATCCTCTTTGAGCTGTTTGATACCGAGTGACATCTTGCGCTCGTCGCGGTCGAGAGTAAGGATAACGGCCTCTACCTCTTCGCCCACCTTCATAAAGTCCTGTGCAGAACGGAGGTGCTGGTTCCAAGACATCTCTGATACGTGAATCAAGCCCTCAACGCCGGGAGCGATCTCGATGAATGCACCGTAGTCGGCCATAACAACAACTTTACCCTTAACTACATCGCCAACTTTGAGGTCTGCGTCGATAGCATCCCAGGGATGGGGAGTGAGCTGCTTCAAGCCGAGAGCGATACGCTTCTTCTCGTCATCGAAGTCAAGGATAACAACGTTGATCTTCTGGTCGAGAGATGTGGGAGTTATAAGTTCGTTTACGCGGCCCCACGAGAGGTCTGTGATTTAGATAAAACCGTCAACGCCACCGGGGTCGATGAATACACCGTAAGAAGTGATGTTCTTAACTGTACCCTCGAGTACCTGACCTTTCTCGAGTGTGCTGATGATTTTCTTCTTCTGCTCCTCGAGCTCTGCCTCAATGAGAGCCTTGTGAGAAACAACAACGTTTTTGAATTCCTGATTAATCTTAACGATTTTGAAGTCCTCTGTCTGACCTACGTATGCATCGTAGTCACGGATGGGCTTAACGTCAATCTGTGAACCGGGCAAGAAGGCCTCGATACCGAATACGTCTACAATCATACCACCCTTTGTGCGGCACTTGATGTAACCCTTAACGACAGCCTGCTCCTCCATAGCTTTATTAACAAGCTCCCAAGAACGGCTAGCGCGTGCTTTCTTGTGTGAAAGGTTCAACTGACCTTTTTTGTCCTCCAAGTTCTCGATGTAAACCTCTACCTGATCACCGATTTTGAGATCGGGGTTGTAGCGGAACTCGCTGATGGGGATGATAGCGTCCTGCTTGTAGTTGATGTCTACAATAACCTCACGCTTGTTGATACCGATAACAGTACCGTTTACTACCTCGCGGCTTGATACTTTGTTGAGAGTGCCGTTGTAGGCCTGCTCCAACTGCTCGTGTGAGAGACCAGAGATGTTCTCTCCGTTTTCGTACGATTCCCAATTGAAATCGGGTGTACCAGTTAAAATTTCGTTGCTCATAATTTGTTTTTCTTTAATGAGTTAGACATTATGTTGATAGAATTCGGCCGCAAAGGTAATACTTTTTTTGCAAAAAATAGCGACTTTTTTCTATTATTTTCAATGTGATACGTTTTTTGTTCGGCGCGCAGCTTGTATTCCTGCAATGCGCCTCGGATAAAAAGTGTGTGCAGAGTAAATATTTTTTCACACTTTTCTTTGGGGAAAACATTTAATGTGTACTTTTGTAATTATGTAGAGTGTTGCACGTCGCTCTTTGTGTGTGATGTGCCGTTTTCTCCTTATATTTATATAGTGTGATTATATTTTAAACAGACAGAGTTATGTTTTCGAGTTTTAATTTCTTGGACTATTTCAGTGCGTTCAGCGTGCTTTTTGCGGTGATTGACCCCATTGGTATTATGCCTGTGGTGATTTCTTTGCGTGACAGGGGCAAAACCATAAAGTCTTTGAAGGCTACGTTTTATGCCTTCTCGCTTATGCTTTCGTTCTTTCTCGTGGGTGATATTTTGCTTGCGCTGTTCGGTGTCGATATAAATTCTTTTGCGGTGGCGGGTGCGCTGGTGCTTTTCCTCATTGCGCTTGAGATGGTACTCGATATTCAGATTTTCAAGGATACCTCTGTGGCGGGTAACGATGCGACGTTTGTGCCTCTGGTGTTTCCTTTGCTTGCAGGTGCGGGCTCGTTTACCACACTTCTCTCGCTGAAAGCAGAGTATTCAACCCTCAATATCCTGCTTGCTCTTCTTACAAATGCCGTGGTGGTGTTTGTGATGCTCTCTTCTACCAAGCGCGTGAGTCGTATACTTGGAAAGGGTGGTGTATATTTCGTGAAGAAAATCTTCGGAATCATTTTGCTTGCGATGTCGGTGAAGCTTTTTACCTCGAACCTCACTCACCTCATCGACAGCATTGCAAGTTGAAAAATTCTTGGTATAACATACAAAAAGGCACCTCGCAAGGTGCCTTTTTGTGTATGTGCCCGACGGCTCATTTGTATCTCTTGAAGCCTGCTGTCTCTGTGGTGAGCAGGGTGCCGTCGTTGTCGCTGTAAATGAAATATGCTTCAATGCCGTGTGCCTTGCAGAACTCTGTGGCGGGCTCCACACCCATAACCATAAAAGCTGTGGCGAGGGCGTCGGCTGTGGCACAGTCGTCGGCAATAACGGTTGCCGATAGCAGGCCGTGGCTCACGGGGTAGCCTGTGACGGGGTTTATAGTGTGTGCCACCTTGTGTCCGTTCTCGTAGCGGAAATTGCGGTAGTTGCCCGATGTGGCCATACTTTTGTTGCTTATGTGTATGACCTCTTGCAGGGTGTTCTCTCTGCCTGTGGCGTCGTCTACGGGCTTGTTTATGCCTATTGACCAGCTCTTGCCCTTGTCGTTCTTGCCTTTGGCTACTATCTCGCCGCCTATTTCTACCATATAGTTGTTTACTCCCAGCGCGTCGAGGGTGCGTGCCACCTCGTCGCAGCCGTATCCCTTGGCTATGGCGCTGCAGTCGAGCATTGTCTGCCGGTGCTCTTTTACAATCTTTCCCTCGCAGAGGCTCACGCCGTTGTAACCCACGAAACGACGCAGGCTGTCTATGGCGGCAGAGTCGGCCGGCAGCCCTTTCTTGAAGCCGAAGCCCCACGCATTTACAAGCGGTGCCACTGTGATGTCGAACGCACCTTCGGTAAGGGCCGAGATGCTCTGTGCGAGCGTAAACACCTTTATAAATGTAGTGTCGGGGAGTATGTCGCGGTTCTCGTTTATTGCCGAAATATCCGACTTTTTGTTAAATGTAGAGAGTGAGCGGTCTACCCTTGCCATAGCCTCTTTTATGGGTGTGTGCAGGTCGTCCTTGCTTTGGTATATTATATTATAATATGTTCCGAATACCTTGCCGCTGTTGCTCTTGTAGGGGGTGTTGCGGCTTATCACATATATGCTGCCTGCCACAAGAAAGAGCAGGAAGAGAATCTGGTGTATCTTCATCGCGGGTAATTAGTTTTTGCTGAAAGGTATGTCGATTATGAGGTTGTATGTGCCTCCGAAGCAACTGCTTTTGTTCTCACCATATCCGGGTATGTACCACACCTCGGAGTTGGGGCCGTTGCCCTCTTTCAGGCGGGTTTTGTAGCGTATGCTCCAGCCCATATGGAAGATTTTCCACACCTTCACCTGTACGCCCACGCCCAGCTCGAACCACGAGCACGCCGACTCGACTCCCTTGAGGTCTATGGCTGTGGAGCCTCCCCACACGGGGTCGGTTATGGGCGGTGTCTGCACGTCGTACTCTGTCTTTGTCCAGCCGTATCGCGCAATGCCGAAGAGCTTGTAGTCCTTGAGCTTGCCCTCTTTCTTGTGCAGGAAATTGTAGTTGAGACCTACGCGGTAGTAGGGAGCTGCCGACTTATAATAGATGTGTGTGGTCTCGTCGGTGTTGTCGGTGCTGCCGTAGCCCACTTCTACGGTGGGGAAAAGGCGGTTGCCGAGGTTTAGCGACAGGGCGGCTTCTACGCTCTTGTAGTCGTCGAGCATAGAGTATGCATAGCCGAAGATGTCGCCCGACAGGCTCACTCCTTTTATGGCCCAGGGGTTTTTCTCCTTTTTGTCGCTTGTCTGCGCCTGCAAGGCAAGGGGCAGAAGCAGCGCCAGGCTACTGATAAAAATATATCTTAATATTCTCATTGCCTTTGAAATTTACATTTTTGTTTTTTATGGCCACAGAGTCTATCCACACGTCGGTGTGGCGCACTTCTTCTATCTTGTGGAACATAAGCGTGCCGCACTCCATCGACTGATAGTAGGGCTCGTTGCTGTGCTCAATGTAGAGCGAGTCGCTGTGCCCGCTCTCGTAGTGAAATACCACGGTGTCGGTGTCGTGGGTGTAGCTCATAGGGAGCGATATGCTCTCGGCGTCGATGATGTGATAAATCATAATGGAGTCTTTGCCGTTTACCATAAGCGATATGTCGAGTGCGTCGGGGTAGGGGTATCGCTCTTTTGTGTCGGCCGAGTAAAAGCCTATGTTATTGTAGGAGGTGTTGTTGAGCGTGCAGTCGTAGCCGCTGTCGCAGGCTGTTACGGCTGCAAGCAGCAGCGCTGTCACGGCTGCGGCAAGGGCGATGCTCTTTCCTATATTCTTCATATAATTAAATCTCTTTGGCTACGTTGTATTTGTTTCTCTCTTGCGAGGTGCGGCTCACGAGCTCGGCTATGAATCCGGTGAGGAAGAGTTGTGTGCCGAGTATCATCATAGTGAGGGCTATGTAGAAATAGGGTGAGTCTGTCACAAGGCGTGCGGGCTCGTTGCAGGCAAGGCTATAGAGCTTGTTTGCACCCAGAATAAATGCTGAAATAAATCCTATGATAAACATCAGCGTGCCCCAGAGGCCAAAGATGTGCATAGGACGGTAGCCGAACTTCGAGAGGAACCACAGCGACATAAGGTCGAGGTAGCCGTGGAAGAAGCGGCTGATGCCAAACTTGCTCTTGCCATATTTGCGTGCCTGGTGGTGCACCACAAGCTCGCCTATGCGGCTGTAGCCTGCGTTCTTTGCAAGGTAGGGGATGTAACGGTGCATATCGCCATATACCTCAATGCTCTTGACAACCTCGCGGCGATAGGCCTTGAGGCCGCAGTTGAAGTCGTGCAGGTTTTTAATGCCCGACACCTTGCGTGCTGTGGCGTTGAAGAGTTTTGTGGGCAGTGTCTTGCTCAACGGGTCGTATCTCTTTTGTTTATATCCCGAAACAAGGTCGTAGCCCTCCTCGGTAATCATACGGTAGAGGATAGGTATCTCGTCGGGGCTGTCTTGAAGGTCGGCGTCCATAGTTATCACCACGTTGCCCTGTGCGCGTTCGAAGCCGCAGTAGAGGGCGGGAGACTTGCCGTAGTTGCGACGGAATTTTATGCCGTGCAGGGCGGGGTTTTTCTCTTTCAGAGTCTCAATTGTGGCCCACGAGGTGTCGGTGCTGCCGTCGTCGATAAATATTACTTCGTAGCTGAAGTTATTGGCAAGCATCACCTTTTCTATCCAGGCGGCAAGCTCGGGCAGTGACTCTGCCTCGTTGTAAAGGGGTACTATAACTGATATGTCCATATTGGCTTTTATTTCTTACGCACAAAAATAGCGATAATTAATGTAATGAATGGTGAAATTAGGATATTTGTGCTGAATATTTGCAATATAATGTCGCGTGTGCTCATTGAGGCGAGCAGGTCGGCGGTGATGCGCAGTTCCTCTTTCAATGTGGTGTCTATCCTCTCGGTCTCCATCACAAGGCTGAACTGCTCCTGTATGAACTGCATAAAAAAGCCGTTGTCGATGAACGCGAAATAGACATATTGCGCTATGGCGGTGAGCAATGCCGCGCAAAAGTACATTATAATGAGGAAAAGCCACGCCTGTGCGAAGCTCATTCGGTTGTTTCTTTCGCGTTTGCGGTAGGTGACGGCAAGCCTGCC
This sequence comes from Bacteroidaceae bacterium, assembly GCA_045646965.1. Classification (GTDB taxonomy): domain Bacteria; phylum Bacteroidota; class Bacteroidia; order Bacteroidales; family Bacteroidaceae; genus HGM04593. The sequence goes on from JAZRLR010000008.1 coordinate 21,071, forward strand.
TGCGACGAAGGGCGATGCGGCTATGAGCAGCACGAAGAGGGTGGAGAATTCCTCAATCTTCAGGCCTGCGATGTATGCGATGTTTGTGAGTATCATCATCGCAGCGAACAGAGTGCCGTAGTACATTGCTCTCTCGCTCAATGATTTTCCTTTTTCCTGTTCCATTTTCTTTTTTGTATGTGCCGCGGTGGCGGCGTGTGAACTTTTGTTTCAATTACTTGGCGAAGGTACAAAAAATATCGCATAACTGAAAATAGGGCACTTTGTTTCGCCCTCTCTTTGTCTCTTTTGTCACCGGGTGGGCTTTTTTTCTGCCGTGTGGAAACAAAAAGTGCAGCCTTGCGGGGCTGCACTTTTCTATTTAGAGCTTGTTTTTTACTTAACGATGTATTTCTTACCGTTTACGATGTAGATGCCGGGAGCTGTAATCTCCTTAACCTGCTTACCTGTGATGTCGTAGATGATGCCGTCCTCTTTGATTGCATCGCTCACAATGTCGTTGATGCCGAGTGTGCCGTCTACAGTGATGGTGATAACGATATCATCCTCGAGCTCGCGGCTCTGGCTGTAGTACATATCCCAGCAGGTGAACCAGGCTTTGCTCAATGTCATAGTGTAGGTTCCTGCTTTTACAACAGCCTCTTTGTTTGAAGGTCTCAAGGGGAGGCAGTTGTTGGGGAATATGGGATACCAGTATCCTGTCTCGGGATCCTCGTACTGTGTGTTGGGAATCATCTCGAAGTTTGTGATATCGCCGTCGCCCTCGGTGAGTGTGAGAGGTATCTGGCGATATGTGGGTGTCCAGTTGTTTGTCTCGTCGCCCCAGCTTGTTGTCATTCTCATTTCAATCCACTCGTAAGCTGCCAAATCGATGTCGAAGTAAACAAGGATTGTATCAATCTTTGAAACTGTTGAGTAGTTTGAGGGAACGATATCGCTCACTGTGAGGTAGCTGGCCTCGCTGTTTACAATCTGCAGAGTGTGGTAGGTGTACTCGTTCTCGATTGCAAGGCCGTCGGGATCGAGGATGAAGAGGCCGTTGGGGATTATGATGCTGTATGTGTTGGGATCTGTAATATCACCGCTTGTAGAGATTTCGATGGTGTTCTCGTCAATCTGCTTGGGATCGTTGAAGTAGTACTCACCCATCCAGCCAATCTGGTAGTAGGGGTATGCGTCGGTGTTCTCGTTAATTGCAATACCGTCGCTGCAGGTAATTGTGATTTTTGAGAAACTCTCTACGTTAGAGTAGTTGTAGGGAGTTACATCCATTTTGGGATACTCGCCGAGCTGGTAGAGTGTGATATTGCTCTCGCTGCTGCCTGCTGCAAAGCTGTTGGTTGCTGCGCTGTAGCTGATGACCTTGCCTGTTGCTTTGTTTGTGATTGTGGCAATCTTGTCGTTGATGCTTACAGTCCACAGAGCGTAGTCGCCGGGTGTGGTGCTGTCGGCTGAAACGTGCAGCTCGTCGCTACCCTCAACCATATAGATGGCGCGGTATGAGTTGTCTACAATCTGGTACTCACCCTCGTTCTTGGGCCAGAACATATAGCTGTAGTATGCGTTTGTCTCGATGAACTTGCCGTTCTTTACAATCTCTTTACCCTCGAGGTTGCCGCTTGTTGCCTTGCTGCTGATGGGTGTTGCAATAGCGTTGCCGCTGTTCATTGCATAGTAGTAGTAACCTACGAGCTCTGTGCTCTCGGCATAGGGCTGAACGGGTGAGATGATGAAGTCGTAGTCTGCCGACAACTCGCTGTACACGGTGTCGTTCACAGCTGCTCTGCTCTTCTTGTCGTCCTCTTTTTTGTCGTCCTCCCCGGGGAGTGAGCCGTAGTAGTTGTTGATAATCATTGCCACAGCCTTGTAGGTGTAAGCACCTGCATTGCGGTGTACCTCGGGGTAGCCCCAATAAATCTCGGGCTTCTCGGCTGTTCTGGGGTCGCTGCCATCTTTTGTGTAGATAATCTGAACGCCCGAACCGAGTGTGGCGCTGGTGAACTCGATGCCGTTGAGCATTTCGTAGATTCCGCTCTCGAAGTTAATTACAGGAGCACCTACCTTGAGCTCGTAGGCAAATGTGGCTACCGCGCTCTGCTCTGTGCCGTTTGAGGCGATGGCTTTAATGGTTGTAGTCTTGCCGAATACATCGACGCTGATGGCATCGCTGTAAACAGCCGATGCTGTTGTGGGGGTGCTGCCGTCGGTTGTGTAGTAGATGGTTGCACCTGCTGTGAGCTGCACCTGTGCGGGGTTGTAGATTACGCCCGGCTCTACCGATGCGGTAGGTGCTGCAATCTGTGCCTGCACGCCGATAACAGCGAGCATACAGCAAAGAATAGAAAGTAAAGTTTTTTTCATAAATAGTTTTTTAAGTTAATAATTGTGGGGGATTTTTGCCCCTCTAATTTATTCTCAATGCTTGGTGGCAAAGATAATTAATTAATTTTAATGTATTTGTTTTTTTATTGAAAATATTGCCTTGCGCACTCTTTGTAATCGATTGATATTCAATGGGTGTTGTCTTTTTTATCTTTTTTAACTGTTTGCAGCTTTGCAAAGGGTGTCTGCGGGGTGAAAAAAGAACGAGGGCGCAGCGTGCTGCGCCCTCGTCGGCTATGTTTTGTATTCTGTGTACAAGATTACTTAACGATAGTTTTTACACCGTTGATGATGTAGATGCCGGGAGCTGTAATCTCCTTAATCTGCTTACCTGTGAGGTCGTAGATAACCTTCTCGGCAGCCTCTGTCTCAATCTCGTTTACAGCGGTGCTGTTGCCTGTTACGGTGAAGGTGTAGTTGATGTCCTCCTCGATGTAGTATGTCTCCATATAGTTAGAGCTGTAGCAGAATGCCCAATCTGCACCGATTGTGAGGCTGTATGTGCCGGCCTTTGTGATGGGAGTCTCTGTTACAAGGCAAATCTGGTTGTAGGGAACGGGGTTCTCCTCGTCGCCGTATGTGATTGTGAAGATAGTCTCGTTGCCCTCCTCGTCGGTTACAACGATATCTTTGCCGTTAAGCTCGTCGAAGATGTCTTTGTTGTACTCGATGATGATTGTATCAACGATGTCTACTGTGCTGCCGTTCTCGGGTGTGATGCTTGTAACGGCAAATGCCTGCTCAACAACTACATCGTCCTCTTCTTCTTCGTCCTCACCCTCAACATAGTTGTTACCTGTTACGGTGAATGTGTAGGGGACGTCCTCCTCAATGAAGTATGTCTCCATATAGTTAGAGCTGTAGCAGAATGCCCACTCGGCGCTGATGTTAAGAGTGTATGTACCTGCCTTCTTTATAGGTTTCTTGGCTACAAGATACAAGCAGTTGTAGGGGATGGGGTTCTCGTCGCTGCCATAAGAGATGTTGAAAATTGCCTCGTTGCCGTTCTCGTCGGTTGCTACAACGTCGTAGCCATAGAGGTTGTCGAAGATATCTCTGTTGTACTCAATCATAATGCTGGTCATCTCGTCTACAACGCTGCCGCTCTCGGGTGTTACGCCTACGAGTGCGAAGGGCTCGCTGTTGTCTACGGTGATGCTTGCCCAGCCCTCCTCATTGGGTGTTGCCAAGCCGTTGGGATCGAGGATGAAGAGACCTGCGGGGATTGTGATGCGGTATGACTCTGAATCGGTGAACTCCTGCATTGTGTTGAATACAATGGTGTTCTCGTCAATCTGTACACCGTAGTCAAACCAGTTTGAAGTGGTGTTCCAGCCGATGTTGAATGTGGGAGAGTTTTCCTCGGTCTCCTGGAGCTGGATACCTGCCTCGCAAGTGATGGTGATGCCTGTGAAGCTCTTCAAAGCCTCTGAACCGTCGGGTGTAATCTTGAATGTGGGGTACTCGCTCTCGGCGTAGAGGGTGGGGAGTGCATAGCTTACTTTGTCGTATGCGCCGAAGCTGTTCTTATCCTCGTAGTACTGAACGATTTTGTTGTTACCCTTGTTCTGGATTGTTGCGTTGCCCTCCTCGTTGAAAGATACTGTCCAGATTGCGCCGTCGCCGAGCTCTGTGTTGTCGGCATCTACGTTGAAGCTGTTGTATGAATCCTTCATATAGAGGTAGCGACCGAACTCGTCGATGAGGTAGTACTCACCTGCGTTCTCTGTCTCCTCGAATGTGAAACCGTAGTATCCGTTTGTCTCGATGTAGCCGTTCTTCTCTGTGATGCTCTTTGTGTAGAGGTAGCCGTATGTGTTGGTCTCGTAGATTTGGTCTGCGGCGATGCTGCCAGAGTTGATGAGGTATTTTGTGCCGCTTACGATGCTTGTAGCCTTCTTGAAGGGAACGATGTCAGAGATATAGAATTTCTTTGTAACTACCTCGCTCCATACTTTCTCCTCGCCCTGGAGTACATAGGCAATTGCCTGATACTCACCTGTTGAGTATACACCGAGTGAACCGTAAGGCTTGCTACCGTTCTTAACATCTGTAGACCAAGAGCTCACGCGGATGTAGCTGATAGTTGCGCTCTCGGTCTCGGTTGTGAAGGTGAGGTCCTTGATGCTTGTGTAAACGCCGGTGTTGTAGTTCATTACGGGAGTTGCAACCTTGAGGATGTACTCGTATGTTGCAATGTCGCTGTATGCCTCGCCGTCAATGGCAATTGTTTTAATTGTTGTAGTTGTGCCAAACTGGTCGATGCTGAAAGCCTCGCTGTAAACGGGAGAGTCGGCTGTGGGCTCTGTGCCGTCGAGTGTGTAGTGGATAGTGCCTGCAGCGGCTGTAAACTCAACTGTAGCGGGGTTGTATAAAACACCCGACTCAATTGATGCCTCGGGAAGAGCAAGTGTTGCACCGGTTGTGGGCGCAGTATAATCAACTGTGAGGCTGATGATGCGCACGTGGCCTTTGCTACCACCCTGTGTAAATACTACAGAACCAGCGTTGATGCCGCTGATTGTAGCTGTTGAACCATTGATGTCAAGTGTTCCGGCTGATACGGTGCTACCTGAATTTACAACGTACTCTCCGCTACCGGTTGTCATTGTGATTGAGTTGATGATTACACCGTCTGCAGCGGTGATGGTCATTGTGTTTTTAGCATACAAACGATAAGCAGCACCTGTGTTGTAGTATTTAGGTGTAGTGTTTGTGTTTGCACCCTGGCTGAATGTTGCAGCAAGGTAATCGTTGATGGTCATAGCTGTAACCTCTTCGGCGTTTGCGTAGCCTTTATCAGAGAATGTTACAGTAACCTCTTCGGCGTGTACAGCAAAAATGCTGAACAAGCAAAGAATTGAAAGTAAAATTTTCTTCATAAATGAATGAATTTAGTTAGTAATTTAAGTTATTTGTATTTATATATTCCTTATTTAATATATACAAAACTAAAAACGGGTTCTTGCAACAGTTTTATTGCAAAAACCACAATCTTATATAGTTGTGACAATGCTCAATCACAACTTTTCGGTATTACTTTGTTGTTTTGAACGGCGCAAATTTAATCTTTTTTTTGATTATTTATGCTATTTATCGATATTTTTTTGTATTTATTTTGATTTATGCAAAAAATAGGGCGGAATAGTGCTCTTCGTGAAAAATGTGACGAAAAAACGCTCGCATATTTTGCGCGGTAAAAAAAAAGTAGTACCTTTGCACGCAGTACGGGTAAGTCCTATACGGCCAGCTCCCTGCAAATCCTCCAGGGCTTGACCGCAGCAAAGGTAGTAGGTTGTAGCGGCGCGATGTAGGTAGCTTACCCACCCCATAGGCGGACACTTTAACAGTGTCCGCTTTTTTTGTCTATAATTTGTTCTTGCGGCAGATTAATGGATGTATTCTATTTGTGGGTATTTCAATGCTTTATTGTTTGCTGCTTGCTCTTGTAGAGCGCTTTTATAAAGCGGGGGGTGTTCAGGCTGTCGGCGCGCCCTTTCTGTGCTCGTTAAAGTGTCCCTGGTGGTGTCGCTCTGTTTCTTTTTTTTAGTGCTTGAATGGCTTTTTTTCTCCAAGATTGTCTTTTGTGGCTATGTGGCGAATTTTAGACCGCAAATTTAGCCACTAATTACGGGATTTCACCCCAAATAGCCTACTGACGCACCGTTTAGGCGTGTTCATTCCCTTTGTTTTTGCAGTGTGACGGGGCTGATATACTTTTGCGGCTGTCAAACGAAAAATGTATATGAAAATGAATTTGAAATCGGTATGCGCTTTTGGCGATTCGGTGATGAAAGGTATTGTGGTTGATAGAGAGAACAGCCCTGCCGATGGTATAAAGTATAAGATAAGTGACAAGGGTTTTGCTGCGCGCTGTCGCAGGAGTCTCGGTATAGAGGTTGATAACTTTGCGCGTTTCGGTGCGGTGGTGTCGCAGGGTATGAAATTTGTAAATCGCTATGCCGACAGAATAAAGCAGAGTGACTACGTTCTGTTTGAATATGGCGGTAACGATTGTGATTACAACTGGGCTGCAATAGCCGAAAATCCAAGCGAAGAGCATAGTCCTAATACTCCGATTGAGCTATTCGTGCAGTCGTATTCTGATTTAATAGATTCTGTTAAGTCATTGGGAGCAAAGCCTGTATTGCTTTCATTACCCGTGCTTGAGCCTAATCGTTTCTTTGCTCACGTATCAAAGGGGCTGAATTCCGATAATATTTTGAGCTGGTTGGGTGGCACGGTGCTCTCCATAGACCGTTGGCACGAGAGATATAATATGGAAATCTTTCGTTTGGGGGCGATGAAGCGCGTTCCTGTAATAGATATTACGTCGGTTTTTCTCGAAAAGAAGAATTTCGCCGATTATATTTGCGAAGATGGCATACACCCCAACGATGCAGGCCACGAATTGATAGAAAGCGCAATTATAGATTATATAAAGATGCAGCCCGCTCTTGTAAATGCTTGATATGCTGCTTTGTATGCGCTTGCTGTTAATGTGTCGCTTTGGCTTCTTTTGAGGTATATGGCAGGAATGTCGTATTTGATTGTATGATGCGCCTTGTTTTGTATATTTATGCAGAAACGAGGCGCTTTTTTGTATGTTTGCGCAATGATTCTCATTGTATTATTTAGAGCTGCGGCACGCTGTTTTCCCTTTGTGGTTTTGATATAAATTTGCGTTCCTTTGGCAAAATGGCAACCTTCTCCGTTGTAGGCTGTGATATATTTGCAGCAAAAAAGATTATGGGAAAACAAATTAATCAAATGGCTGTGAAATACAGCTCGCTGATTGGCGGTGCCGGTGAGGGGGTAAAGTGGGAGCGCACTCTCGACAAGATTTTCTCTCCCGGCTGTTATTTTGTGGAGATTACGCACGCAGACGACAGCGTGGGGTTGCCCGTGGAGTATTGCGGAGAGGAGCATTACATCGTGGGAAATCTTGTGGTGACCGATAGTGGCACACAAGGCCCAAGGCAGAATAACCGGATGACGGGGCAGGTGCTCATTTTCACGGGGCGTGGCAGTGGCGAGACAAAGATTTGTCTGCGCACATATTCGGGAGGTGCGTGGGGCAAGTGGAGCGAGCTCTCGCGTGCCGGTGCAAACAAGGAGATAACCTCGACCGATGACCTTGTGGCTGCCGTGCAGGCACTTGTGGAGGATGTAGATGTGCTTAAAGGGGCAGGTGAGGGCTCGGTGGCTGCCGCTGTAGACAAAGCCTTCTCGTCGGCGGTTGAAAGGATAAACCTCAATGCACAGAAGATTGCCGACATTGTAGCTGGTAATAATATTCCTGCTGTAGCCTATGATGTGTATAGCTTGCAGGGGAAGAGCGACGTGGCGGAGTTTGCGAAGCGCACCGTGGCGGGGCGTGCCTCGGTGCAGAGTGGCGTGGCTACTCTCAAGCAGATAGGTGGAAATGCTGTGAAGAATCTTGTAGACGGCACATTTGCACAGGGGTGGCAAACTATCAGCTCGGGTGATGCAATCACCCTCTCGGGCGACTGCGCCGTGATAAAAGCGGGTTATGCGGGAAGCGGTGTCAAATGTGATTTAAGTACATATCCCAAACATTTCTATTATTGTAAAGCGTTGGTATTTAATTTGTCGGGCACTTCTTGCCTGTCGCTTGGCGATACAGAACTTCAGCTGCGAAAAGAGCGCGGCTGGGAGTTTGTCTCGTGGATAGGAAACTTGTCGGGTTCTTTGCTTAAATTCACCGCAGTAGGTGGTGCTGCGGAATTTATTGTGTCGGGGCTGCTTCTGGTAGACCTCACAGAGATGTATGGCTCGGGTTTTGAGCCCACAGCTGCAGAGTGCAAGGCGATATATGCTCACACGGGGGCTCTTAAAAAGGGACTCACATTTGCGCAGCCGCTTTGTTTCGGCAGTGTGGGTTATAACCAATGCGATGCCTCAAAGGCTTTGATAAACAAGACTATATCGGGCGGCGCCATTGGCGACGGCGCGAATTATGTGGTGCCCTTCCCTTGTGTGCCCTGTGCGGTGGGTACCGGAGAAAATAACGGATATGTTATATCTACTGGCGTTAATGATTACTGGAGCGAGAACTCGGTGAAGGCTGTTTATTATACCCCCTTTAACCCTGTAGAAAGGGTGGGAAATCTCTATCTGGAACAGCTGACGCCGCAGCTGTGTACGCATTGCACGGGTGAGCACAGCGTATATGTGCCGTCGTGTCCGGGGTATCTGCTTGTAGAGACTACTTCGCTCAATAATATATGTGCCCATCTTGTGTGGAGCGGTGATGTGGATTTCCGTAAGTATGAGAAATATAAGGAGGCCGAAATAAACCTCCCCGAGATTGCTGCAATGAGCGAGTGGGGCTTGGCCGGTGTGAGCGGATATCAAGGATGTATATGTGATACAATAGACCTTGAAAATAAAAAGTATATAAAAAGAGTGGGGCGCGTCAGTCTCAAGTCTCTCTCTTTCTATAAGAATGTTGTGGCCAATTTAAATTGGTATGCGTGGAAGAACGCAGACAAAGTTGTGTATACCAATTATACAGATGGTGATTTGAAAAACTTCGTATCGCAGGGAAGCAATGTGGATGTGAGAGAAGGTGCGGGTATCTTGTTTAATAAATGGGGAAATATCAGTTCTATTGTAACCGACACACAGAATTCAAACAAGGTTCTTTCTATTACAATAAACGGAGTTGTTTATGAGAGAGATGCTGTAAAAGATGAGTTCTTTGGCTGGTTCAGCTGCACTAAAACTGTGGAGATGTACTTGCCCGAAAATAGTCAAACGCTTATGTCTTATGTGTATTCTCCCATCTTTTCAAAAGATGCGGCGGGTTACCGAGCGCTATATACCACAGGATTCAATCATTGCGTATCCTTGGATAAGAACTGGTCGGACAGCGTTTCTGTGTCGATATATGTGAGGTGTGACGAGTGTACTACCGGTGCTGAATTTGAGTCTTATATAAAATCGCTCCCCGATGAGGATGCTATGCTGTACTATGTGCTGCCCGAGCCCGAAATTTATGATATATCGGGTGATATGGCGGCGTCAATTTTTGCGAGTGACTATGGAACCGAGGAGTTCGTGGGCAGCGAGATTCCTTTGCGCGAGAATAAAATCTTTTATATGCGTTCGCTGTCAAATGAGTTGCGCAACCTGCTCGACAGGTTTTATGCAAAATATGGAACTACAGACCCCGTGGAGGTGGCCGACAGAATTGCATCGGCTTCCGCGTAGCTAAACAATCGATGGCAACCGATTATCGGTTGCCATCGATGCGTTTGTGAGTATTTATTCTTTGCGCTATAGGAAGATTTCTGAATTTTCCACAGCGAGTGAGTTTTTTTGTCTGTGAGTTACAATATTATTTGAATATGATATTGTAGAGTTTGGTTTTCTTTGATAATTGGATGATTGCCAATGTAATTACTATTGTGAGAAGCAATGTGACGCATCCCGAATAGAAATTGAGCGCAAATCCAAGTTTCATAACAATTATAAGCAGTACATTGTATATGAAAACGTGAACCATATATATAGCCAACGACTCGTTACCAAGCCACTCGAGACATCTTGAAAGTTTAGATTCTCTCAAATTGTCGGCAAATATCATAATCGTGTACATTCCGCTGACAGGCAGCACAACCCACTGCATAATATTTGATAAGTATACATTTACTATCGCATCGGTGAAAAATGCGATTGTCGCAACTATAAACGCTCCTATTGATATTGCGCCGAAGTATCTATGGGTGCTGAATTTCTCATAAATATATCTGCTTGCAACGGCGAGTGAGAAATATGCAATGGCTACACTGCTGCCGCAGATGAGATATGATAAACGGTATAATCCGTATATCATCGCCACTCTGACAATAATAAACATTATGGCAGAGAGTGCTACAGCTGCTGCAAGAAGAACTTTTTTATTGCCTCCCAAGAAAATATTTCGCAGAACGAGTAGCGAGAACATTGTGGGAAGGAACCACGGGAATGATGCACCTACATTATCCTTGAGCATTGTCATATCGCCGGAGATATAGGTGAAAATAGTTGCAACAGGCTCAAATGTGCTTTTTAATAAAAAGACATTTGTGATAAGCAATAGAACAAAGATTATGGTATAGGGCTTATATAGCTTTAAAAAATCTTTCTTTATTCTGCCGATGCTCGATTGTGGTATGTTATAGAAAAAAGGCAGAATAAGAAACAAGTATACGTGAAAGCTGTACAGGTAGTCGTTGAATGCGTTCTTTGTGAGCCCGGGAGCCTTTCCCATAAGGATTCCGTTATGTCCGAGCACTATCAAAAGAATGAGCAGTCCCTTTATGATTGCAGAGCTTCTGCGACTTACCAATGATTGTGATATGTTCATCTTTATATGTTTATTTGTAACTTGTTACAAGCCCGGCCGAGATGCAGTGGGTAGGGCTTTGCTTGTAAAACTCTCTCACCCCTCGTGTAGCCGGTGCGTGTGTTGTGCAAGGCTTGCACTAAATTGTTTTGCCTTGGCCTGTATTTTTATCGCAATCTGTTTTTCGCATCCATATAACCCCAATACATACACAAGAATGTGATGTTTGTTGTTTTAAGTATTGAGTGCGAAGTTAATGAAATAAGGAAAAATATCAAAAGTGATATTTTAACGAGAACTCTGTCTTCGTGAGCCTTGGCTTTGCAGCTCATTGAATATACGCAGAAGAATATAGACAAGAATATTATAAAACCAACAAGTCCATAGTCGTAGGCAACCTCCAAAAACTCATTGTGCGCGCTAAAACCACCCGAGCCTCTGAAGTTAAGCACTTCGTTGTATCCGTGTCCGAATAGAAACTCAATTCCGTCGGTATTTAGTACCTCGTTCAAGATAATTTGATACATTTCTGAACGTCCCGAACCACCGTCCTCTTCAATTTCCGATATACGTTGGAATATGTGATTTATCTCGTCACCCATATAGTGCGAGAGGAGAGAATACATAATTACAAGCAGAATAGAACCAAGTGCAATTATCTTCAATTTTGATTTTAAGTTCTTTCCGATAGTTAAGACATAAATTAAAATCAATGCAATGAAAGTAATAAAACCGGTTCGCTTTCCTGCAAGGATAATGCAAACTGCTGCAAGAATCAGAATTATATATCTTTGTTTCTTGGGAAGTTTTAAAACAAATGGCAGAATTGATATCAAGTAGTATGACTCAATGAGGTTGAACTCTATTCCAATTGCTTTAATAGTCATATAGTTATAAAGGAATAGTATAGCAGTGTATATGGCCAATACAAATACTATGTTGTTCTTGTATTGTTCAACCTGATAGGTGTATTTTCTTGAAATGCCATAGGAAAACAGGTATATGTATATCCATAGCGTCATTGACGTATATGTTCCAACGTAATACAAGGGGTTATTAAAATTCTTTAGTATCAAGTTGGATGCAAGCATAAATATGCTGAAAATGAATAAACACTTTCCGAGGGCTGTCAGCTTGTTGAACCAGAAATTTCGGTGAAAGAAGATTATGGCTCCGCTCACGGTCGCTACTTGCAGCATTGTAATGTAGTGGCTGGTTCGGCTTGCGCTTATATTTAAAAGTTTGCTGATTACACCTATACGAAATTCTTCAAATTGTAAATACAATGAGAGTACCAACCCTACTAAAAATAGGGCTATCAGAGCTTTGTCTATAAAGTTTATCTTATTTTTTGAGATTTCCATATTTCAATATTTTTTTGCGCTCTTCCGAATTCAGAACTATCAAATATGACGATAGTGCAGTTGTTATAGATGATATGATGTAGCAGATAATGATTCTCAAAATGATACCCAGATGTATTTGTGACATTATCAGGGTTAAAACTGTGATATTTATAACGGCAATTATAACAAATGGTATAATTACACGGAAAATATAAGAGCGTACGGTAACACCGGCCTTGTATGAAACATACCATAATCTGACTATTAGAAGTATACAGTTAATAATTATGGTAATGTATAGAACGACATAGGGGTCGGCTCCATATTTGAGCGCAACGTATGACAATGGGATAATCATTATCATTATTGAACTGATAGATATGAAGTAGCTCTTTATTCTTCCTGTTGCCTGGGTTATAATCATCAAAGGTGATGAGAAAAGCTCTATGTATGCATTAATAAGCATCAGCGCAACAAAGAACGAGCAGTATTCGGGTACGTTGCCCAGCCACAATGTCATAATGTCGTCTGTGATAATAATCAAAGGCGATGTAATGATAAAGAATAAGAAGAATGCTGTCTTTGTTGAACTCTGAATGAGGGTGTCGAGTCTTTTGAAGTCCTTAATTTTGTAGGACTGCACTATTTGTGAGTTTGAGGCCTGAAAAATGCTTGTGGCAAAGAAAAGTAGCTGTGATTCCAACTGATAGGCCAGGCCGTAAGCGGCATTAACGGCAGTTCCAAAGAACACGTTCAACAAAATATTTACACCCTGTGACTTGCCCATATTGGCAACTCCTCCAAAGAAATTCCATCCTGCAAAGCCGCACACCTCTTTGAATGTACTTTTGTTGAACTCTTTTATGAATTTCAACGAAGGCAGAGACATCTTTACGACAATTGAATATCCGAATCTGACAATTATTGATACTATTGCAAATAGTATTGCATATAGAATGAGCTTGTCGTCTTTTGCAAACATAAGGGCGAAAGCTATACCCAACTTTAACAGAGATTCAATGATTCCGATTATCGAGGAGAGGAAAATCTTCTCATACGATATAAGAATTGCCTGTTGCGGTATGGATATTACATTTACTGCAAAACTTATCAGCACGCAACAGAATACAAACAATGCGTCGTCAAGCTTGCCTGGTGCAAAAACCATATACTCTCTAATGAAGTATTGTCCGATGGTTCCTGCAAGAAGTATTATCAACAATGCAATGCCTATGTGTGTAAGCAGTGAGGTACTGTATATCTCTGATACTCGTTTGTGGTTGTTTACTGCAATTTCGCACGATATGAAACGTTGCACCGAAACAACCATAGAACTGTTGATTACGCCGAATATAGCAACAAAAGACGCTACGGCAGTGTAAATGCCGTAGTCGTCAATTCCCAATTGCTCCAGAATAATTCGGGCTGCATATATATTGACAATTACCGATACAATCGTTTTAATGTATTGTGCGATTGTATTCTTGACAATTATTTTATTTTTATTGTTTTGCATCTGTTGCTAATTGAGTAAGATTCTTTTCATCGCATTCCAGAGAAAGGTTTTCAAGCGCATAGTCTATTATGGCTTTTTTGTCTGTTTGCTTTACAAAATCCTCAATCTGGTCGATGTTCTGCTTGTCGAGATTGAATATGAGCGAGTTATTGTCTATCCACGAATTTGCGGTGTCGTTTGTGATTATGGGCAAACCGCAGAACATATACTCTGCCAGCTTTGTGGGCGATGCCACCTGGTTAAGTACGACGTTCTCACGTATCAAGAATGCTGCATCGGCTGCATTCAAATATTTGTAAACGTCTTTGTTCTGTGCAGATGTTATAATGAACTTGCTCTGTGTCTCGGCGTCAAATTGCGATATAAGCTGTTTTGCGCCCTCTTTTTCCAATGTAAGGATTATAAACTTTGCCTTGTGTGTCTTTGAATACTCTGCAAACAGGCTGATGGCTGTTTCAATTTTCTGCCATTTATGTAATCCGCCTGAATAGATAAATACAAAATCGTCTTTCTCGATGTTGAATTGTTTCCTCATCTCCTCTCTTGTAGCTGCATCGTAGAAGAAAATTTTTCTGTCGGCACCACATTTGTAAGGGAAAATCTTGTTTTTGTCGAGGAAGTTATACTTTTTGACAAGGTACTTCTTCATAGCCTCTGACTGGCACACGATATAAGATGCTTTTTTCATACCGCGCATCTCTATATAATCGTATGTGTCTGCCATACCTTTATCTGTTTTTTCGCCCCAGTTGTATTCATATTCCTCGCGTGTGGCTCCGTGTACATCTATGATACATTTCACTGATGAAGGCAGGAAACGCAAAGACTGCCATCCGATAGAGAATTCAGAAATGGCAAATTGGGGTTTGTGTATCATCCACAGGATGAGCACGATGAATGAGCACCACACTGTGTTTAAACGCTTGAAAATGTGGCTTCTGTATGTAAACGGCAGCGTGGGGAAGTAGTATTTCTTCTTTATGTTGCTGTGCAACTTAAAGCTGTGCTCTTTGCGCTTTATGAAATGACCTATACTTATAAATGAGATTTCGTAAACCTCGTTTGATAATTTCTGCGCAAGGTCTTTGTTTATATTTTTTATTCTTCTTACCTCGCCGGAGTTTTCGGCAAATGTGTAGTGTATATGAAATGTGCTCATAATAAGTTTGTTATGTGGTTCATCATTTTTAAATATCTCTCCTGATAGCTCTTTATGAATGCCGCAACTTTTTCTTTGTCGAAATTTATAATTGTATTTACAACCTGCTCGGGGGTAATGGTCTCCTTGCCGCTTATGTTGTGGTAGGATGTGAGTACACCGCCTCTCTCGAGTACGTCGTATATCTTACTTGATTTAAGCTGGTCTTTTCCTTTCTTGTAGGCATAGTGGTCGAAAACAAGGAAAGGCACGATATTGTTGAATGCGACAATCATTGGGTGCATTCTTTGACCTATGTAACCTTGCGCGTGTTTAATGATTGCATACCAATCCATAGGAGGCAGGGGTACATCTATCTTTCTGTCGCAGGGAATGTCTACACAACCCTCGGGCATTGCGAGGTTTATCACTTCGTAGCCTTTCTCTTTGAGATTCTTGTAGAGTGTTTCGTACCAACTGTCGTTGAATAATTTCTTGCAGAAACTTAATACGATATATTTGTCGAGGTTGTATTTCTCTTTTATCTCTTTTTCACTCAGTTGCTGTTCTACATTTAGATTAAAACCGAAAACAGGATCGGGAGAAATTGTAACCTCCTTGTCGGTGAGGCTTGATATGATTCCCTGTGTCCATCTGTCGCGTACATAAAGCAAATCGAAGTTCTTCAACAGGCTCTTGAGCTGCCATTTGTTCCAGGGAAGGCATTTGTCTATGTCGAGGTATTGTGCCGAGGCCGACAGTGATACAATCTTTACTTTTTTGTTGTTTTTTGCAAAATCGGCCCAAAAGGGGTTGGGGATTTTGTGGTCGGGGGTTGTGTTTGTTATTCCAATCAGTGTCTTGCGGCTGGGATGTATACGCTTCAAGAAAGGTATGTAGCTGAAGACTGCATCGCTACCTATGGCTACAAGGTCGAATTTCTCTTCGTTTATAACCCTCTCTACGTCTGCACTTGTTTCGCAGTGCTGTGTGAGAGGGAGGCGCTCCTCAACAAATAAACGATGCTGCTCGCGCTGTATTGCGCTTACATTATTTATATAGTATTTTTCCAGTTCTTTGGGAAACCAGTCAATGATTTTTACATCGTGACCTGCTTTTTTAAAGTAGGATACTGTTGATAGTGCTTGCAAATTGGCACCAAAGTTGCTTACGCTGTGGTAAGTGAGTACTCCAATTTTCATAATATTTGTATTTTGTCTTTTATTTGTTCCTGCAGGCACGGTCAGGCGTCTGCAGGTAGGAGGGATGCCCTCCTCCGTACCGAAGTCTTTCTACTTTCCCCTCGGTAATACCCTTGTTTTTGTATGTTGTCTCTTATGTGAGTGACATTTTGCTGTTTTGCCTATGTCGATTAAATGTTATCCGGCTTGTGCTGCTACATTTTCTACTTATAGGCCTCAATGATGTGAGGCTTGGGCTTGTAGCTTCTGCCGTGTGTGTTTTATCGCCCCGGCAGTCTCTTATGGTGTTTGTTGTGGGAGATGCCTTTGTGACAACTCCCACAACAAATCTTTTATTTCAATGTCTCAACTATGCGGCCACAAGCTTTTCCGTCGCCGTAAGGGTTCACGGCGTGGCTCATTGTGTTGTAGTGCTCGCTGTCGTCGAGAAGCATTGACACTTCGTTCACAATCTTGTCGTAGTTTGTGCCCACAAGTTTTACTGTGCCGGCTGCAAGAGCCTCGGGGCGCTCTGTGGTGTCGCGCATTACAAGCACGGGCTTGCCAAGGCCGGGTGCCTCCTCCTGTATACCGCCGCTATCGGTGAGCACGATGGTGCTCTGTGACATAAGGTATACAAACTCGAGATACTCGAGAGGCTCAATGAAGAACATATTGCCAAGGTTGTTGAGGTCTTCGCCGAATACCTCGTGTATGGGCTTGCGCACATTGGGGTTGAGGTGCATAGGATATACGAAATCCACGTCGGGATATTTCTGTGTGAGGTCGCGTATTGCGGTACACATATTTATAAATCCGTCACCGAAATTCTCGCGGCGGTGTCCTGTGATGAGGACAAGTTTCTTGCCACCTGCAAGACGCTCTACGTCGTAGCCGTTCTTGGCAAGGATACCCTTGAGGCTCTCGTTGAGTGAACTGTCGTCTTTAATCTTGTTTACAACGATGTGCAATGCGTCGATAACAGTGTTGCCTGTTACGATGATATCTTTCTCCTCAACAGCCTCTCGCAAGAGATTCTCACGACTCAGTGCGGTGGGGGCGAAATGATAGGTTGCGATGCGACCTGTTATCTGACGGTTCATTTCCTCGGGCCAGGGGCTGTATATGTTGTGTGTGCGCAAACCTGCCTCAATGTGTCCCACGGGAATCTGCTGATAGAAGGCTGCAAGGGCTGCGGCTGTGCTTGTGGTGGTGTCGCCGTGTACAAGTACAACCGAGGGTTGCACTTCCTTGAGAACGTCGCGCATACCCACGAGCACGCGGGCTGTCACGTCGTAGAGGTCTTGTCCCTGCTTCATAATATTGAGGTCGTAATCGGGGGTTATCTCAAATATTTTGAGTACCTGGTCGAGCATCTCGCGGTGCTGTCCTGTTACGCACACTACAGTTTTGAACTCTTCAGAGTGTTTCTGGAACTCTTTTACCAGCGGGGCCATTTTGATGGCCTCGGGGCGTGTTCCAAATACAAGCATTACTGTTTTCATAACTTTGTTTATAATGATTGTTTCTATTTTATCTTGTTATTTCTCTTTTCAGTTTCGGCGTATTCTTATTTGCAAGGCGTCTTTAATGGGGGAGTCGTTGATTAGTACCAGGTATCCGCCACCGCCTGCACCTGTTATTTTTATGCCTTTTACTTTGTCGATGTATTCGTTTATGGTCTCGAGAACGTAGTCGGGCGCCATATTGGGAAACATCGCTATCTGTGCTTTGAACGATTCTGTTGTGGCTTTGCCCCACGCCTCGATGTCTTTGTTGAGCAGGGCTTCCCAGCAGTCGCAGGCTGCCTTTGAGAGACGCTCGGCACCGGCTTTGTCTATCTTTGTGTCGGCAAGTACGTTGTAATTGCTTTTGCGGGGTGAGAGGGGTATGAGCCAGATGTTCTTCTCTATAAAACTCAAGATATCGTCGTCTTTCACGCTTTTTATTTCGCAAGGCCAGTATTTCTCACCCTTGTAGTTGAGACGATTGAGGCCGGGCATTACAAGCCCGATGGCGTCTTGTGAACCGCTGATATATTCCGAGCCGGGAGGGTTCTCAAAGCAGAAAAGCTCCTTGGCAAGCACTTCGCGGTCGCCCTTGGGGATGTCGATGTGCCACATTTCGATGGCTGCCTTGCGCGACGAGGTGCTCATTCCGCTACGGTTGTTGAAATCGTAGTCGGGTTCTATGTTTATTGTGAGCACTGGGCCCTCGGCAAATTTGTTTACATAGGGTTGGTCGAGCCAGCCTCCTGCAAGGTCTATGCGATAGGGGATTTTGCACTCCTGACGCAGGGCTGTGGTAGAGCGGGTGGGGAGGCCTGCTTCGGGGACGCGGGTGCTCACCTTGAGCTCTATACCGTTCTCCTCGCAGAAGCGTTTCTTCTCGGGGGTGTAGCCGTCGGTGTTTACAAAGAAAATATCGGGTTTGAGAGCTTTTACATCCTCGGCAAAGTCCATAATCCCGCAACCTGAATTGATGAACGCGTCTTTCACATAGCGGATTGCTTTTACCATATAGAGGCGCTCCTCCTGTGTGTTTATGGTCTTGCGGTTCTTGAGGTCCTGTATGGTGCTGTCGGAGCCAATGCCGACATAGAGGTCGCCGTGTTGCGATGCCTCCTTAAAGAACGCAACGTGACCCGAATGCAGCATATCATAACATCCTGATACAAAAACTTTTTTGCTCATACAGAGTGCTTGTTTGTTTTGGTTATATGTTTTGTGTTTTGCGCCTGCGCACAAAAAATCAAGCTTTTACAAAGATAATCAATTATTTTGATAGTTATTTGTTTTCGTAAAATAAATTTTGCGTTTGTTTAAAATCTTTTGCTTGTGCGGTAACTATACACGCTTATCACGGCAAAGCAAATAAGTGGCAGAATGAACGATATTTGCGTAGCGGGTATGCCCCAAATAGTTCCGCGGTCTATCATAGCGGCCTGCAGCGGCGGTAGCACAGAACCTCCGAGAATTGCCATAATGAGGCCTGCCGCTCCAAATTTTGCATCCTCACCCAGCCCTCGCAGCGCAATTCCGTAGATTGTGGGGAACATAAGCGACATACAGGCCGATGTGCCCACAAGGCAATAGATGCCATAGATGTTCTGTAGCAGCACGACACCGGCTGTGAGCAGGCAACCACCTGCGGCAAGTATGGTGAGCAGCAGTGTGGGCTTGATGAAACGCAGCAGGAAGGTGCATATAAAGCGGCTACAGCAGAATATTACCATTGCAATGATATTGTATTGCTGTGAGAGCACTTCGGCGGCTCTTTCGTCTATACCTTCGAGCATAAAAATGCGTGTGCCGTACTGTATGATAAATGTCCAGCACATTGTCTGTGCTCCCACATAGAAGAACTGCGCTATAACTCCCTCGCGGTAGTTCTTTATCCCTGCGAGCCTTTTGAACGTGGGTATGAGGTTTATGTCGGTGTCTTTGTCGCCGTTCTTTGGCATACGGGTGAAAAGTATGAGCAGGAAGATAGCTGCAATCACTATGCCTATGGCGAGGTAGGGGGCTGTGAGTATCTCGAGGTCGGCCTGTTTTATTGCCTCAAACTCGGCATCGCCAAGTGCGGCTCTGTCGCTGGTGCTCATAGGGTTGAGCCTTGCCTGTATGAAGTTCATAGCAACGTACATACCAAGGAGAGAGCCTATGGGGTTGAAGGCCTGCGCGAGGTTAAGACGTTGTGTGGCGGTCTCTTCGCTACCCATTGAAAGGATGTAAGGGTTGGCGCTTGTCTCGAGGAACGAGAGGCCGCAGGTGAGAATGAAATAGGCCATTAGGAATGGGAAGTACTCGCCTGTTATCTTTGCGGGAAGAAAAAGCATTGCGCCTATGGCATAAAGGGCAAGCCCGAGCAGTATGCCTGCTTTGTAGGAGTATTTTCTTATGAAGATTGCGGCGGGCAGTGCCATTACAAAATATCCTGCGTAAAATGCCACCTGCACCAGAGTGCCTTGTGTCACGTTCATACGGAAGATTTTGGAGAAGGCCTTTACCATAGGGTGGGTTATGTCGTTGGCAAAGCCCCACAGCGCAAAGCACAATGTTGTGAGAATGAATGGCAAGAGAAAGCTTGCTCCTTCTTTTGTGATGATTGAATTGCTTTTATTACTCATTATATTTCTGTTGTTCGGTAAATGTTTTAAATTCCGATGCTATTTTTATTTGCTTTTTAAAAGCGTTTTCAACAGCTGCATCTGGCTGTGGGTGTTCCATTCACTCTCAATTGTGTGGCGGGCTGCCCTGCGGCACTCTTCGCGTTGCGAAGGGGTGATGTTTGTCCAAAAGTCTATCTTCTTTGCAAGTTCTTTGACGTCGTCTTCTTTGAAGAAACTGCCTGTGATGCCGTCGGTAATTGCTTCAAATTCGGGCATTTGGGTGGTGAAGTTGTCGTTGGTTATGACCGGTGTGCCGTATGTGAGCGAATGTATGGCTGTGAGCCCCACATTTCCAGGGGAGACGCAGGCTGCGGCGTTGTATAAGAGCCTCGAATTTTCCTCTTCGTTGTAGCAGGGGCCATAGAACCACACCTGTTTTTGCAGGCCGAGGCGCTCTGCATCTTTGGTAAGCTCGGCAGAGTCTACATCGGCGCCCACGAGTGCGAGATTTACGGTTTTCCTCTCTTTGCGCAGCTCGGCAAGTGCTTCTATGATGAGGTGTATCTTTTTTATCTTTTGTATGCGTCCTATGTATATGACGGTGGGGCTGTCGTTGCCGAAATGCTCGCTGTATATATTTCCGTGCGCAAGATTTTTGTAAATTTCAGTCTGTCGGTCGCTGTCGAGAGAGTTGTGTATCACGTGCAGCCTCTCTTTCTTGCAGCCTATCTCCTGCATAAAATGGCAGTTGCGACGGTTGTACATAAGGCAGCCCGTTGCGCTTGCATAGAAGAGTCTGTGGTAGAGACGGTCGAGAAATCCGCTGTGTGTCTTGTGAAGGCCGTGTGTCCATAGGTATGTTTTCTTTCCTGTCAGCGCTGCGTAGAACAGTATAATCCAGTTAATTATATACTTGGGATTTCCTGTGAGTATGTAGTGTGTGTATTCCTTGTTAAATATGCGCCTTGTGCTGCTGTGCCATATATGGCCCTTGAGAGGTGTTCTTTTTGCTTTTATATAGCCTTTGAACCCTTTGAGCTTGTGTGTGTCAAGCTCTTTTATCTTTTCAAAGGCTGTGTCGCCAAAGAAAAAATCGCACTCCAGTTCCCTGTCCATCTCGCTGTATATGGGCTCGCGATAGAACGAGGCGTAGTTGAAGACGCAGCATATTTTTTCTCTTTTTTTCTCGGGCATAATATCTGTTTAGTCGCGTTGGAAAATGTCGCGGGTGTATACTTTCTCTCTCACATCGTCGAGGCAGTCGCTATAGCGGTTTGCTATGATGGCCTGTGACTCTTTTTTAAACTTTTCGAGGTCGTTCACAATGCGGCTGCCAAAGAAGGTGTTGCCGTCCTCGAGCGTGGGCTCGTATATTATGACGTCGGCTCCTTTGGCTTTTATGCGTTTCATAACTCCCTGAATTGATGATTGGCGGAAGTTGTCGCTGTTTGTCTTCATTGTGAGGCGGTAGACACCTATGGTGCATTTCTTTTCGTTGCCGGCGTTGTACTCGCCTTTGTTGTAATAGTCGTAGTAGCCTGCCATTGAGAGCACGCGGTCGGCGATGAAGTCTTTGCGTGTGACGTTGCTCTCCACGATGGCGCGCACGAGGTTTTGCGGCACGTCGCGGTAGTTGGCGAGCAGCTGCTTTGTGTCCTTGGGCAGGCAGTAGCCGCCGTATCCGAAAGAGGGGTTATTGTAGTGTGTGCCTATACGGGGGTCGAGTCCCACGCCGTCGATTATGTCGCGTGTGTTAAGCCCTTTTATCTCGGCATAGGTGTCGAGCTCGTTGAAGTAGCTCACTCGCAAGGCTAGGTAGGTGTTTGCAAAGAGTTTTACGGCCTCGGCTTCGGTGAGTCCCATAAAGAGTGTGTCGATGTCGGGCTTTTCGGCTCCCTGTTGCAGCAGCGCGGCAAATGTGTGGGCTGCCTCGGCGAGTTGTTTGTCGTCGGCGGGGTGTCCCACGATTATGCGGCTGGGGTAGAGGTTGTCGTACAGTGCTTTGCTTTCGCGCAGGAACTCGGGCGAGAAGAGTATATTGGGGTTTCCGCTCTTCTTGCGTATGTTCTCGGTGAATCCCACGGGTATGGTGCTCTTGATTATCATTATGGCGCGGGGGTTCACTGCTGTCACCTTTTCGATGACGGCTTCCACGGCCGATGTGTCGAAGAAATTTTTGTTACTATCGTAGTTTGTGGGGGCTGCGATGACCACAAAGTCGGCCGTGGCGTATGCGTGGTCGGCGTTGAGTGTGGCGGTGAGGTCGAGCTCCTTCTCGGCAAAGAATTTCTCTATGTATTCGTCTTGTATGGGGGATATGCGCTTGTTTATCATATCTACCTTTTCGGGTATGATATCCACGGCGGTCACCTTGTTGTGGCGGGCGAGCAGTGTCGCGATGCTCAAGCCTACATATCCTGTTCCTGCTACTGCGATGTTCATTTGTTCTTGTTTTTGGGGTTATTGACCGTAGCTGTATGAGCGGCCGTTGTGATAGCCGTAACGGTAGCTGTATCGGTAACCATATTTGTGTCCGGCTGTGTCTACTCCATTGAGAATAACCGACATATTTTTCAGTTTGTTCTCGCGGTACATATCTTCGAGGTCGGCAACCATCTCGCGCTCCATTATGCCGGCTCGTACAAGGAATATCGTGCGGTCGGCAAATTTCTCTATGATATGGGTGTCGGCCACGATGTCTATGGGCGGGCAGTCGATGAGTATGAACTTGTATTCCTTTTGCAGTTTCTCCATAAGCTGTGCGAAGCGTTTGGTCTCGAGCAGCTCGGTGGGGTTGGGCGGCGTGGTTCCTGCGGCTATTATGTGCAGGGTGGGGTGATTCTTGTCGGTTAGTATAACCTCGTCGGCGTTGTTTGTGGTGCCTGCGAGGTAGGTGCTCAAGCCGTTGGCGGGTGAGTTTACATATTGCGAGAGCGACGCGTGGCGCATATCGCCGTCGATGAGTATGACCTTCTCGCCTTTTATGGCAAGGCTTATGGCTGTGTTAAGTATGCAGAATGTCTTGCCGCTGCCTGGGTTGAACGATGTTACGGTGATTGTGTTGCAGCTTTTCTCGCGTGTTATGAACTCGATGTTTGTGCGCAGCACGCGGAATGCTTCGTTTATGATGTTGCGGTTGCCCTCTTCGACCACCACGGTTATGTCGTCGCTTTTCTTTTTCTTTTTTTTATCTTTTTTCTTCCCTTTTCGGTTGTATTGCGGTATCTCGCCGATAATGGGGGCTGTGAGTGACTCGAGGTCTTTGCGGCCGCGTATGCGGGTGTTGCTCAACTCACGCAGAATGACAAGCGCTGCGGGTATTGCAAGGCCGATTGCCAAAGCGAGCGTGTATATGCTCTTTTTTATGGGGGCTGTGGGTTTTACGCTGCCGGTGGGCGGTGTGATTACTCGTGTCTTGTAGGCTGTAAAGGCTTGTGAAAGACGGTTTTCCTCGCGCTTTTGCAGCAGGAAGAGGTAGAGGCTCTCTTTTACCGACTGCTCGCGCTCGGCCGATGCAAGATACTTTGTCTGCTCGGGGTTCTTCGATATCTTTTCGAGTGTCTCTTTGGTCTCTTTTTCGAGTGTGGCAATCTGTGTCTCTGTCTTCTTGACCATTGTTTTTGCGGCCGCAATGATTGCTTCGCGTTTGGCAAGCAGAGCCTCGTCGAGCTCTTTTATGACGGGGTTGTTTTTTCCGCTCTTTCTGAAGAGTTCGTCACGCTCTATGATGGATTTGTTGTAGGCGGCAATCTGGTTGTTTATCATAGAGCCGTTGAGGGTGACGCTCAACGGCAGTTCTTCGTTGGGGGCGTCGGCGGCTTGCAACTTCTTGAGTATGTCGCGCATTATGGCGAGGTTGTTGTTGAGCTTTTGCAACTCGTTGAGGTTGGTGCGGCTCTTTTGGGTGTTTATCGAGGAGGATGTAGATGTGGCGGGGAGCAGGTTGCGGCTTTTGTATGACGAAATGTCGCTGTCGATGTTCTCGAGTTCCTCGGTGATGTTCTCGAGGCGTTCTTCGATAAATGTATATGTGCCTTCGGCGGCTTTGTTTTTGTCTTTTATCCACAGCCCGTTGTACACGTCGATGATTGTGCTCAAAATGTCGTCGGCGCGCTCAACGGAGGTGTCAAATGCTTTTATTACAATGATTTCATCATCTCCGTTTTTAAGCCCGAATGATAAGCTGCCGCCTGTGATGGCTGCAGCGGTTTGCAGGCCTATCTGCTTGACTTTTATTCTCTCTGTAGTTGATTGCAGGCCGTTGCGGCGTACTATGATTTTGCCTAGAGGGCTCTCGGCGAGTGCAATTCCGTCGTTGAGAACTCCCTGTATGGGCTCGCACTCAATTTTGCCATCTTCTCCGCTAATGTCGGTTATGGTAAATGCGCCCTGCGGCGTCACCTCTATGGTGAGCGAGGCGCGGCTGTTCTCGTCGAGGTCGTAGAATTCCACGGTCACGGGCAGGTTCTCGTCGTAGAGTGTCACGGGGTGGAATCTGCCCTCGCTCTCGTAACGCATCTTGAGGTTTAGTCTTCTTGCCACCTCGGTCATAACTTCAGGGGTGCGTAGGGTGTATATTTCGTTGTAGGCGTTTGTGGTAGAGCGTAAGCCGAGGTTTGCGAAGTTTGCCATATACTCGCCGAGCGAGGTGGAGTTGTCGCTCGACTTGACGAGGATTTCGCAGTATCGGGTGTAGGTGGGTTGTGTTGTCGCAATTTTGTATGTTGCAACGCCTGTCGCAATTAACAGCGAGATTACAAAGAGATACCATCGCGAGGCGAGGGCGTAGAGTAACTCCGAAATGTTGAAAAATTCAGTATTTGCTTGTTGTCTGTTGTCGGCTTTCATTGTTTTGTGCTATATTTTTGTGGCGGGGTGCCTTTGGTGCGTATCTTGCGATGCTGAAAGGTTTGCCTTAATCTTTGCAAAGATAGTGTATTTTTTTATTTCTTAATAATTTCCCTCTTATATTTTTAGGGGCCCACGCTTTTGCAGTGTGGTTTGCTTGCTTTGGGGTGGTATCTTCTTTTTTGTGTGGTTCTTTTTGTTTCTTTTGTGTAAAATTAAATTACTATTTTGTGCTGTCGTTTGTTTTTCTTTTCGGGGCACTGCTGCGCTTGTGTACTTTTTTCTTTGCAACTTTTTCTTTTCTTTATATATAAATAGGTAGTGCGTGGCGCATAGCCTTGCGAGAGTGTGTTTTGAGGGCGGTTTTGTGTAAAAAATAGATTTTTTTTTAAAAATGCAGCAAAAATAATCGCAATAATGTTTGATTCTAATGTTTTTTTATATCTTTGTGCATCATTAACCTTATAATTGAATATATTATGAAAGAACTTGTTGAGAAAATCCAGGAGACTTATGCAGAATTTGTAGCTGACGCTGCTGCTCAAGCAGAGAAGGGTAACAAAGCTGCCGGAACACGCGCTCGTAAGGCTTCTTTGCAGATTGAGAAAATGATGAAAGAGTTCCGTAAGGCTTCTTTGGAATCTGCAAAAAACTAATCGAATAGTATCGTGTTACGTTTTAAATAAGGGCTGCACAGGGTGCGGTCTTTATTTTTTATATATGCGTCTGCAGGGTGTCTGTGGGCGCTTTTGCCTATTTGATAGTGAGGTGTGGTTTTCTTGTGTGTGTTGCGTGGTGCCTGGTGACGTGGTTCTTTCTTTGTTTTGTATGTCGCCCGAAGAGGTGTGGGCTACGTTTTTTTTGATTCGTGATTTCTGTTTTGAATGCTCTTTTAGCGGGTTTTGTACCTATGTTTCCTTGTGTAAAGAATAATTACTTGTGTAAAGAGTGTTGTGGCGGGGTGGCGGTGCTTGCTTTGCCAATGAAATGCAAACTCTTTTTTAACTGTTTGCGGCGTTTTGTGGTGTAGCTTTGCGGGTGAGTCGAATGGCTGTTTTCTTGTGGCTGTTGTCGCGGTGAGTTAATAATTAATTTATATTTATTAAGAAATGCTTTCGATTCTTGAAAAATATTTGTATTTTAGCAAAGTTTTATACATCGCAACCTTGTGTGGCGCCTTTATTTGCCCTTGCAGCGGTGTGCCGATGTGTTTTTGAGAAATTTTGTTTTATTTTTTTAACTATAAGTTTTATGAGAAAAAAAATCGTTTCTGCGTTTATGGCCGCGTTCCTTATGTCGGCCGTTTCTGTCGGACAGGGTTTGAAGGGTTTTGCCTATGGCGACTATTCGGCTCCCGACGGTAAAGAGTGGGAGGATCCTACACGTCTCTCGTTGAATAAAGAGCAGCCCAAGGGTTGGTTCTTTACCTTTGACAGCGAGGATGATGCCCGCAAGGTGCTCCCCGAGGCAAGTGAGTATTATCTGTCGCTCGACGGCACTTGGAGCTTCAACTGGGTTGCAACACCCGACGAGCGTCCTGCCGACTTCTTTAAGACCGACTTCGATGCATCGTCTTGGGACAAGGTGCAGGTTCCTATGAACTGGAATGTGTATGGTCTTCAGCCCGACGGCAGCCAGAAGTATGGTACTCCTATCTATGTAAACCAGCCCGTAATCTTCAAGCACACAGTGGCTGTGGGCGACTGGAAAGGTGGTGTTATGCGTGAGCCCGCAAAGCATCACACTACATACAAATTCCGTAACGAGGTGGGTTCTTATCGCCGCACTTTCACCGTGCCTGCAAACTGGGACGGTCGTGAGGTTTATATCAACTTCGATGGTGTAGACTCATTCTTCTATCTCTGGATTAACGGCAAGTATGTGGGCTTCTCAAAGAACTCACGTAACCTCGCAGCCTTTAATATTACAAAATATCTCGTTGAGGGTGAGAACGTTGTAGCAGTTGAGGTGTATCGTAACAGCGATGCTTCGTTCCTCGAGTCACAGGATATGTTCCGTCTGCCCGGTATCTTCCGCACAGTATCTTTGACATCGACCAACCCCGTGGAGTTGCGCGATATCCGCGTGACAACCGACCTCGATGCCGAGTATAAGGATGCCGTTGCAAATATCGTTGTGGATGTGCGTAACCTTGGCAAGAAAAAGGCAAAAGGCTACTCTGTGAAGGCACAGCTCTACAAGAACGAGCTCTACAGCGACGACAATGCCATTGTGGAGGGCGCTTCGGTGACAGGTGCCGTAGCACAGCTTCTTGCAGGTGCAACCGAGACATCTACACTTGCTCTCGCGGTGGAGAACCCCGCAAAGTGGAGCGCCGAGCAGCCCAACCGTTACACTCTTATCGTGCAGTTGCTCGACAAGAAAGGCAAGGTTGTGGAGACAGCTTCTACATACATCGGTTTCCGCGAGGTTGAGATTCGCGATACCGAGGCCAAGGACGACGAGTTCGGCCTTGCAGGACGCTACTACTATCTCAACGGTCAGCCCATCAAGATGAAGGGTGTAAACCGTCACGAGAATAATGTATACCGCGGACACGCCGTTACACGCGAGCAGATGTACAACGAGGTTATGCTTATGCTTCAAGGTAACATCAACCACGTGCGTAATGCCCACTATCCCGACGCTCCCTACTGGTATTACCTCTGCGACAAGTATGGTATCTATCTCGAGGACGAGGCAAACATCGAGAGCCACGAGTATTACTATGGCGACGCCTCTTTGTCACACGTTCCCGAGTTCTGCGATGCACACGTTGCACGTGTTATGGAGATGGCTCACGCCACAATGAACCGTCCTTCGGTTGTTATATGGTCACTCGGTAACGAGGCCGGCCCCGGTGTGAACTTCGTTAAGGCCTACGAGGCTTTGAAGGCTTTCGATGCATCGCGCCCTGTGCAGTATGAGCGTAATAATAATATTGTGGATATGGGTTCAAACCAGTATCCCTCAATCGGTTGGACACAGTATGCCGTAACAGGTAAGGCTCCTATCAAATATCCCTTCCACATCTCGGAGTATGCTCACTCTATGGGTAACGCCGTGGGTAACCTCAAGGACTACTGGGATGCTATGGAGAGCACAAACTTCTTTATGGGTGGTGCTATCTGGGACTGGGTAGACCAGGCTTTCTGGAAAGTAGATGCAAAGACAGGTGACAAGTATCTGGGTTATGGCGGTGACTTCGGCGACCGTCCCAACGACCACACCTTCTGTATGAACGGTATCGTGTTCCCCGACTTCTCTCCGAAGCCCCAGTACTGGGAGGTTAAGAAGGTTTATCAGAACGCCGGCATCTCATTGAACGACAAGGGCGAGATTGAAATCTTCAACAAACGCTATTTCGAGTCTCTCAGCGACCTCGATATTAAGGTGTCGCTTTGGGAGGACGGTAAAGAGATTGATGCACGCTTTGTGCCCGATATGGCAATTGCTCCCCGCACAAAGAAGAGCGTTAAGGTAGACTTCGGCAAGGAGTTGAAAGCCGACTGCGAGTATTTCATCAAGGTGCAGCTCCTCCTCAAAAAGGATATGCCCTGGGCAAAGAGAGGTTATGTGCAGATGGATGAGCAGCTTCCCTTGAAGGACGCTGTGAAGAGCATCTACATCGCCGAGGCTGCAAAGGGTGGCAAGATAAAGAGCGCTGCCGAGAAGGTTGTAATCAACGGCAAAGAGGTTGCTTTGAGAACTCTCACAGGTGCCGACAACGCCTTCAAGATTGTATTCGACGAGACAAAAGGTGTTCTCTACAATGTAGTATATAACGGTACAGAGGTGTTTGCGGCAGGCAGTGAGATGAAGCTCGGTACATACCGTGCACCCGTGGACAATGACAACTGGGCTTGGAGTAACTGGTACACAAACGGCCTCTACAACCTCGAGGACAGCGTAATGTCATTCGTGTCAAACGTAAACAAGGATGGCAGCGTGGTGCTCCAGTACACTGTGCGTTCACAGGCCAAACATCCCGGTCGTCGCGTGAAACTCGAGGATAACAACTTTGAGGTTGTAGATGACGCACGCGAGCTTGGCGAGAACGATTTCCACTTCGTTTCTAACCGCATCTACACAATCTACCCCGACGGTTCGGTTGAGCTCAACAGCGCCGTTACAGGTAATAAGAATATCGACCTTGCCCGTATGGGTTATGTAATGCAGCTCCCCGCCGAGCTGAAGAACTACAGCTACTATGGCCGCGGCCCCTGGAACAACTACAACGACCGTTGCACAGCTGCTTTCGTTGAGCAGTACAACAGTACCGTAGCCGAGCAGTTTGTACACTTCCCCAAACCCCAGGATATGGGTAACCGCGAGGGTATCCGCTGGGCTGCTCTCACCAACGACGAGGGTAACGGTGTAATGTTTGTATCTACCGAGGGCCTCTCTGCTTCAGCTCTTCCCTGGAACGATGTAGAGCTCACAGAGGCTGCTCACCCCTATCAGCTGCCTGCTTCGTCGGGTACTTGGTTGCACCTCGACAAGAAGGTGACAGGTCTTGGCGGTAACAGCTGCGGACAGGGTGGTCCTCTCAACCCCGACCGCGTTAAGGCCGGCGAGAACTCTGTAGGCTTCATTATGCGTCCTGTGGCTGCCGGCGAGTGCTGCAACGCAAAGGCAAAGGTTCTTGCTTCGGGTGCTGTGCCCGTGATGCTCTCACGCGACCTCCGCGGTGTAGTTACAATGAGCTGCAACAAAGAAAACGCCGAAATCTACTACAAGATAGGCAAGCGCGGCAAGGCTACCAAGTATACCGCTCCCGTGAATATGAGCAAGGGTGGTGACATCGTCGTTTGGGAGAAATCGGCTCCTGCGCTCACCGCTACATACAGCTATGCCGAGGTTACTTCAATCCCCGTGACCGTAGCATTCTGCTCAAGCCAGGAGACTGGCAACGAGGCTACCAAGATGGTCGATGGCGATCCCTCTACTATCTGGCACACAATGTACTCGGTTACAGTAGCCATCTATCCTCACTACATCGACTTCGATGCCAACGAGGAGGTTATGGTCAAGGGCTTCAAGTATCTCCCCCGTCAGGACGGCGGAAACAACGGTAATATCAAGGATTACTCTATACAGATAAGCAACGACCGCGAGAACTGGAGCGAGCCTGTAGTTAAGGGTACATTCGAGAATAATTCAAAATTGCAGACAGTGCTCTTTGCAAAACCTGTGAAAGCACGTTATGTACGATTCAACGGTTTGAGCTCACAGAACGGTCAGGACTTCGGTTCGGGCGCAGAGTTTGAACTTATCAAGGAATAATTTCCGGGTGGTACGAGGGTGATACCTCGTACCATCACAATATTTGAGAGAAATCTCTGTTATATAGATAACATTTAACCAATTATATTATGAAAGGAATTGTGCTGGCAGGAGGCTCGGGTACACGTTTGTATCCCATTACAAAAGGTGTGAGCAAGCAGCTTCTGCCCATATATGACAAGCCTATGATATATTATCCCATTTCGGTGCTTATGCAGGCCGGAATAAGGGAGATTCTTATAATATCGACACCTGCCGACCTTCCCTCGTTCAAGAGGCTGCTGGGCGACGGCAGCGACTACGGCATACGTTTCGAGTATGCCGAGCAGCCCTCTCCCGACGGCCTTGCACAGGCATTTATAATAGGTGAGGAATTTATAGGCGACGATTCGGTGTGCCTTGTGCTCGGCGATAATATATTTCACGGAACGGGTTTCACCACACAGCTGAAGGAGGCGGTGCGTTCTGTGGAGGAGGAAAACAAAGCCACGGTATTCGGCTATTGGGTGGACGATCCCGAACGCTACGGCGTGGCCGAGTTTGACAAGGATGGCAATTGCCTCTCGATAGAGGAGAAGCCCGCCGTTCCCAAGTCGAACTATGCCGTTGTGGGGCTCTATTTCTATCCAAACAAGGTGGTAAAGGTGGCCAAGAGCATAAAACCATCGGCTCGTGGCGAGCTCGAGATAACTACTGTGAATCAGCGCTTCCTCTCCGACGGCGAGCTCAAGGTGCAGTCGTTGCAACGCGGCTTTGCGTGGCTCGACACGGGCACACACGACTCCCTCGCCGAGGCCTCAATCTTTGTCGAGGTGATAGAGAAGCGTCAGGGATTGAAAATAGCCTGCCTCGAGGGTATAGCTTTCCGCAAGGGATGGATTACCGCAGAGCGTTTGCGTGAGATAGCTGCGCCTATGGCAAAGAATCAGTATGGACAATATTTGTTGAAAATTATAAAGGAGGTTGAGCGCACCGGTGCCAATATTTTTTAATGGAGGTAATTAAGACAGATATAGAAGGGGTGGTTATAATAGAACCCCGCATTTTCAACGACGAGAGAGGATATTTCTATGAGTCCTTCTCGCAGAGGGAATTTGAGGAGAAGGTGTGCCGCACCGTCTTTGTGCAGGACAATCAGTCGAAGTCGTCGTGTGGCGTGCTTCGCGGATTGCATTTTCAGAAACCGCCTCACGCGCAGAGCAAGCTCGTGCGTTGCATAAAAGGCGCCGTTCTCGACGTGGCGGTGGATATACGCAAGGGCTCGCCCACATACGGCAAATATGTCGCTGTGGAGCTCTCCGAGGAGAATCATCGTCAGTTCTTCATCCCTCGCGGCTTTGCACACGGCTTTGCCGTGCTCACCGATGAGGCTGTTTTTCAGTATAAATGTGACAATTTTTATAATAAGGAGAGCGAGGGTGCTATAGCGTGGGACGACAAGGAGCTTGCTATAGATTGGAAACTCGATAGCGAAAAGATAATACTCTCGGAAAAGGATAAGAATAACAAACCTCTTGCCGAGGCCGATTTCCTCTTCGATTATAATGTAGATTATTATGCAGAGTAAAAGAATTTTGATAACAGGTGCCAACGGGCAGTTGGGTAACGAAATGCGCCGTCTGGGTGCTGTATCGCCCAATACTTATATATATACCGACGTCGCAGAGCTCGACATTACCGACGATGCGGCAGTGGAGCAGTTTGTGGCAGAGAACGGCGTGGATATCATAGTGAACTGCGCGGCATATACCAACGTAGACAAGGCCGAGAGCGACGAGGCTACAGCCGAGCTTATAAATGCCAAGGCGGTGGGTAACCTTGCCGCTGCAATAAAAAAGGTGGACGGAACGCTCTTTCACATCTCCACCGACTATGTATTTGGCGACGAGGGTAACACTCCCCGCACCGAAGATATGCCGCTGAACCCCCTCGGGGTATATGGTCGCACCAAGCTACACGGCGAGCAGGCTATAGCGGCGTCGGGCTGTAAGGCGGTTGTGATACGCACGGCGTGGCTCTATTCGGAGTTTGGTAATAACTTCCTCAAGACAATGATGCGCCTCACAGCCGAGCGTAAGGTTCTCAAGGTGGTATTTGACCAAGTGGGAACACCCACCTATGCGGGCGACCTCGCTCTTGCCATCTTCTCAATCATTGAGGCTGATGTTTACGCGGGCAACGAGGGCGTTTATCACTTCTCCAACGAGGGTGTCTGCTCGTGGTACGACTTTGCCACAGAAATCGCAGCTGCGGCAGGTAACGATTGTCGTGTACAGCCTTGTCACAGCAGTGAGTTCCCCTCGCCTGTGAAGCGTCCTGCATACTCTGTGCTCGACAAGACAAAGATAAAAGAGACTTTCGGCATAGAAATTCCCCATTGGCGCGATTCAATGATATACTGTGTTAAACGACTGAAAAAACAATGATATGAAACGTAATATTATAGTTACCGGCGGAGCCGGATTCATAGGCTCGCACGTTGTGCGTCTGCTGGTGAACAAATATCCTCACTACCACATAATAAATGTGGACAAACTCACTTATGCAGGCAATCTCGCAAACCTCAAGGATATAGAGGATAAGCCCAATTACACCTTCTTCAAAGGTGATATTTGCGACTTCGACGCAATGTATAACCTTATGGTTAGCAATAAAGTAGATGGCGTGATACACCTTGCCGCCGAGAGCCACGTGGATCGCTCTATAAAAGATCCCTTTACATTTGCCCGAACAAATGTAATGGGTACTCTCTCGCTTTTGCAGGCCGCAAAGCTCTATTGGGAGTCGTTGCCCGAGAAGTACGAGGGAAAGCGTTTCTATCACATCTCTACCGATGAGGTGTATGGTGCGCTCGAGCTCTCTCACCCCGAGGGCGTGGAGCCTCCCTTTACCACAACGGCCTCTTCGGGAGAGCACCATTTGGCCTATGGTACCGACTTTTTCTACGAGACAACAAAGTATAACCCCCACAGCCCCTATTCGGCGTCAAAGGCGAGCAGCGACCACTTCGTGAGAGCTTTCCACGACACATACGGCCTGCCTACGGTGGTTACAAACTGCTCAAACAACTACGGCCCTTATCAGTTCCCCGAGAAACTCATTCCGCTGTTTATAAATAATATACGCCATCGCAAGCCGTTGCCCGTGTATGGTAAGGGAGAGAATGTGCGCGACTGGCTTTATGTCGAAGACCACGCTCGTGCCATTGACCTTATTTTCCACGAGGGCAAGGTGGCCGACACTTATAATATAGGTGGTTTCAACGAGTGGAAGAATATAGATATAATTAAGGTGATTATAAAAACCGTGGACCGTCTGCTTGGTAACCCCGATGGACATTCGCTCGACCTCATTACCTTTGTGACAGACCGCGCAGGACACGATATGCGTTATGCGATAGATTCCACAAAATTGCAGAAGGAGCTTGGCTGGGAGCCGAGCCTGCAGTTCGAGGAGGGCATAGAAAAGACTGTGCGCTGGTATCTCGACAATCAGGAGTGGATGGATAATATCACAAGCGGCGAGTACGAGAAGTACTACGACGATATGTACAAGAACCGCTGATGAGGCTCTCGTATACAATTAAAGCTCGCCTTTATGGCGAGCTTTAATTGTATTAAGTATTTCGTGTTTAGAAGAGTCTTATCTGATAACCCAGACGCACGGTTATGGTCTGGTTGGCCGAACGGCCGAAATCGTCGAGCTTTGAGTTGCCATAGATGTCGCTCAAACCATAGTAGTAGCGCCCCTCGACAAAGAAATTACCGGCTTTGGTCTTCAGTTCGAGACCTGCGCCGCCTGTTATGCCATACTCGAAATTCTTTTCTACAGCCTTGCCGTAAACAGGGCGTATCGATTCGGGACGGCTTGCGGGGTCGAGCCCTCCGCCCATCTGCTCATCCTCGCCAAGGAAGAAACCTACCTGCGGGCCGAGGTTTATGAAGAACTGCAGGCCGCGTGGCTCCTGTCCCCACGAGAGGTGAGCCATAAAAGGTACTTCTATGTAGTTGAGTGTGCGTGTGTAGGTGTAGGGCAGTTCCTTGTCGAACTCCTCTTCCCATCCGCGCTGCGAGAAGTTTACCTCGAGCTGTGCGGCACATATCATACTGAAATATTTCTCGCTGGTATATCTTATGTTTACGCCGCCATTTATGCCGTCGAGCAGTTTCTGGCGTATCTTGGGCTGCACATCGAGTTTGCTCAAATTCATACCTCCCGCGACGCCCACCTCAAGGATGTGACGGGGCTGTTCTATCTGCGCAAATGCAGTGGCTGCCACAAAAGCGAGTATTATGGTTGCGATGCGTCTCATTTGTCAAAATCTATTTTTTCTATGTTGTACTCGGGGGTGTAGTGAACGAAGTATATCTTCTTGTTTACCATACCTCCCCAGTTGTTTACACGCTCAAACTTGAAGCCTGTCTGCACGGGCTTGAATGTCACCTGGTTTATTCTGTTTGGCAGTTCCTTGCCGAATTTTGCCGTTGCAAGCAGGAAGGCGTAGCCTGTGTCGTAGCCCAGCATTCCGTAGCGCGGGTATATGTTCTGCAGGTTGCGGTCGTACCAGCGTGCATATTCGTCTTGGAATTTTGCAGCCTCGGGTAGTGAGTAGTGGCTGAAGAACGAGGCGTAGAAATATGTGTCGGCCTCGTACATCTGTGCGCGCATATCGTTGGCGTATATCTGCCACTCGGGGTAGCCGAAGAGCTTGAACTTGGGCAGTGCAAGGGTGTCGTTCTTTAACAGGATGAGCGAGGGGACGATGGTCGAGAGAGTGCTCGCGCTCGATGATATGGGGATGAAGATATTCTCTTTCTCCTCGTCGAGTGCCGAACGTATGGCGGCAAGGGTGAGCGAGTCGCCCTCCTGTTTTACAAGCGCTCCGGTTGTCTCGGTTATGGTCTCCATTCTCATTGTAGAGAAGGGTATCTCCTTTTGCTTGAGGCCGTCGGTAAGTGCCGCGATGAACTCTTTTTTGTTACTTGCTGTGCTATCCTCTACAAAGATTACATTTGCGTTGGGGAATTTCTGCGAGAAGTGGTCGATTACCTCGGAGAAGAAATAGGACTGCATCGTGTTCACTATATATACCATCGGGTTGCGGAATATCTCGTCTTCCTTTGATGTGAAAGGTATCACAAGCGGAATCTCTTTCTCCTGTGCAAACTTTGCGAGCTGTTTGTTGTGCGAGGGGTAAAGCGCACCTATGATAAGGTCCATATTGTCGAGTGCGCCGCTCTGCAATAGGTTGTCGAGACTGTTGCTTTCGCGTCCCGAGTCGAATGTGTTTATCTCAAATGAGTAGCCATATTTCTTCAACTTCTCGGTTGCCATAAGAAGTCCCTGATAATATTCCACCATACGGCCCTGCTCGTTGGGCGAGTAGCTGTCGAGAAGGAAGGGGAGTACCACGGCTACACGGGTGCAATCCTGCGGTGTGAGTGCGGCTATGGAGTCTTTCTTCTCCTCAATCTGTGTGAAAATCTCCTGGTTTGTTATCTCTATAACCTTTTGGGGCTCTGTAACTTTGGGAGCGGGGAATGGTATGTTGAGAATTGTTTTCTTCTTGAGCTTTTTCTTTTTGGAGAGTTCGGGGTTGGCAGCGTAGAACTCTTCCTCGGTAATTCCGTACTGACGGCAAATGCCGTATACGGTTTCGCCCTTCTCCACTTTGTGAGTGGTGCGTATCTCCTGCACTTTCTCAATCTCTTTTTTCTCCTCGACGGGTGTTACGGGGAAAACCTTGGCTTTCTTGCTCACTGGTATCATAATAACCTCTCCCGCACGAAAATTCGATATAGAGAGACCGGGGTTTGCCTCGCATATTTCGAGAGGTGTCACGTTGTAGTGTTTACCCAAACGGTATAGTGTCTCGCCGGGTTGTATAGTGTGGTAACGTGTCTCCTTGTCGTCGCTTGCGGGTGTTGCGGCAACGGTTACTGTGACGGGTGTGGCCGCCAGCACTTGCGGTGCAGCCTGCGGTATGCGCAGCTGTTGTCCCACAGAAATCTTAACCTCGCAGCCCGGGTTGAGGTCGATAATCTCCTGTATGCTCTTTTGGTACATACGTGAAATGGAGTAGAGCGTTTGTCCTTTGCTCACTGTGTGAATGAAATGGTTGCTGTTCTGCGCAAAAAGCCCTGCGCCCGTGAGTAGCGCGAGTGACAGGATTATCGTTCTTAAATATCTTTTCATAATAGCTCTTTTTCCCTTGCGGGGTGTATGTGCAAATTTCCTTGCGAAGATACGCAATATTAACCAAAAAAACCGAAAACCTGCCTATAAATATATATTTAAAATATAAATGAAAGCGCGTTTGCGAGGAGCAGCTGTTTTTTAGCTCTTTTTTACCCTTTTTTTGTGAGAATTTCGCTATTAAAGATTATTTTTGCTGATTAATGGCGGGGTGCGCTCTGCCGATAAATTGAAGATATAGTATGAGACACTTTTTTTTGACAATTCTGCTTTTTGTGATGTCGGCGATAAGCACAGGCTCGCTTGCGCAGGCACAGGACATAGATATCCCCACCCCGGAGGTGCGCATTACCACAGCCGACGGCATAACCGAGCTTGCTCCCGGTGACGAGTACTCGGGTGAGGCACCCCTCACGGTGCAGCTCACCGCAGGTGCTGACGAGCAGGCGGGTTTCACTCTTGTGTGCAGTTGGGAGTTCACCCGCGAGGGCGAGCTCAAGCCCTTCCTCATCCGCTACGATGCCGATGTGGAGTATGTCCTGCGCGAGAGCGGCACCATAATAATTCAGCCAAAGATTGTCTACACAAGCAGCTCTAACCCCGAGATTGTGTGGGAGTTTGGCACCGAGGATTTTGAGCCTTTTCGCATAGTGCTTGCCGAGTCGGGCATAGAGGTGCCTAACGCATTCTCGCCCAACGGCGACGGTATAAACGACTATTTTAATGTATATAACGTGAAGTCGATAGTTGAATTCAACGCGGCGATATATAACCGTTGGGGGCAGCAGCTGTATAGCTGGGGTATCGACGAGATAAACTGCGAGTCGTGTGGCTGGGACGGTACATACAAAGGCTCTCCCGTGAAAGACGGTGTCTATTTCGTGGTTGTGACGGCGAAGGGCGCCGACGGCGTGAAATATGAGTTCCGACGCGATGTGAATCTGTTGCGCGGATACACAGAGAATGGTACTAACCCCTAAATTTTTGAGCAGTGAAAGAGGAGACAGGAAAAATAGAGATTTACGGTGCAAGAGTACACAATCTCAAGAATATAGATGTGGAGATTCCTCACGACTCGCTCACGGTCATTACCGGCTTGAGCGGCAGCGGAAAATCCTCACTGGCTTTTGATACAATATTTGCCGAGGGACAGCGTCGCTACCTGGAGACTTTTTCCACATACGCGCGTAACTTCCTCGGAGGTATGGAGCGTCCCGACGTGGATAAAATCACAGGTTTGAGCCCCGTAATATCCATTGAGCAAAAGACGACAAACAAAAACCCGCGTTCCACCGTGGGAACTACCACCGAGATATATGACTATATGCGTCTGCTCTTTTCGCGTGCAGGCGAGGCCTATTCCTATCTCTCGGGCGAGAAGATGGTTAAATATACCGAAGAGCAGGTGTTGCAGCTCCTTCTCGACTCTTATGCAGGGAAAAAGATATATATACTTGCTCCACTTGTGAAGGGACGCAAGGGACACTATAAAGAGCTCTTTGAGCAGATGATGCACAAGGGCTATCTCAACGTGCGCATCGACGGCGAGATGTGCGAGCTGGTGCGCGGAATGATGGTCGAGCGTTACAAGAACCACGACATTGAGGTGGTAATTGACAAGCTCGCCGTGGACGAGAAAGATACCACACGCCTCAAGCAGAGCCTTGCCACGGCGCTGCATCAGGGCGACGGCCTAGTGATGATAATGGAAATGCCCTCGGGCAAGGTGCGTTACTTCAGCAAGAGGCTTATGTGCCCCGTGACGGGGCTTTCGTATCAGGAGCCCGCGCCGCACAATTTCTCTTTCAACTCGCCGCAAGGTTTCTGCCCCAAGTGTAAAGGCCTCGGCGTGGTGAGTTGTGTGGATGTGGACAAGGTGGTGCCCGACCGCTCGCTCTCGGTCTACGACGGTGCGCTCGTGCCTCTGGGCAAATATCGCCGCTCTTCAATCTTTCAGCAGCTCGAGGCGGTGCTTCAGCGCTACGACGCCACGCTCAAAACCCCTGTCGAGGAGCTTCCCGACGAGGCTATCGACGAGATACTTTACGGCTCTCCCGTGCCTCTCAAGTTTGGCGACTCCACTGATATGTACTACGACAGCATAACCACATACGACGGCCTCGTGAAATATATCCAATTGCAGAAGGAGACAAGCACATCGGCCAAGGAACTGCGTTGGGCAGAGCAGTTCTCTGTTATGCAGACCTGCCCCGAGTGCGGCGGCGCAAGGCTCAATAAAGAGGCGCTGCACTACCGCATAAACGGCAAGAATATACACGAGCTCGCAACTATGGACATAACCCTCCTGCACGAGTGGCTCAAGGAACTCGATAGCGCTCTCGACGAGAAGCAGCGTGCCATAGCCACGGAGATTGTAAAGGAGATACAGTCGCGCCTGGGCTTCCTGCTCGACGTGGGGCTCGGCTATCTGTCGCTCAATCGCTCATCGGCATCTTTGTCGGGTGGAGAGGGACAGCGCATACGTCTTGCCACGCAGGTGGGCTCGCAGCTTGTCAATGTACTCTACATTCTCGACGAGCCGAGTATAGGCCTGCACTCACGCGACAACGACAGGCTCATAAACTCACTGAAGGCTCTGCGCGACACGGGTAACACTGTAATTGTGGTGGAGCACGACCGCGATATTATGCTTGCGGCCGACTACATAATAGATATGGGCCCCAAGGCCGGGCGCAAGGGTGGAGATGTGGTTTTTGCGGGTACTCCGCAAGAGATGCTCGAGAGCGATACCGTGACCGCCCGTTTCCTCGATGGCAGGGAGCGCATAGCTGTTCCCGCAGTGCGTCGCGAGGGCAACGGAAAAAGTATAAAGATATTTGGAGCGCGAGGAAACAACCTCAAAAATATAGATGTGGAATTTCCTCTGGGCAAACTCATCTGCGTAACGGGCGTGTCGGGCGGCGGAAAGTCGTCGCTTGTGAACGATACCCTGCAGCCCATCCTTGCAAAACATTTCTACAATGCGTTGCGCGAGCCTTTGCCCTATGACAGCATAGAGGGCATTGAATTTATCGACAAGATAGTGGATGTAGACCAGTCGCCTCTCGGTCGCACGCCGCGTTCCAACCCCGCCACCTACACGGGAGTCTTCTCCGACATACGCAACCTCTTTGTGGAACTGCCCGAGGCCAAGATACGCGGTTACAAAGCAGGCCGTTTCTCGTTCAATGTGTCGGGCGGTCGCTGCGACGCCTGCAGTGGCAACGGATACAAGACACTCGAGATGAACTTCCTCCCCGACGTTATGGTGCCCTGCGAGGTGTGTCACGGCAAACGCTACAACCGCGAAACGCTCGAGGTGCGCTACAAGGGAAAGTCGATAGCCGACGTGCTCGATATGACAATAAATATGGCGGTGGAGTTCTTTGAGAATGTCCCCGTCATACTGAATGAAATAAAGGTGCTGCAGGATGTGGGCCTCGGATACATAAAGCTTGGGCAGCCTTCAACTACGCTGTCGGGTGGCGAGAGTCAGCGTGTGAAGCTCGCCACAGAGCTCTCGAAACGCGACACGGGAAAAACCCTCTACCTGCTCGACGAGCCCACAACAGGTCTTCACTTCGAGGATATTCGAGTGCTTATGGATGTGATAAATCGTCTTGTAGACAAGGGAAACACGGTGGTAATCATTGAGCACAACCTCGATGTGATAAAAATGGCCGACTACATTATAGATATGGGCCCCGAGGGAGGTCGCGAGGGGGGGCGTGTGATGGCTGTGGGCACTCCCGAGGAGATAGTAGCGCAGGGCAAGGGCTTCACTGCGCCCTACCTTGCAAAGGAGCTTGCGCGATAAGAGACTTCTCTTTATACAAGAAATAACCGCCACACCCGTGAGGGTGAGGCGGTCTCTTTTATATGCGGTTTTTGCTCTTCGTTATAAGGTGAGTACCAGCCTGAAGTAATTCTTTACCGACAATGCAAATGTGCGTGTGGTGGCGTCTCTTCTTATGACGTGTTGTCCCGTAGTTGTAATACAAACCGGGTTAATCTCCGTCTCGGGTGCTTTGTCACCCCTGCGGTCGAGCATCCACTCATAGCCGTCACTCTCATTCAGGGGCTTTATGGCTTTTGTTTTCAAAGCATTTAAAAATTGCGCCTCCGAAGGTAGGTCTATAGGAAGCGAAGACAAAGATTTCAATTTTCTTATAAACATTTCAATATTATCTATAGTTGCTTTAGCCGGGATATAGAGGTCGGGGGAATTTAATAGGTAATAGTCGCGCTCATTGCTTAAAATGAAAAGGTACTCATTCAGGTTAATTAACGGGCTGATGTAATAGCCGGTGAGGGTTGTTTTGTGTGGATTGCCGTCAAAGATACAGAACTCGTCGGTGGTGCCCTCTACGAATTTCATTTGACTCAAAAAATGATTGATTGCCTTTTTCTGTATCTCGTTGCAATCGGGTGAGAAGAGAGGCTGCGGGTGGCCTAGTATTTCAACTGCCTTAATTTTTTTGTCGTCGATATACACAGATACAGTTCCTACGGAAACCTCTAAAGAGGCGCGGGTAGTGTGAGTCTTGCCAATTGAATTTAGGCTTATGAGATCACTTGCTTTCTGCAGAATCTTGCCATTCTCGCTCTTAAAAACGATTGTGATGGTATAATTGAGGTTTGCGGTTTTGAGAATCTCAAAATTCAGCGCCACTTCTATTTTACCTTTTTTATTGCCAATGAAAAATCCATCTTCGGAATTATGGTATTCTCCATCGTTTATTCGGTATCTTGAGCTCGAGAGCTTGAAATATTCTTCGTACAAGGGCTTGTGTATAACCACATCCTTGTCGGCAAAAAGCAGGTTGAATTGTCTCAACATAATTTCGTTGGTTACGCTCGGCTGCATCTCGCCGAGCTTGGCAGCCAGTTCCTTTTCTGTGTCGCTGCCCTCGGCGAGCCACGCAGTGAGCGTGCCGTCCTGAAAAGCGCGGCGCAGCTCGTGGAAAAGGGGCGATTCAAGGTTGTCTATTTTAGACAATACATCCTTTATGTCGTTGAGCGATGTGCAGTATTTGTGATTGAGAAATAATATGGAGTTCATTAGTTCTTGCTTGCTGAAGTGAATTTATATGTCTCTTTAAGGTCGCGTATGCGCTCTACATTCGTTTTTATGCGATTCCTCTCCTGGTCGCTGACGGGCTTGCTTGTGTGGCTCGAAAGGACAGATGTTCTCATCTTCTCTATCTCATCGAGGAAGTCCTTCTCGGTGACTACGCGGGCGGGAACGGAGGTGCTGCTCTTGCCGTCGAGCTTGCTTTTCTCTTTTATGTACTCTATGAACTTTCTGTTCATCACCACATTTACAAGGTTCTCAATCTCGGCGCCCGAGAAACCATATTTTGTGGTTCCCACCATCTCCTGCACAATCTTGTCGTAAGAGAGGAGTTGCGAGAAGTCAAAGATTCCCGATTTCGATTTCTTGTAGTGGTCGATTTTCTTCTTGAATATGTCTTTGCGCTCTGTGGCATTGGGGAAATCTACGAAGTAGACCTCGTCGAAACGTCCTTTGCGCATAAACTCGGGGCGCATAACGTCGTTGGCTGTGGCAACTATGTAGACAGGTGTTTTGCGCTCCTGCATCCAGGTGAGGAAGTGTCCCATAAGGCGCATTACAAGCATATCGTTGTTGTCGCCTCCGTTGTTTGAACCTGCGAAGGCCTTTTCAATCTCGTCTATCCACAGCACGCAGGGATGGGCAGCCTCTGCGGTCTCGAGCGCTTTGCGCAAGTTGGCCTCGCTCTGTCCCACATATTGTCCCATAAGGCGGTTTATGTCGAGGCGGAGCAGCGACATATCGAAAAGGTTGGCCACCGACTTTGCAATCATACTTTTTCCGCAGCCGGGCATTCCAATGATGAGGATTCCCTTGGGCAGGGGCAGGTTACACTCTGCCGCGAGGCCCAGGTTGTGAAATATCTCTTTTTTCTCTTCGAGCTGTTCTTTTATCACATCGAGGCCTCCCACTTCGCTGAACTGCACGTTGGCATCGACCACCTCTACTATTCCCGACTTCTTTACAATCTGCTTTTTCTCCTGGAGCGCCAGTTTTATGGTTGTCTTGGAGAGGCGGCCGCCGGTTCTCACGGTTGCCGACTGCAGAATCTGATACACTTCGTAGAGTTGCAAGCCCTGCAGGGTGCGGCACATCTCTGTTCTTATTGCCGCTATTTGGCTCTGTGTGGAGTATTCGTATGAGAGAGGTATTTTGCTCACCTCGCTCATAATTTCCTCTTGCGTGGGCGCGGGTATCTCTACTATGGTCACAATTTTCTCGAGCTGCGGGGGAAGCATAGAAACTGCTTCGGGCGATACAATTATAAGTGTGGTGAGCTTGTGAAAGGCATCTCTCGTTTCGGGGTGACGCATATCGTTTTCATACATCGACGCAAACATCTGTATGTATGTCTGAATGTGCGAGTCGCTCCAGATGTCACCCATATTTTTGAAGAGGAAAATCTTTTCGTTTGTGAAGGTCTCCTTTTCTATGAGGCACTCGAGGAATGTGTCGAGCTTGGAGAGTGTCTCCAGGTTTTTGCGGCTTCGTTTGGTTGAGAAATCTATTATGCCGCGTGCGTTGTCAAACTCCACAATGTCCTCGACGTTTAGGGGGATTACCTTGCGCTCACCCTCTAGCGGGCAGGCGATGGAGTGCAACACCTCGTCTACAAGAGAGTAGTGGAAATGGGGGATATATACCACAGGGCTGCTCAAAATGGCAGTTGTCAGTTGTGTCTTGAATTCCGCTATCATAGTGTGCGTGTCTCTTTATGCGAAAAATGATTTTATTTTTGTCCAGGTCGATTTCGCTTTCTCCTTGACTTTGGTGTAACATTCTTTAATTTTTGCGGCGCCTTTACTTACCACGGGTTCCACATATTCGTTGTAAAGAGTTGTGGCGGCTTTTCCTGCGGGGGTATCGGCCAGTTTTTTAGAAGCCTTTTCTATTTGCGCTCCTGCCTGTTTTATCAAATCGCAGGCCTTCTCTTTGGCTCCCTGTTTTACCTTTGCGGGGATGAGAGAGTATACTAATTCTACCGCAGCTATTGTGAGTGCGCCGGTTGCAACGGCTACGCTGCCTGTGACGGCTGCTGTCGATATGCCGAAGGTTGTGGCTGCTGCGGTTATGGCGCTTCCCGCTGCACTTTGTAAGCTCATTTGTCCGAGTGCGCCGCCCACAAGGCCGGCGATAGTTCGCGCTCCTTGTCCCCTTAAAATAGTAGAAGGAAGTTTTTTAATGTCCTGCTTTGTTCTTGCCATTATGGCAGCATTGCGGAATACGATATTTTCTTTCTGCCTTTCGTTGTATTTCACTTCGGCGCTCAATCCCGCGCCAAAGTAACCCGTCTCTTTTAGATAATCTGTTTTTGCAGCTTCTAGCACTTGGTGAAACTCTTTGACTCCTCTCAAGGCGCAGGCGCATCTGTTGCGTTCGGGTATGTCGGGGTGGGTGAGGAAGGTCTCTTTTGCCGCAAATATAAGCATCTTTGCCAGCGACTGCTCCTGCGGAGAGTTGGGTTCGGCTTTGAAGAATTCATTTATTGCGGGGATTTCCAGTTGCTTCTCGTCCAAAGAAATGTACATCGCTTTGTTATAGCGCAGCAAGGCGTCAAGCCCCACCTGAAGGGCTGCACGCTCGTCATAGTGAATTTTAGTTCTCATCGTTTCCCTCCTTTCCCTTTGCAACTTCTGCAACCTCGCCCAAAGCTAATTTAAGAGCTTCAATCTTCTCCTCGGTCTGCTGGTCGATACCTTCGGCAACGGCTTTCTTAAATATTTCAATCTCCTCTTCTGTGGCGTCGGGTATGAGCTCTGTGGCTGTTTTCTCCACCTCTCGCTCGAACCATTCTTCGGCATTCATATTACCGGCCGCAAACTCTTTGCGTTTCTCGTAGTAGGTGTCGATGTATTCGCACAACTCACGGTTTATGAGCTCCTCCTCTTGTAGAGAGGTCACCTTGCGGTTTATGTAGAACTCATTTTCACTCGCTGAACTATTGCGCGATTTGAAATCGGCAACCAACTGTTCAAGCCTTTTTATGAAAAGTGAAAGAAAACTCTCTTTATCCATAGCGATAGTGTTTGTGTTGTATGTAATTTCTTTACTTGTGTAAATTTCAATGCCACCGCACCTCTGCAAACAGAGGGTGGTGTATATGTGGGGAATCCATTATTTTGTGCCGAAGATTCTGTCGCCTGCGTCGCCTAGGCCGGGGAGAATATAGTTTCTTTCGTTGAGCCCCTCGTCGAGAGCTGCCAGGTAGATATCTACATCGGGGTGCTGCTCTGTCACGGCTTGAATACCTTGCGGAGAGGCCACCAGGCACATCAGTCTGATAGATGTGTAACCGTCTGCTTTCAGGCGAGATATGGCATCGCAGGCGCTGCCTCCTGTGGCAAGCATAGGGTCGGTGACAATTACCAGACGCTCTTTGTTCGCGGGCATCTTGTAGTAGTAGAAAATGGGGCGACAGGTCT
This sequence comes from Bacteroidaceae bacterium, assembly GCA_045646965.1. Taxonomy (GTDB): domain Bacteria; phylum Bacteroidota; class Bacteroidia; order Bacteroidales; family Bacteroidaceae; genus HGM04593. Next base: position 65,923 of record JAZRLR010000008.1, read on the forward strand.
CCTCGTCGCGATAAAGTCCTATGTGTCCCACGCGCGCCGACGGAATAAGTGTTGTGAGGCCCTCGACCATTCCGAGACCGGCTCGCAGGATTGGGACGATGACAACTTTCTTGCCCGATATTTTTGGGGCGTTCATTTTCATAAGCGGGGTTTCTATCTCCTCGTAGGTGAGAGGGAAGTCGCGTGTTATCTCATATCCCATAAGCATTGAAATCTCTTTGAGCAACTCTCTGAACTTCATTGTAGAGGTCTCTTTGTTGCGCATAATGCTTAACTTGTGCTGCACTAACGGGTGGTCTATAATGTGTAATGCCATATTTTAAGGTATTTAATGTTATATCGGCAAATATAAACAAACGAGCGAGAAATGCGAAACTCGTTTCAGCATTTTTTACAGCGAGTGAAGAAATGTTCGAGCTTTAGCTCAAATAAAAACAAACGAGCGAGAAATGCGAAACTTGTTTCGGCATTTTTTACAGCGAGTGAAGAAGTGTTCGAGCTTTAGCTCAAATATAAACAAACGAGCGAGAAATGCGAAACTCGTTTCAGCATTTTTTACAGCGACGACGCGAAATGAGCGTCGTTTGCGACGGCGGGAGGTTTATCTCCCTAAAGGAGTGCCACTTGTGGTTTAAGAAATATTTGAAGGTTACTTCACTTTTTTGTATCGGTGGCAAGGACACTGCAGGTTATAAAAAATGTCGGCAACCTTAAAGAGTTGCCGACATTTGTCGCTTTTAGTGTCGTGTAATTATTTGCGAGGTATAATTCTTCCCATTGAATCTATGAAGTACCAGTGGTAGTTGTCGTAGTCAATAACCTCGAACAGCTCGGATGAGAGCATATTTATTTCCGAGTAGATTGCGGGTGTTATAATTTCGCCTGTGATGCGGTTCATAAGGCCACAGCAATCATTTACTACATATTTCATATATTCTGCCAGGCAGAACTCCATCTCTCCCGCTTCGTTGTACCCCACGGGATATTTGAGATAGTAGGTGCCGTCGAACATATAAGGGTTTACGATATTTCCCTCAAAGTCTGTTTTCCATTTTCTGCCGTCGCGAGTAAAGATATAGCCGTCGGCGAGGATGCGTATGTTTTCATACTCGGGGGCAATCAGAATGTTGCACTGTTTGTCGAGTACGCCCATTTTGTCGTCGATGGAGAATGTTCTGTAGCCGTTAGCCTGCGGTTGCGAAATGTAGTCATAGAGAGGCTCTACAACCCAACGGCCTGTGGTGTCTATCAAGCCCAAGCGCCCCTCGCTACCCGATATAACACAGAGCCCATTGCAGAATTTATAGCCGAGATTCATCATCCTGTCCCACTCGTATTGAAAAGGTATCACCACTTCGTTCTTGCAGTTTATGAAGCCTATCTTGCCGTTCTTCATCACAGCGGCAAGCCCCTCCGAGAATACCCACGCTCTGCTGTAGTCGTTGGTAAGGGCGTCTATGATAATGCGCCCGTCGTATATGTTTATGTATCCGCGTTTGCCGGGGAGGGCATACACTGCGGTGGAGTCGTCGTTGCACGAGGTTATCCAGCTTATTTTCTCTGTGATGTATCTACGGTTCTCTTTGTCATACACCCTGAATTTGTTGTCGCGGAAACTGTGTACCTCTGTACGCTCCGAGAGTGTTTGGTAGTCCCAGTAATTGCGGCCGTAGCGGCTGTCGTACCATCCGTATATGAACAGCGCGAGGATTGCGACGGGGGTAGATATTAAAAACACTGCAACGCTGCGGCGAAACCATTTAGAGCATTTGCCGAATTTGCGCCAGGCAAGGCGTCCCGTGGCTGCGAGAGCGGTGAATATGAGTGCTGCAACACCCAGAAGGGCCTGAAAAATTTGAGTGAGTCGTTTCATAGTAATTCTTTTTATCGTTTATATGCTTTTAATCCTCTTCGTCGAAATCGAAGAAACTTGAGTTCTCTGTTTCGGCACAGAAGTTATCCTCTGCAATGCTGTTGAAAAGTCTCTGTCGGGCAGTTGCAACTTTCTTGTTCATAGAGGCTATGCCGGCGCTTGTGGCATAGAATTTCAACGTATTTGTAATAGAGATTTTCGAAGCAACTTCTTTAACGTCTTGGTTGGCACCGATATAGGCAAACACCCAGCCTTTCTCCTTGAGCTCCTCAACAAGAGCTTTGATTGCTTGGCTGTTGTACTCTTTCGATGCGTTCTCTTCGCCGTCGGTAACTATTGTAACCACCACCTTGTCGGTGTCGGCAACTTTAGGACGGAGGGCGGTGAGCGACATACCCATCGCGTCATAGAGCGCGGTGCAGCAGTTGGGGTGGTACTCCTCGTCGGTAAGTTCCTTTACCTCGTTTGCGGCAACGCAGTTGCAAATCTCCTTTATCTCCTCGTTGAATGAAACAACCGAAACGTAGTGCTCCTGCTCCTCGTGTTTCACCTGTGCTGCACGGATTGACTGAATGCTTTCGTTTACTCCGTTTATAGCCTCATTTTTGATAATAGCCATTGAGCCGCTCTCGTCAATGATGATAAGGTTGAAAATTCTTGTCTTCATAATTTTGTTTGGTTAAGTTGTTTATATTTTTATTCGTTGTGGGCAATTAAAGGGTGAGGGATGGAATTTTCCACTCCTTGACGGTGCTGTTTGTAACTATAGAGCGTTACGACGCCGAATATCTATCTTTGCAATTAAATAATTGTGGCTAAAATGCCGCTGTAGTTATCTGTGGAGAACTTTTCGCACATAAATTTAATGACATCGACCACTTCGTGGAGAGGTTTTTTGTCCTGCGCTCTTGCAGTGAGAATCTGTGGCGCCATAGCCTTGTATACCCCGTCGCTGCAGAGGAAAATTCTGTCGCCCGTCTGCACCTCAAAGCGTGCGATGTCGGGGCGGGCCGCTTCGGGGTTCATCGAGAAGAAACATCTCTTCACCACTTCGGAGCCCATTGCACCGTCGGTGTGGTCTTGTGTCTGATATATGACCTCGCCGTTGCGGAAGAGATAGCATCGGCTGTCGCCGCAGTGGGCAATTGTCACCACATTTCCCTCTATGCCTGCCATAGCCATTGTAGTACCCATTTCTATGGGGCGCACAACTCTCGAGCGTTTACAAAGAGCGTCCGAGGCTTCTTTGCAGGCCTCCGTTACCTTTTGCACCGAGTCGTTGTACTCGGGATTCTCCTCCCAGAATCGGCAGATAGCGTCGCATACTGTTTGTGCGGCTGCATCGCCCATCGCGTGGCCGCCCATTCCGTCGCACACAACCATAACAGTTCTGTCGTGCGCGGGCATTTCCACCACCCGGCACACATCCTGATTGGCCCGTCTGACACCTGCTTCTGAAAAAATGGTATATTCGATTTTCATAATCTGCGTTTTTTCGTTATTCCGAGAGTTGTTCTGTTACTTCAATTATTTCATACTCCGCACCAAACCACTCGTCGAGTTTGTCCTCGACTTTTGCGTTTATCTCGGGGGTAATCTTGTTCTTAATCTTTTTGTAGACAAAGAGTATTGCCACACCCTCGTCGAGAACTCCCAAGAGCTTGTATACCGTGCGGGGCAGAATGTCGATGGGGAGAATAGTGTAGGCTATGGCTGCGTAAATAAGTGCCCGGTCGAGAGTGGAGGTGTTATCGTCGTCCACCACATAGTAGAACTGCAGCAGCGGACGTGCGGCCACGCGACCGGCTTTTAAAGCCCACGGGCGCATCTTCTCCATCAGGGCGTCGTATTTCCCACGCCAATCTACATCTTTTACTCTATTGACAAGTTTTGAAATGTCTTTGCCCATAATAAGGTAGGCGAGAATCAAAAGTGAAATAGTTGTCAGCATATCGCGAGTTTTTTTATGTTTCTTTTACTATATAGATGGCGGCGAGATGCTGTATCTATCTTTTCACTCATTTTTTTTGAAGATTTTTTTAATCTTCAGCCGGGCCGCAGCCCCATCTGCCTCGAGGCGCAGAGGCTGCGACTCATTTTTTTTACTTACCGCCTATTCCCGCGGGTTTAATTTCGAAATAGCGTTCGTGCCACTGACGCATTTCGGGCGTGTCGCAGCGGCCTCCTTTGCTTGCGAAGTACCCCGTAGAGAGGTCGTCGGCAAGTGCGAGGATTACCTCCGAGAGCTCGAGAGTCTCTTCGAGGCTCTTATCTTCGGGGCAGAAGATATTGCGCTCCTTTATCTGCTCATATCCATATATCGTGCCCATAATATTTCCACACACCGAGCCTGTGGAGTCGCTGTCTCCGTCGTGGTTCACCGAGGCTATAATTGCCCTCTCCACGCTGTCGATATGTCGCACTGCGGAGTAGAGCGCAATAGCCCAGGTTTCTTCGGCTACCCAGCCGTCGCCCAGCGCGTAGATGGCGTTGGCATCGGGGATGTCGGAGTGTGCCAGCTGCAGAGCCTTTTCTGTGAGCTCTTTCAGGTAGCCTCTCTCCTCTTTATATTCCCCCTTGTAAATGGTGTCTATTGTATCCAAGGCCTCGGCAACGAAGCTGTCTATATTTTCACGCACTTGCGCAGCGGGTACAGGCATCACCTTGTAGAGCAGAACGGCGAGCAGCGCCGCGGGCAGGAACCCCAGCGGGTGCTGGTGTGTGCACTCTGCAGCGTCGGCAGCTAATTTCCCCACTGCAATCTCATCGAAATCTTTATTTACCGCCGCATATAGCGCAATGGGCGAAACGCGCATAATGCCGCCGCATCCCTTGCTGTTGTTAAAGGGCTCTCTCCCATTGTAAATGACATCGAGAGCAGACATACAGGTGTTGCCCGGCGCTCTTAACGAGTGCAAAGCGTCTATGTAGCTTATCCAGCAGCTGCTCTTCTTGCTTTTTTTGTGTATTTGAGAATCATACCAATCGAGATATGCTCTCACAATGGCATACTTTGGTACCACTCCCAGTCTTTGACAATTGAGCAGGCCATTGGCTGTGAAGAGCGTCATCTGCGTGTCGTCGCTTATGAGTGCCTTGCCGTTGCAGTCGAGGGCAAATTTAGTAATTCCCTCTTCGCCGTAGTGCGAGAGGATTGCTTTGCGGCTCATAAATTCCACCTCGTAGCCAAGCGCATCGCCTGCGGCTCCTGCCATAAGACAGCCGCGTATCTTGTCGTTTACATTATAATTGTTTTCCATTTGTCTCTGTTTAAAATTCAAGTCTGAATCCTTTTTGCTTCAGCTCGGTATAGCTGCGCGCATTGAAGCGATATTTGCTCGGGGTGCGGCGCGAGGCTCCTTCGGGGCGCGGCTCTGCCTCGGTGAGGATACCCAACTTGAGCATTTTGTTATAAAAATTTCTGCGGTCGAACTTAACCTCCAGAATAGCTTCGTAGAGGTTCTGCAACTCGCTCATTGTAAAGACCGCGGGCAGCAGCTCAAAGCCTATGGGCTCGAAGCAGATGCGCTCCTTGAGGCGGTTGATTGCCATCCTCAAAATTCTCTCGTGGTCGAAAGCGAGGCTCGGAATCTCCTTAAGTGCAAACCATCTCGCCGTGGCTGCGTCGTCGCCACCCCTCACCTCGGCGAGTTTCACAAGGGCGTAGTGTGCCACGGTAATCACACGCTCGCGCGGATCTCTGTTTACATCCGAAAAGGTGTGGAACTGCTCCACGGCGGCGTTCTTGAGGCCTGTCTCCTCTTCAAGTTCACGTCTCGCACACTCTTCGGCGGTCTCGTCAATCTTCATAAAACCTCCGGGCAGGGCCCATCTCCCCTTGAAGGGCTCAATGCCGCGCTGAATCAATAGCACTTTAATGCACACGCCGTCGAAGCCGAAAATCACGCAGTCGGCAGTGACCGAGGGGTGCGGATACTTATAGGTGTATAACGTCTTGTTTCCTTCCATAATAAATTATTTCATCCCTTTTCATCTGTACAATATATAGGTGGTAAAGCAGCCTCCCATAACTACGATATTTCTTCCTGTTTTGTTTATATTGCGTTAGTTTTACGCAAAGATAGCGCGATTTATTGAATTAAACAATTGTTTGCGTGAAAAACACGCAAGAACTTTTTCTTGTGAAATTTATCTCTTTTTTCTCGTTGCAAGGAGCATCTGTTTGCCCTCACCTTTATAGTAGAGAATGGGGAGTTTCTCTTGCGGCAGTTTCTCGTGTACCATACAGAAATTTATGCCGTGCGGGGTGTGTGCAGCCTCCTGCATAATATTCTCGTCGAGGGGCGATGAACTGAAGATATAGTTCTGATAGGTGCGGTCGTCACACGCATCCCAGCTGTCGAAAATGGGGTAGCTCGAATATATCTCACAAATGTGCACGTCGGCATATCCCTGCTTTGCGGTGGGGGAGAAGGTGTGTGTGCCCTTGCGCCCTGTGAACTCGGTGTGCTCTTTTATATCTTCCAGCCCGTCGAAGGTGTGCCCGAGAATTGTCACTTTCTCTTCGATATTGTAGCATTGTATGTCGTAGTCGGCAAGTGTTTCGTTTGCCGCCCATTCGCGTAGGTTTTGCAGCAGCTCGGGGTTTTTTGCGAGTTGCGGCGCCTCTGTGGTGAGCTGTGTAATAAGTGCATCGGTGCCGTAGCTGCGCAGGTGGTCGCGATAGCGGGTGTTGTATTGCACAATTCTGCACAGTGCATAGTGGGACATTTTTGCCTTGGCGCCGCCCAAGTATGTGACGGCTTCGGCAAGTGACGCGAACTCTCCTTTGCTGTAATTGGGGAAACAAATCTTTCTCATAGTTCTCTGTTTTATACTATAGAGGCCGATGAGACTGTGAATCTATCAAAAGTAACAATATCCTCTGTGGTTTTTGCTTGCAGCTTTTTATTTCGTGTGTTCTGCCCAAAGTTACTCTTTGTGTTTCATATAAACTATCTTGGCTGCCACAAGTTGGTCGAGCGCGTTCTTTATCTGGAACATAAATTCCTTTTTTGTATGGTAGAACATCTCGGCCGACGCCATAATAATCCCGTTATGAATGTAAAACTTTACCATTTTACACCGACTGTTTAAATGGTTGCATCTTTTTTGTATCTGCTCAAAGTTTTCCTCTGTCACATCCTCTAAATCGGGCAGAGTGAGATAGAAGAAATTTTCGTCTGCTCCGTCTGCCTGAAAGTAAATATTATTTAACTGGTAGCGAAAGGCTATGTGCAAACTGTCGTTGCTCTCCTCAATAATTTTGTATCGCTTGCTTGCGATAAAATCTTTTGCAAGTTCTAATGTTTTCATACTTCTAATTTTTTATTCAGTTTCAAACTCCTCGTCGTCTATCTCCTGCAACATTTTTTCGAGGGCGCTATCCACCTCTTCGTCTGTGTCTGCATCTTGGCAGTTTATTATTTCGAGGAAGTAATGTGCTGTAGCCTTGAGCACTTTTAATATGTGCTCGAGCAGCTCGGTCAGGTTTTCAGTCTCTGTGAGGTAGTGCTCATAGCAAGCCCACACTCCAAGACCTTCATCCAAAAGGCTCATCTTTGAAAATTTTATTTCGTGCGTGGTCTTCACCAATGCTTCTAACACTTTTACGCGGTTTTTATTGGTTACTCTATAAATAATGGGGAGAACTATTTGCAGGTAATTATTGTCATCCTTGCTGGGGAGATAAAGGTATTTAGTTTCTTCGTAACTGAACATATGACAGAAATCGCTCATTTTTTCTGTCTCAAAACCCATTGAGTGCAGGTGCTTTATGATAATCTTTTCCGGTTTCATAGTCTTTATATTTAATTTGTAATACAATTGTAATCTCAATTTTTAAAAACCTACTCGTGGGCGCTCCTTTTTGCCCGCCTTGTCGAGCGACTCTTTCTTGTGCTCAAACTCTTTGAGCTCGTCGGCCGATACAGAGGGGCGTGTGGCTGCAATGATTTTTTCGAGCATTGCCTGGCTTATCTTTATGAGATGCTTTGCCTTTACACTCTCGTCGAACGAGCAGCGCGCGCACTCCTTTACAATGAAGCTGATGTCGCTCGACGAGTATCCGTTTGTGAGTTCCACAATGCGACGGGTGTCTATCTCCTCGTGAGGGCGTTTGCGAAGCTCTATCTCGAAGAGCTCACGGCGTGCCTCTTCGTCGGGCAGTCCCACATAAATAACTTCGTCCATACGCCCCTTGCGGGTGATGGCGCTGTCTATGGCGTCGATGCGGTTTGTCGTGGCTACGACAAAGATATTTTTCTCGGCGCAGTCGTTGAGACGTGTGAGAAACTCGGCCACCTCTTCGGCGCGATTTTCGTCGCAGTTGCCCGTGCGCTTGGGTACAAGGCTGTCAAACTCGTCAAAGACCAAAAGCACGCCGCATTTGTTTTTTTCCGCGAGTTTCTCACAGCGTGTGAAGAGGTCGGCAATCATACTTTGTGAGCCGTGGATGTAAATGTTTCCAAGGTCGCTCGGCTTGATGAGGCTGAAGAGCATTCCGCTCTCCTCGGCGAGCTTGCGTGAAATAAATGTTTTGCCTGTGCCCGGAGGCCCCCAGAGCAGTATGCCGTTGGGTGGTGTGATATTGAACTTTTGGGCGAGCTCGCGGTTCTGTACAATATCCACGAAGTTGCGTGTGAGCTTGCTTTTGAGCACTCCCATACCCGCAACGTCCTTGAAGCCGTTGCCCTTGACACGCTCAATTCTTACATTGCTTTTGGGCTGGTGCGATGAGTGCTGTTCTGTCTCAAATATATCGTCGTCCTCGTCCTCCTCTTCGGCTTTCTTTTCACAGCTTTGCTCTTCGAGGGGTGTCTCTCTCTCGTCGCGTGCCGTTTTAAAGTATTCAAACCCATAGAGCTCTTTGTAGCCGAGGTATGCGGCTATGTCGGCAGCAAACTCCTCGATACTCTTGTAACGCCCCGCAATCTTTGTGGAAATAGCCTTTGCCACGATGCTTTTCAGTGGCTCGGAGATGCGCAGGGTGGGGGCGTTCGCTCTCATTTGCTTAATGAGCGTGGGTGCTGATATGTGGGCATCCTCGGCACCGAATTTTGCCCACGGGTGCTCGCCCTGCAGCACATACGCAAGCAGGATGCCCAGCGCGAAGATGTCGCTCCTCTCGTTGTAGTGCCCAATCAATGTCTCGGGAGCTCGGTAGTGCTTCTGGGGCAGGGTGGTGTCGAAGTTGGCTTGCCCGCGACTGCTCTCGGCAGCGCAGTTCATTGCGGTGAGGTACCACTTTGTGTGGCCATTCCCGTCTTGTCCCACAATGACATTGTCGGTGGAGATGTTATTGTGGCTGCCGCCGTTCAGTCTCCACGATATCTCTTTGGCAGCTACAAGCAGGTTGTAGAAATGTTTTAGCATCTCTTTTTTGTTGCGTCTTTTCTTCTGCTTTATGTAGTCGGTGAGCGTGGTGTCGCCTGCATATTTGGTAATTACCCAAAACACCATCTCCTTGTCGTCGGTGAACTCAACCCCTCGTCTCACGAACTTGGGAAAGGCGTCGCTTGCAAGTTTAAAGAGCAGGTCGAACTCGGGTATTATATCTTTGTCATAGCAGTCGGGTATTTCGTTCATATCATATACTATGAGCTGGAACTTTGTGCAACAGCCGTTCTCGGCGAGATATACCTCGCGGTATGCGCAACTGTTGTCGAGTAGTTTTATCGGGGTGACTTCTGCAAATTTTTTGTTTAGTGTGAGGAACATAGCTGTAGGGTTTTGGGGAAAAATAATGTTTTGTAGGGCGGGATTTGGCGGTACCACTTGGTGGAAACAGAGAGTCGCCTTCGGGGGTGTTTATATCATTTGTGGGTTAATTTCTTTTTTATTCTTTTATTGTTTAGATGGCTGTGTTGCGCAAAATCTATCTTTTATGCAAACTTTGGATATTTTTCTGCACGGCATAAGGAAACGGGGTTGCTGTCATCGTTTGCTTGCATAGGGAGGGCGCAAAAAAAAGTGGTGCGTTTAACAGCACCACCTTAAAGAATATAAAATGAAATTAATAAGTACCCCACAAATCACCCCACTTGCCACGACGGGGCTCAAGAGCAATTCCTTGCGAGTATATAAATAAAAAGCAGGATGCTCATAGAGCATCCTGCCGGGAGTTGTTAGTAATAGAAAACATTGGAAGTGTATAACAACTCTTTTATAAGGAAGTTCTTGAGGTCGTCGAATTCTTTGCTCATCTCCACGGTCTCTTTCTTGCCTTTCATAAACTCCTGCAAGGGGATGGGTATCTCTATATCCTCGCCGAGGATGTTGTCGATGGTCTCCTTGAACTTTGCGGGGTGCGCTGTCTCAAGGAATACACCAATCTCGTCGCTTTTGAGCTGCTCCTTGAGCGCGAGGTATCCGCAGGTTCCGTGGGGGTCGAGCAGGTATTTGCTCTCCTGCCAGGTCTCTTTCACGCCGCGTGCAATCTGCTCGTCGTTGTATGTGGCTCCCGAAATGTTCTTGCATATCTCCTCGTGGTTGTGGTTGTAGAGGTCGAGTATGCGTGCGAAGTTACTGGGGTTACCCACGTCCATTGCGTTGGCGATGGTGCACACCGATGCTTTGGGAACGAAGTTTCCTGTACACAGGTAGTTGTAGAAAATGTCGTTGCGGTTGTTTGCCGCGATGAAATGCTTTATGGGGAGGCCCATCTCTTTGGCGAAGAGTCCGGCTGTGATGTTTCCGAAGTTTCCGCTCGGCACCGAAATAACTACGTTGTCGGCCTTGCCCATCTTCTTGAGCTGTGCATAGGCATAGAAGTAGTAGAACGACTGCGGCAGGAAACGGGCGAGGTTTATAGAGTTGGCGCTTGTGAGGAACATCTTCTCGTTGAGTTCCTCGTCGAGGAATGCCTGCTTCACAAGTGCTTGACAGTCGTCGAAGCAGCCATCTATCTCGAGCGCTGTGATATTGCGACCGAGGGTGGTGAACTGTTTCTCTTGTATGTCGCTCACCTTGCCTTTGGGGTAGAGGATATATACGTGTACACCATCTACGCCGAGGAAACCGTTGGCTACTGCGCTACCTGTGTCGCCCGATGTGGCCACGAGCACGTTCACGCGCTTGTCGATGCTGTTTTTTACAAAGTATCCGAGGAGACGTGCCATAAAACGGCCGCCCACATCCTTGAAGGCGAGAGTGGGGCCGTGGAACAGCTCCAATGAGTATATATTGTCTTTTACGTTTACAACGGGAGCGTCGAAGGAGAGTGTGTCATATACAATTGCCTTGAGGTCGTCGGCGGGAACATCCTCGCCAAAGAAGGCCTCGGCCACACGGAATGACATCTCCTGAAAACTCATCTTGTCGATATTCTCGAAGAACTCCTGCGGCAATTTGTTTATCTTGTAGGGCATATAGAGTCCCTTGTCGGCCGCAAGGCCTTTGATGACAGCCTCCTCGAGGCTTACGTCGCTCACAATTTTATTTGTGCTGTAGTATTTCATAATTGTTTAATCGTTTGTTATACACTTCCTTATATTATGTTTATTCTCTATTCTTGCATAAAAGCCTTTATGAACTCGTCTTCCTTGAGAAGGCCGTAGCTGCCGTCGTGTGCGGCCACCTCGTCAAAGGTCTGCACGCTGTCGGGCTCGATGCCGGGGTGCCAGATGAGGAAAGGAACGGGCTCGGCTGTGTGGGTGCGGAACTCGCAGGGTGTGGGGTGGTCGGGCAGCACGGCTATCGCAACGGGCTCGTCCCACTCTTTCACTGCCTCGTAAATGGGGCCTACGGCGCGGCTGTCGAGGTTCTCAATGGTCTTTATCTTCAAAGGTATGTCACCCTCGTGGCCCGCCTCGTCGCTTGCCTCTATGTGCAGATAGACGAAGTCCTCTTTCTTGAGTGCATCGAGCACGGCCTTTACCTTGTTCTCGTAGTTGGTGTCGTAGAGACCTGTGGCTCCCTCTACCTCGAGCACGTTGAGACCTGCGTAACGACCGATACCTCTGATGAGGTCCACTGCCGAGATTACAGAACCGCTCTTTACCTGGGGGAACTTGTCGCTTAACAGCTCCATCTGCGGGCGGTAACCGCCTCCCCAGGGCCATATACTGTTGGCGCAGTCTTTACCTTCGCTTGCACGTTTTTTGTTAAGGGGGTGCTCCTTGAGCAGTTTCTGTGACTTTGCTATGAGCTCGTTAATGAGCTGCGCTGTCTCCTCGGCTTCGGGTACGTCGGCTTTTACAAGGTAGGGGCGGAACTCCTTGCCGGGGATGTCGTGGGGAGGTGTGCAACTTATTCTCTTGTCGCCTCCTTTTATTACAAGCAGGTGGCGATACTGCACGCCTGTGTGGAAACGTACGCGCTCGTCGCCCAGCTTCTCCTGAAGGTATTTCACAAGTACGTCGGCCTCTTCGGTTGTGATGTGTCCCGATGAGTGGTTCTTGAGTATGTCGCCCTCTATGCACACTATGTTACAGCGCATTGCCATTTCGCCGGGAGCAAGCTCCACGCCTATGCTGGCAGCTTCGAGAGGGCCGCGTCCCTCGTACACCTTGGGAAGGTTGTATCCCAGGACCGACATATTGGCGACTTCGCTGCCGGGATGAAATCCTTCGGCCACTGTGACAAGGCGTCCGCAGCGTCCCATCTGTGCAAGTTTGTCCATATAGGGTGTGTGCGCTGCCTGCATAAGTGTCTTTCCTCCCAACTCCTTTGAGGCCCAATCGGCCATTCCGTCTCCCAATATTATAACGTGTTTCATAAAATATATTCAAAATTTTGTAGGTTATTCATCTGTCTTATGTAAAGAACTTTTTAACCTTTGCATAACGCAGAGCCTCTCATTTTAATAATAAAATGATATAACGGAACAATAACCTTTGTGGTTGCTTGTTAAGTTGAAAATAAAAAAAATGTGCTGAAAAAACGTTTCACGCAGAAACTCAAATACTATCCCTACCCCCAAAGGGTAGTACCTGTAGATGTACAGCAACCACAACCCCCGGATGTTATACCCGTGGCTGTACCTCGTGTTGTTGTATGCAGATAGTATTTATTCATATTCTTTTAGTAAAAAAGCTCCTTTTCGGTAGCTCGACGGCAAATGTATAAATAAAAAAGTACAAAACAATAGTTTGTGTAATTTTTTTTATTTTTTTTTGTCATTTGGCTGCTTGCCGTGGCAAAATGCTCCTTTTCAATGCTTTTACAAGTGTTTGCGATGCTCTTTTCTCCTTGTTTTCGGTTGTACACGGTGGCACAGGTGCTTGTGTGGCATTGTAATTAAAACTGCGGGCTGAAGCCGCCTCGCACCTGTGGGCTACAAAAAAAATGGTGTGCTTTTCAAAGCACACCATTGCGGAAGTATTAAAATTGATACCATTTTTTCTTTTGTTGCTGCGGCACGCGAGTCTCCTCGGCACAGCCTTTGTATATGTCGTCCCAGTTCTTGTTTTCTGTAATCATCTGGTAAATCTTACCCCAGTCGGGGAGGCCGCCTAGGTTTCTGTCGTCGATGAAAAGCTCGGCATCCAGTTTGCAGTAGCCACCGCCGTTGTCCACCTCCTCTTCGGGGTAGTTCTTGTTTACGGCATAAAACTCCACGCCGCGTTCCTTGCACCAATCTACGGCCTCCTGCAAGAGGTCGCCTCGGCGCACAGTCCACAACAGCAGACGATGACGCTGCTCAATGAGCATCTTCAAAGTAGCCGTTGCAAAAGGAATCTCTCTTCCTATCTCGGGGTAGCGGTGTTCCACTATAGTGCCGTCAAAATCTACTGCTATTATCATATTGGTATTCGTTAATTTGTGCTAAATTATGAACTTTTATTCAATTGTGCAACTATTTGCCGATAATTGTTTTTACAGCAGCCCCTCGAAGAAGATGGCTGCGGCCACGGTCATACATCCTGCCACGGCCACAGAAAGACTGCTCATAGCTCCCTCTATCTCACCCATCTCCATTGCCTTTGCCGTGCCCATAACGTGTGTGGCTGTGCCTATGGAGATGCCTTTTGCAATGGGGTGTTTGATGCGCAGAACACGGCACAGATACTCCCCGGCGATGTTTCCTGTGAGCCCCGTTATTATGATTGCCGACACGGTGATTGCCACATATCCGCCAAGTTCCTGCGACAGGCCTATGCCTATGGCTGTGGTTATAGATTTGGGCAACAGCGTCACATATTGCGTGTGGTTGAGGGCAAAGAGCAGTGCAAGGGCAAAGATTGAAATGAAGCTCGAGAGCACGCCCGACGCTATGCCCACCATTATGGCGGTGAAGTTCTTCTTGAGTAGTTGCACCTGCTCATACAAGGGTATCGCAAGCGCTACGGTGGCGGGTGTGAGCAGGAAACTTATGTGCTTGGCTCCCTCGTTGTAGGTTGTGTAATCGATGTCGAGCAGCAGCAGGGTTGCAATGGTGCCGCTTATGGCAATTATAAGCGGGTTGAAGAGAAAAAACGAGCATCTCTTTTTCACGAGAAGCCCCACTGCGTATGCACCTATGGTAATTGCAGCTCCCAGAAAGAGCGAGCTGTTGAGAATCTCTTTCATCGCTCTCCCTCCTTTCCCTTGCGGTTAATTATAAACTGTGTGACGTGTCCCGACACGGCAATCACCGCCACGGTGCTCACGAGCGATATCACAATTATTGCGGTGAGAAACTCTTTCATCACGCCCCAATTCTCCATAAGCCCCACGGTGGGCGGCACAAACATAAGCGGCAGCAGGCCTATGAGGCACTTGCCCGTCTCGCGCACCGCCGATAGCTTTATCAGCCCTGTGCACAGCGCCGTAAATAGAATTACCATTCCATATATACTTGCGGGCACAGGTAGCGGAATCAGCCTGTTGAGCAACTCCCCCGCGAGTGAAATCGCAAGTATTATTTCAAATTGTATGATGTATTTCATTGATTCCTCTTTTATCGGCTGCAAAATTAGCACAAAAAGGGATAAAATCCTCTATAAATCGAGAAAATGGAGCTGCGAGATAAGCCTGGGCTGTTATTTCTTCTTCTCTACGTTTTTGAATTTACCTAATAATTTATGGTATTTGTGGGTTCTGTGTTTTCTCGGTTGTTAAAATAAAGGTCATCGGGTTTTCCCCGTTAAATACAATTTTCCCGTTAGCGTGGGTGTTTCCGTCAATGAAGGCATATTCCAAAACGCCTTTTAATGTTCCTGTAAAACAATCTGTGTCGTTAAATTTTGTCTTTATCGTTAAACCGTCGATGTGATAGTTGTATTTAGGATATTTGCCTTTTGTAGTAATATTATCGGGGGTATACTTGAATCTTTCTCTGTTTGTATATATGTCAAATTTGGTACACTTACCGTTTTCCAGCACCAGGCTGATAAGCAGGCTTGGCTCGGTGGTGCTTGTATATAGGCCGTCTGTGGGTATTATGTCGTTTTCTTCTTTGGAACAGGACGAAAACAATGCAACAACCAGCAACGTAATTGTGAAAATTCTTTTCATTTATGTGGATTTTAATATTTTTACAAATATATCATTTAATTGTTTTTTTTCAAAAAGGAGGCGAAGAATCCATCTTTTTTATGTGGCGATGTCTATTAGTGCTGCGGGTGTTAAAAAGTAGGGTATGCATATAAAATATATCCTGCACTCGCGGTGAAATAATAAAGCAACCGCCTCAATATTTGAGGCGGTTGTCGGTTCTTATTGTCAATACTTTAACACAAATCTTTGCCTTTTGGAACGGCAACTGGTGTCAAGTACTGGTGTCAAAATGCGAATGTGGTTTTTAATTTATATCTAAATTGAATTTCTTGTAGGTTCTTCAATAATGCTTTATCTATTTTATATTCATTAATACATTCAATAATCTTGAAAAAGAATTCTATTTGTTCTATTGTCCAACCTTGACATCTTTCAAAATTTACATCGCAAAAGAATTGCATTTCTTGAGGTGGCATTTGTCTTCCATCGTCATCTTTGCAACGGAAACGATGGGTAACTGCCCAACCGTTAAAATCTTTGTAATATAGGTCATTTGTTGTGTTTCTTAATGCCAACACTTTTTCCTCAAGTTTGGGATTCAATTGCTTAAATTCTAATTCGTATTCTTCTTTTTCAGCCTTTGCACGATTATAGTTACCTCTTGAATGTTCTGAATTATACGTTCTATTTTTAGGATTATAAATTTCCATTGTTGATTGAGCAGACTCAATTCTTCGTTCTAGAGTTCTGATTTTATCATATAAATCATTGCATTCTTCTGAAAGTTTTATGATTTCTTCTAATTTTGATACATTGATACGGCTACTATCAATGCGGGTAGAGATGGTTTCATAACTTTCGGGATAAGTAAGATAATCTTTGATGCAATCAGAAATCAAATTCTCTGCTCGTTCTTCGTTTGTTGGATTATGCGGTGTTCCATTGCAAGAAATAAGCATAAAAACAATTGCGAAAAATAGTAAACGTTCCTTTTTCATATATGTAGTTTGTGTTTTTTAACTTATTATATCACAAATATAGTTTGGGCGAATGTAATAATGCAAATTTCGTTGAGATTATTTTGCAATTGATGTCATATATATTAGTGAATTTTAATTGTTGTATTAGAATTTTACAACAACTGTTGGTAGCCCTTTTGCTTTTGCCATATCTATTAGATTTTTAGTAAATTTACTTTTTCCATCCCAAAATGCAATAACTGCATCTGCACAATTTATCATTTTTACATTAGATATATTTCCCGCATTTTCACCATATTTTTCCCATTCTGTATCAAATGGTATAGTAATTAGATTGTGTCTGTACGAATACCAATTAATAATGCTACTTTTTCTATCTGCTGTTCTAAAAAGGAGATTGATATTATGTGTTTTAATTTTTCTTGCAAGAAAATGATTGCATTTGTTCTCAAATAAAGTATAGTCTTTGAAACCATTACTGACAGCTATAATAATATTATACGTTTCTTTTGTATTAGTTTGTTCGTTTGTTACTTCTAATATTCTGTAATCGCTATTTTCAGAATATAGAAGCGAATATTTAGCTTTTCTATAACAATTACATATTTCTGCATAATTTATTTTGGGAAATGCAGGCTTACCATATTTTTTGCTTAATCTACAATATCCGAGTTTACCCCAATTTATTGAATTATTATATTTGCATTGGTCGCATCGTCTGAATTTAAGATGTTTAACCAACCAATCGTATGCAATATAGTCTTGGTTGTCTGAAAAAAAGAAATTTGCACTAACAACATTTAGCTCAACTATGGATTCTTTAAATATTTTGCTATTGGCTATACTGCATTGTATATTATTCTTAAAAGGGGTAGGCGATAATGCGGGGTAATATATAAATCTTGATATAGGAGAAACTAATTTTTCTTCTATTTTGCGTTTAAAAGAAATGAATTCAATTTTATTTCCAATCCTTTTATTTAGGTTTTCAGATAAAAATCCATCTGAAAATAGGTTTTCAATATCTTTCTCTGTTTTTATGGATATTTCTATAATTTTTAATTCAGATTCCTTTTTTTCATCTTCACAAGGATGAGTGACGCATATCTCAATTAGAGTAGGTTGAATATTGGGATTTTTGGAATTTGTAAGTAACAAATCTGCAACAAATCCTTTAATTGGTGCTTCTATCGTGCAAGTATCGTAGAACTCTTTTAAATCAACTTGATTAATTTCGTGTTCTTTATGGCAATTATAGTTTCTGAGATTGCAATTATGTTCTTTACAAGTTTTAGAAACTTCGTAAGAAATACAAAATTTATCAGAATTGTCAAAATGTTGTTTTATATACAATTTTCCAAGTTTATGTAAGTAAGTTTCTCCATTACACGAAACAACTTCCTTGTGATAAAAATGTGCTCTTCTATGTTTACTACCGATGGCTCTTGGGCGTAACTCGCCACCACATACAATGCACTTGAATGTATGCAGTTTGCTTGATTCTTTTGTAAAGTCTTCTATTGAAACAATATTTCCTATTTCATCAAAAGCGTATTTGTATTTTAATTCGCCCATCTATCTTATTTTTAATAGCGCAAAAATACATATTCGTATAATTAAAATCAAGTGATACTAATAAAACAAAGTTATTGCTACCTGCTATGCAGGAGCAATAACTTACAAACTAAATTCAAATTAAATACAAAACTCTCTTTTTACTCTTTGCACTGTACAAACACTAATATTGGATAACTTTGCTGTGTTGCGTACAGAGTAACCACGCTTGAGCAGTGATATAACCTCTTTGTATTCCTCTTTCTTGAGTTCTGTGGACTTACAGGACCCTTTTCTGCGCCCTAACTTTCCACCGTTGGCAATATAACTATCTCTACCTGAATTGAGTCTGTAAACGATATATGCTACTGGTGTCAAAAACTGGTGTCAATTTACATTTATTAGCTATTATGTTAAAAATCCCTCCAGAGAGGTCTGGAGGGTATATGTAAAGAGCAACCGCTCCAACATAATGAAATGTTGAAGCGGTTGTAAGTTGTTGATTATGAATGTTTGCCCTGCGGGCTACTCCCATTGACCAACCTTTTGTTGCCTGCGGCAATCGCACCCCGCGTGGCACTATCTTCGTCAGTGCTACGTGCGACTATTGTTCCTATGTTCTATTTAGGCAACTCTTGTAGTAAAATAGTTGTCCCCTTCGGGGCCATCCCATTGAATCAATTACAATCGCTTCGCGACCGCAACCCACGCGGTGTAACCTTCGTCTACACAGCGCGTGACTATTGCTTTGTAATTGCTTCTATGGGAATAAAAGAAAAAAGAGCCTTGCGGCTCTTTTTTCTTTTATTCCCATTC